>NZ_JBRFIO010000002.1:0-1068181 GCF_052931795.1 Alcaligenes sp. RM2
GACGGACGTCTGTGAAAGTAGGTCATCGTCAAGCTCTTATTCCTCAAAACCCCCGCAAGCATCCCTTGCGGGGGTTTTGTTTTATGCGGCGACAAAAGCGCAGGCTACCGGCCTGTCTCGGATTGCTCGAAGGCCTGACCCTGGACCGCCCGGTTCAGGCGTACCGCCCCCCATCTTGGCCCGTTCCGGGCTGCGTGTATTCCCTGTTCTTACCGACGCCGTTTGGCCTAAGCCTAGCAGGTCGGTCTTGGCATTCTGTCCCTGCACCCTAGGGTTTGACGTTCAATCCATCGCTGCTTACCTGCAGGGGGCTCGGTCGTTCTACTCTGCGCGCTTGTAGCATTAGTTGCTGAGCTTTCTGCATCAATCAGCTTTGATGACCAAGATTGGCGCCTGCAACTGCCGACATCTGTCCCCTTAGCTTAGGGCTGTAGCGTACTTAGTCACTGCCTGTATTCGTCCTCCCTGAGCCCTCCGAAATTCCTACTCAGTTTTCTCTTTAACGTCGACGTAGCTGGCTCTGCTAAGGCCTATTGCATCCATTCAGAATTCAAGTCGATTTGGAAATGAGGCTGTCCCCAATCAGTTTCCCCTCTCAATATTCCCTACCTCTAACATGGTCAAATTTGACCGCTTTTTGCTTGGATCTGTTCCTAAGTCATGCTGAACTAGCAGTTCTGACTATCTTTTTACGTCCTCTTTAAAGCCTCGATTTATCTGTTTGACGTGTATCAATCAGGCACCGAGCTAATCTGAACAAGAGGGAACGGAGTATGTCAGTCTAGCTATGGTTCTATTTGGCATACGGAAAAGATATGGCGGCTCAAGACATGGCCTCGCAGGCAAGCAATGAAGAATTGTCAGACACCAGGCTACTGCAGGGTGAAGGGCCGGGACGCTGGAAGCGGATAAAGGCCCAGCTGGCTCATCTGCCTATATTCAAGGAGCTGCCACCGGAACAACTGGAGCCCATTGCTAAAGGTACTCAGGAAGTACACGCTTTGCGTGGTACGACTTTATTTCACAGTGGAGATCCTTGTTTGGGCTTTCACATGTTGGTCTATGGTCGGGTGAAGCTGGTATTTGTCTCGTCCACGGGCTCAGAGCGCGTCGTTCGCCTGGTGGGGCCAGGAGAGGGGTTTGGTGAGGCGCTGATGTTCATGGGCCGTAATTACATTGTGACGGCCCAGACTTTGGTGGACTCTCTGCTCTTGCATATCAATAGAGACACCTTGATGGAGCAGCTGGAGAAGGGCAGTGATGTTGCTCGCCTGATGCTGGCTGGTTTAAGTGAGCGGCTTTATCGCTTGATGGGCGAGTTGGAGGCCTATACGCTGCAAAATGGTGTGCAACGTCTGGTGAATTACCTTTTGCAGGAGTGGCCGGGCGAAGAGGGTGTCCCCTTCAGGATCGATGTCGGTAAGTCCGTCATTGCTTCCCGCCTGAATCTGACCCCGGAGCACTTATCACGTACCTTGCGTGATTTGATGGACCGGGATCTGATTCGGGTTCAGCGACGTAATTTTACGATTCTGGACAGCGCGGCTTTGCGGCAATATGGTGTTCTGCCTGATATGCGCGGATAGCGCGCAGGCTACGGCGATAGCGCTGCCAGGCTGTGCATAGATTCCAAGTCAAGCTTGCAAAAGACAGCAGCAAAGCAGGAGCAGCTATCCAGGCGAAAGACTCGATCCCCAAGCTCGCACCTGTCCAAAGCACCAGACTTAGGCTATGCAAAGCCCAATGCGCGCGGGCGGTGGACGCGGGGATGTAGTTGGCAGTCTTGGGGTTAAGGCGCAAGAGGGCACGCGTGTGCTCGGTATTGTCCGTATCCATGCTGACATGCTCCTGGGCCTCGCGCCAAAGCAGAAAGGGCACGATGGTATAGAGCATCCCACAGACGACGGAACCCAAGGCTCCCATAATGAGCAAGACACCAATCGCCAGCTCTGCGTTGGAGGCGGCGGGATTGTGGGTCCAGAAGTTCAACAGAACAGCAATCAACAGGCTGCTTAAGGAGCTATACCAGAATAAAGTGCTGGCTCCTGCTGTCGGACGCTTGCGTTTCCAGAGGCGCGCCCACGTAATCACCGCCCATAAGCCGTAGCTTAAAAAGATCAGGTAGGTGACCAGATCACGCAAAGGTAACCAGGAGCCAGGTAAGGAGGCCAGGGCCCACTGTGCAATCAACAAGGCTCCTACGACCCAAGGTAGCCAACGTACTAGAGGCGTCGGGTAGAGTTCGGTGATTTGAAAAATAGGCAGCAGTTGGAACGACATGGCAATCAGCAGCAAGCCTGCCCAAGCTGCCAAGCCCATCGTCATGTGAAGATTCAGCAAATTGGCGACGGCTTGTTCGCTTGCCAAGGCGACCAGCATGGCAAGCCCCGTTGAGACAGTCAGCAACAGTCCCAGCAAAGCCAGTCGGATAGGAGCAACGATTTCTTTGGCGCCGCGAAAGACGTCGCGCCGAGAGCGCCACAAGGCCAGCATGGCAGTCAGTAGATAAGCCCCCAAAGCAAAGGCAAGACAAGCGCCTGCCAGCGTGTAAGCCCAGCTTTGCCAGCTAAGAAAGCCTGTCATCAGAAATAGTGTGCCAGCGCTGAGCAAGCCCCAAAAAGCTAGCGCCTGACCGCGTGACACCTGAATACGCACATTGCAGGCCACGGCCAGAATATGTGCCAAAGAGGCAAACATGGCACTGCCCACGATCCCCAAGGTCCAGGCATGGGTTATGGCCAAGGTGGCGGGGTGCCAGCGGGAGTTGAATAATTCCGGTCCGCTATAGAGCGCCAGCATGGCAGCCAGCAGTCCAAAAAAAGGGACATTCGCAAACAGGGGCAAGGTCAGTGACAAAGAGGGTGACTGATCCAGCGATAAAGCGCGTTGCATAGACTTAGTTCCTGCGGATGATGAGCTTGAAGCCGTTTTCTTGGTGGGTGCCGTGATACTTGAAGCCGCTGCGTCGCAGGATTTCATACAAGGGGAAAGGTTCTCGATCCAGCCACATGAGCAAGGCCTGGGTGGGAGCCAGTTCAGCCAGTGCTTCCAGGCAATGCTCCAAAGGCTCGGGTGCGGGCAGGCCGCGAGTATCCAGCGTGATCTCAGTTTGTGTCATCAAGACTCCAGCACGAAAGGCTTGGAAGGCATTGTGGACCATTCTGCCCGCCTATGGCGCAGGCAAAGTGGGACTTGTTTGCCACGGGTCAGGAGGTGGGAAGAATTTGATATGCGTTAAGGCCCCTTAATTTCAGAGCAGGCATAGTGGTGGTCTTGTCGAGCCAGGATCCACCCTGGCCAGATTGCTGATCGGGGAGTGTCATGAATACAGCGTCCACGGCTTTAGCCGCGTCCGATAACCCGCAGATGGAACTGGTTTGCCCAGCGGGCAGCTTGCCTGCTTTGAAAGCAGCCATTGATAACGGAGCCGATAGTGTCTATCTGGGGTTCCGGGATGCCACCAATGCCCGGAACTTTGCCGGGCTTAATTTTGATGCACAGGCGATTGCACAAGGGATTGATTACGCACACCAGCGCGGCCGCAAAGTTTTGCTGGCTCTCAATACCTACCCGCAACCCAATGCCTGGCAACAGTGGCGCGACGCGGTGGACCGAGCTGCCCAGGCTCAGGTCGATGCGGTCATCATGGCAGACCCAGGATTGATGGCCTATGCCAGTCAGGCACATCCCAATCTGCGCTTGCACTTGTCGGTGCAGGGTTCAGCCACCAATCCGGAAGCCATCAAGTATTACCACCAGAACTTCGGTATTCAGCGCGTGGTTTTGCCGCGTGTCCTGTCCATGACCCAAGTGGAGCAGGTCTGTGAGCAGGTCCCTGTTCAGGTTGAGGTTTTTGGCTTTGGCAGCTTGTGCGTGATGGTGGAGGGCCGCTGTGCCTTGTCCTCCTATGCCACTGGTGAGTCCCCCAATACACATGGAGTCTGTTCCCCCGCCGGGCATGTGCGCTGGGAGCAGACAGATCAGGGGCTGGAGTCGCGTCTGAATGGTGTGTTGATCGACCGCTATCAGGATGGTGAAAATGCGGCTTACCCCACTTTGTGCAAAGGGCGTTTTGATGTGGCAGGCGAAAACTATTACGCACTGGAGGAGCCCACCAGCCTGAACACTTTGTCCTTGTTGCCACAACTGTTGGCGGCGGGTGTCAGCGCAATCAAGATTGAAGGCCGACAGCGCAGCCCGGCTTATGTGGCTCAAGTTACTCAGGTATGGCGGCAAGCCATTGATTCGGCCAAATCCACGCCAGCCCGTTATTCAGTCCATCCGGCCTGGATGGGGGCTTTGAACAAATTGGCCGAAGGGCAGCAACATACGCTGGGTGCCTATTCTCGGCCCTGGAAGTAGAGCATGGGAGGCTCAATCATGAAATTATCTTTAGGCCCCTTGCAGTATTACTGGTCCCGCGTGGCCACGATGCAGTTTTATGAGTCGGCCTGCGACTGGCCGATCGATGTGGTGTATCTGGGCGAGACCGTATGTTCGCGTCGTCACGAGCTACGACTGGATGATTGGCTGGATATTGCCCAGATGCTGGCCCAGGCTGGCAAGGTGCCGGTTCTGTCTAGTCAGGTCTTGCTGGAGTCCGGGCGGGACGTGAATACGCTACGCAAGGTCACCAAACAGGCTGATTATCTGGTCGAAGCCAATGATATGGGAGCAGTACGTTTGATGCAGGGTCGGGACTTTGTCGCCGGCCCTTTTTTAAATGTTTATAACGGGCCAGTGCTGGATTTGATTGCTTCTCAAGGCGCGGTGCGTTGGGTGATGCCTCTGGAAATGGGCCGTGCAGGATTGGCGCAGTTGCAGCAAGACAGACCTGCCGGTTTGGAAACCGAGGTCTTTGCCTTCGGGCGTTTGCCCCTGGCTTTCTCGGCCCGTTGCTTTGCGGCGCGTAACCGCAATCTGCCCAAGGACAATTGCCAGTACGTGTGCATGGACTATCCCGATGGCTTGCTGCTGGAAACCCGTGAAGGGCAGGGTTTTCTGACGATTAACGGTATCCAGACTCAATCCGCTTGGGTGTACACCTTACTGGAGCAGGTACAGGATTTGCGCGATTTGGGAGTGAATATGCTGCGTTTGAGTCCGCAATCTCAGCATATGGATGCGGTCGTGCATTTGTTTAATGACGTGATTCAGGGGCGTATTCAGACAAGGGATGCCCACGAGGATATGCTGCCTTTACTGCCCGCTAAGGCGTGCAACGGTTTCTGGCATGGTCGCCCCGGTTTGGAATGGGTGTCGCCGGTGTCAGAGCGTTTTTAAGGGAGGGATGCAAAAGTGAATGAAATAACGACACCCCGTTTACCCGCTGTTGTGGCGGGTGTTTTAAGCCGATTACCTCCGTGGCCCGGCTCCCGCTTGTTTTGTACGGGCTTGAACGTGCTGATGCGTCCGCACTTGCCGGCTGACATTGCGGAACGGTTGGAAGGGCGAGCTTTACGCATACAGGTGGCGGATGCCGGCTTAGCGTTTGACTATACGTGGCGCCAAGGGGCTTTTTATCCTCTGTCGGCACGCGTACAACGTCCGGATTTGACTCTGAAAGCGGATCTTTGGGCTTTTTATCAGCTTTTGCAGCGGCAGGAAGATCCGGATACCTTGTTCTTTAATCGACGTCTGTCGATTGAGGGTGATACCGAATTGGGTCTGATGGTGAAAAACACCCTGGACGCCTTGGACCCCGATATTCTGCATCCGCGTGCAGTGCTTAAACAGGGTAAAGCAGCTTTACAGGATGTGCTGCGCCGCCCGATACGCACCCCCGCTTCTTCCTGAGACAATTAAGAGCGTCGCACTTCAAAGTGCGGAAACAGCTTCTGGAGGTTTTCCAAAACTTCCGCTCCCGGGTAGGCCTGCAAAGCCTGCCCAGTTTCATTCAGGAAATCATCATCACAGCCTTGTGTGCGGAAAATCTGCACGGCATAGCGCTGGACGCCCAGCTCATGCAGGTGTTGTCCCAAAGCTTGTACCGAGGCGGGACTGTGCAGCTGGGGATGAATAGTGCTGCGGCACTCAAACAGAACGTCTTCGTTCAGCAGCAACTGCAAACTGCGTAAGGGCGCAGCGGCACTATTGCTGCGTTGAGTAATGGCGTCGTAGTGACTGAACTCTGCCTTGATATCCAGGCCTATCCAGTCCACCCAAGGCAGGATTTCCAGCAGTCTGGCCGGATGTGTGCCTGCGGTGTGTAAACCGATTTTGAAACCCAGCCTGCGCACCGCGCGGATGGCGGAGCCCAGGGCCGGGTCCAGTGTGGGCTCGCCGCCGCTAAAGACGACGGCATCCAGCAGGCCGACGCGGCGATTCAGAAAGTCCAGCAAGGCGTTCCAATCAATAGCACTGTCTGGTGTGCGCTCTTGCAGGTGGGGGTTGTGGCAGTAGCCACAGCGCCAGGGGCAGCCTTGCACAAAGATGACAGCGGCTAATTGGCCGGGGTAATCCGTAGCCGAGAAAGGGGCGCAGCCACCCACTTTCAATGCCACTTTGTGGGCAGGCGTGGCCGGGTAAAGATGGCGCGTGGCGTAAGTCATGGAATTTGACCGGGCTGTTTATCGGGTGGGGACGGTATTGCTTGCGCAGGCGCTGGCTTCGGTGAAGTAGCGTCGCTCATGAAACTCACCTTGCTTGCCAATATTGAAAGACGACATGGGACGGTGATAGCCCATGACGCGTGTCCAAATTTCGCAAGGCTGGCGTTCGGAATCTTGAAGAGTGAGGGTGTCGGTGTTCATGAATAACTCCTTGGAAAAAAGGGCCGTCACGCTATGCGGATGTGACTAGCCTGGGTTTGTGCCAAGAGGCTGGTTGTAGATAAAGGCTAAGGACAACCAAAAGCCTGGTTTTAGTTGAGCCAAGTGGATTGGGTTTAGCCTGTCTTGGTAAAAAGTTGGCTTGAAGAGATCGGCTTTAATGGACTGGTGTCGGTGTCGGTGTCGGTGTCGGTGTCGGTGTCGGTGTCGGTGTCGGTGTCGACGACGGCGTTGACGTGTCCGCGATAACTTCGTTTTGAACGTCAGCCTCGGCCCGAGCTTGAGCTATCTTGTTGGCCAGCAGCTCACTATCGCAATGTGGACAAAACTCATGTTTTCCAGACAGATAGCCGTGCTTGGGACAGATAGAAAATGTGGGCGTAACGGTGATGTAAGGCAAGGAAAAACGGTTCAAGGCTCGTTGCACCAGATTGCGGCAGGCATCAGTGCTGGACAGTGCTTCGGTCATATAGAGGTGCAGCACGGTGCCGCCGGTGTATTTGCCTTGCAGCTCGTCTTGTCGCTCCAATGCCTCGAAGGGGTCTTCAGTAAAGCCCACCGGCAGCTGTGAGGAATTAGTGTAGTAGGGCATTTGCTCGGTCCCTGCTTGCAGAATGTCGGGCCAGCGGGCGCGATCTTCTTTGGCAAAGCGGTAAGTGGTGCCCTCGGCAGGGGTGGCTTCCAGGTTGTACAGGTGGCCGGTACTTTCCTGAAACTCCACCATGCGCTCCCGAATGTGATCCAGCAAACGCAAGGCAAAGCGGTGCCCCCACGGCGTGCAAAGATTCTGCTTGTCCTGGGTAAAGTTGCGGATCATCTCGTTAATGCCGTTAACTCCCAGCGTGGAGAAGTGATTACGCAAGGTGCCTAAATAGCGGCGTGTGTAGGGAAACAGCCCTTGGTCCATATGCTGCTGGATCACCGTGCGCTTGATTTCCAGGCTGTCGCGGCCCATTTCCAGCAGCTCATCCAAACGGGCAAACAGACCAGCTTCATCGCCTTGATACAGATACCCCAAGCGGGCGCAGTTCAGGGTGACCACTCCCAGGGAGCCGGTTTGCTCGGCAGAGCCAAACAAGCCATTACCGCGTTTGAGCAGCTCGCGCAGATCCAGCTGCAGGCGGCAGCACATGGAGCGGATCATATTGGGTTCCAGCTCGGAGTTAATGAAGTTCTGGAAGTAGGGCAGGCCATATTTGGCCGTCATGGCAAACAGGCGCTCGGCATTCGGGCTGTGCCAGTCAAAATCCCGGGTGATGTTGTAGGTGGGAATCGGGAAGGTGAAGGCACGGCCACGGGCATCACCCTCGCTCATGACTTCGATATAGGCCTGGTTGATCATGTCCATTTCGGCCTGCAGATCCCCGTAGCAAAACGGCATTTCTTCGCCACCGATTTGCGGCACTTGCTCGCGCAGGTCTTCGGGGCAAACCCAATCAAAGGTCAGATTGGTAAAGGGCGTCTGCGTCCCCCAGCGTGAGGGTACGTTCAGGTTGTAGATCAGCTCCTGCATGCATTGGCGCACCTGTTTGTAGCTCAGGCCGTCCTTGCGGATGAAGGGCGCCATATAGGTATCAAAGGAGCTGAAGGCCTGGGCTCCGGCCCATTCGTTCTGCAGGGTGCCCAGGAAATTGACGACCTGACCGACCGCACTGCTTAGATGCCGCGGTGGGCCGGATTCAATCTTTCCGGGTACGCCATTGAGCCCTTCGTTCAGGAAAGTGCGCAAGGACCAGCCGGCGCAGTAGCCAGAGAGCATGTCCAGATCGTGGATGTGCAGGTCGGCCTGACGGTGTGCCTGGCCGATTGCTTCGGGGTAAACGTGGCTGAGCCAGTAGTTGGCAATCATCTTGCCCGAGCTGTTCAGAATCAGACCGCCCAGCGAATAGCCCTGGTTGGCATTGGCTTGCACGCGCCAGTCCTGGCGGTCCAGATATTCAGTAATGGAACGGATGATGTCCAGCTGAGCAGCTGGACGCGAGGCAGTTTCCTGGGTAGCCATGTTTTTCACCAGAGCCTATATATAGTGATTTTTAGGATTCACGACACTATATATGGTGGTTTTTGAAGGGGCTAGGCGATTGTCGTCCAGGCTTGATCTAGGTTAATTTTGTGCTCGAAGTGACTGGGTCAAGGGGTTTGTCGGAAAGAAGTCGTTGGGCACTCCTTACTCTGATCGTTCGTAGGTGGAGATTTGTGAAGTCGAGGTGGTCATGCTGCCAGGTATAAAGAGTTGGCTATGGCCATGCTATGCAAGCAAGCAAGCAAGCAAGCAAGCAAGCAAGCTGTTTATGTGGGTTGCGTGCAAGTAGCACAACAGCAGCTTGGCTCCTGCCGGTGGAGTCGCACTGTAGCGGGCTCCACGGATAAGCGGTGTACTTGTCTGTTACAGTGCGCCGTCTCTTTTCCGGGAGGCAAAAAATACCCGCTGACTTTTTACAGGCCAGCGGGTATTTCTTTAATAGCAGGACTTGAATAGCGGGTTTAGTGCTTGAATCGTGCTTTTAGCGCAATACAAAGTGCCTGCTGATACTGGCTGACTTGCTCAAGCAGGCGTTCTTCGTGGGAAGCCCAGCCTTGCTTTTGTTCTTCTGTGCGCATGGGGGCGGGTGACCAGGCAGAGTCCGGAAAGAACGGGTCGTCCTTCCAGCGAGGGATGATGTGCCAATGCAGATGCGGCACCTGATTTCCGAATTGAGCCAGATTGATCTTGGCGACTCCCAGTTGTTCACGCTGAGTCTGCTCAACCACATATACGGCTGCCATGATGTGCTGCCGTTGTTCTTCAGACAGGTCTGTCATTTCAGCCACATGATCTTGCCAGATTACCCGTGTATAGCCGGGAAACGGGCTGTCCGTGACGGCCAGTACCTGCAGCCCTGCACCCGACCATAGCAATTGATCGGGTTTCAAGGCACACAGGGGGCAAGCGTGGGTGCTCATGCAGGCTGACCGAAGAACAGGTTCTGCAAGGCAACGCCTGGATCAGGTTCACGCATGAAGGCCTCACCGACCAGGAAGGCTTGCACCTGGTTCTCGCGCATCAGGGCCACATCTTCAATGGTGTGAATACCGCTTTCGGTGACAACGCGTTTTTCGCTGGGGATAAAGGGCAGCAGGTCCAGCGTGTTCTGGGTGCTGGTTTCAAAGGTGCGCAGATTGCGGTTATTGATGCCCAGCAGGCTGGTCTTCATTTGCAAGGCAATATCCAGCTCGGCGCGGTCATGTACTTCAACCAGGACGTCCATGCCCAGTTCGTGGGCCATTTCTTCGTATTCCATCAGCTGATCCTTCTCCAGCGCGGCGACGATCAGCAAGATGCAGTCGGCACCCATGGCTCGGGCATGGATGATCTGATAGGGGTCAATAATGAAGTCTTTGCGCAGTACGGGCAGTGCGCATACGGCACGGGCCTGGCGCAGGTGGTCGTAGGAACCCTGAAAATACTGGATATCGGTCAGGACCGACAGGCAGGCCGCCCCGTGGGCGGCGTAGCTGGAGGCAATCTCAGTCGGGTTGAAGTCGGCACGGATCACACCCTTGGACGGGGAGGCCTTTTTGACTTCCGCAATAATGGCAGGCTTGCCTTGAGCAATCTTGTCTTCAATGGCGCTGGCAAAGCCGCGCAGGTCGTTCCGGTTCTTCGCTTCGCGCAGCAGATCGGACTCGCTGCGCAGTTGGCGGGCGGTGACGACTTCAGCTCTTTTGGTGTCGAGGATCTTGGCCAGAATGTCGTTCATGGATTTAACTTCCTTGTATAAGCGCGGAATTGTTCGAGTTTTTCGCGTGCGGCACCGTTGGCAATGGCCTCAAAAGCCATGCGCAGGCCTTGTTCAATGGAGTCGGCGTGGTTGGCAGCATAGATGGCCAAACCAGCATTGAGGCCCACGATATCACGAGCCGTACCCTCTTGGTTATTGAGGGCTTCCATAATCATCACGGCAGATTCTTCCTTGCTGGAGACGCGAATGCTGCGGTTGGAGGTCATGGCCATGCCAAAGTCTTCGGGGTGAATTTCGTATTCCCGCACCTGACCGTCTTTCAGTTCGCCCACCAGGGTGGCCGCACCCAGAGAGGCTTCATCCATACCGTCCTTGCCGTGCACGATCAGCACGTGTTTGGCCCCCAGGCGTTGCATTACGCGCACCTGAATCCCCACCAGGTCCGGGTGGAAGACGCCCATCAATTGGTTGGTTGCTCCGGCCGGGTTGGTCAGTGGGCCCAGAATATTGAAAATAGTGCGCACGCCCAGCTCTTTGCGGACAGCAGCCACATTTTTCATGGCGCCGTGGTGAGCGGGGGCGAACATGAAACCAATATTGGTTTCGGCAATGCTTTGCGCCACTTGCTCGGGCGAGAAGGTCAGGTTCACGCCCAGGGCTTCCAGCACGTCCGCACTACCGGACGAGGAAGAGGCACTGCGGTTGCCGTGCTTGGCTACTTTCACTCCTACGGAGGCGGCCACAAACATGGAGGCGGTGGAGATATTGAAGGTATTGGAGCCGTCGCCACCTGTACCGCACATATCCAGCAGTTCGTCCGGATTGGGCGTAATGACGGGGGTGGCAAATTCGCGCATCACCTGGGCGGCGGCAGAAATTTCACCCACGCTTTCTTTTTTCACGCGCAAGCCCATCAGCAAGGCAGCCGCGATCTGAGGCGACATTTCGCCGCGCATGAGCATGCGCATCAGATGCAGCATTTCGTCGTGGAAGATTTCCCGGTGTTCGATACAGCGCACCAGTGCTTCGGTAGGAGTGATGGTGTTCATGATTTAAAGGTCCAGAAAGTTCTTCAGTAAGGCGTGGCCATGCTCGCTTAGCACCGACTCGGGGTGAAACTGCACGCCATAAATAGGCAATTCGCGGTGACGGACACCCATGATCTCGCCGTCTTCGGTTTGCGCGGTTACCTCCAGACAGTCGGGCAGGCTGTCGCGCTCGATGGCCAGGGAGTGATAACGGGTGACGTTAAAGGGCGAGGGCAAGTTGCTGAATACGTCCGTGCCCTGGTGAGTAATAGGGGAGACTTTCCCATGCATGATTTGCTGCGCACGGATAATGCGCGCACCAAAAGCATGCCCGATCGCCTGATGACCCAGGCAGACGCCCAGAATCGGTAGCTTGCCGGCAAAGTGCTGGATCAGTGCAACCGACAGGCCCGCATCCGCAGGGGACTTAGGGCCGGGCGAGACGCACAGATGGCTGGGATTCAAGGCTTCAATTTCTTCAAGTGTGACTTGATCGTTGCGTCGTACCACTACTTCCTGACCCAGTTCTCCAAAGTACTGGACCAGGTTGTAGGTAAACGAGTCATAGTTATCGAGCATGAACAGCATGGGAATACTCCGGCAAAAAAAGGATGGCAGTGGGGCGATTAAATAGGCTCGTCCAGACCGAATTGCACTTGTTCGGCAGCGCGGATTACGGCGCGTGCCTTGGCTTCGGTCTCTTGCCATTCTTTTTCGGGATCGGAGTCGGCCACGACACCGGCGGCGGCCTGCACATAGAGCATGCCGTCCTTGATGACGCCGGTGCGTATGGCAATGGCCAGATCCATTTCGCCCGAGTAGCTCAGGTAGCCAGCAGCACCACCGTAAACGCCACGGCGCACGGGCTCCAGTTCATCAATGACTTCCATGGCGCGTACCTTGGGGGCGCCGGTCAGGGTGCCCGCGGGGAAGGAGGCGCGCAGCACGTCCATCTGGCTCATGCCGTCCTGCAGTTCGCCGCAGACATTGGAGACCAGGTGCTGAACATGCGAGTAACGTTCGATTGCCATGGTGTCCGTGACTTGTACCGAGCCGGTTTTGGCGATACGGCCAATATCGTTGCGGGCCAGGTCGATCAGCATCAGGTGTTCGGCGCGTTCTTTAGGGTCGGACTTCAGCTCGGCGGCCAGTGCGGCATCGGCTTCAGGTGTGGCACCGCGTTTGCGAGTGCCGGCCAGTGGGCGAATGGTGACGCGCTCCATGTTGCGGCCATCCTGACGGTGTTCTTCCTGACGCACCAGAATTTCTGGCGATGCACCCACGACCTGGAAGTCGTCGAAGTTCCAGAAGTACATGTAAGGCGATGGGTTCAGCGAACGCAGGGCGCGGTACAGGGATAAGGGCGAGTCGCGGAAAGGTTTGGTGATGACCTGGCCGATCTGCACTTGCATCAGGTCACCGGCTGCAATGTATTCCTTGGCGCGGGCCACGGCCTTCAGGTAATCCTCTTTGTCGAAGTCGCGCTCGCATTCGGTTTGCATGCTGGCGTAGGCGTAAGGGATCACGACGGGTGAACGCAGCTTTTCGCGCAGATCTTTCAGACGACGCTTGGCCAGTACGTAGGCTTCGGGCTGGGCGGGATCGGCGTAGACCAGCAGGTAAGTGCGGCCAGCCAGATTATCCACAATCACCAGTTCGTCCACTTGTAGCAGCATGATGTCCGGCACGCCTTCTTCCTGGTCGGAAGGGAAGGGTTTGCGGTTCATGCCCAGGGACGGTTCGATGTGACGCACCGTGTCGTAGCCGAAGTAACCAGCCAGACCACCCGCAAAGCGGGGCATGCCAGGACGCAGGGCTACTTTGAAACGGGCCTGGAATTGCTCGATGAATTCCAGCGGATCGCCTTCGGCTGTTTCGACAATCTTGCCATCGTGCAGCACTTGGGTATGACGGCCGTAGCTGCGGATCACGGTACGGGCAGGCAGGCCAATAAAGGAGTAGCGACCGAACTGCTCGCCGCCCACAACCGATTCCATCAGGCAGCTGTAACGCCCGCCTTCGGGGCCGTTGTGCGCCAGTTTCAGATAAATCGACAGGGGCGTATCCAGGTCGGCATAGGTTTCCGCAATCAGGGGAATGCGGTTAAAGCCTTCTGCTGCTAGGGCATTGAATTCTATTTCTGTCATTGGGATCTCGAGGGTCAGTGGGTACGACGAGCCGGACAGAAACAAAAAAAGCCCGGTCGTTGTGATTACCGGGCTTATTTTCCTGGAGGCGGTCCGCTGTGTACTACTTTGCAGGGACGCCAGACTTCAAGGTTATATCTACCCGATACACGAACGCCACCAGCGCCAATAAGCGCCGTAGATTGTGGATGCGTGAGTGCGAGTAGACATGAATTTTATGACGTAAATATGGTGTTGCGTTTATTGCGCAGCCAGGTGGCCGCGTCGGCAATAGAGGCAACTATACCATCGGAATCCAGGCTTTGCACATCCTTGCCTTCGTTATAGCCGTAAGGAACCAACAGTACGGGGATGTTCGCCGCACGCGCTGCCTGGGCGTCATTCATGGAATCCCCAATGACCAAAGCCTGTTCGGGAGCCAGTTTCATTTGCTCGCACGCGTAGACAAAAGGCATGGGGTCGGGCTTTTTGCGCGGGCAGGTATCACCGCCCACCACCAGTTCGAAGTACGGGCCCAAACCCATTTGTTCCAGCAAGGGGCGGGCAAATTGTTCGGGCTTGTTGGTGACCACAGCCAGACGCAATCCCTGGCTTTTAAAGTCATCCAATCCTTCTAGTACACCCGGATACAGGCGGCTGTGTTGGCCATTACATAATTGGTAATGGTAATAAAATGATTCCAATGCCGGGGTGTAGTCAGGAGGTTCAGGTAGATCGGTCAGAGCGCGTCGCACCAGGTTTTCCGAGCCTTTGCCCACGAAAGTAGCGATGCGCTCCTCTGGGAGCGGGGGTAAACCCAGGTCGATACGCATG
This sequence comes from Alcaligenes sp. RM2, assembly GCF_052931795.1. NCBI lineage: Bacteria > Pseudomonadati > Pseudomonadota > Betaproteobacteria > Burkholderiales > Alcaligenaceae > Alcaligenes > Alcaligenes sp. RM2. The sequence continues at coordinate 14,481 of NZ_JBRFIO010000002.1, forward strand.
GCATTACATGCCGAGGCCAGATCGGGAATGGTATCGAGCAGGGTTCCATCCAAATCAAACAGCACAGAGAAAATATTCATCTTTTTGTAGCGGACTTGTGACAAAATATTGTCAAATTCCTGTTAAGGTCGAGCAGAAAAAAGTTTTCGGAACATCGGTTTTCATTTCGTTTGATTCATCATGTTAAAGCTCCTTACTGCACGCGGGCTTATCAATTTAGTGAGCAAACCGTATTTTGGTACAAGATTGGCTTTCGATAGTCCGTTCAGAAAGGCCCTAGGAGCGGAAGTATGATGCTCGATACATTTCATCAGATTCTCGTAGAAAAACAAGTTACGCCGGTTTTTCAGCCCATTGTGGATTTGCAGTCCGGCTTGATTCTGGGTTACGAGGGTTTGATTCGAGGGCCAAAGGACAGCAGTTTTTATTCGCCCTTGGCCTTGTTTGACGCCGCCCGGCAATGTGGCCGCTTATGGGATCTGGAAGAGCTGTGTTGCCATACCTTGGTCAGCAGTTTCAAGCAGCAGGGTTTGGCGGGCAAACTGTTTTTGAACTCCAGCCCGGATGTGGTGATGCGCATGTTGCCTTCGGCCCGCATCGAACCGCGTACCGGTATGCCACAGCTGGATGGCATTGACTGGAGCCGGGTGGTGGTCGAATTGACCGAATCCGAGCGTACTGACAGCTACGACTATCTGAATCAGGCTATTGAGCTTTATCGAAAAGAAGGCCTGCAGTTTGCCATTGATGATCTGGGTGAAGGCTATGCCTCGCTGCGTTTGTGGTCCGAATTGCGGCCCGAGTACGTCAAGATCGACAAATACTTTGTGCGCGATATTGATACCGATGTGCTCAAGCAGCAATTGGTACGCTCCATTTGCGATATTGCCAGCCATGCTCAATCCGTTGTGATTGCTGAAGGGATTGAAACCGGCGCGGAACTACGCACCTTGCGGTACTTGGGCGTGGCCTGTGGGCAGGGCTATTTGCTGTGTCGCCCTCAACCTAACCCCCCTCCTCAGCTGGAGCCCGCTCAAGCCGCGCTGTTTGGACCCTCCACTGTGCGCACTCAACGTCAAGTGCAAGGCCGTGATTCCATGAGCGTGCGGCGTTTACTGCGTGCCGCGCCTGCGGTGCCTGATAATACACCCACGAATCGTGTGTATGAGCTGTTTCAAAGCCACCCAGATCTTAGTGCCGTGGCTCTGGTGCGAGGGGATCGACCGACGGGTATTTTGCGTCGTAGCCAGCTTTATGATCAGCTTGCCCGGCCTTATCACCGCGAACTGTATGGCAACAAGCCATGCTCCCTGTTTATTGAAACCCCACCGCTGATTGTTGACTGCGATACCAGCTTGCTGGAGCTGGGCACCTTGATGACGCAGGGAGCGGGGGATGCCTTGAGTGATGGTTTCATCATTACCGGGGCGGGTGAGTATCTGGGCCTGGGCTCCAGTGTGGAGCTGATGCGTGAAATTACGCAGATTCAGATCATGACGGCGCGTTATGCCAATCCACTGACGCAATTGCCGGGTAATGTGCCGATTGATGAGCATATTGATGGTTTGCTGCGTAATCGGCAGAACTTCGCTGTGTGCTATGCGGATCTGGACCACTTCAAACCCTACAACGATTTGTACGGCTATCGCAAAGGCGATGAGCTGTTACGCTCCATGGCCGAGCTCTTCACCCGTTACGCGGTGGCTCGCATGGACTTTGTGGGCCATGTGGGGGGGGACGATTTTATTTTGGTGTTTACCAGCCCGGACTGGGCCGAGCGCTGCCAAAGCATTCTGGACGAGCTGGAAAAAGAGCTGGAGTCCCTGTATAGACTGGAGCATCGGCAAGCAGGCGGCTATTTGGCTGAAAACCGTCAAGGCGTGCTGGTGTTTCACCCGCTAGTGAGCCTGTCTTTAGGTGTGGTCACAATCGAGGAGCCCGAATTGTATTCGGGCTCTTTAATTGCGGAGCTGGCCAGTTCTGCCAAGGCACAGGCCAAGCGGGTGCAGGGCAATGCCTTGTTTGTGGAGCGCCGCCGCCCCGACAGTGCGGTTCGGCAGGGCAGTTATAGCCGCAATACGATGCTGCAGTAGCGGGAACAGCAGGCCGAACGCAGGATTTAGGCCTGCTCTGCCAGAGCGATTTGCGCGCGCATGTCGCGGATGACCTGAGCGTAGTCGGGCTGACCAAAAATAGCCGAACCGGCCACAAAGGTGTCAGCACCGGCTGCACGGATGGCGCCGATATTGTCCACCTTCACGCCACCGTCGATTTGCAGAAGGATGGGCTGACCACCTTCTGCAGTCCACGCATCAATGCGGGCGCGGGCTTGGCGCAGCTTGTCCATGGCGCTGGGGATAAAGGCCTGGCCACCAAAGCCGGGGTTAACGGACATCAGCAGGACCAGATCCAGCTTGTCCATCAGGTGATCCATCCAGTTCAGCGGGGTGGCCGGGTTGAATACCAGGCCGGCCTTACAGCCGTGGTCACGGATCAGCGACAGGGTGCGATCCACGTGGCGCGAGGCTTCGGGGTGAAAACTGATGTAATCGGCACCGGCTTTGGCAAATTCGGGGATCAGCGCGTCCACGGGCTCCACCATCAGGTGTACGTCGATGGGGGCAGTGGTGTGGGGGCGCAGCGCAGCACAGACCATGGGGCCGAAAGTCAGGTTCGGTACAAAGTGGTTGTCCATGATGTCGCAGTGAACCCAGTCGGCACCGGCGGCGATAACATTGCGGACTTCTTCACCCAGGCGGGCGAAGTCGGCCGATAAAATACTGGGAGCGATACGTGTGGAGCTGGCTTGGGACATAATAGGTGCCGTAAAGATTAGACATCACGAAAATCGTGGCCATATGTCATCATTATAGTTTCAAGCGGGGGGCTGTGCAGCGCCCCGTATTTGTACAGCCGTAACCTGGAATCCATCATGAAGCCTGACGATATTGAGGTGCAGATCACGCCCCAGTACCTGCCTGAGCAATCCGAGCCCGATAGCAATCAATATGTTTTTGCCTATACCGTACGGATTACCAACAATGGACAGCAGACGGCCCAGATTATCAGTCGTCACTGGATCATTACGGACGACAATCAGCAGGTTCAGGAAGTGCGTGGCCTGGGCGTTGTAGGACAACAGCCGGTGCTGGCTCCAGGTGAGACCTTTGAGTACACCAGTGGTTGCCCCCTGAACACGCCGTTTGGCACCATGCGCGGCAGCTATCAATGTGTTGGTGAAAATGGTGTGCCCTTTGAGGTCGCCATTCAGGAGTTCATCCTTTCCTCTCCCCGTACCTTGCACTAAGGGCCAAACCCAGCCATGAAGATAATTTATTGCGTGCCAGCCGTACTGCTGGCATTAAGTGCCTGTTCCACCATTCCTGGGGATCAGGGTTCTTCGCCAACGGCTCCGGGTACAGCAGAAGGCGGTCCTGATATCGCTCTGCAACCGTTGCGCGTGCCGTCCTTGTCGGCACTGCCGGAAACCCCGGCGCGTGCGTTGGCAGGGCGTTATCAAGCCGTGAACTGGTCCGCCTTGCCGGGCTGGCAGGCTGATTCGCTGGACCATGTCTGGAAAGGTTTCATCAATAACTGCAAGGGCCTGATGCGTCCTGTCAGCGGTTCGCTGGCCATGCCCGCACGTGCCAATCCCCGTGCCTGGCAGCCTGTTTGTCAGGCTGCGGCTTCTGCCGGTCTGAACGCTGACACCAAAGATACGGCTGCTGTACGTGATTTTCTGCAGCAACAGTTGCAGCCCTGGCGTTTGCTGACCGGCGACGGCAAGGTGGCTCAAAATACGGTCACGGGCTATTACGAGCCTTTGCTCAAGGCCTCGCGCACCCGTAGTTCCAGCTATCAATGGCCGCTTTTCGCTGCGCCGGATGATTTGTTGACGATTGATCTGGGTAGCTTGTATCCCGAGCTGGCTGGCAAGCGTATTCGCGGCAAGCAAGTGGGCAAACGCATTGTGCCTTACGACACTCGCGAGCAGATCGTATCCAGGCAGGAGCGCCAGCCACCAGTGATCGTGTATGCGGAAGATCCGGTAGAAGGCTTTTTTCTGCAGATCCAGGGCTCGGGTCGTGCGGTCCTGCCCGATGGCAGCGCCGTGCGTCTGGCCTATGCCGACCATAACGGTCGCCCTTATGCCTCGGTAGGCCAATGGCTGGCCAAGCAGGGCGAGATGCCTTTGGCGCAGACTTCCATGCAAAACATCAAGGCCTGGGCCAAGCGCAATCCGCATCGCGTTCAGGAAATGATGAATGTAAATACCGCTATGGTGTTCTTCCGCGAAGAGGCCATTGTGGATCCGGAGCTGGGCCCTAAAGGTGCCTATGGCATTCCCTTGATTGGTCTGCGTTCCGTGGCTATTGACCCCACGTACGTGCCTTTGGGTACGCCTGTGTACTTGGCTACCTCGCAGCCTGCTTCTAACCAGCCTCTGCAGCGACTGGTTTTTGCTCAGGACACGGGCGCGGCGATTAAAGGTGCCGCACGTACCGACTTGTACTGGGGCACGGGCGATCAGGCTGGTGCGCAGGCAGGGCGCATGAAGCAGCAAGGTCAAATGTGGCTGTTGTGGCCACGTCAGGCAGGAGCACCGAGCGCACGATGAGCAAAGAACGAATTGTGGTGTGTGGAGGGGCCTTGGCCGGTATGGCCAGCGCCCTGGGTTTACGCAAGGCCGGGTTTGATGTCAGCATCCTGTCCCCCGCTTACAAGCCTATGGAACTGGCGGCGGGGCAGTATCACCCCCGTGTCTACGCCGTCTCGGTCGCCAGCCAGCGTTTTCTGACGCAGTTGGGTGCTTGGAACTTGATGTCGGCCCAGCGCATTTCGCCAGTGCAGGCCATGGAAGTACATGGTGATGGCGGCGGTTGCCTGAATCTGCATGCTTGGCAGGACGCGCAGGATTATCTGGCCTGGATCGTTGAGTCCGGACAGATGGAGCAGGCGCTGTATCAGGCCTTGCAAGTGTTCGGTGTGCCCTGGATTGAAGACCGTTTCGAGCGTCTGGAAGGCAAGACCATCATCACAGCCGGACAGAAGCGCATCAGCGCCGATTTGTTTGTGGGGGCAGATGGTGCCCGTTCCGGCCTGCGGTCTGCCGCTGGCATTGAGCATCATGGTCGTGAGTATGGGGACGCCGGTTTGGTGGCCCACTTCAACGTAGAGCGCCCGCACCAGCAAGTTGCCTTGCAGTGGTTTACTGGCGATTCGATTCTGGCCCTGTTGCCTATGCCGGATGTGGATGGTAGATCGCAAGTCTCCATGGTCTGGTCCGTGCCGCAAGCGCAGGCCGACAAGGTGCTGGCCATGCCCTCAGAGGAGCAGGCGCAGTATCTGCAAAACAGCTTGTTCTCTTTATCCAATGGCCGTTTGGGGCAATTAAGCTTACGTAGCCCGGTACGCGGTTTCCCTTTGACCTTTGAGCGTAGCGGCCTGGTGTCGCCCGGTGTGGCCTTGGTGGGTGATGCGGCGCATCGCGTCCATCCTTTGGCTGGCCAGGGTTTGAATCTGGGTCTGGGCGATATCGAAGCCCTGATCAAGGTCTTGTCCGAGCGCGGCCCGCATTATTCGGTCGGTGATATGCGTGTACTCAATCGCTACAAGCGCGCTCGCGCTGAACCGATTGCGGCCATGCGGGCAGCCACCGATGGCTTGTATCGTCTGTTTGCGGCACCGGGGGCACCGGCTTCCATGCTGCGCAATGCCGGTATGCAAGTGGTGGACCGCATGCCCTGGGTGAAACGCCGCCTGATTGCGCATGCTGCCGGCGTCAGCCCCGGCGCGCTCTTGTTCTAAGGCCGCTAGGGTCTTGTCGATTAGCAAAGGAAGTACCTCATGATGTTGCACCTTCGTTCTGTATTGGCACTGGCGCTTTTGTCGCTGTGCAGCCTGGCTCAGGCCGCCAGCCCCGCCAAAGTAGACACACGTTTCGAGACTACCCGCCAGGCCTTTGAAGCCGCTTTCCCCGGCGTGACGGTCGATGGTATTCGCGCCACACCATTTCCCAATTTGCTGGAAGTGGAAGTGGGCGGCACCTTGCTCTACACCGACCCGCAGGCCAGCTTTGTGATGCAGGGTTCTTTGCTGGATAGCAAAACTCGTGTTGATCTGACCGAGCAGCGCATGCAGGAACTCAATCGTGTGTCGCTGAATGACTTGCCGCTGGATAAGGCTATCAAGCTGGTAAAAGGCGACGGTAGCCGTCAAATGGTGGTTTTTGAAGATCCCAATTGCGGCTATTGCAAACGTCTGCATACAACTTTGCAGGAGATCGACAATGTTACGGTTTATAGCCTGATGTTTCCCATCCTGGGACCGGATAGCCGCCGCAAAGCCGAGGACATCTGGTGTGCCCAAAACCCCGCTAAAACCTTGAGTGATTGGATGGGGGGCGGAGTGCGACCCGAGAAAGCCTCGTGTGAGCATCCATTGGATCAGTTATTGGCAGTGGGACAAAAACTGCGCGTTCAAGGTACCCCGGCCATTTACTTTGCCGATGGTAGCCGCGCTGATGGCTGGCTGCCTGCTGCCCAGTTGCAGTCTCGCCTGGACGCTGCCGCCCAGTAAGTATTCTGCCTGGTCTTGAGCTAGAACAACCCGCTTTCGAGCGGGTTTTTTATGCCCCATCGTTATGGAAACTATAATTATTTGTGGGGCATGATTTTAAAAGAACAGCGATTAGAAAATAATCCCGAGATGGTTCAGGTGGTAAGGCGGACGTTATTTTGAAGACAAAAAATTTCAAACGCCACATTTGACCATTCTTTACTTTGTGCTCCGTATTCTAGAAGTGATAATTCTAACTATTGATAAAAATAGTATTGTCGGCCCTCGCCGGGACCGTCGTGGGACTGACAATAATTAAATAGTAGGCGCTTATGGAACATGCACACTGCGTGTTGATTGTTTTGGAAGAAGGCGAAGGCTTGCACTACTGGCTGGAGCAACTGCGGGTTTTCGGTACCAAGACAAGCGTTGTCAGATCCCTGGAGAAGGTAGCCGAGGCGCGTCTGAGCCAGGCCGATCTGTTGCTGTTTCCTGTTGAGACGGGCTACGTGCCTTTGATGGTGGCCAAATTGCGCAATGACTTTGGCTCGCTGGGTATTGTGGCCGTTCAGTCCGGCCTGTCTGCCAGTGCTCGTGTGCAGTTGCTGCTGACGGGTGCTGATGCGTGTCTGGCTATGGATGTGCAAGTTCCCGAGCTGATGGCCTGGTGCCATGCCGTGCGCCGCCGTAATGTGTATGCCGCCGTGGGTGCCGCCCAGGCGATGGAAGAGGTTCAGGATCAGAGTGGCCAGCAGGAATGGATCTTGCGCGATAAAGGCTGGACTCTGGTGGCTCCCAATGGGGTGGGACTGGAACTGACGCATAGCGAACGTCAATTAATGGACGCATTCATCCGCCATGCGGATGCCCGTTTCAGCCGTGAAGACCTGATGCGCGACAAAGGCCTGGCTGCCAGTGACAGCCGTGCAGTGGATTCCCTGATCAGCCGTTTGCGCCGCAAGGCCACTCAGGCAGGGGTGGCCTTGCCGATCAAGTCGGTGCACGGCTGGGGCTACACCTTTACGGGCAAGTTGATCGCCCAGCAAGAGCCGCAAGATACTGAAATTATGGAGTTTTACGCCCAGCGCGACGAGCAGGAAGCGTCCCAGCCCACGCCGCTGGAACTCTTGCGTGCGCTGGAAACTCTGGATGTGCTTGATCCGCAGGCCAGCGAAGCGCTGTCTTTCTCTTATCAGTTGCGGGTGGCGACCAGTACGGGCCAATACAGTGGTGTGGACGCCCAGGTGTTCTGGACCTCGCCCACAGGCTTGCGTCTGTCATCGGATCTGGTGCTGCGCCATATGCCTGACGCCATTCACCGTCAGGCTTTGTGCGAATGGATGCTGCGTACTCTGATGGCTGACGTGCGTCGCTGGTGGCAGGAGTATTCGCTGCGTGCCAGCCATATTGGTCTGAAGTTGCCCATCGATATGCTGCTGCCCCTCTATAAGCGCATGCCCAGCATGTTGAGTCAGTTCGAGCTGCAACCTTGCTGTGTAGAGCTGGACTTGTTCAGCGACGAGGAATTGGAAGAAACACCAGAACTGATCCAGGCTTTGCAGTTTCTGAAAGAACAGGACATTCAGGTCTGGCTGACCAGCCCCGATATTGAGAACAGCAAGCTCAACCGTTTGCGTGGCTGGCCAATCAGCGGCGTCAAACTGGAAGCCGAGGTTATTCAGCGCGCCTGCCGTGAACCGACGTTCAAGGCATTGCTGGAAACCGCGTGCCATTTACTGAGCGAGCAGGGCTTTGAGCTGGTTATCAAAGGCGTCGATAACCTGGAACAGCGCGATCTTGCCTTGAATCTGGAGCTGGGTCATTACCAGGGGCGTCTGACCTCGGAATTGATGTCTGAAGATGGCTTCTTGCTGACTCTGGCCAGCAGCGAACCTTCTTTTGGTCAAGGCCATGAAGCTTCCCGACGCTTGAGCGGTAGTGTTTTATAAGCCGCCTTAGCATCCAATTATCTCGATATGTAACTTTAATTAAGTATTTCAAGCCCGAGGCCGTTACCCAGCTTGTTCGATGGGGCCTCCATGCAGGCCGACCGTGGTGACACGGTCGGTTTTTGCGTACCTGGGACCTGTCTTTTCAGCGTTGCTCGGGGAATATGATGCGTTTGGGCTTGAAACAGAAGTTGTGGTTGCCATTGATCTTGTGCTTGATGGCGTTGGTGGCGGTTTTTGCGTTTGTGAACTATCAGCTCTATCAGGCACAGATGGAGGAGCGAAAAAGTAGTTTGCAGCACATCGTCAATATTGCAGTAAACATTACGCAGGACTATCAGCAACTGGTCAGCAAAGGCGTTCTCAGCAAGGAAGAGGCGCAAAAGCAGGCGCTGCAACGCATCGCTAGTATCCGTTTTGGGCAGGAAGGTTATGTGTCGGTGTTATCGACCGATGTGGTGTCCATCATGAATCCCAGCCGACCGGAGCTGGACGGCCAGAACGTCAGTGCCGTGGTCGACAGCAACGGCGTGCACCCTTTTGCCGAGATGAGCCGCATCGGCCGCAATGGTGGCGAAGGTTTTCTGGAGTATCACTGGCCCAAGCTTAGCGACAAGAGCAATGCCCCCAAACTGGCCTTTGGCAAAGGGGTGACGCAGTGGGATTGGGTGCTGATCTCGGGCGTGTATATCGACAATATTCAGGCGCGCTTCCTGAGCAATCTGCTCAGCTCGTCACTCGTGTTCGTTCTGATCGTGCTGCTGGTATCAGCGGTTACTGTGTTTCTGGCGCGCCAGATCTTTGCCGAGCTGGGGGCTGAACCTAAGGTGCTGCATGATGCTGCTCAAGCGATTGCTGATGGGGATTTGCGGGTTGCTCATTCCCTACGCTCTATTCCAGACAATAGCGTGATGGCCTCCATCGAGCAGATGCGCCTGAAGTTGAACGAGGTGATGCGCACGCTGCAACACAGCAGTGGAGTGATTGCGGACGATACCTCTCAACTGTCTGTGGGCAATCTGGAGCTGTCCAGTCGCACGACTCAGCAGGCGGCGGCCTTGCAGGAAACAGCATCGGCCATGGAAGAGATGACGGGCACCGTTCGCATGAGCGAAGAAAACGCCATGCGTGCCGAGGAAGTCTCCAGCCAGGTGCAGAAAACTGCCCAGCATGGTGGTCAGATGGTCAGTGAACTGGTGGACCGCATGGGCGCGATTCGCGATACCAGTGGCAAGGTGGCGGACATTACCACGGTGATTAACTCGATTGCCTTTCAGACCAATATTCTGGCCTTGAACGCGGCTGTGGAAGCGGCGCGAGCCGGTGAGCAAGGTCGAGGCTTTGCGGTGGTGGCCGGTGAGGTACGTGCTCTGGCGCAGCGCACGACGGCGTCAGCCCAGGAGATTGCTCAATTGGTGGAAGCGTCCTCCAATAGCACCCGCGAAGGCGTGCAGTTGATGGGGCAGGTCGGTGAGGTCATTGAGGAGATGGTCACCGGCAGCTCGCAAGTGATGACGATTGTTCACGAGATTGCGGCTTCTACTCGCGAGCAAACCATTGGTATCGAGCAAATCAACGTGGCGGTGGGGCAGTTGGATTCGGCCACTCAGCAAAACGCGGAGATGGTGAACCAGGTGGCGCACACCTCCAGCGAGTTGCAGGAGCAGGTGCAAGAGCTGGATCGTTTGATTCAGGCTTTCCGTCTAGAGTGATGAATGGCGCCGCCTCGAGCCAGCCGAGGGGTGCGCTGATTATTTTTGATCGTATACTGCTTCTTGGTACTGGGCTTGTCCTGCGGCAAACCGGCATTTAGGAGGATGTATGTTGCGCGCACCTGTTGTTGCTGTATTGATGGTGGGAATGGCTGGGTCGGCTTGGGCGGCTACGCTGCCTTCGGCTCAAGGTGAGGTTCAGGCGCACGAACATCATGAACGAATACTGAGCTTGCAGCAAAATGAGCTGGTGCAAGGCAGTTGGCAGCACAGTGGTGATGTGGCGCTGGAATTGTTCGGCCCGGATGGCAAGGCGATTCGTCATTGGGCAGATGCCCCGGAACGGGGTGGCCCTTTTGGCTTTATTGCCAGCACGGCGGGCGAATATCGTTTGCGTGTGCAGGGGCAGGGCGAGTATCAGTGGCAGGTTGAATCGGTTACGGCTCCCCAAGCGCCGGCTCAGGCCGAGCCTTTGCAAGGCGATGTGATCCGTCAGTGGAGCATGCGCTTGCGCGCGGGCGAGCCGTCTCGCGGTTTCTGGGACTATGTGCAGCGTGTAGGTTCGCCTTTGGTGGAGCGCTACAGCACTACGCATGATCGCGTCACGTTTGTCTGGCGCGGTGCCCAGAACGAGGTGCGTCTGCATGGCGGGCCTTTCTCGTATAGCGATCGCATGCATCGTTTGGGTGAGTCGGATATCTGGTACATCACCTACGATTTGCCGCGTGATGCCCGCTTTGCCTATCGCATGGCGCCGGATGTGCCTTATGTGGGCCAGAACCTGGCGCGCGAAGTGCTGCGGGCGGCGTTGCAGCGCGATCCTCATAATGCCAAGGCTTTGCCGGAAAACAGCAAGGATCTGTTTGATGGTGAGTCGGTCTTGCGTTTGACGCAGGCACCTGCCGAAGTGGTGAGCCTGGAGCCGCAGCAGTTGGGGCAGGGGCAATGGCGTACGGAGCGCTTGCCCAGCGAGGCTTTGGGTGTGGAACGGCAGGTGCAGATTTATCAGCCTGCGGGCACTCGGGCTCAGGAAATTGATCACACCTTGATTTTGTTCGATGGTCGGGACTATCGGGATTTGGCGCGTGCGCCGGCCATGCTGGATACCTTGATTGCGCAGGGGCGCGTGGAGCCTATGTGGCTGGTCCTGGTGGACAATCCGGGCATGGCGGAACGGGCGCGGGAGTTGCCGCCCAATGAGGCTTATATCAAGTTTCTGGATAAGGAATTGATGCCTTGGCTCAAGGCCCAGGGGGTGCAGTCGACAGCGGACAAGACGGCGATTGGCGGCTCCAGCTATGGTGGTTTGGCAGCCATGAATGCCGCTTGGCGTTTGCCGCAACTGTTTGGCAATGTTCTGAGCATGTCGGGGTCGTTCTGGTGGGCTCCGCCGGGTGATACTCGTGGGCAGTGGCTGACGCGGCAGATGGCGGACTCAGAAGCTGTGCCAGTGAAGATTTATATGAGTGCCGGGGTGTTTGAGTCTTCAGGTTCCAGCCGGGATGTCAGCCTGGTGCAGGCTAATCGTCATCTGGATGATGTGCTGCGGGCGCGGGGGTATGACATGCGTTACGTGGAGAGTGCGACGGCACATGATTTTGTGGCGTGGCGGGATGCTTTGGCCTTGGGTTTGGAGCATTTGTTCGGGATTGAGCAGGTTGAGGCTCCGGTCGAGAACAAGAAGTAGCTGGACTTAAGCTGTGAGGGACGGGCTATAGGCGGGCTCAGGAGGCTGGACCGGGGGGCTGTTCGGGTCGGGGCAGGCTCCGGCGGGGCTGAGCGCTTGCTGGTGCTGCGCACCAGTTCCCTTGTCCTGAGATTGCTACGGGCGGGGCCTGAACTCGCCAGGTACTTGGTCCCCCGGACCAAGTACAAGCGCCTGGCTCAAACAGCAGGCCCCTTGCATCCCTACGCAATCTCAGGCCCGCGGCAAGCACTCTGATCCGCCCCGCCTGAGCCTGCCCCGACCCGAACAGCATGGTGGCAGTGCTCTTGAGTGGGCCTGCTTTCAACGGTTGTTGGCGGGGGCGGTTGGCACGCTGGAGCTGCTCGATCTAGTTCACAGACTCGACGGAATTAAGAGGTAGCTGATAGGAGGCTACCTGCACTGAGCAGGTCTAATCTGATGCTGACCTGACCTGACCTGACCTGACCTGACCTGACCTGATTCGATCCGATTTGACCTGACTGAGTCTGTCTTCATTGAGCCGCATTTACGATGTTTCGGTTCGTTCGTATTCTTCCTTGACTTGGCAATAGGTGGTCAGTCCTTATCGGCACTGTCACTAGTAGGGATGTTCGTATGCTTTTGTCCGGCCTCGTTCCGATGGGCAATAAAAAGGGCGGAGATTCCGCCCTTTTTTGCGTCTGGCTGTTTAGCCTTGGTCCAGTGTGGCACCGCCGTCCACGCGCAAGTCGGACAGGGTGATGTGGCTGGCGCGGTCCGAGAGCAGGAACAGGACGGCTTCGGCGATTTCTTCGGGGGTGGCGATTTTTTGCAGGGGGATGCCCAGACGGTAGTTTTCGCCGGAACCCGCGATGACGGTTTCGCGCGAGCTGCCTTGTGCCCACATGGCTTGTTGCATGGGGGTGTCGGTGGAGCCGGGGGAGATGATGTTCACCCGGATGCCGTGTGGGGCCAGTTCCAGGCCCAGGCAGCGGCTCAGTTGGGTGACGGCGGCTTTGGAGGCGGCGTAGGCTCCCATAGCGATGCGTGGTGTGGCGGCGGAGTTGGAGCTGACGTTGACGATCGCGCCTTGCTTGCGCTCGATCATGCCTTTGGCCACGTTGCGGCAGACGTTGAAGACGCCGGTGGTGTTGATGGCAAAGGTGCGATCCCATTGTTCGTTGCTCAGCTCGGTGATGCGGCCCATTTGCAGGACGCCCGCGACACAGGCTAAACGATGAATGGGCCCCAGTTTTTCCTGCCCTTGGGCCAGCGCTGCATCGACGGCATCGGCTTGGCTGATGTCGACCAGGTGGCAGGAAACCCGATCACTGTATTCGGATTGACTCAGTTGGGTCAGTCCTTCTACGTCCAGGTCCAGGGCGATGACGCTGGCGCCTCGTTCCAGCAGTAGTTGGGTGACGGCAGCGCCAATGCCACGGGCCGCGCCCGTGACGGCTATGCATTCACCTGCAAATTCTTGTGGGCTCATGTGTGCTTCCTGTTTAGCTTTGCAGGCTGTCCTGGATTTCGGCGCAGGTCAGGCTGACGCCGCAGCGTTGCGAGACGTGGCGGATCGCCATGTGGTGTTCTTCCAGCGAGAAGTCGGCAACGCCGTCGATAGCCAGGAAGGGCTGCACGTCTTGCATGAAGGCTTCCAGGGCGGTGGTCATGCAGCCGATGTGGGCGTAAACGCCGGTGATGATCAGCTGATCGCGGCCCAGATTGCGCAGTTGCTCACGCAGGTCGGAGCGCTGGAAGGCGCTGTAGCGCCACTTGGTCAGCATGATGTCGTTTTCGGCCGGTGTCAGCTCGGGAACCACGGCTTGTTGCTCATGAAATTCGCTGGCGGTCAGGCCGGGGCCCCAGAAGTCGTTTAGCAAGGCGCGGTCTTTCTCGGGTTGCTCGGTAGGCTGGGCGGTGTAGAACACGGGTATTCCCAGCTTGTGGCAAACCTCGCGCAGGGCGGCAATGCGTTCGATCAACATGGGGATAGGAGCCTGGCTCATATCGTATTTCTGCAGAAAGTAGGTCTGCATATCGTGAATGAGCAGGGCGGCACGATTGGGCTGTGGGCGCCAATTGACGCGGTTGGCTACGGGGGTTTGAGGCAGTTCGTAGCTGGGCAAGGCGTGAATGGTCATGAATCGTGTCTCCTTTAGAGGGTTATGTTCTGGGCCAGACCCAATGAGTTAATCAGGGTCATGAGTTTATTGCCGGTTTCCTGGCGTTCCAGGGCAGGGACGGAGCCGTCCACAATGCCGGCGCCAGCCGATAAGGTCAGCTCTTGCTGGGTGTAATGGCCGCAACGAATGGCGACTGCCCATTCGCCGTTGCCTTCGTGGTCGTTCCAGCCTATGGCGCCTGCAAAGTAGCCGCGATCAAAGACTTCAGTGGCTTCGATGGCCTGCATGGCGGGCTGGGTGGGCAGGCCGCAAACGGCCGGCGTGGGGTGCATGGCCAGTGCCAGCTCCAAAGAGGTGACGGACGGGTCACGCAAACGGCCGCTGATACGGGTGGACAGGTGCCACAGGTTGGCGGTGCTGGTCAGGCTGGGGCCATCAGGCATGTCCAGGGAGTCGCAGAACTGGGACAGGATGCGCACCACGTCCTGGATCACGTAGGCGTGCTCGCGCAGGTCTTTGCTGGAATCCATCAAGCTGTCGGCGCTGGCCTGGTCGCGCTGTGGGTCGGCAAAGCGAGGGGCGGTGCCTGCCAGCGGGTTGACGGTAACCAGATCGCCCTGGCGACGCACCAGCAACTCGGGGCTGGCCCCAAAAAACAGATCCGGGTCTTGAGCCTTGCCGCCCGGCAAGGGCAGGGCGTAGGTGTAGCCGGCAGGATTGCTGTGGAGCATATTGCTCAACACAGTCCGACGGTCCAGGGCTTCGTTCAAAGTGATGGTGACAGTGCGGGCCATCACGGTTTTGGAAATGTTCTGTTCGCGCATCGTGGCCAGGATGCGGCTGACGCTGTCTTCGTAGCCTTCGCCATCAGGCAGCAGGCTTTGGCTGGCAATGCTGTTGCTGGATTTGGCCAACGGCGGGCGTTGTACCGGGCGCAGCAGGACGGGATCGCGCTGATATTCTTTGGGAACGCGCAGGTAAGCCTGGCGAGTCGGGTTAAAGGGGATCACTCCCATCAACAGGGGGGCATCCAGACCTTGCTGAGCGGCTTGCGCCAGCAAGGTTTGGGCATCAGAGAGCAGTTGCCCTTGGGCATTGTTGGTATGCCGCTCCAGTGCCGTGCCGTGTGCCATCAAACTGACGGTGGGAGAGGCAAATACGCTGCTGTCGGCCTGGTAATGACCTAACCATTCTTCAATGGTGGCATGGCGGACTTGGTCGGCTATACGGCTATTCATAGGAGTCCTTTTTGGGGCAAGGGTTTTGCCTTGGCGCCCCTTTTCATGGAAGGGGCGCATCGGGCGGTTTACTTCAGATGCAGGCGTGTGATGCGGTCAGCCGTCTGGTCATCCTTACCTTTGGATTTGTTGACCAGATAGGCATTGCCTTCGCCATCCAGGGAGACGTGGTTGGGGAAGCTGCCACCGTCCAGGTTGGCAACGATTTCACCCTTACCATTCACGGCCGTCACGGTGCCCGCACCGCGGGAGGCCACGTAAGCCAGGGATGTCTTGGGATCGAACACCACGTTCAGGGCACCGGCACCGATCTTGATGTCGTGCTGAACGGCACCGTCTTTGGCATTGATGATCAGCAGGTTGTCGCTGCCCTGGGCGGTGATGTAGACCTGATCATTCTTGCTGTCTACCGACACGCCAGCCAGACCACGTGCGCCAGGTACGGGGAACACGGTTTGGGCATTGTCGTTTTTCAGGTCAACAATGATCAGCTCGTTGGTGCTGGCGCTGACGGTGTACAGACGGTCTTTTTCAGCGTCCAGAATCAGGCTCATGCTGCCGGGCTTGTTGCGGGTCTTCGATTGCAGCTCGATCGGGTCCAGCTGAGTCAGCTTCTTGGTGTCGAATACAGCGATGGTGTTGGCGCCGGGCGAGGACACGTAGGCACGGTCTGTTTTCTCGTCTACAACCACGTCGCGTGGGTGGCTGACGACGCCGTCTTCAAACTGTTTGACCAGTTTCAGGTCTTTCTGGCTGTAGACAGCAATGGAGCTGCTGCGGGTGTTGGTGACCCAGACATTGCCTTGCTTGTCGTCCACGTCCACACCGTAAACGGCTTGAACCTGACCATCGTCACGGCCTTTTTGGGCGGCAGGTGTCACGCTGGCTTCAACCGCCAGGGTCTTGGGGTTCACTTTCACCAATTGCGACTGCTTGACGGGTGGGCGGCCCACGGCGGAAGTCACGAACAGCACTTTGTTCTTGGGGCTGTAGGCGCTTTGGTACAAGCCGGGCACCAGGTGCTGGGATTGCAGTTCGAATTTGTCCTGACCGCTCAGCTCAACTTTTGGGGACACCTTCAGATTGAAGATGTCGGCCGTCGAGGGCTTGCTGACTTGCATGACCACAGGGTGCACGCCCACAGCGGCGTCAGCGGGGATGGCGATCTTGGTGCTCAGATTGCCTTCTTTGTCGGCAACCAGGGCTTGAGGGGTCAGAGTGTGACCGTTTTGCAGCAGGATCACTTCCTGGCCGGGGGTGAAACCACGGCCTGCCAGTTGGGCTTCGGAGCCTGCATAGACCACGCCAGCAGCATTCAGGGAACCGCGAAAGTCAGCATCAGGCTGGTCAAAAGCGGGGGCTGCAAAGGCATTGGCCAGGGACAGGGACAGGACGGCTGCGCTCAGGCCGGCCTTGCGCAGCAGTGCGGCAGGGGTACGGCGAATGCAATTGACATTGATTAGCATCTTTTAATCCTAAATAAAGGTTCGGTCGACAAGACGGTCCATGTAGGAGATCTTTCTACAGGCGTGCAGCAGGCGTGGGTAGAACAAAAGCGAGATGTCAGGCATTGGGCGGGCCATCCTGTTTGCTGGCCGAACGCAGGCCTTGGTTGAACACGCCGAAACCGCAAGCGACAGCGGCACAGGCCAAACCACCCACGGCCACGGCGACTGCCGGGCCCAGCAGACGGGACAGATAACCCATTTGCATATTGCCCAGGGCCTGGCCCAGGGAATATTGCGTCATCCACAGGCTGGAGACACGGCCCAACAGGTAATCGGGGGTGTGGTGCTGAACCAGCGCCATACGCATGATTTTGGAGATGGTGTCGGCAGCACCCATGATGGCCAGGCAGATCAGCGCCCACCACAGCGTGGTTTGCAGGGACAGGGCCGCAACCGCCAGGCCCCAGATCAGCACGGCAATCACAATGGCAGCACCTGGGCGGGATACCTGACGGCACCAGCCACTGGACAGGGCGGCCAGCGTGGCACCCACAGCCGGAGCGGCATACAGATAGCCGGTGGCGGTGGCGCCCATTTTCAGAATGGTGTCGCCCCACTCGGGCATCAGGGCCAAAGGCGTGGCCAGAATCAGGGCAGCCAGATCAATCAGCAACAGGGCGCGCAGCAAGGGGTGGCTGGCCACAAAACCAAGGCCATCACGCAGGGATTGGAAGGCGTTTTTCTGAGGCTGCTTGCCCGCTTGCGGAGGCAATGGCGGCAGAGCACGCAAGAGCAAAGGGGTGACGATGACACCGCACAGGACAATCACGTAGCAGAAAATCAGGCCGGGACCGGAGATCAACACGCCAGCCAGTGCGGGGCCGATAATACCGCCCAACTGCATGGCCAGACCGGACAGGGCGGCCGCAGCGGCCAGCTTGTCTCGACCGACCAGTGCCGGGGTAGCGGACATCATGGCCGGGACGCTGATCCCGCCTGCCGCACCACCAATGGCAGCAGCCACATAGATCAACCAGACCTGCGGGTTGGGCAAGAGCGTATTGAGCAGGAACAGCACCACGCTGATGATGTAGACACTGCGTGACCACACCATCAGGCTGCGCCTGTCCATGCGGTCCGACAAGACACCGCCGGCGATCAGTGCCAGCACCATGGGGGTGGCCATGGACACGTTCAGAAAGGCAACGGCCACACTGGATTTGGTCAGCTCATAAAGCTGCACGCTGGCAGCCACCATCAACATGCCGGTGACCAGCACCGTGGCGGCCCGAGCGAAGTAGGCAAAGCGGAATGCTCGACTTTCGATTAGTGGCGAGATATCCAGAAAGAAACGTCTTACAGACATGGCTTATACATCGAGTTCAGGTTGGGCTTGTGCCTGTTCGGCAAAAGCCATGGCCGAGTCCATCAGCGGGGCCATGATGGCCACGGCTTCAGTACCGGTCAAATGCGCGTGCAAGGAGGCAATGTCGTGCACATCCAACTGCCCTGTGTAGGGCTTCCACAAATCGGGATGCAATTGTGTGCCGGCGTGATCCAGCGCTGCGCGGAAATAAAGCATGGGGCCGTCATAGACGTGATGCTCGTACAGGCGCACCAGGCGGTTATTGTTTTCCACTACCTGAAATACGCTGTCCAGACGCGTGTCGGGCAACTCGGCCAGCGGGTGACCGCTGCGCTTGAGGAAGTCCACCACACCCTGACGGGTCAGGGAAACGTCGGGCAAGCTGTCTGGGTCGTGGCCCGCAATATGCAGCAGCGCCTTGTAGATGGCATTGGGCTCGGGGGCCGGTTCGTTACGCCACGCGTCGCTGGGATAGGCGTCCAGCAAGGACAACATGCCTACCAGTTGACCGCGACGACGCAGCTCCACGGCCATGGCCTGAGCAATAATGCCGCCCACGGACCAACCTGCCAGATGGTAGGGGCCTTGTGCTTGAACTTGCTCGATACGATCCACATACACCTTGGCCATGGCATCCAGGCTGCCATCCAGACCTAGCGAGGCGTCAGACAGCACACTGGCTTGCAAGCCATAAACAGCGCGGCCGGCAGGCAGGTGACGTGCCAGTGCCGCATAGCACCAGGACAAACCACCGGCCGGGTGAACCACAAACAGCGCGGGCTGATCGTTCGGCCCCGGACGCAAGGTGATGACGGCACCAAAACCATCGGCTGCCGCGCTGCCAGACTGATCCAGATGTTTGGCCAGACGGGCAATAGTGGGGTATTCAAAAATAGTGCCAATTGATACGGCCTGACCGCGTGCTTCACGCAGTATCAAGGCCAGTTTGGCAGCCAGCAGCGAGTGTCCGCCCAAGGCGAAGAAGTCGTCGTCGGCGTAAAGCGTTTCGCTGCTTTCCAGTACGGTGGCGAAAGCAGCGGCAATTTGGTGCTGAGTGGCACCGTCCAGCGGCAAGCCTGCCGAGCGGGCCTGCAAGGCAGGAACGGGCAGCGCCTTGCGGTCCAGCTTGCCGTTGGCTGTCACCGGCAGGGCATCCAGGCTGATCCAGGCGCTGGGCACCATGTAGGACGGCAAGTGCTCGCCTACATAAGCGGCCAGCGTGTTGTCCGTGCACTGGCTGCCTGCTTGCGGTACCCAGTAAGCCACAATCGCCATTTGACCGGGTATGTCTTCACGGGCAATCACGGTTACGTGGGCCACATCGGGATGACGCGCCAGCAAGGCTTCAATTTCACCCAGCTCGATACGTTGACCGCGCAGTTTGATCTGGTGATCGGAGCGGCCCAGGAAAATAACCGCGCCATCTTCACGCCAGCGGGCCACATCGCCGGTGGCGTACATGCGGTCGCCATGCAGGGCGTAAGGGTCGGGCACAAAGCGTTCTTCAGTCAGGTCCGGGCGGCCCCAGTAGCCTTGTGCCAACTGTCGGCCAGCCAGGTAAAGATGACCGGCCACGCCGGGCGGTACAGGTTGTAACTGCTCGTCCAGAATGTACAGGGCGGTGTTCCATACGGGGAAACCGATGGGCACAGGCTGGGATTGGTCATCCCGCGACGCAGGCCAGTAGGACACGTCCACGGCGGCTTCGGTTGGGCCGTACAGATTGTGCAGTTCAGCATTCAGCAGGGAATGGAAGCGGTCGCGGGTAGCGGCCGACAGTTCTTCACCACTGCAAAACACCAGGCGCGGAGCCAGTCCACGAGCGGCAGGCTCATCCAGGAAGGCGCTGAGCATGGAGGGCACAAAGTGCAGCACTGTGATGCTTTGTTCGCGCATCAGGCGGGCAATATGAGCCGGATCGCGGTGCGCTTGTGGTGGGGCGACGACCAAGGTTGCACCTGACAGGAAGGGCAGGAAGAACTCCCACACCGACACGTCAAACGTGGCCGGGGTTTTCTGCAAAATTCGATCACCGGCACCAATGCTGTAGTGCGTTTGCATCCATACCAGACGATTGACGATGGCGTCGTGGTTAACCAGCACGCCTTTGGGTGTGCCGGTAGAGCCGGAGGTGTAGATCAGGTAGGAAGGATCGTGCGGACCGGCGGTGGCCCAGTCTGGCGCAGTGCAGGTTTGTTCAGGCTGCGGGACCAGCAAAGAGGCATTGAGCGTGCAACCGGGCTGGCCGACCAGCAGTCGCGGTTGAGCGGCCTGCAAGATGGTGTTCAGGCGATCGGCAGGCTGGTCCAGATCCAGCGGCAAGTAGGCAGCACCAGCACGGTGAATAGCCAGCAAGGACAGCACCAGCTCCAGCGAACGAGGCAGGGCCACGGCGACAATATCGCCGGTCTGCACACCGGCCAGACGCAGTTGCGCGGCCAGATTGGCGGTTTGTTCGTTGATCTGGGCGTAGCTGAGCTTCTTGCCCTCAAATTCCAGGCCACTTTGTTCCGGGTGAGCCTGCAACTGGGCGTGGATCAGTGCCCATAGCGTTGTTTCAGGGACCGGGTGAGCAGTCTGGTTGACGGTCTCAATCCAGTGGTGGTGTTCGGCATCCGTCAAGGTCGGCACGGCAGACAGGGTTTCAGCCTGCAAAGCGCGCAGCAGGAACTGCTCCAGACGGACCAGATGGGTTTGAATCTGTGCGTCGGTGTACAGACGCGGGTTGGCTTCCACTTCCAGACGCAAGCCACTGGCATCGGGTTGGGCGCGGAAGGTGAAGTTCAAGTCTTCCACGGGGCCAGCGCACAGCACGGTCTGGCTGGCGGTCAGGCCCGCTTGTTCGTAGGGCGCATCGAACGGCAGCACGTTGATGATGGGGCCGTGCAGGCGGCGCATGCCACCCAGCAAACCCAGATCACGGCGCAGTTGTTCACTACGGTAGCGGCCATGACGACGTGCCTGACGCAGAGCCTTGGAAACTTGGATCAGGTACTGATTCAAGGGCTGGGATTCGTCGATCTGCAAACGCAGCGGTGCCACGTTCATGACGGTGGAGACGATACGGGCACTGATATGGCCCAGACGGCCCATCCAGGGCACGCCCACCGTGCATTCGTCCTGGCGGGTGTGACGGCGCACATAGGCGGCGGTCAGGCCCGTCAGGATGTCTGGCCAGCTGATGTCGCTGCTTTGTGCCAATGCTTGCAGGCTGGCTGTCAGTTCGGGCTTGACGGCGCTGCGTGCCAGCAGGAAATGATGATCGCTCAAAGCCTGGGATTCGCTCAGGCTTTGGGCGGGTTCTGCATCGCTTAATGTGTCCAGCCAGAACTGTCTGTCCTTGCTGCGGCGCTCGCTACTCCGATAGTTTTGATCGTCATCCTGTAAAAGGGTGAACGATTCCAGCGCATGCCCATGATCTTCACGGCCACTTAGCAGGGCCTTGTAGAGCTTGACCACTCGCGTCTCGATCAGTGCCATGCCATAGCCGTCAGCGGCCAGGTGATGGATACGCTGATACCAAAGATGGTGCTTGGGCCCCAGTACAAACAGGATGTGCCGTGCCAGTGGCGCAACGGTTGGGTCCAGCGGTGTGCGCAGGTCTGCCATCAGCTGGGCTTGGGCTTGTTCGGCCCCGTCTGCGTGGGCAGACAGGTCCACAATTTCCAGTTGAATGGGCTCTTGCGGGCGCAGATACTGGGCCGGGCCGTCGGGCGTGTCCACCATGCGCAAGGTCAAGGCATCGGCTTCGGTCAGCGTCAGATTGATGGCTTGCGCAAACAGCGCGGTGTCCAGCGCCGAATGGATATGCGTGCAGTGCCCGGTATTGAAAATCGGGTTGAGCGGGTCCAAACGCTGGGCGTACCACAGACCTTCTTGTGCTTCGGTCAGGGGGCGCAATGGCAGTTCGGAAGGGGAGCTAAACATAAGCGTGTTGCAGTAAGAAAATCAACGGCCGTTTTGTTGGGCGCGTTCGATCAGGGACCACCACTGGCCCAAGGTGACCACCGAGGCCATCTCGGAAAACTCGATAGGAGCGCCAGCTTCGCGCCAGCGGGTGGCCAGGGTCATGACGCGCATGGAGTCCAGACCCAGGTCGATCAGATTGTCATCATCCAGAATGTCCTGGGGGTCTTCATGCAACATGGCGGCAATATCTGCGCGCATGCGTTCCAGGGTAAGTGCAGTACTCATGATTATTCTTGCGTTGTGTTTTCGAGTTGTTCGCGCAGTTGGGCGCGCAATTCCTTGCGGCTGATCTTCAGGGCCGCAGTTTCCATGAAACGGTCCACAAACACGATTTGATCCGGCACTTTGAAGTCGGCCAAACCGCGGCTGCGTATCCATTTCTTCAGTTCAATCGCGCGGGGCTTGTCATCTTTGGGGATGATGAAAGCGCAGCTGCGCTCGCCCAGAAACTCGTCGGGCACCGATACCACGGCAGCATCAAAGACCTGCGGGTGAGCCAGCAGATGATCTTCAATTTCCTCGGCGGAGATTTTTTCGCCAGCGCGGTTGATGTGGTCAGTGGCACGACCCTGAACCATCAAGTAGCCTTCGGGCGTCATGCGTACCACGTCGCCTGTGCGATAGAAGCCGTCCTCGGTAAAGGAGCGGGCATTGGCCGCGGGGTTGTTGTGGTAGGCACGGATCGTGTAAGGACCCCGTGTCAGCAGATAGCCGGTTTCCCCAGGGGCGACCGGATTGCCGTTGTCGTCCACGATCAGGATTTCATCGTCCGGGCTGATGGGACGGCCCTGTGTGTTGATGATGGTGTCCTCGGGATCGTCCAGGCGGGTGTAGTTCACCAGACCTTCGGCCATGCCAAATACCTGCTGCAAGGTCACGCCCAGAGTAGGACGTACGCGCTTGGCCGCTTCGGCGTTCAACTTGGCTCCGCCCACCTGGATGACTTTCAATGAATCCAGCTTGGCACTGGTTTTGGTAGCTGCATCCATCCACAGCATCAGCAGGGGGGGAACCAGACTGGTGTCGGTTACGCCTTCGCGCTCGATCAGCTCAAAGCAAACGTCCGGGCTGGGGGCGGGGCTCAGCACCACTTTGGCTCCGGCGTACAGAGCACCCAGAAAACCGGGTGAACTCATGGGGAAGTTGTGGGCAATGGGCAAAGCGCCCAGAAACACACTGTTCTCGTCCAGTCCGGCAATCTTGGCGCTCTCGCGCAAGGTGTAGATGTAGTCGTCGTGCGTGCGGGGGATCAGCTTGGACAAGCCGGTGCTGCCCCCCGAGATTTGCAGGAACGCCACTTCGGAAGGCTGGGCCGCCGATACGGGTACGTCTACATTGGCAGCGCTGCTTTGCAACTGGGCCAGGGACGTAAATTCTTGTGCGTCGCCCACGATGTAAACCTGCTCGACCTGCGGGCAGCGTTCACGCAGTTCGCGTACCAAAGGCAGGTAGTCAAAACCGGCATGAGCGTCCACACCAATATAGGCGCGCGCTTGAGCAGTATTGGCAAAGTGTTCGACTTCGGTGATGCGGTGCGCAGGCAGGACGTACACGGGCAAAAGACCGGCACGGAACAGGCCAAAGATCACACTGACAAACTCAGGGATGTTGGGCAGGTGCACCAGGACGCGGTCGCCCTTGCGCAGACCGGCTTGCAGCAGGCCCGCCGCGATCTGACTGGCGTACTGGTCCAGCGCGCCATAGGTCCAGCGCTGGGTGCCGCCAACAATGGCTTCGCGTTCCGGGTGGTTTTGCGCGCGCGTGCGCAGCAAAGCGCCAAAAGTTTCCCCTTGCCAGTGTCCAGCATCGCGGTATCGCTGGGCAAAAGCGTCAGGCCAAATTTGTTCAACAGGAATAGATTTCATCATGGTAATGAGAACTATTACATAAATAAGCAGGCTTGTCAGATTTACTCGTGCTCAGTCAGCTTGGTGTCAGGCAGTTGAGCGCTGTCCAAAAAGCTGACTGTCCACGGAGCAAAGGGGGTGTTCAGGCAGATGGCGGCGGCATAGTTTTCCACCGGCCGGTGACTGTGCACCACCAAACCTTGCAAGATGGGATGGGGGGATTGTACGGTGCATCCATGATCTGGGTGACCGTCCAAGGATAATTCTTGAGGCTGAATATGAAAACCCGTGCCTGCATGTTTCAGGGCGGCCTCTTTGCCACACCAAAGCGCGTAGAAGTCCAGATCGCTCTTTAGCCAGGACCGCTCGGACGGCACACTGCAATGTTCGACCAGCCCTGCTTTGACGGGCAGGCGCATGGCCTCGATGTCTATGCCTATAGTTCGGTCGGCAATTCCAATCAGCACACGCTCGCCGCTGTGCGACAGGCTAAAGTGCAGATCGGCATCGTCCAGATCCAGCACGGGCTTGCCATGTTCCAGTTGGGTGATGGGAACGGCGCGTGGCGTGCAGCCCAGCAAGGGCGCCAGAAAATGGCGCAGCGCACCGTGGGCCAGCAGGCTTAAATGCTGGTCCGACTGCTGTCTGCGACGGGCAATCACCGCCAAGGTGTGGTCGGGAACCTGGTTTCGTAACCAGGATTCCATACCGTCGGGCAAGGGAAGCGACAAACTGTATACGGACAGCATGTCAAAGTCCCAGATGGCGTTGCAAAAGGGCGGCGTCCTGGCGCAGTTGCTCGGCAGGGCCGTCATACACCAGCTGACCATTACCCAATAACAAAGCGCGTTCGGCCAACTGCAGAGCCAGACTTAAATTCTGTTCGGCGATCAGTACGGTAATACCTTGCTCGTTCAGCGTTTGCAGCTGCGGCAACAAGGTGTCCTGAATCGTCATGGGAGCCAGGCCTTCGCTGGGTTCGTCCAGAACAATAATGGAGGACTGCGTCAGCAGCGCACGGGCCAGTGCCAGCAATTGTCGTTCGCCACCGCTCAAGGCGGAGCAGGAGGACTGGCGGCGTTCGTACAGACGCGGCATGGCTTCGTAGATGCTGTTCAGCGTCCAACGATCATCCGAGCGCGGACGCCGTGCCAGCCCGGCCAAACGCAGGCTTTCCTGCACGGTCAGCGTTGGGAAACGGCCCCGGCCTTGTGGTACCAAAGCCATGCCCAGCAGGGCGATTTTGTGCGTGGGCCAACCTGCAATGTTTTTCCCGTGCACATTGATTTGTCCGCTCCACTGCGGGCCCATATTGAACAGGCAGTGCAGCAGGCTGGTTTTTCCGGCGCCGTTGCGGCCCAGCAGGGCCACACTTTGCCCGGCGGGGATATCCAGCGAAATTTCTTGCAGAATGTCGGCACGGTCGTAGCGTGCATGCAGGCCGGAGATGTTCAGCGCTGTGCTCATGCCGCCTCCAAAGCCAGTTCGCCCAGATAGGCCTGACGCGCGCCTTCGTGCTGGCGCACGGCGTCCGGGGTGTCGCAGGTCAACAAGGTGCCCGATGACAGCACGGCAATCCGGTCACATTCCTGGAAAACAATATCAATGTCATGGCTGATCAGCAGCACGGCACATTGGCCGCGCATGGCGTGGACCAATGCCATGACTTCACGCGATTCGGACTCGGACAGACCAGCGGTAGGCTCGTCCAGCAAGAGCACGCGGGGTTGCTGCGCCAGGGCGATCAGCAAATCCAGAATGCGCTGCTCTCCATAGGACAAGGATCGACCCAGCACATGGCCCCGGCCGGCCAGGGCGCTATGTTCCAGCAATGCTTCGGCTGCTTCTTGGCTGGCGGCGCGGGCGGCCTTGCGGCCCCACCAGTGGTAGGCGCAATCTTTTTTGATGCGCACGGCCAGAGCCAGGTTTTGCAGCAGGGTCAGTTCAGGAAAAATACGGCTGGTCTGAAAGCTGCGCACCATACCTTGTTTGGCGCGTTCAATCGGGCCCAGACTGCGCAGGTCCTTGCCTTCCAGGAATACCTGACCGCTGGAAGGAGTGGCCAGACCACTGATGATGTTGAACAGTGTGGTTTTACCTGCGCCATTGGGGCCAATCAGCCCTAGGGTTTCGCCCGCACGCAGCTCCAGGCTGACGTCCGTCAGGATATCCAGACCGCCTACATGCAAGGCCAGTTCGCGAGTGCTTAATAAAACGCTCATGCAGACCTCTTGCGTCGTTCTGCCAGACCATTGGGCATGAACAGAACTGTCAGCACAAAGATCAAACCTACCAGTAACTGCCAACGATCCGTGTAGGAGCTCAGGTAGGTCTGGGCAAACAGATAGAAGGTGGCCCCAATAAATGCGCCACGCCAGGTGCGTATGCCACCGATCACACCCATGATGATGAGCGTGGCCGAGAAGCTCCAATGCACTTGCTGCGGGCTGACGTACTGATTCGCAAAGGGATACAGGCCGCCAGCAGCACCCGCTACCGCACCCGCAATCATGAAGGTGTAAAGGCGGATACGCCATGCCTGATAACCCAGGGCGGCCATGCGCAAGGGCTGATCGCGCAGACCGGTCAAGGCCAGCCCGATTGGGGCGCGGCTGAAAGAACGCAGCAGCAACCAGCAGATGACCGCCAGCGCCAGGGCCAGAATCATCAGGGTGTAGGGGGCGCTCAAGGGCAGATCGCCCAGGCTCAGACGCGGGAAACCGCGCAGGCCATCGGCACCGCCCGTGACATCACGCCAGCGAAATGCAACTTCCCAGATCAATTGCCCGGCGACCAGCGTAGCCACCATGAAAAACAGCTCGGAACTGCGCAGGCTGATCAGCGCCATCAATATGGACAACAGAGTGCCCGCCCCAATGCCCACCAGCAGCATCAGCGGCAGGGACGCGCCCCAATACTGGCTGCTGACAGCGGTGGCATAGGCGGCAAAGCCAAAGACGGCACCGTGGCCCAGGGATACCAGACCGCCGTAACCTATCAGGAGATTGACGCTAAGGACTGCGCAAGCAATCAGCAGGGCTTCGGTGCCAAAGCGCCACAAGAAGGCGTCGCCCCAGAAATAGCTGCTAAGCAAGACCAGGCAAGCCAGAGCAGGCCAAAGTCCAGTGCGCAGCAGGCAGGTGTTGAGCTTGTTCATTTAAACCTGACGCGTAGCGGATTTGCTCAAGCCATTGGGCCAGCAAAGCAGAAGGCCCAGCATGACGGCCAGGGTGGCGGCATTGGCAAAGGCTGGAACCCAGACGCGGGCAAAGGTGGTGACGAAACCCAGAATCAGCGCGCACAGCAAGGTGCCGCGTACCGAGTTCAAGCCGCCAATGACCACCACCAGCAAGGCCAGCAAGAGGATTTCTTCATCCAGACCGGGGTAAACCGACAGCATGCCAGCGCCCAGGGCGCCGCCCAAACCGGCCAGACCAGCGGCCAGCGCCATGCCGATGGCAAACAGGCGACGCGAGTTCAAGCCCAGGGTCTCGACAATCTGGGCGTCCTGCACGCAAGCGCGAATGGCGGCACCCCACAGGGTGCGATCCAGCAGGAACCAGAACAGCAAGGCCAGCGTCAGGCCGGTGACGATCAGGAACAGACGATAGGTGGGGAAGGGCAGGCCCATGATCCACACGCCGCCACGCAGCACTTGCGGCAGCATGGGCGAGAGCGTGTCGGCGCTGAAGCCCCAGCGCATCAAATCCGCCAGAATGACGGACAGGCCGTAGGTCAGCAGCACCTGCATCAAGTGGGTGCGCTGGTAGAACTGGCGAAAGGGGAAGCGGTCCAGCAACAGGCCCATCAGCCCGCACAGTGCGAAAGCGGCGGGAAAGGCCAGCCACCAGGGCGCGCCGGATGCCAGCCACTGGACGCTGATATAGCCGCCCAGCAGGAAAAAAGAGCCGTGTGTCAGGTTGATGAAGTTCATCAGGCTGAGCACTAAAGACAGCCCCAGCCCCGCCAACATCAGCAGTGCTGAGAAGGACAGGGCATTGAGGATTTGAAGCAGAAAATAAGACAAGGTGGAGCTCAAGAACGCGGGCCGGGGTCCTGGATACGCTGGTAAGTGTGGACCACCGTGTTAAAGGGGCGACCTTGCGCGTCTTTTTCCACCCGGTTGACGTAAATATCCAGAATGGACTGGTTATTGCGCGGGTCAAAAGCCATGGGGCCAAAGGCGGTGTTGATAGGCTTGTCCAGCAGGGCCTGTTTGAAGGCCGCCTTGTTGGACAGATCACCCTTGACCGCATCCAGACCGGCCTTGATGACCTGGCCGGTCACGTAACCGGAGGTGCTGGCTTCGCCGGGCAAACGGCCACGGCTGGCCTGGTAAGCAGCCACAAAGTCCTGGGCAGCCGGAGCGCCGGGCGATTGGTGGAAGGTACTGACGCCACCCAAAGCAGCTTCGCCCACAGCGGTAATCACGTCTTCCTGATCGAACAGGGCACCGGGGCCCACGATCTGAATCTTGCCGTGCAGTTGGTAGTCCTGCATTTGCTGGTGGAAACGCACAGCGTCGGCACCGGCCAGGAAGGTGTAGACAAACTTGGGATTGCTGGCGGCCAGATTCATCAGGATAGGTGCGAAGTCGGGTGTGCCCAAGGGCGTCCAGATGCGCTCACCCAGCGTGCCGCCTTGTTCCTGATAAGTATTGGCGAAGTCTTCAATGTATTCGCGGCCAGCGGTGTAGTCCGAACCCAGCGTGATGCCGCCGGATTTTTCAATGTGCTCGAAGGCCCACAAGGCGCCGGTGTGGCCCAGCATCCAGCTGGTTTTGGTGGGGCGGAATACGTAGGGGCTGGCTGCTTCACGAGCCAGGCCATTGGCAGCGGCATTGGAAATGAAGGTAGGCAGTTGCGCATCGTGCACGATGTCACGAATGGCCAGTGCGATATTGGCGCTGATGACACCGCCCAGAACGTCGATCTTGTCGCGCTCGATCAGCTTGCGCACTTTACGGATGGCTTCGTCCGGTTTGCCGTGGTCGTCTTCTACCAGCAACTGCACCTTGCGCCCGCCCATCTCGTAATTGCACTGTTGCAGCATCAACTCCAGACCGGCGCGCATGCTTTCGCCCAAGGAGGCGAAGGGGCCGGACAAGGATGTCAGCAGGGCAATTTTCAGGGGACCGTCTTGGGCGCGAAGCAGGCGGGGAACGCCAAACAGCAAAGGGCTGGCTGCGGCAGCCAGCAAAAGCTGGCGACGTCCAGCACGGGTAGGGGAGAGAGTCACGAGATCTTATTTTCCGTAAGAAAGCCAAGCTTGCCTGGCAGGACATCTCAGGCAGGAGGCTGCGCTACTAAATGTTAATCATTATCATTTTATGGTCTTTCCTAACGTAAATAAAGGCTCATACCCTTGAATGTCCATTTCGTGCGTGGGTCTTTAAAGGCAACGCGCCCCGATTGGGGGCGGATTCAGGGTGACAACGGTATGAAAACGGCCACGCGGACGCTTTATAAAAAAGCACAGGGGCGGGCTATTTAGCGCGCATCTCCATTGATATTGGCGCGAATGCGGTTCAGGAACTGGCGCAACTGGGTCAGTTCTTCCGCCGAAAAGCCCTGGATGGCGCGGTGATGAATGTCCAGAGCCGCGGGCAGAACACGCAGAAAGTGCTGGCGACCTTGCTCATGCAGATGGATCAGTACACGGCGCTGGTCCAGCGGGTCGGGCTGGCGGGACAGGTGGCCCGCGTTTTCCATTACCACCAGGGCGCGCGACAAGGTGGTTTGATCCACGTCGGTATATTGCGCCAGGGTACTGACGCCCAGGCCATCGGTTTCGTTCAGAAAAGCCAGCACACGCCAGTGCAGCAGGGTCAGTTCATGGCTGCGCAGCAAGGTTTGAAAGTCAGCATTTAAGGCCGAGGTGCTGCGATTGAGCAGATAGGGGATAAACGTATCGTGCCCGGTATAGGCGTCAGTCAGAGTACGGCTGGCCATAGTGAAGCGACTTCCTTGATGCAAAAAAAAGCAGGCTACTCGTTCAGAGTGATTGAGTGAGCCTGCGAAAGCCCGGCCAGCGCTGCCATTGGCCGGGCAAGTGGTTGGTTCAGTATCAGTTCGTATGATCCACTTTGCGCTGCAAAGCGGCAATCGTCAGGTTCAGTGCGAAGCCCAGCACACAGATCCAGACCAAGGGTACAAACATATCAATCGTGCGGTAGCTGCGTGCGGCGGCGGTCAGCATATGGCCCAGACCGTCGGTGGAGGCAATCATCTCGGCCAGAAAGACCACCACGCAGGCAATGACGCCTGCCACCCGAACACCGGCCAGCACGGTCGGGCTGATGGCGGGCAAAATGATTTTCCACAGGCAGGCGCTGCGAGATGTCCCGGCGGCACGCGCCGACCAGATCAGCTTGCGGTCCACCGTTTGCGCAGCCACCCAACTGGCCATCAGCACAGGGAAAATCGCATCCGAGACCACCAGAGCGATTTTCGATGAGCTTTCAAACCCCATGATCAGGATTAGTGCCGGGTAAAGGGCGATCTTGGGGATAGGGGCCAGCAGACGGATCAGGGCATCCAGCAGAAACGAACTCCAGCGCGTCAGCTGTGCAATCAGCGCCAGGGCCACACCGGCCACACAGGCAATCAGTAAACCGCTAATCAGGCGGTAGACAGTGATGCCCAGGTTCTGCCAGAAGTCCGCCTGACCGGCCAGCTCCAATACACGCATCAGAATGGAAGAGGGGGCAGGCAGCAACTGCGGGCTGACCCAGCCCGAGCGGGTGCACAGCTCCCAGACAATCAGCATCAGGGCCGGACTGATGCATAAAGACAGTCCCGACAAATCCCGGCGTTTGGCCGGGCGGGTTGGAGTAGAACGCATAGCTTGTCCCGGTGAGGCTAAGGTTTTGGTGGTCATAGCGTCATCCTTTGTCCATCAGGCTCTGGGTCGAGTCATGCCAGTGTGTGCAGCGTTTGCGGACAAACTCGAACAGCGCATCGCAGGCAATGCCCAGCACGGCCAGCAGCATGATGACGGCATACACCGTGGAGTACTGCGCCATATCCATGGAGGTGAACAGCAGATTGCCTATACCTTCCTGACGCGCAATCATCTCGGAGGACACCATCACGATCAGGGCCATGACCACCCCGACCCGGCAGCCAATCATGACTTCCGGCAAGGAGGCGGGCAGAACAATTTTGCCCAGACGGGCAATGGGCCCCATGCCCATGGACTGGGCGACCCAGATCAGCTTGGGCTCGATGCGGGTTGCGCCGTGATAGCTGTGATAGAGCAAAGGCAGGGACACGCCCAGCGCAATAACCAGGATCTTGGAGAAATCCCCCAGACCGAACCACAGCATCAAGATCGGCATCAAGGCCGCTTTGGGCATGGGATAGGCCAGGGCCACCAGAGGATAGAAAGCGGTATAGACCAGGCGGCTGCGGCCCATGGCCAAACCCAGGGGGACGGCCACGACCAGTGCCAGGGCATAACCGGCAAACATGCGGCCAACCGACTGCAGGATTGCCGACCAGGCCATCGGGTCGCTGATCAGGGCAGGCAGTTCGCCCAAGGCCGCCCAAGGGCTGGGGAAGGAATCCAGCCCTACCCAACGGGCCAGCCCTGCCCAGGCCAGCAGCACCAGAATGGCCGCCATGACCAAGGAGGCCCAGCGATGTTCATACCAGTGCTGTGGCGTCATGGGTGGGCCTCCGCCATCAAGGATTGCTCCAGACGAATAATGGTTTCCTGATAGACCGGATTGCGCAGCAGCTCGCTACGGACGCGGGGGCGGGGCAGATCAATCTCCACTACCTCCTTGATGCGGCCGGGCGAGCCAGTCATGACAATCACGGTATCGGACAGGAAGACGGCCTCGTCCACGCCGTGCGTCACAAAGACCACGGTGTTGCGTAACTGCTCCCACAAGCTGAGCAGTTCCGTTTGCAGGGTGACGCGCGTGTGGGCATCCAGCGCCCCGAAGGGCTCGTCCATCAGCAGGATGTCCGGCTCATAGGCCAGGGTGCGGGCGATGGCCGCACGCTGACGCATACCGCCGGACAGTTCACGTGGATAGAAGGAGGCGTAAGGCCCCAGCTTGACCTTGTCCAGCCATTCGCTGGCGCGCTGTTCGGCCTGGTCCTTGGGCATGCCTTGTTCGCGCATGCCGTAGGCCACGTTTCCCAGCACGGTTTTCCAGGGGAACAGGGCGTACTCCTGAAACACCGGGCCCCGGTCCGGGCCTGGGCCGGTAATGGGCTTGCCCTTGACGCGGATCTGGCCGCTGGAGCAGGACTCAAAGCCCCCTAACATATAGAGCAGGGTGCTTTTGCCGCAACCGCTGGGTCCCAGAATAGACACGAATCGCCCTGCCGGAATGCTCAGGGCGATGTCTTGCAGGGCCGTATGGCTGCGGCCCTGCCGGGTGTTAAAGGTTTTACCGACACCATCCAGTTCAATCATGGTGTTGCCTCGCGTAAATCAGCCCGATAAAAGTCCTGCACGTTCAAGGCTTTCTTCAGGAAACCAGCCTTGTGATAGCGGTCGTAGGTGCCCTGGATGGATTCCAGATTGGGCTGCATATCCGGGACGCGGGCAAAGTCCTTGTCGGTGAACAGGTACTGGGCCAGCAAGTCCTTGGGCGCACGGGTAATTTGTGCCGTGACTTCTACGGCCAGTGCAGGGTCTTTGCTGAGCATGCCCATGGCCGTTTTCAAGTCCTGCACATAGGCGCGCACCACTTCGGGATTGGCGTCGCTATAGGATTTGCTGCAGGCTTCGAAAATCTGTACGGATGGGCTGGCCACTTCGGACAGGGAGAACAGTTTGCGCAAACCGCCTTTCTTCTCGTTCAGCAGGGCAAAGGGCTGGGCCATGGGACCGGCATCAATACGGCCACTGCGAATCGCGTCAGCTGCAGGTGGAAAGCCGGTTTCAACGATTTTTACATCCTTGTCCGGGTCAATACCGTTCTGGCGCAGCCACAGCAGCATGTCGAAGTACACACCGGCTCCATAAGCATTGGTGCCAATGACCTTGCCTTTCAGGTCCGCCGCGGTCTTGATCGGGCTGTCTTCCTTCACGGCCCAGTAGACGGAGAAGTGGTCATCGTCCGAGTGCACGTGCTGGGCCACGATATAGGCTTCCAGACCGCTTTCAATAGCGCCATTGGCCAGCGACATGGGGGCCATGGTGGAGCATTCCAGAACGCCAGCACGCATGGCTTGCACCATGGGCGAAGTGCCCTGGAACTGAGTCCACTGGATTTGATATTTCTTGCCCAGTTGCGGGAACAGCTCGGGGCGCTTGGCCATCAGGTATTTGGCTTCCTCGCCCGGAATGGTCCAGCCTACCCGCAAGGTGGGGACTTCCTGAGCTTGGCTCAGACCGTGACAGCTCATCAGGGCAAACAGCAACGCAGCGGTTTTCTTCATCGCAGGGCCGTCCCAAGATGAAGAGCGCCCTCTTGGAGGGCAGCAAGACGAAGGCGCAGCGTGGGAGTCTTTTTTCATTCCTGTGTCTCCTTGGCAAGGTGTTCGGCGCGGGCAGGGGCCAGGCCGATGTGATCCAGCATTCCCAGTACGCGGGCCAGCACGTCGCGTCGATACGCTTGTTGCTGGTCCACCGGGTATTCGTGAAAGCCTTGTCCGCTGCGCAGACCGTTGCGTCCACTTTCCATATAACGGGTGATGATGTCGGGTACGGCGTAGCGTTCCGGGTCCAGGTTCTGCGACAGGTATTGCCCGGCGTGATACAGAATGTCGTTGCCGCCGTAGTCGATGAACTCCAGCACGCCGATGCTGGCAAAGCGGAAACCCAGGCCGTAGCGGGTGGCCTTATCAATATCGACTGCGCTGGCTACGCCTTCCTCAACCATGCGAGCGGCCTCGTTCATGATCAGGGTTTGCAGGCGTGGAACGATGAAACCGGGGTGGCAACCACAGACCACAGGCACTTTGCCGATGGATTCCAGATTGCTTTGCAGACGGCTCAAGGTCTGCTCGCTGGTGCCGGGGTGGGCACTGATTTCGACCAGTGGAATCAGGAATGCCGGGTTAAGCCAATGTGCGTTCAGGAAACGCTCCGGATGGCTCAACATGGGGGCCAGATCCGAGGCCAGCATGGTGGAAGTGGTGGAGGCGATCAGCGCATCGGGCCGGGCCAGTTCACCGATACGTCCCAGGGCGTCGGTCTTGGCTTCTTGTGTTTCGGGCACGCCTTCATAAATCAGATCGGCCTGGCCCAGCACTTGCGCCGCTGCGCTCAAGGGGGCGACGCTGATGCAGGCCAGATGGTCGTCGATCTGTTCGGTGGCGAACATGCCCAGGTCGGCCAGTTGTTCCAGCGTGGCACGCAATTCCTGGCGTATTTCGGCTTCCAGACGGGCACTATCAGCAGGCTGACGGGGTTTGAAATCCAGTAAGGTCACGGCTTGGCCGCGCAGCGCATAGGCCAGGGCGATGCCCCGCCCCATGCGACCTGCGCCCACCGCAACGATACGTTTGATCGGGGCGGGCGCGTTCATCAGGCTCTCCCGGCTTGCAGCATCTCTTGCAGTTGCTCGCGGCTCATCGTGTCCAGACCCAGGCTGGCCAGTGTACGTTGGCCTTGGCGCAAATCTTCACCCACGATGGCACCGGCAATCGCCAGCAAGCCTTTGGTGACGGGAGCATCTACACCGGCCCAGTCGGCTACCGAGGCAAAGAAGGCCAGACCCAGCATGGTGTCTTCACGCATGTAGCGGTGTTCGTGCAGGTCGATCTTCTCGCGCCAGTCGCCGCTTTTCACCAGCTTGGAGTGCGAGGAACGGTCGCCATACATCCACTGATCGTTTTCATAATGGTCGGACAGCGGGAAGTGCGGGGCACCGTAGCCCAGCGCTTCACGAATGCGCATGCGCTCATTGTCCAGTTGCGTGGTCACGGCACGGACCGAAGGCTGAGTGCCTTCGTTATGAATGTCCCAGGCCGGGAAGTGCTCCAGCGGGCCGGCGTTCATCATGATCAGCGGTGGGTGGATGATGGGGCCGGCGTTCATCAGGGCACCGGACAGGGCATCTTCGCAGCGCTCCACGCTGGGGAAGACCTTGCCAATCACATCCAGGGCGTGGTCGGTATTGCGCGCGGGGTACACGCCGGTAGGCAGGCGGGTGGCGCGGGTGGTGATGTTGATGACGGTATCGCCATGTTTGCGGGCCAGCCAGGGCAGGGTGCCGGTTTCGGCCCAGCTGACATCGGCCTTGTTGCCGGTGCCGCGCACGATCTCGCTCATGATGAAGGAGCCAAAGGTGCCTGGGGGCAGAAATACGACCTGACCGTCTGTCAGGTGCGGAGCCATGACGCGGGCAATATCGGTTTGGGCAATGGCGGGCGAAGGAATCAGTACCAGATCGGCACCGGCGATGGCCTCGCCAATATCGGCGCAGACTTTGGCAATGGGGATTTCGCGCTCGCCTGCTTCGTCTTTCAAGGTCATGACTGGACGGTCCAGCAAAGGCTGCAACTGGGCCGTATCACGACGCCATAAACGGACCTCGTGGCCCTGTTCGCTCAAGTCTGCCGCTGCTGCGTAACAACCGTGCCCGCCACCTAATACCGCTACCTTCATGTTTGTCTCCAATCTCTTTTTTTGATTTCTATGCACTTGCATATAAATACAGACTAAAAGAAGTTGAGGCCTAAAACAAGAGGATGAATGGGGGGAGTTACCCTAGGGCGGGAAAACTTGGATATGAAGTAAAAAGGCGCGTCATGCGCGCCGGAAGAACACGGCTAAGCCGCGCCACAAGCCAGTTCCAGGGCACGCAAGGTGGCTTGGGCCAGAACGTGGCCGTGGCCGGCTCCGGGCAGAACATGCAGATTCGCCTGCATGCCTTGGGCTTGCAAGTGCGCTTGGAGTTTTTGCATGGTGGGCAGGGTAGGCACACCATTTTTGCGTCCTTCCGGGCCCGCTGCCTGAGCGCTAAGCGGATACCAGGCCTCGGAGGCACCGGCCAGAATATCTACCAGTACCGGCTTGTCTACCTGCTCCAGCAAGGTCCAGATCAGGGGATCACGCCACCACAAGGAAGGGCTGGCGCACAGGTAGTGCTGAATGGGCAGGCTTTGCCGGCTAAGGGCATACAGCACGAACAGGCCAGCGTAGGAGTGGCCGTACAGGCTGATGCGCGAACGGGTCAGCGCAGGCTCCATGCTTTGGGCCAAGGCTAGTGCCATACGCACTTGTTCGATCATGGCAGGAGCGCCACCCGCCTGCCATTGGGGGACGCGTGGGTCTTCCCATAGAGTGCTGTCCGGGCTGGGCGGGGTGTAATCCAGGGCGCGATAACGTGTGATCTGATCGCGCTCGCCTTGGTAACCCAGCGACAGAATCGCGCAGTGCTGCAAGGCGGGGTGGCCGCTTTCTTCCAGCAAGGGCAAGGTCCACTGACCATCGAGCAGGCACAGCAAAGGCAGGGGGCCTTGTTCTGGCTTGCTGTCTGGCAGGCGTAGCAAGACGTGATGGGGATGGCCGCCCGCAGGCGGCAGTTCCAGTGGAATCAGGCGTGACATGAAGGCTTAGGGGGCGGGCTTCAAATCAATCATGTAGGTGCCTTCCATCGGCACGGTCAGGAAGCGCTGGTTCACTTCTTCCAATGTCTTCAAGGCCGATACGCCCTGAAAACGGTCGGGGTGAATCCAGGCCGCCAGAGCTTCGATAAAGATCATGTGCAAAGGTGAATCGTTGAAGGCATGCCAGATGCCGTGGCTATTGCCGCTGCGCACGGCTGGCAGGGCTTGCAGACGATTGCCGTCAATAATGGCTTGCAGGCTTTTACGAGCCTGGTCTTCGTTGACGCCTGTGCCAATAGCCAATCCACCGGAGGTGGTGCGCTTGCCTGCGCCTGTGCCCGTAGCCACATAGACCACAGGCGCGCGGGAATTGATGTATTCAAAATTCAGCTTGCCGGTGGAGCTTTTCAGGACATCCGCGCCAATATTGTGGCCGCCTGCATAGCTGATCATGTCGTTAAAGGTGCCTGCGCCGGGCGAGTTGCAGCAGTCCGTGCTGCCTGCATGGGCATGCACAAAAACGGGCGGATGATCCGCCTTGGGCAGATCGGCCAGTCGCTGGGCAACGCCCTGCATGTGTTCTTCGTAGAACTGGATGAACTCGTCGGTGCGTTCTTTCTCACCCACGGCGTAGCCCAATGCGCGCAGGCTGGGTACGGTGTTCTCCAGCGGGTTCACAAAGAAGTCGATCACAATGACGGGCACTTTGGCGGCAGTCAGGCGCTGGATCAGGGCCGAGTCGCGTGTGTCCTGACCGGGAGTCAGGCCCGCAAAGGCAGCCGTCAGCACGACCAGATCCGGACGTAGGGCCAGGGCCTGTTCGATCGAGAAGGTATCTGCCGTATGGCGACCCACAATAGGGATATTGGCCAGTTGCGGGTAGCGCTTCAGATAGGTCTCGTACTCGTTGGAGAAGGAGGTTTTGAACTCGTCCGACCAGCCTGCAATCAGGTTTGCAGGCTCGGGGTGGACCAAAGCCAGTACCGGGAAGTGACGTGCCTGAGTCAGCACAATGCGTTTGGCGGGGCCAGGCAGGGTAACGGTACGACCCATGGCATCAGTAACTTCGATGGGCTGGGCCTGCACGCCCAAAGGCAAGAGCAAGGTCAGCGACAGCAGCAGGTGGCGCAGGATGTTCATGGGTTCTCCGAAGGTCACAGCACAGGCTCTTGCAGCCCGTCGATAATGATTTGCAAGGTGCCTTGCGAGCAGCTCTCCACGCGGGCGCGTACGCCATAAGCCTGGGCCAGCGAGTTGGGAGTAATCACCTTGGCAGGCTCGCCTTGCGCCAGCAGACCACCGCCTTCAATCATCAGCGCATAGTCACTATGGCGCAGAGCTACGTTCAGGTCATGCAGCACGATCAGAGTGATCAGATTGTTGTCGTGGGTTTCCTGGGCCAGCAAGTCCATCACGTGGAATTGATAGTTCAGGTCCAGAGCCGACAAGGGTTCGTCCAGCAGCAGCAGGGTAGGCTTGCGTATCAGGGCTTGCGCCAGGCCCACCAGCTGTTTCTGACCGCCCGAAAGCTGGTCCAGATAGTGCATGGACAAGTGCGCAATGCCCAGGCGTTGCAGGATGTGCATGATGTGCTCATGATCCACATCGCGGGCGTGGCCACCAGGGGCCGAGGCATTGGCCGCCACCAGTACGGATTCAAACACACGCAGGTGGACCGAGGCGGGCAGGGATTGGGGCAGGTACACCACTTTTTGGGCGCGCTGCTCGAAGCTGACGCCGCTCAGCTCCTGACCGTCCAGCAGGATCTCGCCGGTGGTGGGCTTGAGCAGCCCCGCCAGGGACTTGAGCAGAGTGGATTTGCCGCTACCATTGGGGCCCAGCAAAGCCACCAGCTGACCGGGCTGCAAAGGCTCGATGGTCAACTTGGACAGAATTTCGCGTTTGCCGTAAGACAGGCTCAGATCGTGGACTTCAAGCATGGTTCACTTTATTTGGCGTCGCAGCACAACGCCCAGGAAGAAGGGCACACCCACCAGCGAGGTGACAATGCCGACCGGAATAATGATGCCGGGCACAATGTTTTTCGAGGCAATCGAGGCCAGCGACAGAATCACCCCACCGACCAGCGCACTGCCGGGCAGGTAGAAACGGTGATCTTCACCAAACAGGCGGCGGGCAATATGCGGCGCAATCAGGCCCACAAAGCCGATGGTGCCCACAAAGGATACGGCCAGTGCGGCCAGCAAGCTGATACGCAGCAAGGACACCAGGCGCAGGCGTGAGACATTGATACCAAAGCTGGTGGCGCGGTCTTCACCCAGACGCAGGGCGGTCAGTTTCCAGGTATCACGCAGCGACAGCGGCAGAATCAATGCAAACACCGCCAGCATGATGCCGACCTTGCCCCAGGAGGAGCGCGACAGACTGCCCATGGTCCAGAACACCAGCCCTTGCAGGGCTTCGGCGCTGGCCACAAATTGCACCAGCGAAACCAGTGCATTGAAGGAGAACACCAGCGCGATACCAAACAGCACCAGGTTGGCGGTACTCATGGCGCCCCAGCGGGCCACCGCGTCCAAAAGCATGGCGGATAGCAGGGCAAAAATAAAGGCATTGGCGGCAATGGTCCAGGCTTGCGGAATGCCGGGAATCGACAGGTCCAGCACAATGGCCAGGGACGCGCCAAACGCCGCTGCCGAGGAAATCCCCAAGGTAAAGGGGCTGGCCAGTGGGTTATTCAGAATGGTCTGCATTTCCGCACCGGACAGGCCGAGTGCCAAACCAATGGCCATGGCCATCAAGGCATAAGGCAGGCGGATTTCCCAGACGATAACGCGGGTGGTCGGGTCGGACTGTTCCGGGTTGAACAGCGCATGGCTCAGTTCTCCCAGGCTAAGACCCGAGGGCCCCAACATGAAGTCGGCCACAATCGAGGCCAGAATCACAAGAACCAGGGCCCCAACCAGGAGCCAGCGACGTCTGAGGATGTGTTGATAGTCGGCCAGCGCAGGAGCCGGAACAGCAGATGTGGACATTAAGTGTCTGAATGATAACCGTTTACATAGAAAGAAAGTATAGTTCATCAGCCGGGCTTTGGCGTCCTTACCGCGATTCTTTTATGCAGCTTGAACATTTGGATTTTCTTTCCCTATTGGGCCGACAGTATCGTCTGACTTTGGCCTGGCCGGACGTGCCAGCGCCTGCGCAGGGCTGGCCATTGCTGTGTGTGCTTGATCTACCGCAATTTGAAGCGGTGTTGGCCACCTGTGAAAAGCAGGCTCCACAAGCCTGTGCCGTGCTGGGGATAGGTTATGGCGCGGAGGTCTGGCGCGATCAGGACTTCACCCCCGCGCTCAATGGAGAAGCGGGCCACGCGCCAGATTTTCTGGCCATGATGCAGGACGTTTTCTTGCCCTGGGCCTACGCACAGGCGCCTTTGAATGCGCAGCGGCGTTTGCTCTGCGGCCATTCCCTGGGTGGCCTGTTTGCCTTGCATCTGCTGTATCAACAGCCAGAATTGTTCGATGCACTGGTGGTGTCCAGCCCCTCGGTCTGGTGGGGGGAGGGCTATCTGGCTCGACTGCTGGCCCAACCCTTGCCCAAAGCCGCTATGACGATGCCCGTACAGTTCTCCGTTGGCGAGTTCGAGCAAAGCCTGGGCCCGGCAGAAGAAGCCATGCCTGAGGACAAGCGCGAGCTGCGTCGTTTACGTTTGCAAGAGCGCCGCATGGTGGATGGCACCCGCGAACTGGCGCAGGCTTTGGCGCAGCAACAAGGTGGTGAGCCGCGTTTTCGCATCGTGCCGGGTTGTAATCACAGCCAGTCCGGTTTGGCTGCTTTGCCGCAAGCTTGTCTGGAATGGTTGGCTGAGTAGTCCTGTGTCTTCTTACCCACAAAGACGTGCAGCACGGTGATTGCCTGTATCCTCTGAACGTCCCCGAGCAGACCCGTATAATGCTGCTCATGCTTGCTTGAACCGGCTTGTCTGCCTTTCTCGTTCTCTTCTTCCCGTATTTTCAGGTCCCCGCCCTATGGCTGCGCGTCGCGCTTCGTCTGTTTCCGATTCTCCCGTTCCCACTCAAGCGGGCTTGCTGCTCCATCCTCAATGGCTGGATTACCCTCGTCTGGAAGGTGTGGCTCGTCAGGTCGCCAAGAAAGCGCGTTTTCAGGACCGGGCAGGCATACGGCGCGTGTGGCTGAAAGCCTGGCGCTTGCCGCAGGACGCCGCCTTTTTCAATCAGATCATCGCTGCCGAACTGGGTTTGAAGGATGCGGACCAGCGTTTACAGTCCCAAGGTGTGCCCGAGGTCGTGATTCGTACCCTGCGCCTGCTGTATCAAATGAGCGTGGACAAGCTGGAAGCGGATATTTATGAAGCCTTGCGTGAGCAACTGCTTGAACAGCGCGCTCAATTGGCCGGAGCGATAGCCTCCCAGTCCTTGCCTTTAAGCGAGAACTGGCCCGAAGCCGAGCGCGGCCCGCGCTTGCAGGCTTTAGTGCAGGCCTGGCAGTCCATGCCTTTGGCGCAGACCTATTTGTGGCAGTTACAGGCCGAACAGCGCGATCGCGAGCAACGCAGTCAGCGCTGGGAGCAGGCCCAAAAAGAACGTGAACAAGCGCGTCAAAAAGAACAAAACGACAAACAGCGCAAGTTCAATCAGGCCCAGGAGCGTTTGACAGCCTGGCTGAAAGAGCAAGGTTGCGAGCCGCAACGCATCACCCTGGAGGCCTTCGAGGGCCTGCAAGCCGGGGAACCTGCCCATTGGTTCATGACCGTGTATGGCCGCAATGCCAGTGCCGCTGTCTTGACCCAGGAGTTCAAGCTGGATGCCGAGCAGCAGGAGTTTTTGCTGCAGGCTCAAGCCCAACGCCAGGAGCGTCAGAGAGAGCAACGACAGCAGCGTTGGGCTTGGGAGCAGGAGTGCATAGGGTCGGAAGAAACGATGGCCTTGCTGGGCATTACTCGTCAGGAATACGAGCTATGGCTGGCTGATCGCCGTTTGCCCAGTACCAAACTGGAAGTGCGTGGCGGAGCCGCTGGCGGCCGTGACCGTGTTGCCCATCACCCGGATTTATTGGCAGCGATTGATCAAAGCCAGATTGAGCAATGGCGCGAGCAATACGCCAGCAGCTTGAGCAATCGTGAACGTGCGCAGTACCAGCGAGC
The DNA here is from genome assembly GCF_052931795.1 of Alcaligenes sp. RM2. NCBI lineage: Bacteria > Pseudomonadati > Pseudomonadota > Betaproteobacteria > Burkholderiales > Alcaligenaceae > Alcaligenes > Alcaligenes sp. RM2. Next base: position 56,006 of record NZ_JBRFIO010000002.1, read on the forward strand.
GGCTGACCGTGCGCGTACACAATGGCGTCAGCAACAAGTGCTGAACCAGATCAAGAAGCAAGAAGCGTGCGATTACGAAATTGACCCGGAAGATCCATTGCGCCTGTGGTGGCACAAGGATTTGTGGCTGGCGGTGAATGTGCCCGTAGCGGGCGAGCGTCAGCACTGGCGCGCCAATGTTCGTATGCAGGCCGCCGTGCCTTTGCCACGTACCGGCTCGGAACTGGACCGACTGCCTGCCCGCGTCACGGTCTTGTTCAATGCAGCGGCTCAAAACCGCTTGTCCCAACGTCTGGAAGATTCGCTGGATGCATTTTTGCAAACCCAGCGCCCCCTGATTGATGGCTCGTCCTTTCTGGAACTGGCCAAAGCCTTGCGCATGGCTCTGGAAGAGGGCATCGAGCAAAAGGAAATCGAGGCCGGGGATTTTGAAAAGCGTCTGCTCAATGGCCCGGTGCGCCGCATTCTGGAAAGTGTGGAGCAACAGCGTGCCCAGGACTTGATGCGCCTGGGCGACTTCCCGGAAATGTTCAGCCTGGCCCGAGGCATCCGCCGCCATCTGGTGTTCCGTTTGGGCCCGACCAATTCGGGCAAGACGCACGAGGCCCTGGAAGCCCTGATGGAAGCCCGATCCGGCGTATATCTGGCTCCGCTGCGACTGCTGGCCATGGAGGTGCGTGATCGTCTGATGAACGCGGGCATCCCCTGCAATCTGGTTACGGGCGAAGAGCGCGTGATGGTGCCCGGTGCCCAGCACACTGCCTGCACGGTCGAGATGATGGACCCCACGATGGAAGTGCGCGTGGCCGTTCTGGACGAGATTCAAATGTTGCAAGACGAGCAGCGCGGCTGGGCCTGGACTGCAGCTCTGGTCGGTGTTCCGGCCCGTACCCTGTTTGTCTGTGGTGATGCTTCCGTCCTGCGTCCGTGCGAGCGTCTGGTGCGTTCCATGGAAGAGACCATGGAGCTGGAATTTACCGAACGCAAAACCCCGCTGGAGGTCATGCCTTATCCGGTAGACCCGCCGCGAGCCACAGGCAAGCAAGGGCGTCAGGAAGCGCCGTGGCGGGGGCGCAAAGATCGTCAACGTGAAGCTCAGGGCGTGTCCAAAGGTGATGCGGTGGTGGCTTTCACCCGTAAGGATGTCTTAACGCTAAGTGCGCGTTACCGCGCCCAAGGCTGGAAAGTTGCCACCATTTATGGCGCGCTGGCTCCGGAAGTGCGCCGCACCGAGTCCGAGCGCTTTTCCCAAGGCGAGGCCGATGTGCTGGTAGCCACCGATGCGATTGGCATGGGCTTGAACCTGCCGATTCGCCGCGTCCTGTTCTCTACGGTTCACAAGTTTGACGGCCGCTCCATGCGAGCCTTGAACGCAACCGAAGTGCGCCAGATTGCCGGACGGGCAGGCCGCTATGGCTTGTACCCCAAAGGCTATGTGGGGGCGATGGACAAGCAGGATCTGAACCATATTCGTACCCAATTGCAAAGCGACGCCCCCAGCGTGGATTTGCGCTTGCCCATTGCACCCAGCCCCGAGCACGTGCAGGCGCTGGCCTCTTTACTGGATAACAACAATATCGGCGCTGTGCTGCAGTACTTTGCGCAGAAAGTGGCTTCCGATAGCCCCTTGTTTCAGACAGCGGGTTTGAAAGACGCCATCGAGCTGGGCTTTTGTGTAGACCGCCTGGCTCCCAAGCTGGATTTGCGCGAGAAGTTCACCTTTGCCTGCGCGCCGGTGTCCGTGGATAAGGATACGGAGCTGGATTACTTCAAGCGTTGCCTGTCTGCCTATGTGGCACAACGCCCCATGGCCTTGCCACCGGCGCCGTCCTGGCTGAAATCCGCCAGCCCCTCCCGCCTGGAAGACGCCGAATTGCTCAGCAAGCAGATCAGCCTTTATGCCTGGTTCAGCATGAAGTTCCCGCAAGTGTTTGACCAAGGCCCGTGGTTGCCGGAAGTGCGCTCCCTGGTCAGCCGCTTTATTGAGCGCAGCCTGCTGCATCAAAGCGGTTTCGGACAAACCAGCCGCGAGGCTTTTGGTACGCCGTCGCCGGGCAGACGCTGATCTTTTTTTCAGACAAGTGGCTACCGGGCCAGCTAGCATGAAAGCGGCTTGGCTCGATCCGCTTTATATCGTTTGATACACTGTGCACCGTGCGGATGTGTCCGTACGGTCCGGTTAAGGGGTACCATGCCCCTATCCCTGCGCTGATTCTGGCGCCCTCCCTGTTTTCCAAAGCTATCTATGAATTACCGCAAGCTGACCTTGGTGTTGGCGGCGTTGGCGATGCTGGGGCCTTTTGCTACCGATGCCTATCTGCCGTCATTTCACCGTATCGGTGTTGAATTTTCCGTTGACCAGTCAATGGTTCAGCAGACCTTAAGTCTGTATCTGTTTGGTTTTGCCTTCATGAGCCTGTTCTGGGGCATGTTGTCCGACAGCTTCGGGCGGCGTCCCGTGATTCTGGCCTCCCTGATCCTGTTTCTGATCGGGTCCGTGGGCTCGGCGCTGGCCCCCAGCTTTTCCTGGCTGTTGTTCTTCCGTTTGATCCAGGGCTGTTCGGCAGGTGCCGGACGTGTCGTCGGTCAGGCCCTGGCGCGCGACTGTGTACAAGGGGTGCAAGCTCAGCGCTTGTTTGCCCACATCACGATGGTCTTCAGTCTGGCCCCGGCGCTTGCACCGGTCATGGGCGGCTATTTAAGTAGTTATTCGGGCTGGCGCTCGGTGTTCTGGATGCTGACGGTGCTCAGTATTGCCCTGATTGCGCTGTGCTGGCGGCAACTGCCTGAAACCTTGCCCCTGGCCTCGCGCCAGCCCTTGAAGCTGTGGGTGATTCTGGCCAATTACGCACGGGCCTTGAGCAATGGCCGCTTCGTGCTGGCGATCTCCGCCATTGCCTGTGCGTTTGGCGGCTTTGCCTTGTACATTTCGTCGGCGGCCAGCTTTGTGATTGGTGTGCTGGGCCTGACAGAAACCGCCTTTGCCTGGCTGTTCCTGCCCTTTATTGGCGGTATGTTGGGTGGCTCTATTCTGAATGCCCGCTTTGCCGAGAAATTGGCCCCGGCACGCATGATTCGTCTGGGCCTGTCCCTTATGCTGGCTGGCGCGGCGTTCAACACCGTGTACAACCTCCTGTTCCAGGCAGAAGTGCCGTGGGCCGTGATGCCTATTTTTGTGTACGCCTTTGGCATGTCCATGGCCTTGCCGGGCATGACGGTGGTGACCTTGGGCACCTTCCCCACCATGCGCGGCCTGGCTTCCTCGGTACAAAGTGCCTGGCAAATGCTTTTGTTCGCCACCGTTTCCGGTGTGGTGGCTCCGCTGCTGTTCGATAGCGGCTTGTTGTTGGCCTTGGGCATGTTGTCGGCGGCTGCCTTGTCGGCCGGGTTCTGGTGGTGCAGCCAGTTCCGTTCCAAATCGACCGAGGCGTCCGCTTAAGCGACATCAAGATCGGGTGCTGTTGTCAGCGCCAGCGCGTTGAGTCAGACTTGGATTGTTTTCCTGAGCGCCACTTTGATCTGCAGTGGCGCTTTTGCTTTCAGCCGCCGCAGCTACGGAAGGCGTAAACCATTGCACCAGGCCCATGCCCACCAAAATCAGCAGCACGCCCGCTATGCGTCCCATATGTACCGGGCGTGGTGTCAGGCCCATCAAACCGTAGTGGTCGATCAGCATGGAGCTGAGCATTTGCCCGGCCACCACACAGACAATAAAGCTGGCGGCGCCCATGCGTGGCGTCAGAATCAGGGCGGCGCTGATGTAAATGACCCCGCCAACGCCACCCGTCCATACCCACCAGGGGGCATGCGCCAGTTGCGCGGTCAGGGGAGCGGGGGCGCGCATCAGCCAGATTGTGGGCAGCACCAGAGCCGCACTGATACAGAGCGACACCAGTGTGGCCCAGAGCGGATGCCCCAGGACCTTACCCAGAACGGCATTGCTGGCAGCTTGAAACGGCACGGCCGAACCGGCAAAGACAGCCACCAACATACTGAACAAAGCGGGACCGGGCATGAGCGTATCTCCATAAGAATCAAAGCTCTATCTTGCACTATTCGCAATTCTTATTGAAATTAATAGTGTGCACAGTCATTATTCGTTCTATGGATGAACTGCGCCGTATAGACCTGAATTTGATGCTGAGCCTGCATGCCTTGTTGACCGAGCAGCATGTGACGCGGGCTGCCCAGCGTCTGCATAAAAGCCAGCCTGCCGTCAGTCATGCCTTGGCTCATTTGCGCCAGGTGTTCAACGATCCTTTGTTGATACGACGCGGTTCCCGCTTGGAGCTGACCGCGTTGGCCTTGCAGTTGCAGCGACCTCTGGAGCAGGCTTTGCAGCAGCTCAATGGCCTGCTGGATGCGGGTGGCTTTGATCCAGCCAATGAACAACGTGAATTTCGCTTGGCCATGTCGGATTACGGCGCGCAAATTGTCTTGCCACCGTTGATGCGCCGCCTGCGTCGTGACGCACCGGGTATTCGGCTGGCGGTCAGCCAGGCCAGCCGGGAAGCCATGCAGGGTCAGCTGCGGGATGGCGAGATTGATCTGGCCTTGAGCGTGTTCTCGGAAATTCCGGCCGGCTTGCAGGCGCAGACCTTGTTTGAGGAACACCTGATCTGCATTGCGGATCGGGCCAGTCTGAGCGGCGGGCAAGCCCCTGCTTTGGAAGAGTGGTTGCAGCGCCCGCATGTGTTGCTGGCCATGCGTCCGGGAGGGGAAAGTGAGGTCGACAACGTCCTGAATCGGCTCGGTCTTAAACGGCAGATTGCCTTGTCCTTGCCGCATTGGAGTGCGGCAGCCCAAGTCCTGGCGGGCACGGACCTGATTTTGACGGTGTCCAGCCGCAGTGCCGAGCACTTGCGCGAACAGGCTGAACTGGTGTTTTTCCAGCCTCCCCTGCCCATTCCCTCGGTCTTGTTTCAGCAAGTCTGGCATAGCCGTCGCCACGCGGACCCGGCTCATGTCTGGCTGCGCCAGCAGTTGATGCAGTGCTGTTAAAGCCCGTCTTTACTCTTTATGACGGGCTATGGCTTGACGATAGGGCCTGCAGTTTCCGACAATTTATGTTTACTTTTGAATTCTCGTTTTTATCCGTTTAAACGGCTGGATAAAACGTTTTGGATTGCGTTTGTCAGTCCCTGTGTAGTGCTTTTTGAATTGATTGTTGATGAACCCTGCTAATGCCTTGAATCTGGATGAAGACACCTTGCACAAGGAGGCACGAGCCTGGGTCAGCCGCCTGAAAACGTCCTCGCTGACCTCTCGTCAGGCTCGGGAGCTGCGCCGCTGGTGTGGGCGCAGTCCTTCTCATGCATCCGCTTTTGCGCACGCGCGCGAAATGTGGGATGCCATGCCCCAAGATCGTGAAGATTGGCTGCGCGAAGCCAAGTTGATGAAAAAACGTGGCCACCAGCCTTTTCGCCGCGCCCTGCTGGGCGGTTTGCTGCTGGGTGGTGGCCTGTATCTGGTCGCCAAGCCTCCTATGCAGTTGTGGCCTTCCTTGGCTGATTTGCGTGCTGACTATCGCACGGGTGCGGGCGAGCAGCGGCGCGTGCAGTTGCTGGACCATGTCTGGCTGGATATGAATACGCGCAGTCGCCTGAACGTCGGTGACGACCCGCATCTGGGTCGAATTGTGGCTTTGCTGGATGGGGAAGTGGAAGTGCGACAGTCCGAGCGCTCGGCCTCGGTGTGTACGGTGTTTGCGGGTGCTGGCTCCATTCAGACCTTTAATGGCCGTACCAATATCCGCTATCTGGATGGCAAAACCGAAGTCACCTGTTTGTCCGGCAGTGCGCAGGTGGATTTTGGTGGACAGGGATATCGGCTGGCTGCCGGTGAGCAACTTGTTTACGGTCGCCATGCGATCAGCTCGGTGCAGACAGTTGCGGCGGAGGATTTCCCGTCCTGGCGTCAGGGCCGTCTGACTTTTCATGAGCAGCCTTTGTCGCAGGTGCTGGCCGAGCTGAACCGCTATTGGTCAGGACATTTGATTTTGCGAGACGCCACGTTAGGCCCTGTCTTGGTCAGCTTTGCCGTCAGTCTGGATAACTTGCCTGAGGCGCTGGACATTTTGCAGCAGTTATATGGCGTGGCGGTGACGCGCTTGCCTGGCGGAATCGCGCTTTTGAGTCGTGCTTGATTGAAAAAAGCCCGCTTTGCAGCGGGCTTTTTCTTACTCCTGTGTCTGCTCGGGTTCCTGCAAGCGGCTGACGTGCACCGTTGCAATACGACGCTGGCTGACTTCGGTAATCTCGAAGCGCAAGCCGTCTGCTTCAACGACCGTCCCTACCGTGGGCAGGGAGTCCAGACGCTCCAGCAGGAAACCGGCCACGGAATTGAAGCTGCTGTCTTTCAAAAGCAGGTCGTCCGCTTCCACGGCTTGGGCCAGCAAGAGCAGGTCTATGCTGCCATCCACTTGCCACAGGTTGGGGCCAATCTGCTGAATGGCGGGTTGTTCGTCCTCGTCGGGGAACTCGCCGGCAATGGCCTCCAGAATGTCGATGGGGGTCAGCAGGCCTTCAATCGCGCCGTACTCGTCCGTTACCAGCACGAACTGGCCATTGGACTGCTTCAACATGGCAATCGCGCTGAGTACATCGGTGTGTTCGTGAACGATGATGGGTTCACGCAGATCCGGCCACAGTTTGACTTGCGGGTAGTCGTCCAGATCGGCCAGCAAATCCTTGGCGCGAGCCACACCCACCACCTGGTCCAGATCGCCCTGGCACACCGGCAAGAAGCTGTGTGGGGTGGAGCGCAGTTGCTGGCGCAAGGTATCGGCGGAGTCCTCGATATTGAGCCAGGTAATTTCCTGACGAGGCGTCATCAAGGAGCGAATCGGGCGTTCGGCCAGGCTGAGCACACCGCTGACCATATTGCGTTCTTCGGTGCGGAAAGCCTGCTCGTCTAGTTCCAGCTGACCCTCGTTGCCGTTGTCGTCCTTGTCTTCATTCTTGCGGTTGCTCAGCATGCGCAGTACGGCTTCCGCGGTACGGTCACGCAAAGGACGGCGTGACTGCGAGCGCTGCAGGCTGCGGCGGGCAATCTGGTTGAAGAACTCGATCAGGATGGAGAAACCAATGGCCGCGTACAGATAGCCCTTGGGGATCTTGAAGCCCAGGCCTTCGGCGGTCAGCGTCAGACCAATCATCAGCAAGAAGCTCAAGCACAGCACCACCACGGTGGGGTGGTTGTTCACGAAGGTGGTCAGTGGCTTGGAAGCCCAGATCATCAGCGCAATCGAGATAATGACGGCTGCCATCATGACGGGTAGTTGATCCACCATCCCCACGGCAGTAATCACCGCGTCCAGCGAGAACACGGCATCCAGCACCACAATTTGGGCTACCACGACACCAAAGCTGGCATAGGCCTTGTTGGTGCTGGAGTGATGATCGCCACCTTCCAGACGTTCATGCAGTTCGCTGGTGGCCTTGAACAGCAGGAACAGACCGCCCAGCAGCAGGATCAGGTCGCGCCCGGAGAAGCTGAGCGGGCCAATGGAGAACAGTGGTGTGGTCAGGGTGACCAGCCAGGAGACGATAGTAAGCAGACCCAGGCGCATGATCAGCGCCAGCGACAGGCCGATCAGGCGAGCACGGTCGCGCTGATGCGGGGGCAGTTTATCGGCCAGAATCGCGATAAAGATCAGGTTGTCGATGCCGAGAACAATCTCCAGCACCACCAGAGTTAATAAGCCGACCCAGATGCTGGGATCGAGTAGCCATTCCATGATGTTGTCCTGTTAGACAGATAAATAAGTGCAAAAAAGCAAAGAAGCAGGGCGCCGCGGCGCGTCAGGCGTCAGACGCGGGGCGGGCGGTGCTCCGGGGCAAATTCGCAGCAAATTGCTGGCAGGCAATAGGTCGGACAAGCCGATGGCCAGGCATGCAGCCAGAAAGACTGAACCGGGCAGGGCAAGGGGGTATCCGCGTGATCGGCGTACTGTTGCATGGGCGTGTGCGCCAAAATGGCGCTGAGCTGATGCAGAGGATGATCGGCGGATGAGACACGGCGTTCCGCAGACTCGGCTGCATCGGATTCGTGTTGAGCGAATAAAGCCGATTGACCACCTTGCACGGTTGCGTGGTAGTGGGAGCTGTAAGCCTGCAGGGGAAGAATAAGAAGCAAGACGACGACGAACCAGCGTCTCATAGTGTCTAAGGGAAGTCGATGACGGTTCAGTATATCGTATGCGGGCTGGCTCAATGCAAGTGTGCTGTGATGATGGATGGTCAGGTCGGGGTGGCAGGGGCCGCCATCGGGGTGCGTGGCAGCTTGGAAATAGGAGAGGGAAAGCTCAGCCCAGGCAGCCAAACCGGCCCTGATCAAAGTCGGCAATTGCCTGGGTAATTTCCTGTTGTGTATTCATCACAAAAGAGCCGTAGGTCAAAACGGGCTCATCAATGGGCTCGCCGCCCAGCAACAGTAGCTGGGTGTCGCTTTGGGCGTTCAGCCGGATAGTCTGGCCTTCCAGGCTTAGCAACACGACCTGAGCGGGGCGCACTCGCGTTTGCTGGTTCACTTGTACTTCGCCGCGTCGCACCAGCAAGCTGGTGTTCCAGCCCTCGGGCACCTGAAAACAGGCTTGATGCCCGGCCTTGATCTGTATGTCCCACAACAGGAGCGGGCTGTGATGCCGGGCCGCGCCGGGCTGGTCCAGGTATTGCCCGGCAATCACTCGTATCTGTCCGGCCTGATCGGGCAGGGCCAGAACGGGAATGTCTGTGCTGGGCAGAGACTGCTGGCTGGGTGGCAGAGTTTTCGCACAAGCAGGCAGGTTGATCCATAGCTGCACCATTTCCCAAGTACCACCCTGACGGGCGAACGGCTCGGAGTGGCTGGCCTGATACAGCAGGCCGGAGGCCGCACTTAGCCATTGCACATCGCCCGGACCCAGAATGCCGCTATGACCGCTGGAGTCGCGATGCTCCAGCTCGCCCTGATACACCAGCGTGACGGTTTCAAAGCCGCGCTGCGGGGAGCCATGTACCTTGTGCCGACGGCTACGGGCCGGGTAGGGGGTGGGGGCGGCATAATTCAAGCGCAGAAAGGGGCTGTGCCGGTCCGCGTGGTCCTGATGGCTGAACAAGGTACGCGCCGCCAGGCCATCGTCACCCGCCAAAGAGGGGCATGGACTGAGGATGCTGACGACCTTTTTCATGGCATGGGTTCCGATTGAAAGCGCATACCCTCAAGGATAGGGGCGAAACCCCGCTATGATTAGCCCCCGCTATTGCAAAACTGTATTGCTTGGGCGGGCTGGACGAATGTGAGCAATTAGTAACCAAATTAACAAACGTAATCTTCCTGACCGCGCTAGCATTAGCGCACTTTGTTACGTAGAGAGTGGAATGGGGCAGGCTTTTCAGGCCTTGAGCGTCTGGCAGGTAATGGGCGTGGGCTTATTGTTCTTCGGCGGCATTTACGTGCTGTTTGCACTGGGCACCTTGGCGCTGACACATTGGCTTTTACCTGCCTTGGGTTGGGGACGCCCCCTGGACACGCGCCCCTTGCGCCCAGGCCAACTGCGCCGGGAACTGAAGCAATCCGGCACGGCCATTCTGATTTTTGGCACCGGCATGATTTTTCCCTGGGGTTTTTTGCAGCTAGGCTGGGCGCATTTGACGCCTGATGCCAGCGCGACCCGTATTGTTCTGGAAATTCTGGCTCTGGTGATCTGGAACGACGTGCATTTCTGGATCAATCACCGTCTCTTGCATACCCGCTGGTTGCGCCGTTATCACGGCCCGCACCATTCTTCCGTTGTGGTGACGCCGTTCTCCACCTACAGTTTCCACCCGCTGGAGTCGATCATGCTGGGCAATGTGATTTTGCTGCCCATGGTCGTGCATGACTTCAGTTTCTGGTCGCTTTTGTCCGTGCCCTTGTTCAGCCTGTTTTTCAACAGTATCGGCCACTCCAATTACGACTTTTTCCCCCATGTCTCCAGCCGCCATTGGCTGGCGGCCAGCCGTCGTCACCAACGCCATCACGCGCAGTACAACGGCAATTACGGTTTTCAATTCAGCTTTATGGATCGCCTGTTTGGCACCCGCTTGCCCGATCGCCCCGAGGAGGCGCGGGGATGAGCGTTGCGTGGCGTTTGCGTCAGCCGCGCGATTGGCAAAGCCTGCTGTACCTGATTGCCTACCCTGTGCTGGTGGTCGCGCTTTGGCGGGGCGGCTTCTCCTGGATTCTGTACGGCTTGCTGCTGTTCCTGACGCTGGGCGTTGGCGTCATCAACCACAACCATCATCATCTGCGCATGTGGCGGGGGCGTATCCCCAATCGCTTGACGGATTTCTGGCTGACCTTGGTACAGGGCCACCCCGCTTGCGTGTTCTGGCCTGCGCATGGGCGCAATCACCATCGCTACAAACATGGTGAAAAAGATGTGGCCCGCACCTACCGTTTCTGGCGGGGCGATACCAACGACACGCTGGGCTGGTTGATGCACCCTTTTGAGGCCGTACCTGCGCTGTACCCCATGATTTTTGGCTGGCTGGGTAGCCTGCGCCGTCATTGGCCGGGCGTCTGGGCCTATTGCATGGCGCAGTACGGCGTGTGGCTGGGAAGCTGGGCGCTGGCCCTGGCGCTGGACCCGGTAAAAGGCTTTTTGTACGTGATCCTGCCGCAGCTGCACGGTTTGCACTGGCTGCTGACCACGAATTATCTGCAACATGCCCATGCTGATGGCAGTCATGAGGGCCGTCATGGCGAGCAACTGGCCTATGCCCGCAATTTCGAGGGCCTGGTCAATCCCTTGCTCTTTAATATCGGCCTGCATGTGGCCCACCATGAGCATTCTCGTGCGCACTGGTCCGAGCTGACCCGGCTGCACGACACCGAATACCGAGCCCGCACCCCGGACGCCTTGAACGAAGGGGGGCTGGTGCCTTATATGCTGCGTGTTTTTGTGCTGGGCCTATTTGTGCCCCGCTACCGCAGTCAATCCTTGAACGCCGTGGGCCAGACGGAGCGTCGGCGTGATTCCGTGTAATCAGGAGTATTTCTATGCCCGTGGCCTTTGAGCACGTTGTTATCCATCAGGCCCAGTGGTTTATGCCCGGAGAGCCGGTCGATAACACCGCAATGGATAACTTTATTGCCCCTTTGAACCGTATTTCGGGGCGCATCAAGCAACGCATTCTGGCCGAGAACGGTATTCAGCAGCGCTACTACGCCATTGGTGAAGATGGCAGCACGCGCTGGAGCAATACGGCCATGGCCGCCAATGCCGTGCGTGCGTGCCTGGAGCAGGCGGGTTTGAGCATGGCTGACGTGAGCTTGCTGGCCAGCGGCTCCTCAGGCGGGGATTTGTTGATGCCCGGCTTTGCCAATGCCATTCAAGGTGAGTTGGCCGCTCCTCCACTGGAGGTGCATTCGGTCCACGGAATTTGCGCCGCTGGCGTGACCGCCTTGCAGGCCGTTGCCCAGGGGATCGAGCTGGGTGCGCACCGTCACGGCATGGCCGTGGCCAGTGAAATGCCATCGCGCTTGTTCCGCCGATCGCGCTTTGCCTCGCAAGGCTATCAGGCAGACTTTGACTCACACTTCCTGCGCTGGATGTTGTCCGATGGTGCGGGCGCGGCCTTGTTAAGTCATCAAGATCAGGTTCTGCCCACAACGCAGCCCGGCGTCCGCCTGCGCCTGCGCTGGATTCATCAAAAATCCTTCTCGGGTGATTACCCGGTTTGCATGCAGCTGGGAGCAACGCGTGATTCCACTCGCAGCCATCTGGATTACGACTCCTGGGCCGAGGCCGAGCAAGATGGTGCCTTGTCCCTGCGCCAGGACATTCGCCTGCTGCCGCATCTGTTCGACATCGGCATACACGAATACGTAAAACTGGTGCGTGATGGTTGGGTAGACCCCGAGCGCATCAGCCATTTCCTGTGCCATTACTCCTCCGAAAAATTCATCCCCGTGGTGGCAGATTTGCTGGAACAGGCTGGCCTGGGCATTCCTGCCGAGCGCTGGTACAGCAATCTGCGCTGGCGCGGCAATACGGGCGCAGCGTCCATTCTGATCATGCTGGCCGAGTTCATGCGCGACCGGACCTTGACGCCCGGCGAGCAAATCCTGTGCTACGTGCCCGAGTCAGGCCGCTTCATGACGGCCTACATGCTGCTGGAAGTAGAAGCCTGCGATGCACCAGCCCCGGCTGTGTCTTACCCGTCTGCCAAACAGTCGGCTCCGGCCTCGGTGGATCAGGTGGATATTGCCCCTCCGCATGACCCGGCCACAGCCCCGCAAGGTTTGCGCGATCTGCTGACGCAATTGGCGCCCATCTGGCACGACTATCGCTCCCAAGTGTGGCGTACGCCCTTGCTGCGCAGCCTGCACGACGGTTCGATCCGCATGCAGGATTATCAAAAGTGGATGGCAGACTGGATTCCCCAGGTACGTGAAGGCGCCAAGTGGATGCGCGAAGCGTGCGATTCCCTGTCGCCCACCTATGCTCCGTTAGCCGAGCTGATTCGCTTGCACGCCGGCGAAGAACAGGACGACTTCAAGATTCTGTTCGAGGACTATCAGCATGCCGGTGGCACCGCGACCGAGATCGAGCAGCTGAGCCGTAATCCCGGCGGTCAGGCGCTGAACGCTTACTTGCATGCCCTGGCGGCCAGCCAGGACCCGATTGGTTTGCTGGGTGCGATTTACATTATTGAGGGCACCGGCCAGCGCATTGTTCCTGCCTTGTTACCGCTACTGAAATCCTCGCTGTCGCTCGAACCGAATATGTACCGTTTCCTGCACTACCATGGCATGAACGACGAGCATCACCTGGCCCGCTGGCTGGTGGCCGTTGAACTGGCTCTGGATTGTGATGAAACAGGCCGCGCCGAGCAGATTATTATTGAAACCGCGCGTCGTACCGCCGCCCTGTACCTGATGCAGTTCCAATACGCGAAAGAGTTTTAAGTCATGGATCAAATCCCGGATTTTTTAAGCAAGCCGCACGACCCGCAGGACCCCAATCCTTGGCGGGCCTTGTATCTGGATCGCAGCACGCCCCTGCCGGATGAAGTGAAGCAGGCTTGGCTGGCCGACTCCAGTTCGTCGTCACGCCAGTATCTGCTGCCATTCCTGCGGCCATTGGCGCGCCTGATGATTATCGTGATTCAGGTCGTTAAAACCTTTTTGCCGCGTAAATGGTCGCATTCGGGGCTGTTGCATCGCATTCTGGTCTGGGGCTTGAAGCGCTTTGTCTCGCCACAGGCCAACTGGTTGATTCTGCGTCACTTCCATTTGGGATCACAGGTGCTGGCCTTTATCGCGGCCAATTCGCCCACCCAGGTGCCGACTACGCCGCTCACCCCCATGAACATCGACGAATTGCGCGATCACACCTTTGTGAAGCACGATTTGAATCTGTTCAATTTCGTGATCCGGCTCAATCAGACCTTGCGGGACAATAATCAGGAAATCGGCCCGCCGGAACGCGTGGATTTCTCCATGATCCAGCCCGTGCCTTTGGCGCTGGACGATATGCCGCAAGGCCCGCTGAACAAGATGGATCTGCAAAGTGCCATCGAACTGTTCACACCCCTGTACCAGTTGCTGCTGACTGATAACGACTTCTGGCGTGCGGCCAATTCCCTGCAGCTGGACGAGACTATCGGGATTTACGCGGCCAAGATTTTGCAGGCACCCGAGCATTTGATTCTGGTGAACAATGGTCACCCCTTGGTGCCCATGTCGACCTTGCGAGCAGGCTACCGCTTGGTGCTGCACGGTCTGTCTACAGAGATGCTGCATAGCTTGCTCAATCAGATGAAGCAGGCGCAAGCGCAGGCAGAGGGGGCTCAAACACCCGATTTGGGGCAGGGCGATAGTTCGATTTCTGCCGAGATGTAAAAACAAAAACGGCTCAATAATGAGCCGTTTTTCTATTGGGCACATGGCCCATTTCCAACCATGCTGTTGGCTACTTTCTGAGACTTAGTTGCGCTTGGTATAGGCCATGTACAGCTCGTGAGCACGGGTTTCAATCGGGCCGTGGGCGTAGTGGCGATCGTCAATGCGATTGCAGTGCAGGACCTTGCCGTTATTGCCGGTGCTAAATACTTCATCGGCATCCAGTACGTCTTGTGGTGTCAGGCTGGCTTCACGTACTTCAATTCCGTCGTCGCGCAGCAGCTGCATGACACGCTGGCGGGTAATGCCGTTCAGGAAGGTGCCGTTCAGCGCCGGGGTCAGGGCGACGCCGTCACGCACAATCCACAGGTTGGCAACAGCAAACTCGGCCACTTTGCCCTTGGAGTCCAGCACGATGGCGTTGTCAAAACCGCGTGCGCTGGCATCACGCAAAATACGCTGGGTGTTGGGATACAGGCAGGAGGCTTTGGCATCGGTAGGAGCCATGGACGGATCAGGGCGCAGGAATTCGCTGAAGGTCGCGCTAAAGCCGCTGTCAGCAGGCAGTGGGGATTCAAAAATATGAATGGCCAGTTGGGTGGTGGCCGGGTCGGGCAACAAGAAGCCGCCGGGTGCGAAATACAGTAGCTTGATGTAGTAGTCCGTAGTGTGAGGCAGCTTTTTCAGGCCCTCGCGCACCAGGTCCACGGTTTGCTGCGGCGTCATCACCGGCTCCATGCCCAGGGTGAGGGCAGAACGGTTCAAGCGCTCGCAGTGCAGGTCCAGATCCGGAGTATGGCCTTGAATAGAACGGGCACCGTCAAAGACCGTGGTGGCCATCCAGAACGCATGGTCGGTCGCGCCAATCAAAGGTGCGCTGGTGCTATTCCATTGACCGTTGGACCACGTGATTTCATTTTTACTCATGGGGCTTTCCTCCTGGTTTTGTTGGGACGTAGTGGCAATTTATCTTGTCGTTGTACTATTTCCAACACACATAATAGAGAGCAAAAAACGACTTGAGGTGGTGTCAGCGTGCTATCTGATATTTACAAAACATATAACTGGACGCTGGCCGAGCTGCATGCTTTCTGCCTGATCTGTGAATGTCAGAACCTGAGTCAGGCCGCGCTGCGTATCGGGATCAGCCAGTCGGCTATTTCCCTGATGGTGCAACGTTGGCGACAGGCGCTGGGTGATCCTTTGTTTGTACGGGCGCGCTATGGTGTGGCACCCACGCAGATCGCCATTGCACTGCGCGAAAAACTGCAACCGTTGCTGGAAGAAGTGGGCATTGCCTTGACGCAAACCCAAGGCTTCAATCCTGCTCAGTCTACGCGTGTTTTCAAGGTCCATATGACGGATATCGGCCAACTGGTTTTTTTGCCGGGGCTGAACAATTTTGTCGCCAAACACGCGCCGGGTATTCGTCTGGTCATCAAGAATCTGGGCTGGGAATCGCTGGAAAGCGGTTTGAGTTCGGGCGAGATTGATCTGGCGATTGGCTCTTTGCCCATGATTAAAGGGCGAGTGCATTCGCGCGTGTTCCGCCACGAGCGTTATGTGACAGCCATGCGCAAAGGCCATCCCCTGGCCAGAAATGAGCTGGATCTGGAAGCCTTTGTGGCGGCTGATCATCTGGCCATTGATGCCACCAGCAGCGGGCATTCTCTGGTGGAAAACGCCCTGCGCTCCCTGGATATGCGGCGCAATATCAGCCTGACGATTCCCCACTATCTGGCTGCGGAGCAGATTCTGGTTAACAGTAATTATTTGCTGACCGTGCCCAATGTGGCCGTCCTGTCTTTCCAGGACCCTGCCGCCTTGTGCATTGTGCCTACGCCGCTGGCTCTGCCCAGCTTTGATGTGCGCGTACATTGGCATGAGCGCAGTCGACAGGACGAAGGCGTGCGCTGGTTGCGCACGGCCATTTCGGATTTGTTCGGGCAGCGCTAAGCCTATCTGGTGATTAGGATGCGGTTTGCACAAGGGCTGCACACGGTTTGCGAAGGCCGTCGTTCAGCACCTTGCCCATTTGGCTATCAAGCAAATTTCAGCACGGCTTCCAGCTCGTGCTCCCCATAGGTGCCGCCTGTCAGCTCAAAACCCAGTTTCGAGTAGAACGCTTCCGGGCTGCCTTCACCTCGGCTATAGCCTAGCCTAATTTCCTTGTAGCCCTGGTACTTCAGATCATGGATCAGCAGTGCAATTGCTTTGCACCCGAAACCCAGGTTTTGGAAGGGGGCTGCAATCATGAAACGCCATAAAAAGGCACCAGGATACAGAATGCCTTCGTCGTGGTCGGCACCGATATGCAGCATGATAAAGCCCACCAGGGTGTCATCGGCGTAGATGGCACGGAACCAGGCATTCTCGGAAAAGTGCGCCTCTGCAATGGAGGTGCCATTGTCGGCAATCATGCTGCGCTGTGCGGGAGACAGGGTCTCGCTTAGCTCACATACCTCGTAGACGGTTTGCGAGTTGATGCGACGAAAAGAGACGGTGGCGTCTTTGGAAACGGTTTGTTCACTCATATGAATTCAAGGTTTCATGTTCAGCTAAAAGGCGCTCGGTTCAGGCGTGTTTGGACCCGTAGGTGATGCGTCGTAGAACCGCCTCCAGTGGGCCACGTCCCCAGCGCTGGGCGATCAGGCCTGTCAGGCTCATGGCCAGCAAAGCCAGGCCAATGGAGATCAATAGCAGTGCTGCATTGCCAAAGGAGTCAAACAGATCCAGGCCATAGCTGCTGAAAATCAGACCCGCCAGAATGCCTTGGCTGACATAGGCGCTCAGTGAATTGCGGCCCGCCTCAATCAGTACATTGGGCAAGCTGAGCCATTGTCCGCAACGCAGCAGCAGGTACAGATACACCGTTGCTAGCAAGGGCGCGCCGATGGCGATGCTGAACAGACCCGTCAGCCCCATCAGGTTTTCTTCGTTGGTCACGGAGGCGCTAAAGAAGTTGATCGCCAAAGCCAATGGCAGGAGCCAGGGCAGGGCGCGCCCCAGCTTTTGTTGTCCGGCGCTATGAGCTTCAAAAAAGTTGCTTTTAGCCGCGGCCAAACCCATCAGCATGGCTCCAAAGGCCAGTGGACCCTGGTACAGAAACAGGAAAACAAAGGACTCCGGCCATTCGCTGATGCGTGCCAGCGTTGCCTCGGAGAAGGCACCGCCCAAGGAGTACACCGGGGCCATGTCTTCGCTACCGGCCAGCAGATAAGCGATCAGTGCCAGGCTGACAATTTCTACCAGCACCATCAACAACGCCACCTTGATCAAGCCGCGCGGGGAGAGCTTGCGTAGCGGCCAGATCAGCACACCCAGCACCGAGTAAAGCAGCAGGATATCGCCGGTAAAAACCAGCGTCGCGTGCAAGCAACCCAGCACGGCCAGGCCGAACATGCGGCGGAAGTAGCGGCTGCTGAGGGGGACGCCAGCACGTTCGGCAGAGCGTGCCTGGATTTCTATACCCCAGCCAAAAATCAGCGAGAACAGCAGGAAGAATTTGCCCTGAAACAGAAATTCGATCAGGAAGGCAGCCATGTGGTCATAGGAGGAGGATGTGGCTGTCGGGCCACTGTCGCTCAGTGCCAGATAGGGCAGGTTCACCACACAAATACCGATCAGGGCAGCGGTGCGAATCAGGTCGATGGAGGAGTTTCGAGAAGCCGTAGACATAGATGTTTATTGATTGAGCGCTTGTTCAATGCCATAATATTGAGCGCTTGCTCAATGTGTCAATAGGGAGGGAAGGTGATGAGTGAAAAAGAAGACAGTGCCACACGAATTCGACAGGCCGCGGTTGAGGTCCTGATGGAAGTTGGTGTTCGTGCCGCCACCACTCGCATGGTGACCGAACGGGCTGGTGTGGGCCGTGGACTGTTGAACCATTACTTTCGCTGGTCCGAATTGCGGGCCGAGGCTTGGGGCGAGATCTTCGATCAGCTCATGGAATGGGAGGCTGCGCAATCTGCAGACCCTCGGGTTCTGATGGAGGATTACCTGAAGACGGCCTTTGAAGAGCGCAATCGCATCTATTGGTTTTTGTGGATTGATGCCACTGATCTGGCCAAAACCGATGCAGCCCTGGCCGTGGTGACCACCCGCGTGCATAAAAGAATGCTGGAACAACTGGCCTCTTACCTGAGTCGGGGCACGGAGCAAGGTTTTTGGCAGGTACCCGATGCCCAGGGCACGGCACTGCGCTTATCTGCGATGTATGACGGCTTGGCCAATATGCTGTTGACCGATTTTACGGATCTGAGCCCTGCCCAGGCCGAACAGCATTTGCGACATTTATTTTTTCTGGAAACCCGGCCGATTCTGTCCGGCTCACAAGGCTGAGGGTGCAAGGTCTGTCGTATCAAGGAGAAGTTGTTTGAATAATCAGAACAAAAATGTGCCTGTACGGGCACTGGATAGAATCACCACCTTCGAGGATGGCGACCCCAATGAGAACCCCTGGGTGGCAGGCGAGCCTAAAGCAGAGCTGATCGAGGTTCAGGACTACGACGCGAACTGGCCGGTGCTGTATCAGCGCTTGAGTCAGGAAATTCAGGCGGCCCTGGGCAATAAGGCCCTGACTATTGCGCATGTGGGCTCGACCGCGGTGCTCGGTCTGCCTGCCAAGCCTGTGATTGATATTGATGTGCTGGTGGCCGACCCGGAGCAGGAAGAGGACTATGTTCCTGCGTTGAACGCCTTGGGTTATGAGTTGAGCATACGTGAGCGCTCCTGGTATCAGCACCGCATGCTGCGTCAGGAAGAGCCGCGTGTGAATCTGCATGTGTTCGGCCCGGATTGCCCTGAACATATTCGCCATATCCTGTTTCGGGACTGGCTGGGTACGCATCCCGAGGATTTGCAGCGCTATGCTCAGGCCAAAATGCAGGCTAAAGAAGGGGCTGGCAGTGTGCGGGATTACAACCAGCGAAAGCAGGCAGTAGTGCGGAATATTTATCAAAAGATTTTTGCATCGCAGGGACTGTTGTCTTGAGCCTGGCCGGTGTTCTTGTCCCGGCTGCAGCCTTGACGTACCTACCGCTGACATCAGTGTCCTGCTTGCCAGCTAACACTTTACACACAGGATGCGCCCCATGAGGATTCGTCATTCGCGCCCGGAGGACGGGCAACGTGCGGTTGAAATCTGGCGCAAGGCCGTGGATGCCACGCACGATTTTTTATCCGTGCAGGATCGTCAGGAAATTGATGCCATGGTCTGCGGTTTTCTGCCCCAGGCCAGTTTATGGTTGGCGGTGGATGAGACGGATTACCCGCTGGCTTTCATGCTGCTTGAGCAGGGCCATATGCAGGCCTTGTTTGTGGACCCGGACAGCCGGGGAACGGGCGTAGGCAAGGCTTTGGTGCTGCATGGCTTGAGCCTGCATCCCAGCATGACTACCGATGTGAATGAACAGAATGAGCAAGCGGTGGGCTTTTACGAAAAAATGGGCTTCAAGCGTATTGGACGCTTGCCCGTGGATGATCAGGGCAAGCCATACCCGCTGATTCACCTGCAGTATCAGGTCTGATGGGCATCACGGTTTGATTCGTTTGGCTTGATCCCTCCCTCCGTTTTTATCGACTGTTTTCAGCAAGGTTTTTAAGTATGAGTTTTCCTCTTGCCTGGCAAACCCGACTGGCTGCCGCCAAGGTACAACGTCAAACCATTGGGGAGTCCGGGGCTGATGTCTGGCGTCTGGACTGGCCGGATGGCTCCTGCCAGTTTGTGAAGGCAGAAGACGATCTGCCTTTGGCCGAGCTGCCCGATGAAATTGAGCGCTTGCGCTGGATGCATACGCAAGGTCTGCCTTGCCCAGAGGTGCTGGATACCTTGTTGGCGCAGGGCCGCCATTGGCTGCTGATGAGTGCTGTTCCTGGGCGCGATCTGGCCTGCACAGAGGGCTTGTCTCCCCAGCAAACCGTGGAGTTACTGGCTTCGTCCTTGCAAGGCCTGCACCGCTTGCCACTTGAAGCCTGCCCCTTCGATCATCGCCTGGAGCATCGGTTGGCCGATGCACGTGCCAGGGCGAAAGCCGGCCTGATTGATGAAGAAGACTTTGACGATGAGCGTCAGGGCATGCCGGTTCAAAGCCTGCTGGACGAGCTATATGCCAGCCGCCCAGGACAAGAAGATCTGGTGGTCACCCATGGCGATGCCTGCTTGCCCAACTTCATGGTGCATCAAGGGCAGTTCAGCGGTTTTATCGACTGCGGACGTTTGGGCGTGGCAGATCGTTATCAGGATCTGGCGCTGACGGCGCGCAGCATAGAGCGCAATTTGGGCAAGGAGTGGCTAGCGCCTTTCTTTGCTTTGTACGGCGTGGAAATGGATGCCGAGCGCATCGCTTTCTTCTGCCTGTTGGATGAGTTTTTTTGAACCCGACTGGTCTTTGTCTCCCAAGGTCAGCCACTATTGGCAAATCGGCTTTGCACGCGGCATTTCTTGGAACAGCAGTGCAGAGCTTGTGCTGCCTGATGAGAGGCTCTGTCGGGCAAAACCAGCGCCGTTTCGGACGCTGGCGATGTGATCTTAAGCGCAGATAAAGTTCAGCTCGCCGATCCCCTGAATGGCAGCCTGAATCCGGTCGCCGGGGGCGGCATACAGCATGGGTAAACAGGTGCCCGTAATGATGACCTGCCCTTTTTGCAGCCCGCCAAGGTGGTGGCTGCCTTGATTAGCCAGCCAGATGAGCAGTCGCGTCAGCTCACCCGCCGGGTTCTGGTTCGGGCCTTGCAGCAAGGGTTGCTGCCCCACTTGCAGGCGTGCCCATGCAGGTTGTAGCAGTGCCATATCCTGCGCGGCGACACCTTGCGGCTGATAGACCAGCGCACCGTGGCTAGCCAGATCGGCCAGGGTGGATAGACGGCCTACGGAGTCACGCTGCGCAAAGCGGGATTCCACAATTTCGACGGCTACACAGATCTGGCTGACCGCCTGCCAGATTTGTTCCATGGAATACGGTGCCTGGCCGGGTGGCACGTCTTGTCCCAGAATCAGGCCGATTTCCACTTCTATGCCGCGCAAGGACAGCTCCTTGCCGGATGGTACATCCGGGCTGGCGTAACGAGAACGCTGGGGCAGGGGGGCGCAGGTGGGCGGGGCCACGCTATTGGCCGCGCCGACTTTCCAGCCTCCTATGGGGCCCAGGGTTTCCATTTGCACGGCCTGGACGCGATAGGCCTGATCAAAAGACACAGGTCGCAGCGCGTCGGGCCAGTCTTCGATGGGACGGTGTTCTTGGCGGGCCTGGAGCAGACGTTGTGCCGTCGCCAGGCAGTCGGTTTGCAGTGTGGTGCTCATCAAGGCTTACCAGCCTAATAAGCAACGGCCCAAGGCCACCGCAACGGTGGCCTGCGTGGGCTCCACGACGGCAATGCCCAAAGCCTGTTCCAGCGCCTCGCGCTGATTGGCCATGCCAGCGCAACCCAGCACCACCACATCAGAACCGTGCTCATCGCGCAGGCGCTGGCCGACTTCTGTCAGACGTTGCAGGGCTTTTTTCTCGTCAGCCAGCTCCGACACGCCCATATTGATAGCCAGGTCGGCGGCCAGGCGATCAGTCACCCCCATTGCACCAAAGTAGCGCAGGTGACGCGGGATAGAGGCCTGCAAAATGGACAGCACCCCAAAACGCTGACCCAGTGACAAGGCGGTCAGCACGCCGGTTTCGGCAATGCCCAATACAGGCACATCCACCGCTTCGCGCAAGGTGTACAGGCCGGGGTCGCTAAAGCAGGCCACCACATAAGCAGCGGCGTCTTCCTTGACGCTCAGGGCCTGGGCGCGCAAGTGAGGGATCAGGGTGTCAATATCGGTTTGGCTTTGTACACCCGCCGGGCCTTGGGGCAGGCGCAGGCAGGAGATGGCCGGGCCATTGGCCAGACGCAGAGGCTGGACAGCACGGTCCAGGCCATCCGTTACGATCTGGCTGGAATTGGGGTTCAGAACGTAGATATGAGGGCGACGGTTCATGATGTTTTTATGTTTGGGTGGGCGGTAGCCCGTTTTGGTGGCTTAGTTTTTCTGACTGAAAGCGGCCTTGCAGGCCGACATACCAGTCAGAACCATGCATGCGTCCGATTGGGTCGTAAGCATCGATATCAATGCGCCCTTCAGGTGTCAGGATGGCGTCGTCGCAGTGCAAATGCAGGATTTCGCCAATGACGATATGGCGTAGCGGGCCCAGGTCCAGCGCGGTGTGCAAGCGGCATTCAAACTGCACTGGGCATTGGGCGATACGGGGCGGCTGCACTTGCACGCTGGGGGCCAGATCCAGGCCCGCCTGCAGGTGCTCGGCCTGACCGGTCGGGTAAGCAATGCCGCAGATGTTCATGGCGCGTGCCATCTTGGCGCTGATCAGGTTCACCACAAACTGGCCGGTGGCCAGGAGATTGCGGGTGGTGTCTTTCAGACCATCGGCAGAGTGCGCATCGTTTTCCAGGCCCAGTGCCAGTACGGCAGGCTCCGAGCCCATCACATTGAAAAAACTGAACGGGGCCGTGTTCACGCGCCCCTGCTGGTCACAGGTCGTGACCAGGGCAATGGGGCGCGGCAACACGGTGTTGACCAACAAGCGATAGCGTTCGCGTTCGCCAAGCTGATCACAGGACCAGTCCATGTCAGCTCTCCAGGCTCTGGTCCAACATGACAACGGTCTGATACAGAACCCGCGTACCGTCCAGAAGCTGCTCGGACGTAATGGATTCTTCAGGGCAATGGCTGCGACCATTCAGGCAGGGAATGAAGATCATGCCCATGGGGCCGCTGGGTGCCATGTAAACCGCATCATGACCGGCGCCGCTAGGCATGACCATGCTCGGGTATCCCAAAGCGCTGGCAGCCTGCTCGATGATGCTCATCACCTCGGGCGTGCAATCTGTGGGCTTGGCCAGGCTGACTTGCGCCGCGTCCAGACCCAGGCCCATGGCCTCGATTTCCGGGCGCAACTGGGCCAGCAGTTCCTCGGTGAAGTTCTGCATCAGCTCCTGGCGGTCGCTGCGTACTTCCACCATCATCTCCACCCTTCCGGGTACAGCATTGGAAGCGTTGGGTGTCAGGTTCAGGTTGCCAATGGTGGCGACCAGATAGTCTGGTCCCCCCAGAGCCCGGCGGGCCTTGCGCTCCACTTCACTGATGATCAGGCTGGCACCGACCAGAGCATCACGGCGTATGTCCATGGGGGTGGTGCCTGCATGGTCCGGGCGACCTGTGATGATGATGCGGTGGCGGCAAATGCCCACAATATTGCTGACCACACCGATAGGCAGATTGCGCGATTCCAGTACCGGCCCTTGTTCGATATGCAACTCGACAAAGGCGGCGGTATCACCGGGCGCACGACGGGCCTGGGCCAGCTCCTGGGGGCGGCCTCCGATGCGGGCAATGCCTTGCGCCAGCGTTTCGCCCTGCGGATTGCGTTCGGCCAGCATGGCGTCGGACAAGACCCCGCCCATGGCGCGACTGCCTACGCAGGACACACCATAGTCGCTAGGCTCCTCAGACAGAAAATCTACTACTTCAAAAGGATGGTCCAGCTGGATGTTCTGCTCGTTCAGGCAATGGGCCACTTCCAGCCCGGCCAGCACGCCGATGATGCCGTCGTAGCGTCCGCCATACATCACGGTGTCGCAGTGGGAGCCGGTGGTAATCGGTGCCAGGCCGGGCTTGCGCCCTTCGCGGCGACCGATCAGATTGCCCGCGGCATCCATGCGTACGGTCAGGCCCGCTTCTTCGAACTGTTTCAGCAGCCACTGACGCGATTGCAGAAACAGATCGGAGAATGCACGGCGTGTCCAGGGCTGGTCGGGTAGCGTGAACGCGGCCAGCTCCTGGGTGCTGCGCCACAGGCGCTCCTGATTCAACAAGGGCATGGCCAGACTCATGACAATTCGCCTGCCTTGTGCGGACGGATGAACTGACCGTCGCCCGCTGCGTTACGCACGGTTTTGCCGTCCCAGGCCAGTTGGCCGCGCACATAGGTGGCTTCCACACGCACTTGAAACTCGCGGTCCTCGAAGGAGCTCCAGGTCACGGCGGACAGGCTGGTGGACGGGTCAAAACGGTAGGTTTCGGGTTTGACGATCACGATATCGGCGTCTGCGCCCACATTCAGCGAACCCTTGCGGTGTTCCAGCAGGAAGTGTTGGGCAGGGCCCCAGCACAATTGCTTGACGACCATAGTGGGGGAAATGCCGTGTTCGGCGCAGCCTGTCCAGAAGGCGGGCAGCAGGGTTTCCAGACCAGGACCACCAGAGGAGTTCTGGAACACATTGTCAAACTGCTTGCGCTCCAGGCCCCAGCTGACGTGGTCGGAGGACACGAAGGTACATTCGTCGTTGGCAATGTGGGTCCAGAGCAGATCCATTTCCGCCTTGGGGCGAATGGGAGGGTAGTGCTTGGTCTTGGCACCGAAGCGGCGGGTGTGTTCTTCGTGGTTCAGCATCAGGTACTGCACGCAGGTTTCAATTGAGGCCTTGTGGCCTGCCTGACGGTACATATTGCAGATTTCAAATCCGCGCGACAGAGATACGTGCACGGCGTGGGCGCGGGCACCGGTCTGGGCACCGATTTCATAAATGGCACTGGTGGCCAGGTTTTCGATCAAAGGGGTGTGAGCGCGCAAGAAGGCGTCCCAACCCGTATCACCGGCTTCGACCATGCGCTTGATGTTCTTGCGTGTCAGTTCCTGGTCCTGGTTGTGGACACCGCAGGCCAGGCCGGAGGGGGCAATCAGGCGGAAGGCTTCCATCAGGATGTCTTCTTCCACGCGCGGAAAGCGGTTGGGGCTGGCTTCAAAGGTAGAGAACTTGAAACCGCAAACGCCGCCTTCAATCAGGCCAGCGGCTGCTTCCAGACCGTGCTGGTCGTTCAATGTGCCGTAGCAGGCCACGTCCACGTGGCAATCGCTTTCAATGCGGGCAATCTTGTCTTCCAACTGCGGGCGGGAGGCAACGGGTTCGGGATCGTCGTACGGCATTTCCACCATGGTGGTCACGCCACCGGCGGCCGCCGCACGCGAGGCCCAACCCAGACCTTCCTGATTGGCCTGGCTACCAGAGTGCACCTGACCGTCCAGCACGCCGGGCATGACCCACATGCCACGCGCATCCACATGTTCACGGGCCGAAGGAGCCGCGCCAACACCGCGGGCTGCTACTCGGCCTTCGCGGACGGCCACCCAGCCGTCAGTGATGATGCGGTCGCGTTCAACAATATTTCCTCGTACTACCAGATCAAAGTCGCTCATTATCTTCCTCCTTGGATGGCTCGGACCCGCGCATCTCGCGTGCCCGCAATCGTGTTCGTTTCCATGATTGAATCAAATCCAGTCATGAATGTCGTATGCCTATTTATCGGTAAAACATAACGTCATGTTAAGTCTTGCTTGGAGTGCGCCCAGCGCTGCACGTGATAGCGGTCGTGGCCCAGGCACAGGCAGAACGAACCTACGGCTTTGGCCAGTTTTTCCGTGATGTGGCGCTTGTCGTAGGTATTGCGTGTGATGCGTTCCTGGGCCTGCTCCACTTGTTGGCGCAGGCGAGGCATATTCACTTGTGTTAACTGTCGGTCGCGCACGGCAAACTGGCCGTCGACCATCACATGGCGCAGCGCCAGCCCGTCTTCCAGATGCACCAGCTGATTGACCGTGTTGTTATGCGGAATCCAGTTGATATGGGCCAGATCCAGAAACACGATGTCGGCCTTTCGACCTGGTTCCAGACGTCCCAACTGCTCGCCCATGCCCAGGCAGCGGGCGCTGCCTTCGGTGGCGGCGTACAGCGCTTGTTCGGTTGTGACCCAGCGTTCTGTATCCGGGCCGCGCACCTTGGACGAGAAGGAGGCTAGACGCATGGCCTCGTACATATTCTGGTTATCGCCACTATTGGAGCCGTCCGTGCCCAGGCCCACGGTAATGCCGCGTTCCAGCATGGAGTTCACATCGGCAATTCCATTGCCTAAACGCATATTGCTGCCGGGGTTGTGGGCCACCATGGCACCGCGTTCGGCCAGAATGTCCAGGTCGCGCTCGTCCAGCCAGATGGCGTGTGCCAGGGTGAAACGGGGCGAGATCAGGCCCAGCTTGTCCAGATGCTGAACAATGGTGGTGCCATAGCGTTTCATGCCGGTCAGGGCTTGCACATAGGACTCGCCAACGTGGCTGTGCAGGCCGATATTGCGCTCCGCGCTGATTTCACCGCAGGTTTGCAGGAACTCGTCCGAGCACAGCATGGGAATGGTCGGGGCCAAGGCCACGCGAATGCGGTCGGGGTTGCGCTGCTGATCCAGAAAGTCCGTCAGGCCCGAGAGCGTAGCCCGGAACGATTGCGGTGCCAGTTGGGCCACAAACTTTTGCAGCTCTTCCGGTAGGGCTTCGATCAGGCCGGGGACGGACTGGTAAAAGGATAGGTCCGCCATCATGGGCGCTACCGTGGCTCGCATGCCAGCATCCACATAGGCCTGGGCAACCGTGTTCATGCCTTCCGCCGTCGGGACCGGGACTTCGGAGTACAGGTCGTAGCTGGCGGTACAGCCTTTGAGCAGCATTTCTGCCGCGTTCAACTGAGTGCTCAGGTATTTGTCTTCCAGATGGCGGTCGCCATTGATCCAGGGGCCAGCCGTCAATAAAAGCTCCAGCGACCAGCGATCCCCCATGGCTTTGGCATAGGTGCCGTGGCCGTGGGTGTGGGCGTTGATCAGGCCGGGGTGCAGCAATTGGTCATCCGCTTGCACCACCGTGGCTTCAGACGGCGCGGGCAGGCCGGGCGGACCCATGGCTTCGATCTCGCCATTCTTGATCAGAATGTCCAGAGGTTCGGCCTTGGCTTGGGCGTGGGCCAGCACCAGGCCCCCACGGATGACGGTATAACTTGATGTCATGATCAGCTCCGATTGTCCTTGATTGCCCAAGGGAACAGGATGCGTTCGGCGGCAGAAATTACCTGAAAGAACACAATGCCCAGCACGGACAAGATCGCCATGGCGCCAAAGGCAACCGGTGTCTTGAAGAAGGCCGTAGAGGTGGTGATCAAGTAGCCAAGACCTTGGTCAGCGGCTACAAATTCACCGACTACTGCACCCACCACGGATAAGGTGATGGCCACTTTCAGGCCCGAGAAAATAAAGGGCACGGCAAAGGGCAGGCGAATGCGGAAAAACTCTTGCAAGCGGGTGGCGCGGCAGGCACGGACCAGCTCGATCAGCTCGGGCGGGGCCGCCAGCAGGCCGGAGGTCATGGAGATCACCAGCGGGAAGAAGGCCACCAGAAAAGTCACCACGACGCGTGGCAGCTCAGTGGGTCCAAAGATAATGACCAGAATCGGAGCCAGGGCCACCTTGGGGATGGACTGGGTCAGGATCAGCAGCGGGTAGATGGCCTGCTCGAAAAAGCGCGAGTAGGTAATCAGCACGGCCAGCGGAAAGCTGATCACAATCGACAGCAAAAAGCCCAGCATGATGGTGCGCGTGGACACCAGCGTGTGCATCAGCATGGCCTCTTTCATTTGCATGGAATCGGCCCAGATGCGCGAGGGGGCAGGCACCAGGTATTCAGGGATATCAAACAGGCGGCTGGCCAGCTCCCACAGGATGACCACGGCAATCAGGGTGATGGCCGGGACGGTAATTTCATTGAAATCGCGCAGGCGCAGTCGTCGCTTGCGCACGGGCGCGGCGCCCAGGGTTTGAGTTTGCTCGCTCATCAAGCCACCTCGTGTTGGAAAATGAGTTCACGGACGGCAGCGGCACAGCGCGTAAATTCGGGCGTGCCCACCAGAGAAAAGTCGCGTTCGCGGGGCAGGTTTACATCCAGAATTTCGGTAATCTGGCCGGGGCGCGGCGACATCACCACAATGCGGTGCCCCAGCATGACGGCTTCGGAAATCGAGTGCGTCACAAAGACAATGGTTTTGGGGTCTTCGTACCAAAGGCGCAGCAGCTCCAGCGTCATGGTTTCGCGTGTCAGTGCGTCCAGGGCGCCGAAGGGCTCATCCATCAGCACGACTTTGGGGTTGTGGACCAGGGCGCGGCAAATGGCTACGCGTTGCTGCATGCCACCGGACAATTGCTTGGGGTGGTGGTGCAGAAAATTGCCCAGCCCGGCGGTAGTGAGCAGACGCGTGGCGCGGCTGCGGGCCTGATCGTCCAGACGACCCATGATGCTCGATGGCAAGAGGGTGTTGTCCAGAATATTGGCCCACGGCACCAGCGTCGGGGCCTGGAACACGATGCCGGTGTCCTGGCGGGGGTGGGCAACGATTTCATCATCAATGCTGACGGTGCCGGTGGTGGGCATCAGCAAGCCGGCGATCAGGCGTAGCAGCGTGGATTTCCCACAGCCCGAAGCGCCGACAATGGCAATGATTTCGTTGTCCTGGATGTCCAGATTGATTTGTTTCAGCGCCTGAGTCTCTCGCTCGGTAGTACGACCGTAGATCAGGTTGACGTCTTGAATGCGTATCACAATGCGCTCCTAGGCGCGCGCCGGCCCGCCTGGGCCAAGCCGGAGCACGCGCGAAAATCAGTTCAGCTCAGGGCTTGGCCGTGCCGTTGGCCTTGACGATGAACTGGGTGTCGTAGGCTTGGTGATAGTCCCAGGCGGGATCCAGGCTTTGGGCTTCTGCAACGGCCTCGTAGGTGTTTTTCATGCGGCCTTCTTCCAGGCTGCCTACTCCGTGCTCGGCACTGAAATCGGTGTAGATGTAGCCCAGCACCGCTTTCAGGTTGCCCATGCAGTCATCAAGGTCGATTTCCGGATTGGCCTTTACGTGGGCCTGACAAGCCGTGTCCGGGTCCTTGCGGGCGGCTTCCCAGGCTTCGATGGTGGCGTCCAGGAAGTTCTGCACCATTTGT
This sequence comes from Alcaligenes sp. RM2, assembly GCF_052931795.1. Lineage (NCBI taxonomy): Bacteria > Pseudomonadati > Pseudomonadota > Betaproteobacteria > Burkholderiales > Alcaligenaceae > Alcaligenes > Alcaligenes sp. RM2. The sequence continues at coordinate 84,726 of NZ_JBRFIO010000002.1, forward strand.
GGGCGCTCGGTCAGTGTCTTGTCGGTGGCGAATACGGACAAGGCGTAGATGTTGAAACCCTGGTCGCTAAAGGGCAGCACCACGATTTCCTTGCCAAAACGCTTGGCCTGCTTGTTCTGGTAGTAGTAGTTGGTGGCCAGGAAAGGAGCGGCGTCCACTTTGCCGTTGATCAGCAGCGGTGCCATGGAGGAGCCGTCAACGGTCACCCACTGAATCTTGTCGGGATCGGTGTTGGCCTTGCGCGCCACCATGGGGAAGTAAAGCTTGTGGCTGTTACCGGGCGAGACGGCAATTTTCTTGCCTTCCAGGCCGGAGAAATCGGTAATACCCGAATCTTTGCGCACAAATAGGGAATGGGCCGAGTGCGAGAAGGTGGAAGCAATGGCCTTGATGGGAGTCTGGCTGTTCTGACGCGAGGTCAGAATGGCGGAAATATCGGCCAAGCCAATATCGGCCGCGCCGCCAGCCACTTTCAGAACTGTGTCACCCGAACCGGTGCCACGGGTAATCTTCAGGTTGATGCCGTGTTTCTCGTAAATCCCGTTGGCAATGCCGGAGTAATACGGGGCATAGTCGCCGGTGGGGATGAAGTCCAGCATGAGATGAACGTTGTCAGCGGCGTGGGCGGCGGGCGCAGCGGCGGCCAGTCCCAAGCCCAGCACCGCCAGGGTGCGAGCAAGCAGGGTTTGCATGATTTTGTCTCCGTGTCGTAGTTATGAAGCCGCTCTGTAAGCCCGTTGCGATCAAGGCGCGCCGGGATGGCAGCTTGAAAAAATTGAAACATAGGCAAATCAAAATGTCTTATGCTTATTTGTGCTCGAAACATAAGGCTACGTTAAGGGATGCTGCTCAATCTTCGTCAAATCGAGGTTTTTCGCGCGATCATGCTGACCGGTTCCATCAGCAAGGCGGCGCAATTGCTGAACGTGTCGCAACCGGCCATCAGCCGCCTGCTGTCCTATACCGAATCGCGTATTGGTCTGGTGCTGTTCGAGCGTATCAAGGGGCGTCTGTACCCCACGCCCGAGGCGCGTCGGCTCTATCAGGAGGTGGAGCAGGTTCATAACAGCGTGCAGCGGGTAAACGAGGTGGCCACCGACCTGATCGAAAAGCGCCACGGCAGCTTGCACATTGCCGTCAGCCCCAGTCTGGGCCAGACCTTGATCCCCATGGCGGTGACGCGTTTTCGCCAGGCATTCCCGGACGTGAAGGTGTATGTGCGCACGCTGATTTCCAGTGATCTGGTACAGGCTTTGGTCACCCAGCAGGCCGAGGTCGGTGTGGCTATCGTGCCGCTGACGCATCCCAGCTTGCATGCCCAATCCATTTATGAAAACCATCTGGTGGCGGTGTTGCCAGCCAGTCATCCGCTGGCCGACAAGCAGGAACTGGACGCCAGCGATCTGGAAGGGCTGGACCTGATTGGTTATGGCAATGACACTCCTTATGGCCAGATGGTGCAGCAGTTATTTGGTAACCGTCCTGGTGTGCCGCAACTGGCGGTAGAAGTGCGTTTGACGCATATTGCCTGTGCCATGGTGCAGGCTGGAGCCGGGATTGCAATTGTGGACGAGCTGGCCGTGGCAGGCCGGGTCTGGCCGGATGTGGTGGTGCGCCCCATTAATCCGCGCACCACCATGCCTTTGCACATGCTGCATTCCAATGTGGTGCCGGTGTCGCAATTGGCTCACGACTTCATGAAAGTGGTCATTTCTACCGCCTCCCGAGGGATGCGGGCAGGCTGGGCCTGAGTGATTCATCCATAAATACATCGTCCCCCCACGCTGCGCTTTTGCTTGGCGGCCTCTCCAGGGGGGGACTTACCCTTATCAAGGGCGACTGTCGGGAAATGTGCGTGTTCGCGTATTGCGCCGCGTATAAGGGGTACGGGTATTTGCTTAACCCTGTGTTATGAAGGGTTAATAAAAAAGCATATGACATCAAGGTTTTGCCAATCCTAGAATTAAAGCACTACAAACAGAAAATGGATGGCAAGGAGACCTTATGCAAGGCGTATACACAATCGCCCCGTTGGCTGCGGCTGTATCCCGCAAAAACACCCTGTCCCGCTGGGGACGTGTCAGCAGCAAAGCTGGCTTGATGCTGGCCACATTGGCTGCCGGCGTGGCCTTGAGCCTGCCCGCTCATGCGGTCAACCCCAATCAGGGCAAGATGTTCAAGGTGGCTGCAGACGTGGGCCTGGTTCCGTTTTTCATGCGCGGCACCGATGGCAAGCTGGATGGCTTTTCTAATGATCTGACCCAGGAAGTGGCCCGACGCATGGGTTACGAGGGGGCGGAGGTCATCGACACCCCGTTTTCCGCTATTTTTGCGGGCTTGTTTTCCAGTCGCTACGACATGGTGGCGGCTCCCACCAACACCACACGTGAACGTGCGGAGCAAATGCTGTTTGCCGAGCCGTATATGGCGGGCGGCCTGAGCTTTCTGGCTAAAAAGGGCGCGACCGTCAATGCGCTGGAAGACCTGAAAGGCAAGACCATTGCCGTCAATAACGGCAGCTTCTCGGACCGTTGGTTGCAGGACAATCAGGAAAAATACGGCTACAAGATCCAGCGCTTCAACAAGAACACGGATGCTGTGCAGGCCGTAGCTATTGGTCGCGCCTTTGCCAATATGTCCGAGACTCCTTTGGCACGCTATATCGCCACCCAGACCCCCGCACTGGCCCCGGTCTACGACATGACCACCGAGGCTAACTACGCCTTTGCCTTCCGCAAGGACGACACGGCCCTGCGTAATCGCGTGGATGAAGTGCTGGAATGCATGAAGCAGGACGGCTCCCTGTCCAAGCTGCATGTGAAGTGGTTCGGTACGGAACCCAATGCTGGTACGGCCATGACGGTGATTTTCCCCGGCTATGGCGTGCCCGACTTCCCTGGCTACGAGCCCACCGAGCACACCCCCGACTGCTCCCGTCCTTAAAAGCGCCTTCGCGCTGTTTCTCTAGCTATATGGCCCTGCAGGGGCCGGTCCCCGCCTGCCCGACTGGCAGGCGGTCAAGGAGCGACCATGAGTGAAATTGTCCGCATCCAGGGCTTGCGCAAATCGTTTGGGCAGGCCGAAATTCTTAAAGGCATAGACCTGAGCGTCAACACCGGCGAAGTTGTCGTGATGATTGGCGGCTCGGGCTCGGGCAAAAGTACCTGTCTGCGCTGCATCAACCGTCTGGAAACCCCGACCAGCGGCACGATTGTGGTGGCTGGCAGTGATGTGACCTGTCCGCGCACCGACCTGAACCAGGTGCGCCAGAACATAGGCATGGTGTTTCAGGGCATACACCTGTACCCGCATATGACGGCGCTGGGCAATGTGATGCTGGCGCTGCGCAAGGTGAAAAAAGTGCCCAAGGCGCAGGCCGAAGAGCAGGCCCGCCATCATCTGGAACAGGTGGGTCTGGCCCAGCGTATCGAACACTATCCCAGCCAGTTGTCCGGCGGCCAGCAGCAGCGGGTGGGCATTGCCCGCGCGCTGGCGCTGGAGCCCAAAGTCATGCTGTTTGACGAGCCTACCTCGGGTCTGGACCCGGAGCTGGTCGGTGAAGTGCTGAACGTGATGAAACGCACCCGCGATGCGGGCATGACCATGGTGATTGTTACGCACGAAATGCAGTTTGCCCGCGAAGTAGGGGACCGCATTGTGTTCATGGATCAGGGCGTGATTCTGGACCAGGGCAGTCCCGATGAAATTCTGTGTAAGCCGCGTCACAAGCGTATTCAGGATTTTCTGAGCCGCATGAACTGAGGCCGGCCATGGATCAGATAATTTATTACTTCTTTAACTGGACGCTGATCAGCCCCTATTTGCCCGAGATCATGCTGGGCTTTTGGGTCACGCTGCAAATGGCCGTGATGACCGTGGTTCTGGGCACTGTCCTGGGCCTGGGTCTGGCCGTGTTGCGTTGCTACGGCTGGCGCCCCGTCAATATCTTGATGACCTTGTATGTGGACGTGTTCCGTGCGATTCCGCAGCTGGTCATTATTGTGCTGGTGTTCTTCGCTTTGCCGTCCCTGGGGATTGTGATTGAACCCGTTCCTGCCACCGTTCTGGCCTTGAGCCTGGTGTTGTCTGCCTTTGCTGAAGAAATCTTCTGGTCTGGCATTGCTGCGGTGCCCACGGGTCAGTGGGAAGCGGGCCGCTCCACCGGCATGGGTTTCAGTCAGACGCTGTTTGCCATCATCCTGCCGCAAGCCGTGCGCCTGGCGATTCCACCACTGACCAATCGCGCTATCGGGATTACCAAAGGCACCACCTTGGGTTCGGTGATTGCCGTGCCTGAGCTGCTTAATGTGTCCAGCAATATCCAGTCCAACATTGCCAACCCCACCGCCTTTACGGCCGGGGCCATTTTGTTCTGCCTGATTTTCTTCCCCTTCGTTCATCTGACGAGGGTGCTGGAACGGCGCTATGCGATCAAGTCGTAGGAGTGACGCGCTATGGAACTGATCGATACTTTTCTGAACCCGAAGATTCTTGCCGCCAGCTGGCCCTTGCTGCTTCAGGGCTTGTGGCTGACCGTCAAGCTCTCGGTGATCATCGTGCCGCTGGCTGCCTTGCTGGGTCTGGTGATCGCTTGCCTGCATTATCAGCAACATCGCTGGCTGAACCGCCTGATTCTGCTGTACGTGGATTTTTTCCGTGCCTTCCCGCCTTTGGTGCTGCTGATCTTCATTTACTACGGCCTGCCTTTTTTGGGCCTGCCCTTGAATGAGTTTTCCGCCACGGTGCTGGCGCTGGTTTTGAACAGCAGTGGTTACTTCGCGGAGATTTTCCGTGCCGGGCTGGAGTCGGTGTCCCCCGGCCAGAACGAGGCGGCGCGCTCGACCGGCTTGAACGCCCGTCAGGCCATGGCCTATGTGGTTGTGCCCCAAGGTGTGCGCAATGTAATTCCGGATCTGGCCAGCAACACGCTGGAAGCCATCAAGCAGACCTCGATTGCCTCGGCCGTGGCCTTGCCCGAACTGCTGCGTTCGGCCCAGATCGTGCAGGGCGAGACCTATAGTCAGACGCCTCTGGTAGCCGCTGCGCTGATTTATTTCATTCTTCTCTGGCCCTTGGTACGCATGATTTCGCGTATGCAAAAGCCATTTGTTATTCCACGTTGAGCCTAAGCGTAATTATGAAAAATAAAGGTGTCTTTTCCATTTGCCCCACTCCCTTCAAACCGGGTGGCGAGCTGGATTTGCAAAGCCTGGTCAGTCTGGTGAATTTCCAGCTGGAAGCCGGTATTCACGGCTTGGCGATTTTGGGGGTGATGGGTGAACTGCACAAGCTCAGTACCTTTGAGCGTCGGCGTGTCATTGAAACCGTCGTGGCGGCAGTGCGCGGTGCGGTGCCGGTCTGGGTGGGAGTGCGGGCCATGGGAACGGCAGCGGCGGTGGAGCAGGCTCGCAGCGCTGAAGATCTGGGGGGCGATGCGATTTTTGTCGCTCCCTTGGCGGGGGCGGATGACGATATGCAGGTGTCCTTTTACCGCCAGATTGTGCAGGCTATTCGTTTGCCGGTGGTCATTCACGACTTCCCGGAACTGTTCGCCGCCCGCATCAGTCCGGCCTTGGCTGTGCGTTTGAAGGCAGAGGCGGGTGTATCCATTCTGAATTCCGAAGACCCTCCCGTCGGACAGAAGATTACCGCTGTGCGGGGTCTGTCGGGTGATGCCTTGCCGATCTTGAGTGGCCTGGGTGGCATGCATTTTCTGGAAGAGCTGCAACGGGGGGCCGATGGCGTGGTCACCGGCTTCTCCTTCCCGGAGATTCTGCTCAAGGTCTATGCCTTGCACCGTCAGGGCGAACAGGAGGAAGCCGCCCGTGTGTTTGACCGTTATTGCTCGCTGATCCGTTACGAGTTTCAGCCTTTGGTGGCGCTGGCCCTGCGCAAGTATTCCTATATGCGCCGTGGCATCATCGCCTGCGATGCGACGCGTGATCCGGCGACGGCTCTGGACCATATCAGCCGGGACGAGTTTGAGGCTGTGGTGCGCCGTGTGGGTCTGGACTTGTCTGCAACGGGTGTGCAAACCGTTTAAACCTTGCTGTTCTTGAGTAACTGCTGCATTTGTTGGATTTGCCGGGTAAATAACGTCTGGGGGGCCCCGGCGTTATTTAGCCGGTTTTTTTGCTTGCGCTTCTTTCTTCTTCTTCTTCTTCTTCGGTTTCCTGAGAGTTGGGGAGTGGCGCTGTTTGTGTGCAGAGCAGGAGGTTTTTGAGACAAGGAGCGCAGAGAGCCTGCATGTTTAGATAGTGTCTCGTGAAAACGCCGGTCTGGGCCGGGGGCCGTCCTCCGGGCTTGGCTCCTTGCCGGTGCTGCGCACCGGTGCCCTGGTCAGGCTTGCTATTCGGGCGCGTCCTGAACTCGCGAAAGTGCCTTGTCCCCCGGACAAGGCACAAGCATTTCGCTCAAACAGCAGGACGCTTGGACCCCGAATAGCAAGCCTGCCTGCGGCAAGAAGCCTGAATCGCCCAGAGGGCGGCCCCCGGCCCAGATCGGCTCACAATGACTATCAATATGAGACTTTCGTCCTTTTTGGGCCTGGCGGTATGTAGCCCTTTGGGCTGCTGTAGCGGCGTGAGGAACTTGAGGGAGCGAGGTTTGCGTGTTGGTCGTCGCTCTCAATAGTTAGCGGTGGGTGTGGGGGGACGCAAAAATAGGAGCCAAGCACTAACTATTGAGAGCCAGGCACTTCATGGGAGCATGAACCTTGCGCAGGATATCCCGCTCAACAAAATGTTGTGCGTAATCGGGAGCTTGTCGTGCGTCTTTGACGCCAAAGCCAATGCGCTTGCCAAGGTGATTGTTGTTGTCTCAGTCTCTTGTTCTTTTAGGTTTTCTTGCTCACTCAGGCGCTTTTATAGGCGCATAAGGAGTTGGTACAAGGACGAGAGGTGCTGCGGCCAGGCGGCTTTGGGTTGAAAAGCCTTTGACCAGGAGCTGGCCTCTAGCCTGCCTGGGTATTGCCGGAGTTTTTGAAGTGGCAGGAGCCGCGCAGTATGATCAGACATTCTGCCCTTGGATCGGGATTGCCATGTTTGCCTATGTCGGGCTGCGTACTGCCTGCTTTGATACGCCTTTAGGGGCGATGCGTCTGCTGGTGGACGCTCAAGGAGCCTTGCTGCGTCTGGACTTCGAGGAAGAGACCGTACATGGTCTGACACCCGAGCAACTGGCCGGGCTGATCCCGGAACCTGCTTTGGCCGAGCCCGTGCAGACTCAACTGGACGCGTATTTTGCCGGCAAGCTGCAGCAGTTTGATCTGCCTTTCAGCCTGCAAGGGACAGAGTTTCAGCAACAGGTCTGGCAGGCCTTGCTGACTATTCCCTATGGTCAGACCTGGACCTATGGCCAGATGGCCGAACATCTGGGCCGTCCCAAGGCGGTCCGTGCTGTGGGCCAGGCCTGCGGCCTCAATCCCATCAGCATTATCGTGCCGTGTCACCGCGTGCAAGGCGCCAATGGCATGTTGACCGGCTTTAGCTCCGGCTTGCATCGCAAAGCCAGCCTGCTGGACTTTGAACGCCGTGTGCATTTGACGGGCACGGGCGACATCCAGGCCAGCATGCCCGCCCAGCTGGATTTGTTCTAAAGCAGGACAGGGCTCACTCCGTACCCAAATCAACAAGCCTCCGTGCACAGAATCACAAGTCCGGGCTTGTCCTCGTTCCTATACTGGATTCGTTAAGAATCAACTATTCCGTGTGGAGACAGACTATGGGGCAGGACGTACAAGCCGAGCGCAAGGCGATTCGCGAACACATGATTATTGACGGCAAACCCGTCACTGAATCTCAAGGGCCCACGATTCCCGTCTACGATCCCGCAACGGGACAAGTGATTGCGCACCAGCCCGAGGCCGGTGCTCAAGGCGTGGATCTGGCCGTGCGTGCTGCGCGCCAGGCTCTGGAGCAGGGCGAATGGGCTCAGATGTTGCCCGCTCAGCGCGAGCGCCTCTTGTTGCGTTTGGCTGATTTGATTGAATCCCACGCGGATGAGCTGGCTCGTCTGGAAACCCTGAACAACGGCAAGCTGCTGTTCTTTTCCTACGGCCTGGAAGTGGCGGCCAGCGCACAATGGCTGCGCTACATGGCTGGGTGGGCCACCAAGATGAATGGCGAATTGCTCTCGCCTTCCATCGGCTTTCCTCCCGGCGTGAAATACCACGCTTATACCCGCCAGGAACCGGTTGGTGTGGTGGGCGCTATCGTGCCCTGGAACTTCCCGTTGCTGATGGCGGTGTGGAAGATTGCGCCTGCCATGGCCGCCGGTTGTACCGTGGTTCTGAAGCCTGCTGAAGAGACACCGCTGACTGCCATTCGTCTGGCCGAACTGGCTCTGGAAGCCGGTTTCCCCGCCGGTGTGATCAACGTGATCACGGGTCGTGGCGAAAGCACCGGTGCGGCTTTGACGGCTCACCCTGGCGTGAACAAGATTTCCTTTACCGGCTCCACGGAAGTGGGCAAGTTGATTGGTCATCAGGCCGTCAACGACATGAAGCGCATGTCCCTGGAGCTGGGCGGCAAATCCCCCGTGGTCATCATGGACGATTGCGATGTGGACATGGCCATTCAAGGTGCGGCCAACGCCATCTTCTTTAACCAGGGCCAGGTATGTACTGCCGGCTCGCGTCTGTTCGTGCAAAAAGGCATTTACGAGCGCGTGGTGCAGGGCGTAGCCGATCTGGCTTCTTCCATGACTCTGGGCTCGGGCTTTGAGCAGTCCACCCAGATTGCTCCGCTGATTTCCGCCCGTCATCAGCAGCGCGTGCAGAACTACATTGATGTGGGCCGCCAGCAAGGCGGTCGCATGTTGGCAGGCGAGGGTGCTCGCCCCGAGCAGGGCTACTTTGTACGTCCTACCGTGTTTGCCGACGTCGCTCCCGATGCTCGCATCATGCGTGAAGAAATCTTTGGTCCCGTGGTGGTCGCGACCCCGTTTGATACCGAGGCGCAGGCACTGCAGTTGGCCAACGATACAGACTTTGGCCTGGGTGCCAGCGTCTGGAGTCAGGATCTGGCCCGCGTCCAGCGTTTGACTGCTGGCATCAAGGCCGGAACCGTGTGGGTCAACACCCACAACATGCTGGACCCCAGCATGCCCTTTGGTGGCTACAAGCAGTCCGGCCTGGGTCGGGAGCACGGGCGCGCTGCGGTAGAGGCTTACCTGGAGACCAAATCGGTCTGCATGGCCTACCCGGCAGCCTAGCTAGGGATAAAGGCGCGAACACAATAACGATACCGTTCGCGCCTCTTTGAGGAGACAACAATAATGTATGCAATTTTGCAGCGGACCGCTCTGGCCTTGGCCTTGAGCGGCGTCAGTGCCGGTGCCGCCCTTGCGGGCGACCCCAGTGCGCGGGACTGGATTCCTGCTCCGGTAGGGACCAATATCCTGGCGGTCTACATGATGGGCCTGAAGTCTCACGGTTTTTATGATCAGGGTTCACGAATTGGCGATAGCCCCAAGCTGAATGTGCAAGGCATGATTTACCGCCAGATGCACTTTCGCGAACTGGCCGGCAAGACGGTGCAGTACGAGCTGATCGTGCCCGGTTTTCGCAACACGCTGGATGTTCCAGGACAAGACCGGGATCGCATGACCGGGATTGGTGATGTGACTGCCGGTGCGGCCGTGTGGCTGCACAACGATCCGGAAAACCGTTTCTGGTTTGCGTGGGAGCCTTTCATTACGGCTCCTACAGGTCGTTACCACGGCTCGCAGGCTGATGTGTCCTCCGGCAAGAATCGCTGGAGCACGATCCAGGACTTTGCGATTGTGAAAGGCTTTGGGGAGTCTTCCTTTATTGAAGGTGTGGCGGAGTTCGAGTTCTTTGGCAACAACAAGAACTACTACGGCCAGACTCTGAAAAAAGACACGGCAATCCGCTTGATGGCCCTGGTTTCAACCAACCTGACTGAAAAGACTTATGTGGGTATGCGCTACCGCTACGAGGCAGGTGGCCGTGAGCGGGTCAATGGCCAGACCACGGCGACGCGTGCACGTAACCACCAGTTGGCCGCCGAGATCACCCACCAGTTGACCGACGCTCACCAGGTGCAATTGCAGTACATCCATGATTTGAAAGTCGAGAATGGCCCGCGCATGCGCGGCCTGCAATTCCGTTATGCCTATGCGTTCTGACAGCGTGGACGCCCATGAGGAGAGACATCCAATGAAGTCTAAATTTAAATTAACGACCGCCGCCGCCATGTTGGGGCTGATGGTACTGGCCGGTGGCGCGCAGGCCCAGGACAAGCCGCGCGAAGTCCTGACAGGTGGTCACAGTGTGTCTGCCCCGCAGGAAAACCGTATCTATGTCATGGACTCGGTGTTCATGCACCTGACCGAAAGCCGTGTGCACGTTTATGACTACACCAACGGCAAGTTCCTGGGCATGGTACCCACCGCCTTCAACGGCCACGTGCAGGTGTCCAACGACGGCAAGAAAATCTACACCATGACCACCTATCACGAGCGCATTACGCGTGGAAAGCGCTCGGATGTAGTGGAAGTGTGGGATGCCGACAAGCTGACCTTCGAGAAGGAAATTTCCCTGCCACCCAAGCGTGTGCAAGGTCTGAACTATGACGGTCTGTTCCGTCAGACGACGGACGGCAAGTTCATCGTGCTGCAAAACGCCTCGCCAGCGACCTCGATCGGGATCGTGGACGTGGCCAAGGGCGACTATGTGGAAGACGTCACAGCTGCCGCCGGTTGCTGGAGCGTGATTCCCCAGCCCAATCGCCCCCGCAGCTTCATGACCATTTGTGGTGATGGTGGCCTGTTGACCATCAATCTGGGCGAAGACGGCAAGGTCGCCAGCCAGTCGCGCAGCAAGCAGATGTTCTCCGTGAAGGACGATCCGATCTTTATCGCTCCGGCTCTGGATAAGGACAAGGCTCACTTCGTGTCCTACTACGGCAATGTCTACAGTGCTGATTTCAGCGGTGACGAGGTCAAGGTAGATGGCCCCTGGTCCTTGCTGAACGACCAGGACAAGGCCAAGAACTGGGTGCCCGGTGGCTATAACCTGGTGGGTCTGCATCGCGCCAGCGGTCGCATGTATGTGTTCATGCATCCCGATGGCAAAGAGGGCACTCACAAGTTCCCCGCGGCCGAGATCTGGGTCATGGACACCAAGACCAAGCAGCGTGTAGCCCGCATTCCAGGGCGTGATGCCTTGTCCATGACCATTGATCAGCAACGCAATCTGATGCTGACCCTGGACGGTGGCAATGTGAACGTCTATGACATCAGCCAGCCTGAACCCAAGTTGCTGCGCACCATTGAAGGCGCCGCAGAAGCATCCTTGCAAGTTCAGTTCCACCCAGTTGGGGGTGTCTGATATGGACCCGGTCCTGACCTATGCCAGCCTGGCTTGCTTGGCCGTGCTGATGGGACTGGGGGCGCTGGATAAACTGCGTCACTTCAGCCTGTTCGAGGCAGCCGTTGGCGGTTATCGATTGTTGCCGGAAGTGTTGTTACGACCGTTCAGTGTGCTGTTTGTCGCTGCCGAGGCCTTGAGTGCGCCTTTGCTGCTGTGGCCAGCTAGCCGTTCGCTGGGGGCGGTTCTGGCCCTGTGCGTCCTGCTGGTCGCCACCAGTGGCATTGTGATGAACCTGCTGCGTGGCCGCCGCGATGTGGATTGCGGCTGCTCCGGGCTGGGGGAATCCTCCGGTGGTCTGTCCTGGTGGCTGGTGGCTCGCAATGCCTTGCTGGCTGCGCTGGCGGTGGCCAGCGGTGACTGGGCCATCAGCAGCGCCCGTGAACTGGTCTGGGTGGACGGTTTGACCTTCTTTGGTGCCACCTTGGCCTTGCTGGGCCTGTACTATGCGGCCAACCAGCTGATCGAATCCCATCTGAAATTCCAGAAAATGCAGAATTCTTAGGAGACCTAAATGACCGCTTTAATGATTTCCAACGTCATTTTATGGGTAATCGTACTGGCCCTGGTGCTGGTTGTACTTGCCCTGTCGCGCCAGATTGGCGTGTTGTATGAACGGGTTGCCCCCATGGGCGCCCTGACTATGGATAAAGGTCCGCAGGTGGGTGATGCCGCTCCCGTCATGGAATTGCAGGACCTGCGCGGTCGTGCCGTTACCGTGGGCGTGGCTGGCCCGCGTAGCCAGTTGATTTTCTTCATGTCGCCTACCTGCCCGGTGTGCAAGAAGCTCTTGCCGATTCTGAAGTCCATTCAGGGCTCGGAAGGTCAGTGGGTAGATATTGTGCTGGCCAGTGATGGCGAGATGCCCGAGCATCTGGCTTTCTACCAGAAAGCACAACTGGACGCCTTCCCTTACGTCCTGTCCACACAGCTGGGCATGGGCTTTCAGATCAGCAAACTGCCTTACGCCGTCCTGATCGACGAGAACGGTGTGGTGCGCGGCAAGGGTCTGGTCAATTCGCGTGAACAGCTGGAAAGCCTGTTTACCGCCAAAGACCTGGGCGTGGCCTCGGCGCAAGAATACTTGGCCGGTGACTCGGGCATGAAGCAAGTGCAGGTATCACGAAAGGAGAACGTCAATGCGTTGGCTGGATAAATTTGGGGAGAACCTCTCCCGTTCTGTGGCCCACAAGACTTCGCGTCGCAGCGTGCTGCGCTCGGTGGGCAAATTAATGGTCGGTTCGGCCTTTGTGTTGCCTGTATTGCCGGTGGCTCGCGCCGCCGGTGGTGGTGGCAGCAGCAGTGGTGCCGATCACATCAGTCTGAATCCCGATCTGGCGAATGAGGACGAAGTGAACTCCTGCGACTACTGGCGTCATTGTGCGGTGGACGGGTTCCTGTGCTCTTGCTGCGGTGGCACGACCACCACCTGCCCTCCGGGCTCGACGCCTTCGCCCATCTCGTGGATTGGCACTTGCCACAACCCGCATGATGGCAAGGACTACCTGATCAGCTACCACGACTGCTGCGGCAAGACCGCTTGCGGCCGCTGCCAGTGCAACACGCAGACCCGTGAGCGTCCTGGTTACGAGTTCTTCCTGCACAATGACGTGAACTGGTGCATGGCGAACGAGAACAGCACCTTCCATTGCACGACATCGGTACTGGTTGGCTTGGCTAAAAACTAAAAAAGGGCCCGTCGGGCTGCCAGTCATGCGGGAAGAACGGTCCTTGGGACGCCAGTTCTTTCCTGCATAGGCAGCCCCAGGGTTTGAACAAGGTGCCGGGCGGCCAGGATGGCGTTCGGTCACTTAAGGAGGCATCACTGTGTGGACATCTTTGCGCCTGGCCTGTTTGGGCGCCGTACTCCTGGCGTTTACGCCTTGGGCCCATGCCCAAGAAGAGATGGCCGGAACGGGCGATTACCTGCAAAGTTCGCAGGCTTTCAAAGACTATATGCTGCAATGCGCAGGTTGCCATCGCTACGATGGCCAGGGCCTGACGCATCGGGGCATCCCCAATTTCAACCAGTCCATTGGCTTGTTTACACGCCTGCCAGCTGGACGGGACTATATGATTCGAGTGCCCGGTGCCTCGCAGTCGCAACTGGATAATGCCGATCTGGCTCGTGTGCTGAACTGGATTGTGGCCAAGTTCAGCCCGGAAGAAATGACACCCGATTACCGACCCTTTACCTCGGCCGAGGTAGGGGCATCGCGCCGGCATCGTTTTGATGATGTACTCAAGGCGCGTACGGAGCTAACCGTCAAGATGAACAGTATGGGTCTGGAGCCTGCGCCCTACCTGTACGGCTCCATGGATCGCTGATACAGCGGGTTAACGACCGTAGACGCTTGAATTTTTTAGGGCTATAAGAAAGGGGGCATATTCTGCCCCTTACCCCGATCAATTGCGTTGGCCGAAAGGGCACTCAGGCAATGTCTATGTTATTGCGCACTCCCTCTGCTTCTTTCAAGAGCCTGGCTGCTTGGCAGGAAGTGGTGTGCGCGTACTTTGTGCCCTTGGAAGTTCAGCCGGATTCTCGCCGTGGTTTCTCCAACCGGGCGGCCACCGATCGCATGGGTTCGGTCGATGTCATGGAACTGTGTACCAGCGCGCAGCGCGTGCGTCGTACCCAGGCCTTGGCCAGCCGATCCGAGCAGGCGCTGTACAAGGTCACCTTGCAGATCAGTGGCAGTAGTCAGATTCAGCAGGATAATCGCAGTGGCATCTTGCACGCCGGGGAGTGGGGCATTTATGACACCACCCGCCCTTACGAAGTGGCCGTGCAGGATCAATCCCATTTTCTGGTCTTGCAGTTCGAGGAAGAGCGTTTGCTGCCTTGGTTGCCCTGGCTAAGCGATGCGGTGGCCCGCTCGTTCTCCGCCACGACAGGTCCGGCCCGAATTGCCATGGATATGCTGCGTTTGGGTTTGCAGGAGCGCGGGCACTTGTCGCCCTCGGCCTTGAGCGAACTGTCCCAGACCGTGATTCGCATGATGGCTCTGAGCCTGGCCGATGGTCGCCCGGTGACGACCGAGTCCGCCCTGGACGAAGTGCGGCGCGGGCAGCTGCTGCAAATTCAGCAATACGTGCAGGATCATCTGGGTGATACCGGTTTGAATGCCCAGTCCCTGGCGCTGCAGTTTCGCATTTCACGCCGTTATCTCTACAAGCTGTTCGAGCTGTGCGGGCAAGCGCCTGCCGATTACATCATGGCCGCCCGCCTGGAGCGCGCCTGTCAATTGTTGGTGGACGGCAAACCCGGTCGGCAGATCAGTGAGCTGGCCTGGCAAATGGGCTTTTCCGACGCGGCCGTGTTCAGCCACGCCTTCCGGCGACGCTATGGCGTATCGCCCAGCGAATGGCGTCGCAGCCGTATTTGCGGCGATTAAGTACAGCTACGTAGACGCAACTCCGACTTATCGCAGACGGGTCGGATTTCTATCCTAGAGGCTCATGATTATGGGGCGGCCGGTGTGGTTCGCCCGGCTTCTCAAGGACAGTCTTATGCGTCTACACCTCGATTGTGCGTTGCTGCACACCCAGCCATCGTGGGCTCAGAATTTACAGGCCATCGTCCCGCCTTGCGAGCGCTTGCAGCTGCATGTTCTGCAGGCGCCACCACCGCCCCATCCCGATCAGGAGTATTTGTTTTTGCGCAGCGCATCGGCCTTGCTGCTACGTTTTGATGCCTGTCTGATTCCCATCGAAGCGGCCACCCTGATTCACGTGCGTCGAGCCTTGTCGGTGGCCCAAGGTCATTTGCCAGTGCCGGTCTTTGGTTTGCTGCGGGGTGCCATCAAGGCCGCGGCCCTGACAGACCTGCTGGAACTGGGTCTGGCAGACTACGTGCGCGAGCCTTTATGCCTGGACGATTTGCGCGCCCGCATCAATCGTCAGCGTTTACAGACCTCTTCCCACGCTTTGAATGAACCGGGGCTGTCGGGTCGGATACACTATAGGGTGCAGGAAAACCAGGATCTGGTCCTGCACCCCGGCCCAACGGAGCAGCGCCTGTCGCAAACGATCTTGCAACAGGAGGGGACAACGCTGGAAGCCTATGCCGCTGCGGTAGCCTCGCGCTACGCCAGCAGCCAGGAATCTTTCAAAGTTGCCAAGGGACGGATAGTGGCCCGCTTCGAGCAGGCTTATATCCACGCCGCCCTTGATCGCCATAGCGGCAATATCGCCATGGCGGCCCGCTCCGCGCAAAAGCACCGGCGTGCTTTCTGGGCACTGATGCGCAAACACCATATCGATGCAGCACGCTTTCGATCCGCGTCAAACCCAGACGACGAACACGATGGTTAAAATTAACAGGCATTTTTCAATAGGGATTGCCGTGTCTTTACCTCAATTAAAAAACGATGTTTTCCTGCGCTCGCTGTTGCGCGAACCTGTGCCTTACACCCCCATCTGGCTGATGCGTCAGGCCGGGCGTTATTTGCCTGAATACAATGCCACCCGTGCCCAGGCTGGCTCCTTCATGCAATTGGCTCAGAATCCCGAATTTGCGTGCGAAGTAACCTTGCAGCCCTTGCGTCGTTTCGATCTGGATGCCGCCATTCTGTTCTCGGACATCCTGACCGTGCCACACGCCATGGGCCTGGGTCTGGATTTCGTCGCTGGTGAAGGCCCGCGTTTTGCCCGTCCTGTACGCAACGAAGCCGACGTCATGGCGCTGGAAGCGCCGGACATGTCCAAGCTGCAATACGTGTTTGATGCCGTTTCGCTGATCCGCAAGGAACTGGACGGCAAAGTACCGCTGATCGGCTTTGCCGGCAGCCCCTGGACCATTGCCTGCTACATGGTGGAAGGCCAGGGCTCGGACGACTACCGTCTGGTGAAAAGCATGATGTATCAGCGTCCGGACCTGATGCACCGCATGCTGGAAATCAATGCCCAAACCACCTGCGAATACCTGAACAATCAGATCCGTGCTGGTGCACAGGCTGTGATGCTGTTCGACAGCTGGGGTGGTGTGTTGTCCGACTCCCTGTTCCAGGAATTCTCCCTGGCCTACACCCGTAAAGTGGTTGATGGCCTGATTCGCGAGCATGACGGCAAGCGCGTCCCTGTCATCGTCTTTACCAAGGGCGGCGGCATGTGGCTGGAAGATATTGCTGGCTGTGGCGCTGATGCCATGGGTGTGGACTGGACGGTGAACCTGTCCCGTGCGCGCGCTCGTATTGGTGACAAACTAGCCTTGCAAGGCAATCTGGACCCCATGACCATGTTCGGTGGCGAAGAAGCCATCCGCCGTGAAGCCCGTCGCGTTATTGACGACTTTGGCCCTGTGGGTCAGGGCGGTCACGTGTTCAACTTCGGTCACGGTATTTCGCGTTTCACAGACCCGGAAGCCGTGGGCATTCTGGTCGACGAAGTGCACTCCTACAGCCGTCGACACCACAGCGTTTGATAGTCTTTGCGCACGGGCTGTCGCAGCTTGTGCGCAAAGTTATGCACACAGACAGAGCTGGGTTTGAGGTCTTTATATTTAAGGTTTAATTTCAATACCCAGTTTTAATTAGTTGATTTCTCTGCGTTTTATCCTTATTTCAGAGATATTGAAAATTAAATTGTATCTGTGCTTGCTTCTTTGTATTTTTTGTCCATGTCATTTTCCCCAAAGTTATCCACAGGTCGCTAAGCTCTTGACTTATCAGGCTTTCAGCCAGGCCAGCCCTTTTTTGAACCACCATCCATGACCGCCACTCCTGACGCTATTTCTGCATCGGCAAGCACCGGACCTTTCTGGCTGCATGTGGCTTTGGACGTTCCCCTGGATGGGGTGTTTGATTATCAGCACCACGAACCCGTCCTGATCGGACAGCGGGTCATTGTGCATTTTGGGCGGCGGCAGATGATAGGCGTGGTGGTGGCTTTGCCGGAGCAACCTTCCTACCCGCCCGAGCAGGTCAAAGCGATTGATCAGCTGCTGGATGACTTGCCGCCTTTCCCGCAGGACTGGTTGCGGATGGCGCGCTTTGCGTCTACCTATTACCACCGTCCGCTGGGCGAGGTCATGATGCCGTCCTTGCCAGGGCCTTTGCGCAAACCCTCTGCCTATCTGGGCAAGCGTTCCGCTGGTGGTCCGGTATTGCGCATGGCCAAGCGCAAGGAAAAGAAGGTGGAGCCGGTGGACAGCGACGTCCTGCCCGTGCTCAATGCCGAACAGCAGGCTGCGGTAGATGGCATTGTGGCGGCCAAACCCGGTAGCTGCATGTTGCTGCATGGCGTAACGGGTAGCGGGAAAACCGAAGTCTATATGCGGGTGCTGGAACAGGTGCTGGCCGCCGGTCGGCAAGTCTTGTTCATGGTGCCCGAAATCAATCTGACACCTCAGTTCGAGCAGGTCTTGCGTGCTCGTTTGGCGCGCGTCTTGCCCGGCGATGTGCTGGCTGTCTTGCATAGTGGTCTTTCCGAAGGTGAACGGTTGCGCTCCTGGTTGCGCGTCAACAGTGGTCAGGCGCGCATTTTGTTGGGAACACGGCTGTCCATTTTTACCCCCATGCCCGAGCTGGGCCTGATTATTGTGGACGAGGAGCACGACGCTTCTTACAAGCAGCAAGATGGCTTGCGTTACTCTGCTCGGGACCTGGCTGTGTGGCGTGGCTACGATCTGAAAGTGCCAGTGGTGCTGGGTTCAGCCACCCCTTCGCTGGAAAGCTGGAATCATGCTCGACAAGGGCGCTATAGCCTGTTGAGCCTGCCCAAGCGTGCGCGAGAGGTTTCCTTGCCCCGAGTGCGTCTGGTCGATACCCGCCATTTGCGCCTGGAGTCGGGCTTTTCTCCCCAACTGCTGGATGCGCTGGAAGCATGTCTGGAGCGCGGCGAGCAATCGCTGGTTTTCATTAACCGGCGTGGCTACGCGCCTGTGCTGCATTGCGCCTCTTGCGGCTGGCTGTCTCAATGTCCGCGTTGCACGGTGTACACCGTGCTGCACCGGCAAAATGGCTTCAAGCACAATTTGCAGTGCCACCATTGCGGTTATCAGGCCCCCGTGCCGCGTGC
Source organism: Alcaligenes sp. RM2 (assembly GCF_052931795.1). Classification (NCBI taxonomy): domain Bacteria; kingdom Pseudomonadati; phylum Pseudomonadota; class Betaproteobacteria; order Burkholderiales; family Alcaligenaceae; genus Alcaligenes; species Alcaligenes sp. RM2. The sequence goes on from NZ_JBRFIO010000002.1 coordinate 103,135, forward strand.
TTGCCCGGATTGCGGCGATCAGGACTTGCAGCCTATGGGGCGTGGCACTCAACGTATTGAAGAGTTTCTGGGCGAGCGTTTTCCCAATGCCCGCCTGGTGCGCATCGACGCGGACAGCACCCGCTTGAAGGGCAGCGCGCAGCAATTGTTCGAGCAGGTGCATGCGGGCGAAGTGGACATCATGGTGGGGACGCAAATGGTCGCCAAGGGCCATGACTTTACACGCTTGAGTGTGGTGGGTGTGCTCAATGCCGATGCCACCTTGTTTGCCCATGACTTCCGCGCGCCCGAGCGCTTGTTTGCCCAGTTGATGCAGGTGGCTGGGCGGGCTGGTCGCCATACCGAAGGGGCGGATGTCATCATCCAGACGGGCTACCCGGAGCAGGCCGTTTATCAAAGCCTGATCAAGCACGATTACATAGGCTTTGCTCAAAGCGCCTTGAACGAGCGCGAGTCCGTGGGCTTGCCGCCTTTTGCCTATCAGGTGCTTCTGTCTGCCGAAGCGCCGCAATTGGCAGATGCCATTCGCTTGTTGACCCAGGCGCGCCGTTTGCCTGAAGAATATCCGAATGAATTTCCGGGCGCGGATCAGGTTTTCCTGTACGATCCCGTGCCCTTACGTGTTTTGCGCGTTGCCAAAGTGGAGCGTGCCCAGTTGCTGTTGGAAAGCGCCCATCGTCCGGCCTTGCAAGCCTTTGTGCGCTATTGGGGGCCACAGGTCGCGCAGTTGGCCAAGCAGCATAAAGTGCGCATTACGATTGAGGTCGATCCCCTCGAGATTTAAGATTCTCCAGGCTCATGTATATGCAGGACGGTAGGAGCATCTTCAGTACATCAGGGTGTATCCTTGTGCGCTATTTAGTTGTGCACGTTGTTTGGCGTTGAACCTCGTTTTCTTGCCTAGTATTCACTGATTCCACCATGTCCACCTCCGTAACTACTCCAGGCCATACTGTCCCCACCGACCTGAACGCCATGCAGCGTCAGGCCGTGTTGTATATGGATGGGCCTTGCCTGGTGCTGGCCGGAGCGGGCAGTGGCAAGACACGGGTGATCACACAGAAAATCGCTTATCTGCTGCGTGAGTGTGGGTACACGGGCCGGCAAGTGGTCGCGCTGACTTTTACCAATAAAGCGGCGCGTGAAATGAATGAGCGGATTCGCGCCCTGGTAGATCCCAAGCTGTTGCGAGGGCTGACCGTCAGCACCTTTCACTCTCTGGGCTTGCGCATGTTGCGTGAGGAAGCACAGCACGTGGGTTTGAAGCCGCGCTTTTCCATTCTGGATTCCAACGATGCGCTGGCAATTATTCAGGAACTGCTGGCTACCACGGATAAAGGCCGCCTGAAGTCCGTTCAGCAGGAAATCTCCTTATGGAAAAACGCCTTGATGGGGCCGGACGATGCGGAGCGTGCTGCAAACTCGCCCAGCCAGATCGAGGCGGCTCGTATTTACCGCGACTACGCCGCCACCTTGATTGCCTATCAGTCGGTGGACTTTGATGATCTGATCCGCCTGCCTGCGCAGTTGATGGAAGACAATCAGGAAGTGCGCGAGCGCTGGCAGCGTCGGGTGCAGTATCTGCTGGTGGACGAATATCAAGACACTAATCTTTGTCAGTATCGGCTGGTGCGCTCTCTAACCGGTCAGCGCAATATGTTCACCGTAGTGGGGGACGACGATCAGGCCATTTACGCCTGGCGTGGCGCTACCGTGGAGAATCTGGCGCAGCTTCCCAAGGATTACCCGGACCTGAAAGTCGTGAAGCTGGAGCAGAACTATCGCTCGGTGCAGCGCATCTTGCAGGCTGCCAATAATGTCATTGGCAATAATCCTGTCGTGTTTGGTAAGAAGCTCTGGTCTGACCTGGGCTTTGGTGAGCCTATCCAGGTTCACGTGACAGACGACGAGCAGAACGAGGCCGATTCAGTGGCCATGCGTATCTCGGCAGAGCGCTTCGAGCGTCAGGCCGAGTGGCGAGATTTTGCGGTGCTGTATCGTGGCAACCATCAGGCCCGTATCTTTGAGCAGGCGCTGCGCAATCTGCGCATTCCCTACACCATCTCGGGTGGGCAGAGTTTCTTTGACAAGGCCGAGATTCGCGACATCCTTTCTTACTTGCGAGTCGTTGCGAACGACGATGATGATCCGGCATTCATCCGCGCAGCGACGACACCAAGGCGCGGAATTGGGCAGGCTACCTTGCAGGTCCTGGGTCAGTTTGCGGCGGAACAAAAGCTGTCTTTGTATTCCGCCGTCTCGCAAATCGCTCTGACGGATCGCTTACCGGAAAGGCAGTTGGAGCCTTTAAGTGTCTTTGCGCAGTTTATTGGCCGTATCCAGCAAAGAGCGGACCGGGTAGAGAGCGATCAGGAAGGACACGAGACGGCCGTCAGCGAATTGCTGGACGAGCTGCTGCGGGCGATTGATTACGAGCGCTATCTCTACGATATGTTCGACGAGCGACCCGCGCAGACTCGTTGGGAAAACGTATTGGAGTTGATTACCTGGCTGAAGTCCAAAGCGGCAGACGATCAACTGAGTTTGAATGACTTGGTGCAGCGAGTTGCCCTGATCACCATGCTGGAACGCGGTGAGGATGAAGACCCGGATGCGGTCAAATTGTCCACGCTTCATGCTTCCAAGGGGCTGGAGTATCCGCATGTGTTCCTGGTGGGGGTGGAAGAGGGGCTGCTGCCGCACATTGGGCGCGATGACGAAGATATAGACCCGGATAAAGAAGCCGATATTCTGGCCCAGCGCATTCAGGAAGAGCGGCGTCTGATGTACGTGGGTATTACGCGTGCGCAGCGCAGTTTGCGCTTGAGCTGGTGCAAGAAGCGCAGACGCGCACGTGAGAATCTGGTGCGTGAGCGATCGCGCTTTATTGATGAGATGAAGATTGAAGACCCTGGTGCCCAGGAAGATCCGGCGCAGGCGGCTTTAAGTCCCAAGCAGCGGCTGGATATGCTGAAGAACTTGTTGAACAAGTCTTGAGCAGTGCTTCTTGATCAAGGACGATTTCGTGTTGGGCCTATGTTTTGTGAGGCACCGTCGTTCTGCAGGCCAGCTTTTGCTGGCCTTTTTCATTTTCTGCGGCGCTGGAAGAAACGCTCTCCGTGCCTGGGCTTGTCTTGATCTTGGGGCTGGGGAGACGCGTGGTGAGGTGCTGGCGCCCAATGAGCCAAGGTCCCGGGCGGTGGATGAAGGTGTGCCGCTGGAAAGGCCGTATTAGCAAACGCAGAAAAAACAAAAGCCTGCTAAATCAGCAGGCTTTTCAACATCAAGCGGTGTTTTGCTTGAGCGTTACGACGGTGATGCGTGGCTTACCAGTAGCTGGCCGACATGCGGGAATCGCGGATGCGGGCTTCGTTCAAGGCACGGGTCAGTTCGACCATGTACTTGAACACCACGTTTGCGGCTTTGGAAACTTGTTTGGCCGCTGCTTTGGTCAGTGCAGTTAAAGACACGGATTCACCATTTTCCAGGGCATGCTGCATTACCCCACGCTCAACAGCATCACTCCAGTGAATGTAGTGCGAGTAAGTGGTCATGGTAGACATTTGCTTTCCCTTTAAGGTGAAGGTCTAAGTTACGAGTTCTCATTATAGGGTTTTCCCTAGTCTAAAAGCAAGGGTAAACCCTAGGGATTGGATTAGCCTGTGGTTTTTAAGGGAAAACCCTAGGGTTCTTTGGAAAGGGAAATTAAATCAAAGGCTTATGGGGGTGGGGTTTGCAGGGTTTTGCGGGTTTTAGGTGGGGAGTGGAGTCCTTGCGGCAGCCCTTGCTGGCTTGAGGCTGGGTCGGAGCGGAAGCTTGCCGGTGCTGCGCACCGGTGCCCTTGTCTGGGGCTGTTGTAGGGCGCACCTTGAACTCGTTCAGTGGTTTGTCCCCCGGACAAACCACAAGCGTTGAACTCAAACAGCAAGGTGCTTGCATCCCTACAACAGCCCCAGACGGCGGCAAGCCCCCTGAATGCTCCAACCCAGCCTCAAGCCAGCAAGGGCTTCAGAATGGTGGCAACCAACAGCCGACAACCCACAACTAATCGCTCTGGCTGCTTCTTGCTGCAATCCGTTGCCAGGCAAATAAAGCTGGCAGATATGGATGACAGGCTCGTAGGCAGCAGGCAGCAGGCAGCGAGCCGCAAACAACAAATAAGAACCCGCGAAGTCAGGGGGCCTGGAAGTGATCTCGCTCGCTTGGAGACAAACAGCCAGCCGTTTATCGCGGCTGGCTGTTTGCTTACTGGTACTGCCAAGAAGACTTAGCGGGGAAGTGTCGAACTCCCCATCAGGAACTCGTCTACGGAACGGGCACATTGGCGGCCTTCGCGGATGGCCCAGACGATCAGGGACTGGCCGCGTCGCATGTCTCCGGCGGCGAAGACTTTGGCTCGGCTGGTTTGGTAGTCATCCGTGTTGGCGGCGACGTTGCCGCGCTGGTCGGCTTCTACGGCGAAGGCGTCCAGCACTTGGCGTACGGGAGCGGTGAAGCCCATGGCCAGCAGGACCAGGTCGGCGGGGAAGGTCATTTCGGAACCGGCGATGGGCGTCATGCTCATGCGGCCTGTCGCGGGATCGGTTTTCCATTCCACCCGAACGGCGCGCAGTTCTTTGACTTGGCCGTTCTTGCCTTCCAGCTCTACGGTGTTGATCGCCCAGTCACGCTCGCAGCCTTCTTCGTGCGAGGACGAGGTGCGCAGCTTCATGGGCCAGTAGGGCCAGGTCAGCTCCGTGTTTTCCTGCTCGGGCGGGCGGGGCATCAGTTCGAATTGGGTGACTGATTTTGCGCCTTGGCGTGTGCTGGTGCCCACGCAGTCCGAGCCGGTATCACCGCCGCCAATCACTACGACATGCTTGCCTTGAGCGCTGATGGCGGGAGCGCCTCGCGAACCGGCAACTTGCTGGTTCTGGATGCGCAAAAAGTCCATGGCGGGATGTACACCTTGCAGTTGGCTGCCGGGGGCGTCCAGCAGGCGTGGTGTTTCGGAGCCGCCTGCCAGGATGATGGCGTCGAACTGTTGTTCAAGATCGGTAGGGGACAGCACAGTCAGCCCCGGTTCCTGGGCGGCTTGATCTTTTGCCTGACCAATATAGGTAGAAGGGCAAAACTGCACACCCTCGGCCTGCATCTGGGCGATACGACGATCCAGCAAGTGTTTGTCCAGCTTGAAGTCGGGGATGCCGTAGCGCATCAGGCCACCAATGCGGTCGCTTTTCTCGTACACGGTGACCTCATGGCCGACGCGTGCCAATTGCTGGGCGCTGGCCAATCCGGCAGGGCCGGAGCCAATGACGGCCACGCGTTTGCCGGTTTTGTGGGTGGGCACTTGTGGCACAACCCAACCCTCTACCCAGCCTTTGTCGATGATGGCGTGCTCGATGGATTTGATACCCACGGGCGCACGGTCAATGTTCAAGGTACAGGCTGCCTCGCAAGGAGCGGGGCAGATGCGGCCGGTAATTTCCGGAAAGTTGTTGGTGGAGTGCAGCACGTCCAGCGCTTCTTTCCACTGCTGGCGGTAAACCAGATCATTCCAGTCGGGGATGATGTTGTTGACCGGGCAGCCGTTGTGGCAGAAGGGGATGCCGCAGTCCATGCAGCGGGCGGCCTGTTGGCCTGCCTGTTCGTCGTTCAATACCTGGACAAACTCTTTCCAGTGCTTGACCCGCTTTAAAGGAGCTTCTACGGCTTCTTGCAGACGTTGAAACTCAAGAAATCCAGTCGTCTTTCCCATGATGTGTCGTTTCCTGATGGTGATGGGAAGGGTTCAGGCCGAAGCCGAACGGCGGGTTTTACTGCTTTTGGGCGCGGCTTTGCTCGCTTGCGGGCCTTGCCACAATTCGCTCAATGCACGTCGGTACTCGCGTGGAATGACTTTGACGAATTGTGCGCGGGCGCTGTCCCAGTCTTTCAAGAGCTCGCGGGCCTGGAAGCTGCCCGTGGCCTTGAAATGTTCCTGAACCAGCGTTTGCAAGATGGCATCGTCGGTCTGACGTTCGCCCTGGGCGCTACGGCTGTGCCATTGCGCCATGCTGCTGTTCATCTCTTGCTCGGCCTTGCTCAGGACCGGCTCCAGATCCACCATGCCGGGGTTGCAGCGCAGTTGCAGGCGACGTTGCGGGTCCCACACGTAGGCCACGCCACCGGACATGCCGGCTGCAAAGTTGCGGCCCACTTCGCCCAGGACAACCACGGTACCGCCCGTCATGTATTCGCAACCATGATCGCCCACGCCTTCCACAACCGCGCTGGCACCGGAGTTACGCACGGCAAAGCGTTCACCGGCCACGCCGTTGAAGTAAGCCGCACCGGACAGGGCGCCGTAAAGCACGGTATTGCCCACGATGATGTGGTCCGGGCCGTAGCCACGAAAGTCGTTGGGCGAGCGCACGATAATGCGGCCGCCGGACAAGCCTTTACCTACGTAGTCATTGGCTTCACCCACCAGATCCAGGGTGATGCCCTGCGCCAGGAAAGCGCCAAAGCTCTGACCCGCTGTACCTTTGCACTGAATGTGCAGGCTGTCGTCAGGCAGACCTTGATGGCCGTATTTCCTGGTGAACACGCCCGAGAGCATGGCACCGACGCTGCGGTTGCGGTTACGTACGGGAGTGATGAAAGACAACGGCGTGCCCTGATTCAAGGTCACGGCGCTGCGCTCGATCAGTTGGCGATCCAGCGTGTGTTCCAGGTCATGATCCTGGGTAGCGATCTGACGTGGGGACTCTTCATTGTCCACTTTGTGCAGCAGGCGGGAGAAGTCCAGGCCCTGGGCTTTCCAGTGTTCGATACCGCTGCGCATATCCAGCCAGTCGCTGCGACCGATCAGATCGTCAAAGTGGCGTACACCCAGCTTGGCCATCAGTTCACGCACTTCTTCTGCAACGAAGAAGAAGTAGTTCACTACGTGCTCGGGCTTGCCCTTGAACTTGCGGCGCAGTACGGGGTCCTGAGTGGCAACACCAACGGGACAGGTGTTCAGATGGCATTTGCGCATCATGATGCAGCCTTCCACGACCAGCGGAGCTGTGGCAAAGCCGAATTCATCCGCACCCAGCAGGGCACCGATCACCACATCGCGGCCGGTTTTCATCTGGCCGTCGGCCTGCACGCGGATACGGCTGCGCAAGCGGTTCAGCAACAGGGTTTGCTGGGTTTCAGCCAGGCCCAGCTCCCACGGCGTACCGGCATGCTTGATAGAGGATAGGGGCGAAGCACCCGTACCACCGTCGTGACCGGCAATCACAATGTGATCGGCCTTGGCTTTGGCAACACCGGCAGCCACAGTACCCACACCGACTTTGGACACCAGCTTCACGGAGATATCCGCTTGCGGGTTCACGTTCTTCAAATCGTGAATCAGCTGGGCCAAATCTTCGATGGAGTAAATGTCGTGGTGCGGTGGGGGCGAAATCAGGCCCACACCAGGCACCGAGTAACGCAGCTTGGCGATGTACTCGGACACTTTATGACCGGGCAATTGACCGCCTTCACCGGGTTTGGCACCTTGTGCCATCTTGATCTGAATTTGATCTGCACTGCACAGGTATTGGGCGGATACGCCAAAGCGACCGGACGCAACCTGCTTGATGCGCGAGCGCAGCGAATCGTTCTCTTGCAGCTCAATGTCGGCAAATACGCGATCCTGGCCTAACACGCTGGCCAAGGTGTCACCCTGGCGGATGCCACTTTTACCGTGCTGCATTTCGTGCTGGTAGCGCAACTCGTCCTCGCCACCTTCACCAGTATTGGACTTGCCGCCAATCCGGTTCATGGCCACGGCCAGTACGGCGTGGGCTTCGGTTGAAATCGAACCAAGCGACATGGCGCCGGTTGCAAAGCGTTTGACGATCTCGCTAGCCGGTTCCACCTCTTCCAAAGGAATCGCTTGAGCCGGGTCCAGACGCAGTTCGAACAAACCACGCAGTGTCATGTGACGGCGGCTTTGCTCGTTGATGAGCTGGGCGTATTCCTTGTAGGTGCTGTAGTTCTGGCTGCGGGTGGCGTGTTGCAGTTTGGCGATGGAGTCGGCGGTCCACATATGGGCTTCGCCGCGCACGCGTACTGCGTACTCGCCACCGGCTTCCAGATGGTTTTCCAGCACGGGGTCTTTGCTGTAGGCGGCGCGATGCTGACGCAGCGCTTCTTCGGCCACGGTGAAGATATCAATCCCTTCCACCGGGCAGGAAGTACCCACAAAATATTTGTCTACCAGCGAGCGCGACAGGCCGATGGTCTCGAAAATCTGCGCGCCGGTGTAGGACATGTAGGTGGAGATGCCCATTTTGGACATGACCTTGTACAAGCCCTTGTTGATGGCCTTGATGTAGTAGCCCTCGGCCTGGGAGGCGTCGATCTGGTTGATCGGGTCCTGGGCCAGATGCTGCAGGCTTTCAAAAGCCAGCCAGGGGTGCATGGCTTCGGCACCATACGCACCCAGCAGCGCGAAGTGATGCACTTCACGGGCCGAGCCGGTTTCCACGACCAGACCCGTGCGGGTACGCAGGCCGATGCGGATCAGGTGCTGGTGAATGGCCGAGGTTGCCAGCAGGGCGGGGATGGCCACATGCTCGGCGTCACAGCGGCGATCCGTCAGGATCAGGATGTTGTAGCCATCGCGCACGGCATCTGCCGCACGGGCGCACAGGGCGGCCACGCTGGCCTCTATGCCTTCCGGTCCCCACGCGCTGGGGTAGACGATGTCCAGTTCCTGGCTGCGGAACTTGCCATTGCTGGCCGCTTCAATGCGCCGGATCTGGTTCATGTCAGCCGGGCTCAGCACGGGCTGGGACACTTCCAGACGCAGCGGCGGGTTGACGTTGTTGATGTCCAGCAGATTGGGCTTGGGGCCAATAAAGGACACCAGCGACATCACCATCTGTTCGCGAATCGGGTCGATAGGCGGGTTGGTAACCTGAGCGAACAGCTGGCGGAAGTAGTTGTAGAAGGGCTTGGATTTGTCGGATAGCACGGCCAACGGAGCGTCGTTGCCCATGGAGCCGGTGGCCTCTTCGCCCTTGCTGGCCATGGGCTGCAGGACGACTTTGATATCTTCCTGGGTCCAGCCAAAAGCTTGTTGCTGATCCAGCAGGTCGCGGGTGGCCAATTGGGGACGCACGCCGGGCACGCTGGGCAGGGAGTCCAGGCGCAAGCGCAGGCGTTCAATCCACTGCTTGTAGGGGTGGGTGTTGGCCAGTTGGGACTTGATCTCGGCATCGTCAATGATGCGGCCCTGTTCCAGATCGATCAGCAGCATCTTGCCCGGTTGCAGACGCCATTTCTTGACGATGCGGTGCTCAGGAATAGGCAGGGTACCGGCTTCAGAGGCCAGCACAATCATGTCGTCGTCGGTAATGACGTAGCGGGCGGGACGCAGGCCGTTACGGTCCAGCAGTGCACCAATTTGCAGGCCATCAGTAAAGGCGATGGCAGCAGGACCATCCCATGGTTCCATCTGAGCTGCGTAGTACTCGTAGAAAGCGCGACGGCTTTCGTCCATCTCGGCGTGTTGCTCCCAGGCCTCCGGCATCATGATCATCATGGCGTGCGGCAGCGAGTAGCCGGCCATCACCAGCAGTTCCAGACAGTTGTCGAAAGTGGCCGTGTCGGACTGGCCTTCGTACACGATGGGGTAAAGCTTTTGCAGATCTGAGCCCAGCACGGCCGATTCCATGGCGCCTTCACGGGCACGCAGCCAGTTGAAGTTGCCCTGTACCGTGTTGATTTCGCCGTTGTGGGCGATCAGGCGGTAGGGGTGGGCCAGAGGCCATGCGGGAAAGGTATTGGTGGAAAAGCGCTGGTGCACCAGAGCCAGGGCTGAACAGGCACGAGGGTCGGCCAGATCGCGGTAGTAGCGGCCAACCTGGTCAGCCAACAGCAGGCCTTTGTAGACGATGGTGCGCACCGAGGCCGAGGTCACAAAGTATTCCTGGCCGTGGGCCAATGCCATGCGGTAGATGGCGTGGCTGGCGGTCTTGCGGATCACGTACAGCTTGCGCTCCAGCGCATCGGGTACCATCACATCCGGGCCGCGGCCAATGAACAGCTGGCGAATCACCGGTTCGTTGGCCTTGACGGTGGGCGACATGGGCATGGTGCTGTCCACCGGCACATCGCGCCAGCCCAGCATGTGCTGGCCTTCGGCACGTACCGCACGTTCCAGCTCCTGTTCACAGGCCAGGCGGGAAGCGGTTTCCTTGGGCAGGAACACCATGGCTACGCCGTACTCGCCGGGGGGCGGCAGGGTCACGCCCTGAGCGGCCATTTCTTCGCGGTAAAGCTGGTCGGGGATCTGGATCAGAATGCCTGCACCGTCGCCCATCAAGGGATCTGCGCCTACAGCGCCGCGGTGATCAAGGTTTTCCAGAATTTTAAGGCCTTGGGTGATGATGGCGTGGCTCGCCTGGCCTTTGATGTGTGCGATAAATCCGACGCCGCAGGCGTCGTGTTCGTTAGCGGGAAGGTACAAGCCTTGGGCTTGGGGGGGACAGGAGTGTGTCATGGGCGTATCCGCAAAGAACGTGTTAAAGCGGTGCATTTGTTGCAGCGCAAAAAATAAAATACAGCGATTTTTTTTTTGCACGCAAGATTTTTTTGCGAATACGGTAAAAAAAATTAGGGACCTGCTCTCACAGGCCCCTTATCACCCGTCTGAACCGGGTGCAGTGTGGCAAGATCGCTGCACATGCGGGTTTGCGCAGAAATCAGGTCCACACAAGCGCTATTTGCCGCTGCGGTTCTGGCTCATTTGCCCCAGAATCTGCAGAGCTTCTTCGCCTTCCAGCAGTTTGGAAAATAGCTTGCGCTCGCGTTCCAGAACCTCCAGCAAAACTTCGCGCTGGGGTTCTCTTAGCAGACGCTTGCTGGTGCGCAAGGCAATGGGAGGCTGCTCGGACAACGCGTGGGCGCAGGCACGGGCGGCTTCCAAGCTATTGCCGTGGTCGGTCAGTTCAGTGAGCAGGCCGTCTTCCATGGCTTGCTCGGCACTGAAGGCTTGTGACAGCAGCAGCCATTCGTTGGCACGGCGTGGCCCCACGTACTGCGCTAGCAGGTGGCTGGAGGCGCCTTCCGGGCACAGGCCCAGTGCGGTGAAGGGCATGCGCAAACGCGCGTCACGGGCCGCGTACACAAAGTCCGCATGCAGCAGCAAGGTTACGCCAATACCCACCGCGTGACCTTCTACGGCCACGATCAGTGGGATGTCGGCTTGGACCAGACTGCGCAGGAACTTGATCGGCGGCGGCATGTCGTTGTTGCGCACATTGGACAGCTCCGAGATGTCGTTGCCGGCACAGAAATGCTCGCCCGCGCCGGTCAGAATCAGGGCACGATATTTCTGGTTCTGATTGGCCTGGTCGATGATGTCGGCCAGCTCTTCGTACATGGGGCCAGTCAAGGCATTGCGTCGTTCCGGGCGGTCCAGAATGACTTCCAGCCAATGACCTGCGTCATGAGTCCGTATCATGGCGTGCTCCTGTTCAGGCGAAGGGGGAGGCCAGCAGTGCTGCCTTGGCTTCCTGGTATTCGCGATGCAAACGGGCCACGATGTCGGCAGTAGATTCCACCGAGTCAATGCCACCAATGCCTTGACCAGCGCCCCAGATGTCGCGCCAGGCTTTGCTCATGCCCGAACCGAAGGCGGTGTCGGCATTTTTTTCGCTGTCCAGCTTGTCCGGGTCCAGGCCTGCAGCGCGGATGCTGTCTTTCAGGTAGTTGCCGGGGATGCCGGTAAACAGCGGGGTGTAGACGATATCGGCGGCACGACCCTTGACGATCATGTTCTTGTAATCGTCCGAGGCATTGGCTTCGGTACTGGCAATGAAGCGCGTGCCGATGTAGGCCATGTCCGCCCCCATGGCTTGGGCCGCCAGAATGTCGCGACCCCGGCTCATGGCGCCGGACAGGGCAATCGGGCCATCAAAAATCTGACGGATTTCGTTAACCAGCACAAAGGGGCTCAAGGTACCGGCGTGGCCGCCAGCACCTGCAGCCACCACGATCAGGCCATCCACACCCGCTTCCAGCGCTTTTTCAGCATGACGCAAGGTAGTTACGTCGTGGAAGACTTTGCCACCCCAGGCGTGCACATGCGGCACGATGTCTTGCGGGGCGCGCAGGCTGGTAATCACCAGTGGCACCTTGTGGTCGGCGCACACACGCAAATCCTGCTCCAGGCGGTCATTGGATTGGTGGATGATGTGGTTGATGGCGTAGGGGGCGATACGGCGCTCGGGATGGCGCTCGCGTAGTTCGGCCAGGGTGTCGTCGATCTCGTCCAGCCAATCCTTGAGTTTTTCCTGGGGGCGGGCGTTCAAGGCGGGGACGGAACCGATGATGCCGCTGGCGCATTGTGCAATCACCAGGGCGGGGTTCGAAACAATGAACATGGGCGCTGCCATTACAGGCAGGGTCATAGATTGATAAAGCTGCTGCGTTAATGCCGATGGCATAAGGTCGGTCTCCTGTTATCGAAAGAAGTGCCCTGCCTCTTGAAGGGGCGGGGTCCTGCAAGGAAGATCTGCCGCTGATAATCTATCGTCACCTATTCTAGGACGGTTTATCGTCGCCCGGCTTGGTGCGCTGCACAAATTCCTCCGGCCTCGAAAATGACCATGGTTTGAGCACTTTTTTCTGTCCGTAGACCGGACTAAGAAGACGTAGTGCACAATAAGCGACTTGAAGGATTTTTGTTTGCTATGACCACGACTGAACGAAAAGCGCCCTTGGCGGGATTGCGTGTTCTGGACTTGACGCGCGTGCTGGCCGGGCCCTGGTGTACTCAAAACCTGGCTGATCTTGGTGCGGAAGTCATCAAGGTCGAACGTCCCGGTGCCGGGGACGACACCCGAGGCTGGGGGCCACCGTATCTGCAGGATGGTCACAGGGCGGACACGGAAGATGCAGCCTATTTTGGGGCTGCCAACCGTAATAAAGAGTCCATCATCCTGGATATAGGCACTGCACAAGGTGCCGAGGTGGTGCGTCAGCTGGTCAGTCGCTGCGATATTCTGGTGGAAAACTTCAAGGTCGGTGGCCTGAAAAAGTACGGACTGGACTATGAAAGCCTGCAAGCCATCAACCCGGCCCTGATTTATTGTTCGATTACCGGATTTGGGCAGACTGGCCCCTATGCAAGTCGTCCAGGATATGACTTCATGATCCAGGGGCTGGGTGGTTTGATGTCCCTGACAGGTGAGCCAGGTGGCGAGCCGCAAAAAGCGGGTGTGGCTGTAGCCGATGTCATGACAGGCATGTACGCCACCGTGGCTGTGCTGGCAGCCGTGGTGGAGCGCCACCGTAGTGGCCTGGGTCAGCATCTGGATATTGCTCTGCTGGATTGTCAGGTGGCCATGATGGCTAACCAGAACATGAATTACTTGTGTACCGGACAGGCGCCACAGCGCCCCGGTAATGCACATCAGAATTTGGTGCCCTATCAGGTCTTTGAGGCCAGTGACGGGCATTTGATTGTGGCGGTGGGCAACGATGCCCAGTTTCGCAGTTTTGCGCGGGAGCTGGGTCACCCCGAGTGGGCGGATGATCCCCGTTTTGCGCGCAATGCCGGACGAGTCATGCACAGGGACGAGTTGGTGCCCATGCTGGCGCAGATCATGCGAAGCCGCAGGCGCGATAGCTGGTTGCAGACGCTGGAAGCCGTGGGTATTCCAGCCGGGCCCATCAATACGATGGAACAGGTTTATCAGGACCCGCAGGTGCTGGCGCGCGGCTTGCGCCTGGACTTGCCGACCGGGCAGGGGGGGAGCGTGCCTTCGGTAGCCAGTCCTTTACGTTTGTCGGCCACGCCGGTGCAGTATCGCAGTGCGCCCCCGCGTCTGGGAGAACACACCCGCGAGGTCCTGGCGCGAGTGCTGGAGCTGTCGCCCGACAAGGTCGAGGCCCTTGTATCCGGCTCCGCTGCACAGGCTTAATTTTTATTGCTTTTCGATCAGGTTGTGAATCATGAAACAGATACAAACCATCGCTATTGTTGGCGCAGGTGCTATGGGAAGGGGCATTGCCCAGATTGCTGCCCAGGCTGGCAAGCAGGTCTTGCTGTATGACCTGAATGCGGACTCGGTCAAGGCTGCTTTGGCGGATGTACACGCCGTCTGGAGTCGTTTGCAAGAAAAAGGCCGCATGACGGCTGAACAGGTGGACGCGGCCAAAGCGTGTCTGCAAACCGCCAGCGATCTGCAAGCTCTGGCCCCTGCCGATCTGGTCGTGGAAGCCATTGTGGAGCGTCTGGACGTCAAGCAAGGCTTGCTGCAACAGCTGGAAGAGATTGTGTCGGCCGACTGTGTGCTGGCCTCCAATACCTCTTCGCTGTCCATTACCGCCATTGCCCAAGCTTGCCGCCACCCCGAACGCGTGGCTGGCTATCACTTCTTCAACCCCGTACCGCTGATGAAAGTGGTCGAGGTTATCGACGGCCTGCGCACCTCGCCGGAAGTGGGCGATGCCTTGATGCAAGTGTCGCGCGATATGGGCCACACGCCGGTGCGCGCCAAGGATATGCCCGGCTTTATCGTGAACCACGCCGGTCGTGGCATGAACATCGAGGGCCTGAAAATCGCCCAGGAATGCGTGGCGCCTTTTTACCAGATCGACGCCATCATGCGCGAGCAGGCCGGTTTCCGCATGGGGCCCTTTGAACTGCTGGATCTGACCGCGCTGGATGTGTCCCATCCGGTCATGGAATCCATTTACCGTCAGTTCTACGATGAGCCGCGCTTCCGTCCTTCGCCCATTACCGCCGTGCGTCACGCCGGTAAATTGTTTGGTCGCAAGAACGGCGAAGGCTTCTACAAGTATGAAGATGGCAAGAAACAGGTTCCTCAAGAGCCTGCTGTTCCCGCTGTCACCTCCTTTGCTCCTGTGTGGGTCTCGCCTTACCACGAGCAAGGTCAGGCTCGCGCGCTGCAATTGCTGAGCGAACTGGGCGTAAAAGTGGTGGAAGGCGACCAGCCACCTGCTGATGCGCTGATTCTGTTGACGCCTTATGGTGAAGACGTGGCGACTTTGGTGTCCTTGCATGGCCTGGACCCAGCTCGCACCGTGGCGCTGGATACCTTGTTCGGCTTGGAGAAAGGCCGCCGCCGCGTGCTGATGTGCTCGGCTGCGACCACACCAGAATGGCGCGATCAAGCCTGGGCCATGTTGGCCAGTGATGGTACGGCGGTTAGCGTGATCGAAGACTCTGCCGGTTTTGTGGCCCAGCGTTTAGTGGCGACCATCGTGAACATCGCCAGCGATATCGCTCAGCAGCAGATTGCTACCCCATCAGATATCGACGCCGCTGTGCGTCTGGGCCTGGGTTATCCGCACAATGGCCCGCTGTCCATGGGTGATGCCGTCGGCTCGCGTGATTTGCTGGATGTATTGAACACCCTGCAAGCTGTCACGGGCGATATGCGCTACCGCGCCAGCCCCTGGCTGCAACGCCGTGTCCAACTGGGTATGTCCTTGACGGCATTGGCTCAGTGCAAGGCGCAGTAAGGCCTGAGATTGCTCTCTTGGACGCTTTATAGCGTGTTCTAGAGGTAGATCAGCCTACAAGCTTATGAGTCGGCCTGAGTCCGGGATGACACCGGACTCAGGCTTTTTTATTGGCAGACGGGGGCTGTTGGGGGCGGCGGATAGTTCTTTGCGCCAAGCCCATGGCGGACCCTGCCTGTCTCTAAAAGGCAGCCTGAACCAGGTGCTCAATAAACGGATGCTTAGGCCGGGCTCAGGACTCCAGGAGAGCAGACTATTACTTCTGTGTTTTGGTCGCGGGCATTTTCACCGAGGCCAGGTCCGGATACAGCTCAATCAGCTCGGGTAGCAGCGCATCCTCGCTGAGCGGGATGATGAAAATCGTCTTGCCATCTACGCTGGCTAAAGTGGGGTAACTAAGCTCAAAGGTCTTGCCGTCCTTTTTGAAAGTACGACTGTAGTTCAGTACGGCGTAGTCGCGTCCTGTGCTGGTTTTGCCGAACTGTGCAGTATCCACGTCGTAGTGGCCAGACAGAATCTGTACGGGCTGATGCTCATCCATAGAGCGGCCTACCCGGATCAGTTCGGCAATGGTCTCTGCATGGTCCTTGCCCATTGCTTTTGAAATTTTCTGGATCTTGCGCGGCGACTGAAATTGCAGAATTGTTTCCAGGTCTCTGGCCATGGTGGCTTGCAGCAGCGTGTGCATAGCCTGCTCCAGGCTATCTCGATCCAGGATGCTGGTAGCCTGCGCTGTGCTCTGTGTGGCTGCCGTTGTCGACTCATTGGCGAAGGCCTGAGCCGAAGGAAAAATTAAAGCGGCAAGGGCTGACAAGACGCCCGTCACGGTCAGACGGGCAGCGGAAGTAACACGTGTCATGGTAAGTATCCGCAGCTGTTTGATAGCTGCAGGGTGCAGGGATTCGAGGGCTAGATTGTAGGGGGCAGCTTCTGCATCCGTCATCTGCAACCGCTTCAGGCAATAAAAAAGCCCGATGAATATTCATCGGGCTTTTTGTATTCGCAGGCTCTGTACGGTGCCAGAGCCTTGTCGCAGTCTTACTTGGCGGCGTTAACCATGTGCTGGATGGCAGCACGGATTTCGTCGTCGGAGGCTTGAGAGCCACCGCGTGGAGGCATGGCGCCTACACCGTGAATGGCTTTTTGAACCATAGTGTCCATACCGGATTCGATATATGGCTTCCAGGCCGCTTGATCGCCAAACTTGGGCGCGCCAGCAACACCGGCTGCGTGACAGGCAAAGCAGATGGTGTCGTACAGCTTGATACCGGCCGGGTCGACCTTGTTGTCATCTGCAGCAGCGGTTTGGCTTGCTTTGGGAGCTTCTGCAGCAGGAGCCTCTTCAGCCGGTTTGGTATCGGCAGCCGCAGTGGCTTCAGGCTTGGCGTCAGCTTCTTCACCTTCTGGTGCGGGAGCGTCGGGTTCCTTGAAGTCAGCGCCAGCGGCGTTAGCCATGTAAGCAACGGCACGAGCCACTTCGATGTCGTCCAGCGAAGGGTTGCCACCCTTGGCAGGCATGGCGCGGATACCGTGAATAGCGTTCTTGACCAACTCGTCCTGACCCAGCTTGATCAGCTCGCCCCAAGCGCCCTTGTCGCCAAATTTAGGCGCACCGGCTACACCGGCGCCGTGACAGGCGGTACAGGTGGTTTCGTAAACTTGCTGACCAGTTTTCAGCTCTTTGACGGCATTGGCGTCAACCAGTTTGAAACCGGCAACAGGCTGAATGCGGGCTGCAATGGCTTCAGGGGAAAGGGCGGCGGAGCCAGCACCAGCACCCATGGTGGAGGTAACCAGGCTAACCAGCATGACAATAATCGCGATGGGCACCAAGAAAGCCAGAGCCACGGTCACAAGCAATTGCTTAGGGGTTTTGATCATGGCTGAGTGACCCTCGTTGTGTTCTTCGGGTTTTTGTTCCGTGTTGCTCATTATCGGATCCTGCGAGTTCGTACAAGAAATGACGGGAGGGCCTTTAAAGGCCACCAATAAAGGCTTGCGCCTACCTAATGGGTGTGCGCAAGGACGTGTCTACCAAGCCACCGACCCAGATCGCGCAACCATGGATTATAGCGGAGTGTGTCGCTCTTGTATCTGACTCTTGATTTAGCGCACTCATAATTGCCGGATAGATGCTGAAAAAAACTCCAAACTCGCGCTACAATAGCGAGCTTGGCGTCCGTAGTTCAATGGATAGAATTAGGGTTTCCGAAGCCCTCGATACAGGTTCGATTCCTGTCGGACGCGCCAGAACTTCTTGTTTATACGGCTCTTTAGGGCTGCTTTTCAAGACCTGGCTTGAATTTCCAGTTATAAAGTGTCGCGATGCAAGCAGCCAAAGGCTGCTTTTTTTGTGTCTGTTGTTTGTCAAAACACGGCCTCATGCGCGGCTCAGGTGAAGTGGGCTAATTATTGATCCTGATCATTTGGCCTGGGACGAAATTGCGTATTCGCCTGCGTTGACAGGCGAGCTTGCGCTTGGGAGTTTGGCCGGGACGACGATCAGGCGTATAGGCGATGTCTGGACAGGCAGTGCCTGGAGTCTTGAACTTGTGGCCGTCGCTACAACCAGATGTGCTGCCATCGCAGTCTATGCAAGACAAAAGGGGCCGAGGCCCCTTTTGCTTTTTCCTGAGCAGCTTTCTGGTTTTTAAACAGCTTCGGCACAAATTACATAGTCGTGGCCATGACGCAGACCACCCAAGGTCTGGTTCAAGGCCAGAGCTTGCTTGCGCAAGGCTTGGACATGCTCGGACAAAGCCATGGCCAGGTTGCGGTCCTTCAGACGGCGCAAGCGCCCGTCACACATATCCAGTTGACCGTGGATAAAGCTGTCGCCGTAACGAATGCCAAAGCGCTGCGCATCCACACAGCGATAGCCGGACTGTCGCAGGTGGCGCAGGACCCAGTCCATCGGGTACTCGCGATACGGGCGCTCGCCTGCCAGCAGCAGGCAAGCATCACGCAAACGGCCTATTTCCACAATCAATTTGCCCGCCGGGTCCGTGCTGCTATAGGGCACGTAGGGCTCCAGACCAATAATGTAGAGACGCTGGCCGGTAAGCGGCCGCAGGCGGCTGAACAACTGGTCCTGGGTGTAGGGGGCAAAGCCGTCTATGGCACCCAGTAGATAATCGGCCAGAACCGTATCAAAGCGTTCGCCCTGCAAAAATTCAGGGTCGCTCCAGTTGCCCACCAGCAGACGGTCCTCGGGGCGTTTTTGATCGCCCAGCTCGCGGGTGACTTGTTCGGCCATGCTGGGAGAGGCGGTAATGGCCGTCCAGCGTTCTGTGTCCAGCGTCAGCAACCAGCGCAGCGAACCCTTGCCGGTGCCGGCATCCAGAAAGTTGCCCCAAGGACGCTCGCCCTGCATGTCGGCCACGATCTGGTAGAGGCGGCTACCCGTGTGTATGGCGGTCTTGCTCAAAATTCCACCTGTATCCCGGCCAGGATGTTGCGTCCCATCAGCGGGGCTTGACGGGCAATAAAGGAGGTATGGCGGTAAGCCAACTTGTTCAGCAAGTTATTTCCTCTCAGGTACAGGGTGTAGGTGTTCTGGTCCATCTGCAGGCGGTAGCTTAAACCCATGCTGAGCAAACCGTAAGACGGCGAACGCTCTTCATGTTCAGCCAGTCGGTCCTGGGCAAAGGTGTGGGTGTAGCCGACAAAGCCGGACCAGTTCTGCCAGTTCAGCTCCGTGCGAATACCCAGGCGGGCGGAGGGCATGCGGGGCAGGTTGCGGCCGGGATCTTGCAGTTTACCGCGCACCAGATCGCCATACACGCTGACCGAGGCCCAGGAACTGACGGGGTAAGAGGCTTCTGCTTCCAGGCCCCAGAACTGGGCCTTGTCCTGGCTGTATTGAATCAGCTGAAAGTCTTCGTGACGGTCCAGGCTGCGGCCATAAATGTAGTTCGAGCTACGGGTGTAGAAGGTACGTAGATCAAAGCGCAGATCGCCCAGGTGTTTTTGTAGCCCCAGGTCGACAGTATGGCTGGTCTCACGATCCAGGTTTGGGTCGCCACGCTCATAGCTCAGCGTGGCAAAGTGCACGCCTTTGGCAAACAGTTCCTGAGCCGTGGGCAGACGTTGAGAGCGGGACACGGACAGGCTGGCGGCGTATTCGGGTGCGAAGTCCCAGACCGTACCTAAAGAGAAGGAGGTCGCCGTGCCTTTGCGGCGTTCCAGCGTTTGCGAGTCGGGCGTAACGGTTTGCCATTCCTGACGAGCGCCCAGTTCCAGACGCCAGTCGTCCCAGTTCACGCTTTCCAGAAGGAACAGGCCCTGGCTGCGAGTACGGGTGGGCGGAATGAAGTTTTCAGCACCGTCGCGGGACGCAAAATCAGACTGACTGGTCTGCAGGCCGATGACCCCTTCAAACGGTCCCCAAGGGTTGTGTTCCAGCTCCAGGCGCGTGTCGTAACCGCGATTGGTGAAGCGGGTGCCATCAATATCGCCATCTTTTTCAACGTGCTGGTAGTTGGTCGCACCAGCGCGCAGGCGAGCCCGTTTGAAGCCGGGCAGAGGGTCACGCAGTTCGCCACGGATATCGAAACGCTGAGTACGCAGGTGAGCGGTGGCCGAGTGTTCGTGATCATGTTCGTGGCTGTGGCCATGATCGTGGGCATGGCCGTGATCGTGACTGTGGCCGCCGCAATGCAGAGTGGCGCCGTGCGGGTGGCAGTCCTCGTATTCGTGGCTGTGACCGGGCAGACCGTAGCTGCCTTCACGGTAGGAGTAGGCCGCGCCTATATAGCCACGGTCCCCAATAAAGGAGAGGCCAACGCTGCCTGTGTCCGTGCTGGAGTCGGAGTCCTTGACGCGTCCATCGGTCCAGTTGGGGACGCGATAGTCGCGGCTACGGTGCGAGGCACCTTCTACGTGCAAGGCGATATTGCCTTCGCCGGCTGTCATCTCAACTGCGCCGATTCTGCCACGATCAGCCGTGGAGCCCTGGGCACGTACCGAGCCTTCAAAACCTTTTTCGGGGATGGCTGTGGGGATTTTGCGATCCAGCACGTTGACCACGCCACCAATAGCACCGCCTCCGTAAAGCAGGGCCGATGGGCCGCGCAGCACCTCGATGCGGTCCGCTTGCCAGGTATCGACCGTGATGGTGTGGTCGGGCGAAATGGCCGAAGCGTCCATGACCTCTGCACCATCGCTCAGAACTTTGACGCGGGGTGCCGTTTGGCCGCGAATGACGGGGCGGCTGGCACCGCTACCAAAGCTGTCTACATGGATGCCGACTTCACCGTCCAGCAATTCACCCAAGGTGCTGCTGCGGCGCAAATCCAGTTTGGGGCCTTGCAGGACCGTGCTGGCGGTGGCCAGCTCGGTTTGTCGCAAGGCCAGGGGGCTGGCAGAGATTCGGATAGGGGCCAGTTCAGGGACAGCTTCTTCAATTTCATTGGCTTGGGCCGAGGCGCACAAAAGCAGAGCCAGGGCTAGTGGCAGGGGACGGGGTTGGAAACGCATCTCATCTTCCGGTTTGTTAATTTTCGAGATGTTATAACATAACAATAATTATTCGAAATAGAGGAAAAGCCATTTTGAGAAAAGGGAGAAAGAGAAACTTCCTGCTGTATGAGCCTGCAGGTAACGGTCAAAAAAAAGCCGCCCTGGGGCGGCGGCTTGTTGTAATTGTGTGACGCTTAGCTGTTTTCCACTTCAGGCGGAATCAGATTGCGTTCGTAGCGATGGACGTAGTCCTCAAAGGACTCCTGATCCTGTGCTTCGATATCAATCTGGGCTTGCAGAGACTCTTTGGCCTGTTGCTCGAAAGCGGCTTGCTTGTCGGCAGGTAATGGATGGGCCAGCAAGGTCTGGTGATGCTCGCGGCTGCGTTGCAAGGCGTAGTCGTGAAAGCTCAAGCCGGTTTCGCGCAAACGGCTCAGCAGTTGAGCCGACGGTGTCAGCTCCGGGTTTTCCAGTTTGCGGATTTGGGCTTGCACAGCTTCTGTGTGACCTTGGGTATCCAGGGCCTGATCCAGCATTTGCGCGTAAGGCAGCAGCGATTCCAGAATTTCGTGGCCCCAGTCTTGCAGGCTGACGCTCTCTTTTTGCTGATTGGTCAGCATCAAGCCGGGGCGACGGCCTTCGCGCACGACGGTTGCAAAATTGTTCTTGCTGTCCTGACAGTAGCCGCCGTCCGGGAAGAAGGGGCTGTCTTGCACGGCACAGAACAGCAGGAACGTATCCAGGAAGCGGCAGGTTTGCTCGGAAATTCCAGTAGGCGATTCAGGGTCTATATCCAGACAGCGAACTTCGATGTATTCCACACCGCGCTGGGCCAGGGCTGTAGCCGGGCGCTCGCTGCGCTGGGTGGTGCGCTTGGGACGAATGCTGGAGTAGTACTCGTTTTCAATCTGCAGGATATGGGTGTTGAGTTGAATCCACTCGCCATCGCGGTGGGTACCCAGTTTTTCGTAATCCGGCCAAGGAGTTACGGCAGCGTGATACATGCGCATCACAAAGGTGTCCAGGTCGTTGTAGCAAAGCTGAAGCTCGGCCTGGGCTTCCTTGTTGTGATAGCCCAGATCGCTCATGCGCAAGCTGGTTGCCCAGGGCATGGTCAAGGTGTCCTCGTCGATCTTGTCCAGATTGTTGCGGCGACCTTGCAGGAAGTTCGCATCCAGCACGGGCGAGGCACCCAACAAGTACATCAGTAGCCAGGAATAGCGCGTGAAGTTGCGGATCAACGCCAAATACCCATTGGAGCGCTGATCTTGCAGATTGTCGCCACAGACATTCAACAAGGGCCAGATGCCATCAGGCAGGGAAAAGTTGTAATGCACGCCGGCAATACATTGCATGGGCTTGCCATAACGTTCGGCCAGGCCACGGCGGTATACATGCTTGAGCATGCCCGTGTTGGAGTTGCCGTACCAGGCAATGGCAATGTCTTTTTCGGCGGGCAGCAATGCGGGCATGGACTGGTTCCAGATAATCTCCTGGTCCAGCTTGCCGGCCACAAAGGTGTGGATGTCGGTCAGCTCCTGCAGCACGTCCTCGACCCGGGCTTGCGGCTCGGTAATCAGCTCCAGCAGGGCCTCGGCGTAGTCGGTCGTGATATGGCCGTTGGTCAGGGCCGACCCAATGGCTTGCGGGTGGGGGGTGTTTGCCAATTGGCCCAGCGCATCGACGCGCAGTCCTTCTTTTTCGATGCCGCGCAAGATTCCCGTCAAAATCTCGGGATTCTGTTGCAGGGCAAGGCGGCGTTCGTGGCTGGTGTTCATGGTGGTGTTTCCCACTTTCGAAATCGGGTGCAAGATACGGGACTGTTCAAGGGGGCCTGGCCCCGTCTATAAATAGTAGTCCGACCAGACTTGCTTTGTTAAGTTGCGCCAAAAGGCGTATCGGGCAGGGCGAGTATAAGACGGCTGTTTAGCCAGCCGATGAAAAGCATGAAACGGGATATGGGATTAGCACCATGATGATCAGGCGCATTACCGCGGTACTGGCGGCTTTCTTGATGTTGGCAGCCTGCAGCCCAGAGTTTAACTGGCGCAAGGTTCAGCTTGAACAAACGGGCCTGTCGGCCATGCTGCCCGGCAAGCCCACGACCAGTCACCGACTGTTGGATTTCGAGCAGCATCAACTGGATTTTTACCTGACCACCGCCACGGCGGGCGGGCAAAGCTACACCGTGGGCCATGTGATTTTGCCCAAGGAACTGCAGCAGGACCAGGCTGCTCGCCAACGCTTGTACGAGGCACTGCACGATTCCCTGCGCGAGAAATTCATACCCGATGGGCAAGTCAGCGAGAAAAACCAGATACAGTTGCCACCACCCGGACAGATTTTCTTCATGACGCGCGATGTGGGCGGTGTGGCCTTGCGCCTGGAAGCGATGATACGCATGGAGCCGGGCTGGCTGGTGCAGGGCTTTGTTATGACGGATTCCGGGAAGGCCCCGGACGCGGCTCAGGCAAAGGTTTTCTTTGACGGCTTAGCTCGCTAGCCGGGTCGCCGCTGATCAGGTGCTGCTGCAAGGCCAGGGTAATGGCAGCTTGGCGGCTATAGACTCCAAGCTTGGCGTAGGCGTTCTGGAAGTGGAAGTTGATCGTGCGTTCAGTAATGCCCAGGATGATGCTGATTTCCCAGCTGGTCTTGCCATGGGCAGCCCAGTTCAGGCAGGACTGCTCGCGTGAAGTTAAGTGCGTCACGGTAAAGCCATTCCTCATGCATTCGTGGTAGACGTCGGGCCAATGTACTCAAATTTAGCTTAGCTGGCAGACAAATGTGCATGAAAATAATGATGTAAATCAAAGCATTGTCTTTTCTATGACGTTACCGTTGCCCAGAGTTCTGAATCGATCCTGGCTGGTCGATTTGGACGCCGCGCCGCAGCGATGCTAGAATTTTGTCTTATACGTTTTGCGCCGATTTGCCTGATCCGCTTGCGGGCGCTCCATAAATCCAGCTAAAGAGGTCCTGATGGCCACTGATTCCGTCCCTAGCGCCGACACTGGCGCCCTTAGCCCATCCTGCGGTTTGATCCCCGAAGGTTCTGTGGGCCCTGTACATGCCGAACTGATCGCCTTTGACGAACCCCTGCATCTGCGCAGTGGGCAAGTGCTGCCCAGCTACGAGCTGGCAGTCGAAACCTACGGCACCCTGAACGAAGAACGCAACAATGCGGTGTTGGTGTGTCATGCACTCAATGCCTCGCATCACGTTGCCGGTTATTACGACGACGATCCTAAAAGCATTGGCTGGTGGGACAATATGGTCGGCCCCGGCAAAGCCGTTGATACGGATCGTTTTTTTGTCATCGGGGTCAACAATATCGGCTCCTGCTTTGGCTCTACCGGCCCGTCCAGCATCAATCCGGCCACTGGCAAACCCTGGGGCTCCGAGTTTCCCGTTTTGACGGTAGAAGACTGGGTGCGTGCCCAAGCCCGTCTGGCCGACTACTTTGGCATTCGCAAGTTTGCGGCCGTTATGGGTGGCTCCCTGGGTGGCATGCAGGCCCTGAGCTGGGCCATCAGCTGCCCGGAGCGCGTGGAAAACTGCGTGGTCATTGCCAGTACCCCGCGCCTGTCGGCCCAGAACATCGCTTTTAACGAAGTGGCCCGCAGCGCCATTTTGTCCGACCCGCAGTTTCACGGTGGTAATTATTACGAGCACGGTGTGGTGCCCAAGGCTGGCCTGGGTGTTGCTCGCATGGTGGGCCACATCACCTACCTGTCCGACACCGTCATGGCCGAGAAGTTTGGCCGCAACCAGCGTGCCCCAGCCCAGGGCGGCGAGTATCACTACAACTACGGCGTGGAATTCGAGGTCGAGTCCTATCTGCGTTATCAAGGCGAAAAGTTCTCGCGTTACTTTGACGCCAATACCTATCTGATCATCACCCGTGCGCTGGATTACTTTGATCCGTCGCGCCAGCACCAGGGGGACCTGGTCAAGGCGCTTGAAAAGGTGCAGGCCAAATTCCTGCTGGTGTCTTTCACCACGGATTGGCGTTTCTCGCCCGAGCGCTCGCGCGAAATCGTGCAGGCTTTGTTGCGCAACCAGCGCGAGGTCACTTATGCCGAAATTGATGCTCCGCACGGACACGATGCTTTCCTGCTTGAGGACCCTCGTTATCATGCCGTTGTGCAGGGATACTATGACCAGATTGCCGCTAATTTGGGCTTGCCTGCGCGCACCCGTACTACAGGGGTGTTGGCCGAATGACTAAGCCGCAAACTCAGGTGGATGCCGCCATGTTAAGACCGGACTTGCTGCGCATTGCGCAGTGGATTGAGCCAGGTTCGCGTGTGCTGGATCTGGGCTGTAACGATGGCACCTTGTTGGCGCATCTGCGTGACACGCGCCAGGTTGTCGGAACGGGGGTGGAGCTGAACGACCAGTTTGTGATTGCCTCGGTACGCCGTGGCGTCAATGTCATTCAGCAGGACTTGGAAAAAGGCCTGGCGCTGTTCAGCGACCAGCAGTTCGATACCGTTGTCCTGTCCAAGACACTGCAATCCATGCACCATACCGAGCACATCCTGCGCGAGATGGCGCGGGTGGCGCGGTATGGTATCGTCTCGTTTCCTAACTTCGGTTATTGGCCGCATGGCTGGAGCATTTTGCGCGGGCGCATGCCAGTCACGGGCGAAATGCCTTACCAGTGGTACAACACGCCCAACATCCATTTGTGCACCATGAAAGACTTTCAGGATCTGGCCCAGGCGGTGGGCGTACGTATTCTTGATCGTGCTGCCTTCAATGGTCGCGACACGGTGCGTTTTTTGCCGGGCTGGCGCAGTACCTTGGCCATGTATCGTTTCGAGTCTCCCCATTTTCTTGCTGCTTAGCGCTAATAAGGCCTGACGTGTCACGTGTCTATACCAGTCCCCGAGTCTTGCCTTTGCTGATTCTGGGGTTCGCCAGCGGCCTGCCTCTGGCCCTGGTTTCAGGCACCTTGCAGGCCTGGGCAACAGTTGAAAATGTTTCACTGACCGAGATTGGTTTTCTGACCCTGGTCGGCTCGGCCTACACGCTGAAGTTTCTCTGGGCTCCCCTGATTGATCGCTACGCGCCGCCGTTCATGGGGCGCAGGCGCGGCTGGATTCTTGTCACTCAACTGCTGCTGGCCGCCTCCATTGCGGCCATGGGCCTGTTTTCTCCCTCGGTGAATTTGACCGCACTGGCCTTGCTGGCCGTGTGGGTGGCCTTCTTGTCGGCCACGCAGGACATAGCCTTCGATGCTTATTGCACGGACGTGCTGCAAGCACATGAGCGAGCGGCGGGGGCGGCGGTCAAGGTCATGGGCTATCGCATTGCCATGATTGTGTCTGGCGGTCTGGCCCTGATTCTGGCGGACCGCTGGCTGGGCTGGTCCAACACGTATTTTCTGATGGGTGCCTTCATGGCGCTGTGCGCGCTGGTGACCCTGATTTCACCCGACCCGCAGGAACAAAGCCGTCCGCCGCGCAGTTTGTCAGAAGCTGTGATCGCGCCTTTGGCCGATTTTTTTTCGCGTCCAGGTGCCTGGAGCGTTCTGGCGCTGATTGTGCTCTACAAGCTGGGTGATGCTTTTGCAGGCGCCTTGTCCACCACTTTTCTGATTCGTGCAGCCGGCTTTACCTTGTCCGAGGTCGGCACCATCAACAAGGTGTTTGGCTTGGCTGCTACCGTGGTCGGAGCCTTGATGGGGGGGGCGATCATGGCCCGCCTGGGGCTATACCGGGCCTTGATGATTTTTGGTATCTTGCAGGCCGTCTCCAACCTGGGCTATTGGCTGATCGCGATTGAAACCGCGCCATCCATGTGGCTGATGGGGATTGTGGTCGGTCTGGAAAACCTGTGTGGTGGCCTGGGCACAGCGGCTTTTGTCGCTTTGCTGATGGCTTTGTGTAATCGGACCTATTCCGCCACTCAATTTGCGCTGCTGTCGGCCCTGTCGGCAGTGGGGCGTACCTATCTGGCCGGGCCTCTTACGCCTGTGCTGGTCGAATCCCTGGGTTGGCCAGGTTTTTTTATTTGTACCGTCTTTATTGCTGTGCCTGGCTTGCTGATGCTGCGTTGTTATCGGGGTCTTATTCAACAGCTTGATGCGTAAAAAATATCATGCTCTTACTTGTTCTCTACATTATCGCCATCACCGCAGAGGCCATGACCGCAGCGCTGGCCGCGGGCCGTCGTGACATGGATTGGGTGGGGGTCTGTACCATCGCCTGTGTCACCGCTCTGGGCGGTGGCTCGGTGCGGGACGTGCTTTTGGGGCATTACCCGCTGACCTGGGTGCAGCATCCTGAGTACCTCTGGATCACGGCAGGCGCGGCCATCCTTACAGCTTTGATCGCTCCGATCATGCGGCGTTTGCACAGCCTGTTCCTGCTGCTCGATGCCATGGGACTGGTGGTCTTTACCGTGATTGGCTGTCAGATCGCACTGGAAATGAAGCTGCCCATTACGGTGGTGCTGCTAAGCGGCATGATTACCGGCTGTGCCGGTGGCGTCTTGCGCGACATCTTGTGTAATGACATCCCCTTGCTGCTACGCAAGGAGATGTATGCCAGCGTTTCCATGCTGACAGGTGCTTTGTATTTGGGTGCCCAGCACCTGGACTGGCACCCGTATGTGACCCTGCTGGGCCCCATGATCATCGGCTTGAGTTTTCGTATGCTGGCTTTGCACCGCAATTGGCAGATGCCCCGCTTCGTCTATCGAGACGAGTGGCGCTAGAGCCAGCCTGTCTTGCCGGGTCAGGCCACGCCTAACCAGCGCAGGACTATAGGAACAAAAGGAACCAGCACGGCAGTCATGATCCCGTTCAGGCTCAGGCCAATGGCGGAAAATGCCCCAATCGTTTCGTGAACCTGCAAGGCACGTGCCGTACCAATGGCATGTGCCGTTACACCCACCGCAAAGCCCCGAGCCTCGGGGCGATCAATACGCAGCAAGTTCAACAGCGGGCGCGCCATGATCGTGCCCGCAATCCCGGTAATGGCAACCGCCACAGCAGCCAAGGAAGGCTGACCGTCAAATTGTTCTGCCAAGGCCATGGCAATCGGCATGGTGGCCGAGCGTGGGGCAACCGACATGATGGTTTCAATTGATCCGCCCAAAGCCCAGGCAATCAGGACCGTGCTGAAAATAGCGGTAACCGAACCAATGATCAGGGCAATGGTCAGCGGCTTCCAGATCTTGCGCAGCTGACGCAGTTGACTGTAGAGCGGTACAGCCAGGGCGACGGTTGCCGGTCCAATCAGGAAGTGAATGAACTTGGCCCCTTCAAAGTAAACGGGGTAAGGCGTGCGGGTCAGCAAGAGCAGGGCCACAATCACAACGACCGAGACCAGAATCGGCAACAAAAAGGGGCTACTGCCGGACTGGCGGTACATCCAGACCGAGCCTGCGTAGACCGAGCAGGTCAAGGTCAGCCACAGCAGGGGCGAGCTGGATAAAAAGACCCAGATTTGAAAAAGTCCGTCCGTCATTATTCTTCTTCCTGACGATTCTTAAGCAGACGATTGAGCACCAGGGCTGTGACCACCATGGTGATGACGGTGCCGCCCAGGGTGGCGATCAAAAAGGGCTGCCATTCCTCGGCTACCCGATCAAAATACAACATCACGCCAGTGACAGCGGGGATGAACAGCAGCATCAAGTTCTGCAACATGACACTGGCCGTGCTCTCCAAAGAGCTGGGCACGCCGCCTCGAATCAGCAAGGCGGCAGTCAGAAGCAGCATGCCGGCCAAAGGGCCTGGCAATGGCAAGGACAAGGTCTGCACCAGGATCTCGCCTAATAGCTGAAAGGCGAAAAGGGCAGTAATCGCGTAGATCATGAGAGTTTCCGTAAAGGCACGAAAACGCCAGGCGGCAAGCCTGGCGTAGGTAAGGGGTCTGGCTAAGGGGTTAGTGTGCCATACAAGATAGCCAGGCTGTAAGCGTGCTGCTTATATCGAATTGCCTATAGTAAGTGGCCTGCATCAATGCTTGGCGGGGCTGTTTTGCGCACCCACCCAGGCCTGAACCTCGATTTCCACATCCACACCACCCGCCAGTTTGGCTTGTACCAGAGAGCGGGCCGGGAAGTTGCTGCCCAGGCGTTCTTTATAGATTTTGTTGAATTGCTCGTACAAGGCAATATCAGATAAATAGACCGTGGCTTTGATGACATGGCTGAAGTCGGCACCTGCCAGCTTCAGGGTCTCTTCAATCCGGTCCAGCGTGGCATTGGTTTGATCTTCAATGCTGCCGCGTATGATTTCGCCTTTTTCATTCAGCGGGATTTGTCCCGACAGGAATAGAAAGTCCCCGGCCTGCACGGCGCGGGAAAAAGGCATGTCCGAGTCGCCCAGATAGCGTTTGATCGCAGTCGGTTCTGCGGTTTTGCCCGTGTTGGCGGCATAGGCGAGGTTGCTGGCGCCAAGACCTAAGGCAGAACAAGCCAGCAAAATGTGACGGGCCGAAGCAAAAAAACGCATCAGGATTCTCCTTGGACTAGGGGAATTCAGTGTGCCATAGCCAGGGCCAGGCAGCGTTAATTTGTGTGACGGCCCGTCGGCCTTAAGGCTGCTTAGGCGCGATCGCCCAGCCAGGCCTGCACTTCGATTTCTACGTCTACGTTTTTGGCCAGCTTGGCTTCAACCAGCGAGCGGGTAGGCAGGGTGTCGCCAAAGCGCTCGGCGTAGACTTTGTTGAAGTCGGCAAACAAGGCCATGTCGGATAACCAGACAGTGGCTTTGACTACATCGGCCAGGGTGGCGTCAGCCAGAGCCAGGCCTTCGATCAGGCGATCAAAGACGGCGTGGGTCTGGTCCTGGATGGAACCGCGCACCACTTCACCTTGGGCGTCGTAAGGAATCTGGCCGGACAAGAACAGAAAGCCGCCAGCCATGGTGGCACGCGAGAAGGGTAGTGGCAGTGGGCTGGCAATACGGCGGATACCGGACATGGAATACTCCTGATAGGGATGGTGGAAAATTCGGACTAGGCAGCAATGCGCGTTTATTCGCGTCTCTTGCCTACAATAAGGCGTCACTATACAACTTCAAATGAGGAGCGAGACGACGTGAGCAAGGAAATTTTGCAACGCCTGGACCAACTGAGCCAGGCCGCGCTGGCCAGCGGTGATTTGTTGCCCGTGCAAGCTCAGGAAGAGCTGCTGCACGATCAGGGACTGACATTTTTTGTGCGTTGGGTATCCACTCTGGCGGCCAAGGATGCCGCCAGCGTCTCGATTCCAGGTGGACCACGTGACCCCAACTTCAATCCCTTTTTGCCACCTGCTCCGGCACTGACAGTGGATGACGCCAGTAGTACGCACAATATCGTGCTGAACAAGTTTGCCGTCTGTGATCTGCATCTGGTGCTGGCCGACAAGGTGTTTTCCGAACAGCTCAGCCCGTTGCGCGAGATTGATTTCCGAATTCTGGCGGATTTCCTGGCCGTGCAAGGCGGTCTGGGCTTTTATAACGGCGGTGGCCCGGCTGGGGCCAGTCAGCGTCATAAACATACACAATGGATTCCGCAGGCGGCTAGCAACGGCTCGCTGGCCCTGTATCTGGACAAGCTCCCTGCCCAGGCTGCGGCAGGCAGTGCGCATCAACATCCCGCGCTGGCTTTTGAACACTGTTTTGTGCGGTTGCAGGATGCGCAGGAGCCGGATGTCTTGACAGCCAGTCTTTTGAGTTCGTACCGAAATGCCTGCAATGAGTTGGGATTGGAAACGGCAGAAGATGGCTTGCTGCCGCCACATAATATGTTGGCAGGCCAGGGGTGGATGCTGGTGGTGCCTCGCAGCGTGGAGTTAGTTGACGGTATTTCGGTCAATGCACTGTCGTATGCAGGCTGCATTTATGTGCGTACCCCCGAGCAAATAGATCTGGTCCGCCAAATTGGCCCACTGGGTGTGCTGGCTCGTGCAGGCTATGCTCGCCGCGCCTGATTCTTGGGTTTGACCCAGCTGGACACGATGAACCCCGCTACAGCGGGGTTTTTATTTGGATTTTCCGTAGCTTTATGAATCTATATTTACTCTTTAGAAACAAAAATAAAATATGGATGTTTAATGCAGGTTTAATTTCTATTCGTTGCGGTTTGCTAAGCAATTAATGGGTGTTTAAAGAAAGAAATTGAAATAGTGTAACTTTTGTTTTTGGAAATTAAGTAAATAGGGGGTTTAAGAAAAATAGCTCATTTATAAGCAAGTCTTCTTGATTATTAGAATTTGTTCTAATTTGGAGTAATACGGCCTGTCTGATCTTGGGTGGATAGCTTATGCACGTCTCGTCTGAAGCTCATATTCTATTTATTGCTCCGGAACCGGCCGGTGTTGCAGACTTGCTGGTTTTATTACGCACTAATTTTGGTCGAATCAGTTTTGCGCTGGATGCGCAACAAGGTCTGGCTCGATGCCAGTCTCTGCGGCCTGATTTCATCTTGAGTGAATATCATCTACCTCGCTTGCGCGGGGATTCTTTCATGCGTCTGTTGCGCGCCAACCCGCATACGGCGGCTATCCCTGTCGTATTTTTGTCGGCCTTGTCGTGTGCTGACAGCCAGTTGATGGCGTTGCGCAGTGGTGCTCGTGACTTCATCGACTATCGAACGAATGTGCAATTGGTACTGGAACGGATTCGTTTGCATCTGAGTTTGAAGGAGATGCCTCAAGCGGGTGGTGCTCATGATTCCCCTTCTAGCCTGGAGGCTTGTCATGGGCTGCAGGTGCGCCATCATTTGGTGCAGGCTGTGCAGCAGTACGTGCTTCACAATCTGTCTGAGCCCCTGAGCACAGAGAGTCTGGCCGACTTGTTCGGGACGACGGGTAGACGCCTGAATGAGCTTTTCAAGACAAGCTGCGGCTTGACTGTGCATGATTACGTGCGTTCCAGCCGGATGAGATATGCCATGCATTTGCTCAGGGGCACGGATATAGCTGTCACGAACGTGGCGGTTGAGGCCGGTTATGTGAACCCTGCCAATTTTGCTACTGCCTTCAGGCAGTACAGCGGCTTGTCACCCTCAGTCTACAGGCAGCAGAACAGAACTAATATTTAGAGCTAAATTTAAATTGATGATTCAATGAACGCTCATGTTTTGCAATAATTCAAACGGCTAACGTAAAAATTCAAAAGTAATTATTAAAAGTTGGTAAGAGAATAAAAAATATCCGAATAGGTGTAAGGGTTCGGTAAGACTTTTCTGAGTAATAAATTTCAATTTATCGCCATAACGAGGTGAGGGGCTGTGCTGTGCCTTGAAACTTTGTTACGCCAGCGCGAGGAATGAGCTCAGGGGGGGGCAGACATGACTAATTACTTTTGTAAGCGAACAGATCATGAACAGAATCTATAAGTCGGTTTGGAACGAGCGGACAGCAACCTTTGTGGCTGTTGCGGAAAATACCAAAACCTGCGGTAAGCGCAGCAGCGCAGGGTGCAGTGCATCGCCAGCTTTTGCAGGCTTGCGGCCGGTCCTGCAGTTGCGCTCAGTTGTTCTGTCTTTACTGCTCCTGGGTGGACTTTCCTCTCCTGTTACCGCCCAGATAACAGACGGTTGGGAGCTTAGCGTGGATGGGGCCACTCCCTTCCATGTTATTCCGGGTGGGGCGTTCGTCCTGAGTTCGGGCAGTAATATGGTCTTGACCCAGACAGGTCAGGCCGTCTCTGTTGCATTGAGCTCTGACCTTAATGTGGACTCTGTCACGGCCACTGGCGCAATCAAAGGGGCGAGTGGGGAATTCACTGGGCAGTTAAGCGCGGGCTCAGCCGTCTTGCAAGGCGGATTACAGGCAAGCTCTGCGGCTATTACCAATACTGTGACGGCTGGTAATGTGAACACCGGTGGTTTGACAGTTGCAGGCAACAGTAGCTTGCACGGGGTGAATGTAAATAACAACAAAATCACTGGCTTGGCGGATGCGACAGTCAGCGCTGCCAGCACGGAGGCAGTGTCTGGCAAGGTTTTGTATGGTGCGTTGAACTCGGGCGATGGAATGAAATATTTCCATAGTAAGTCAACCAAGGCCGATTCAGTGGCCAGTGCAGCGGATGCGCTGGCTATCGGTCCGCAGGCTTTAGCCTCCGGTGAGGCAGCTCTGGCGGCGGGGCTGCAGTCCCAGGCTGCGGGCAAGGAATCGGTTTCCCTGGGTGCTCGTGCTGGAGTCGACAACACGGTTGTCAATGGGGTGATGATTGGCAGTGATGCCGGGATACAGAGCAAAGGCAATGGCTTGGTTGCTTTGGGTAACAAGGCGGGCCAGCGGCTGGAAGGTAACAATAATGTAGCAATTGGTAATGCGGCGGCCAGCTTGGTCGATCCTCTGGAAGTCGACAACACGGTTGCGGTTGGTAATCAAGCCCAGGCCAAGGCAACTGGAGCTATTGCGGTGGGCAATAGCGCGAATGTAGGTTTGTTGGCGACCAATGCAATTGCATTGGGGCACAACTCCACCGTTGCGCAGGATGCTGCCGGGGCAACGGCGGTGGGTTCAGGAGCAAGGGTTTGGGGCGTCGCTGGTACCGCAATGGGCACTGGTGCAAGTAGTTCCGGGACAGGATCCACAGCGATTGGTAACGTGGCCGAGGCATCCGGTAGTGCTGCTTTTGCCGGGGGGAGTGGCTCCAAGGCATTCGGTAGTAATTCGGTGGCAGTAGGCGCAGGGGCGATGAGCAACACCACTTCAGGTGTGTCTATTGGAGAAGGCGCCGGCTCGAATGCGGGTACACCGGTGATTGGCAACCGCTTCGGTCAGGTGGCTGTAGGGGGGCTGGCAGGGCAGGGAGTATATGGTGGTTATAACGTCGCTCTTGGCTACAAATCAGGTAGTGATATCACGGGCGACGATACGGTTTCTATTGGACGGGAGGCGGGCAACAAGCTTACTGGCGACCGTACGGTCAGCATTGGCTACGGTGCCAATAATCTGCCCGGTCAAACGGGTTCAGGCAGCCCGGTTGCCCCACCCGTGAAAGCGGCACATGCAGTCTCCATTGGTGAGCGGTCTCGTTCAGGTGCAGATGGCTCTATTGCATTGGGTTCCATGGCTACCGTCGTTGATTACGATATTGGCGGCATTGCGATTGGTAATCAGGCATTGGTTTATGCGGGTACTTCAACCAATGCGGCTGCAGGTGGAATTGCGTTGGGCGATCAGGCTCATGTCACGCATGCCAATAGCGTTGCAATTGGTGCCAATTCGAGGTCCGTCCAGACAGTGGGAGCGGGTTACGGTTCCGCATCTGGGGCATTGTTACCTTCATCCAGTGTGTCAATTGGCACGGTAGGAGGGGAGCGTCGCTTAAGCAATTTGGCTGCTGGCCGTTTGGATACGGATGCAGTCAATGTCAGTCAGCTCAAGCTGCTCCATGGAGATTTAACGGCCATTGTGGGTGGCAACTTGAAATGGGACGCAAACGGGCAGATGACTGGCCCGGCATTTATTATTAAAGACGAAAACGGGAATGATCATACCTATACCTCTATCGGGTCCGCATTTGAGGCCATGCGCACGGGGGTAGCAGGAGCGATTTCGGGACTGTCTGCTGTCACCTACTCCAATGCCGATCGCAGCTTGATTGATCTTGACAGTTCGACAGGAGCACCTGTGCGAATTTCCAATTTGGCCGCAGGGATAGCTGCAGGTGATGCTGTCAACAAAGGACAGTTGGAAGAACTGGAGTCAACGCTGATTGCGAGCCGCCAGCGCTATGTCAGTGTTAACTCCTCCAATAACCCCAATGAAAATAATAACGGTGCCACTGGTGCTGATGCGATAGCCATTGGGGCTGTGGCTCGTGGTTCCGGAACAGGGGCAACGGCGATTGGCTTGAATTCATCAGCGGGTGGGTTGACGCAGGCAAATCTGACCACCGCTATTGGTTCACATACCGAGGCCTCGGGCTTGGGGGCTACCGCCTTGGGCACCTCTGCCACGGCAGCGTCCGAGAGCTCCATTGCCCTTGGTCAGGAGTCGCGGGTATCGGATACGTCGAATTACGCGGTGGCCATTGGCTACAAAGCAGAGGTGATGGGTGATGCGCTGGCGCATGCCAAAGGAGCTGTGGCAATCGGGGAGCAGGCTCGAGTTACCCAGGAAGGGGGGATTGCTTTTGGACGCAATGCCTACGATCAAGCGATAGATGGCATCTCGATTGGTACCAGTTCCAGTGTTGCTCGGGGAGCATCGCAGAGCGTGGCGCTGGGCAGTGGCTCCTCGGCCTCGGGCAGCCAGTCCGTGGCGCTGGGCCATCAGGCTTTTGTGGCGGGCAGTGGCTCCCTGGCCTTGGGCCAAGGCAGCAAGACCCGTGCCAGCAATGCTGTGGGGGCCGGTTCGGATGTCGAGGCTGATGGTCGCCGTTCCATTGCTGTGGGTGACAAGGCCAAAGCCGGCTGGATTGAAGAAAAAACAGGTCCCAATGGCTTGATCGAATACATCCTGCACGGTGAAGGGGCGATGAGCGTGGGCGCAGGCTCCAACGCCAAGGAAGATGGTGGCTTGGCCCTGGGCTTCAAGGCCATTTCCGAAGGCCTGGATGCCTCGGCTCTGGGGACTAATGCCCAGGCTTTGGCGGCCGGGTCCCAGGTCTGGGGTAAGGATACGCGCGCTTCTGCCGAGAAGTCGCTGGCGATGGGGCAGGGCGCGATTGCCAATGAGACGGCAATTCAGGGTATGGCTCTGGGTGCGGGTGCAACCGTGTCGGCAGCCGGTGCAGTGGCGCTGGGGGCGGGGGCCACAACGAATGCGGCTTACACGTCCTCGACTGCGCGTTATACAGGCACGGTTACCCAGGAAGCCAGGCAGGGTGTGGTATCGATCGGTAATGGTTCAGAAAAACGCCGTATCACCAATCTGGCCGGTGGTCAGGATCTGACTGATGCGGTCAACGTTGCTCAGTTGATCAAGCTGGACCAGGATCTGACGGCCCTGGGGACCAACTACAGCGGCAATAACTTCAGTAGCGGCAACAGCAATACGACGATTCACAAGAATCTGGGGCAACGCCTGGAGATTCTGGGTGGGGCGACGACTGCGGGTAATTACAGCGGTGCCAATCTGCGCACCCAGGTCCTGAATGGTCAGTTGCAGGTACAGATTGCCGAGATCCCGTTCTTCAAGGGTGCTGATATGGGCAGCCAGAAGATCACCAATGTGGCCAAGGGAACCACAGGTACCGACGCGGTGAATCTGAGCCAGTTGACGGACGCCGAAGGTGGCTTGACGGCCAAGGGCATGGAGTTTGCTGCACAAAGCGGTACAGCCGTACATCGTGATCTGGGCCAGACACTGACCATCAAGGGCAGCAATGCCAATCTGAGTACCTCCACAGTGGGGGACGATACAGTGCAAGTGGCTCTGAATGATGATCTGACACTGACCAGCGTCACCACAGGTGATACCGAGATGACGACCGCGGGAGTGAAGGTCAAGGGTGCCACGGGCAAACCTGATGTCATTCTGGGCAATACCGGCTTGACGATCGGGCAAGTCAATCTGACCAATGCCGGTCTGACCGCCTTCAATGTGGTGATCAATGACCAGGGCATCCATGCTGGTAATCAGAAGATTACCGGCGTGGCCAAAGGCGTGGCGCCTACTGATGCGGTGAACGTCAGTCAGTTGGAAGGCCGTGATGATGGTTTGACCGCCAAGGGCATGAACTTTGCGGGCAGCACCGGCACGGCAGTGCATCGTGATCTGGGAGAGACGCTGAAGATTGTGGGCAGCAATAGCAATCTGAGCACCAGTGGCGACGGCGGCGATACCTTGAGCATTGCCTTGAATGACGATCTGGACCTCAAGAGTGTGACCGTGAAAGGCACGGGTGGCGCTCCTGATGTAGTCATGAATAATCTGGGCTTTGCTATCGGGACGAACATTGCCTTGAGCACTGCCGGACTGCGCGCTGGCAACGTGATGGTGTCGGCAACGGACAATGACATTACCGGCTTGAGCAACCGTACCCTGACGGGGGCCAACTTTGGCAAGAGCGGTCGTGCCGCCACTGAAGAGCAACTGGATCTGGTGCGGGGCGAAACCCAGAATCTGGGGGATCGTGCTGTCAAGTACGACCTGAATCCGGACCAGTCAGTGAACTATGGCAAGGTCACCATGGCCGGAGCCGAGTCTACTGATGGCGGTCGTACGGGTGGCACGGGCATCACTAATGTGGCGCGTGGTGATATCTCCGCGAACAGTACCGATGCGGTCAATGGCAGCCAGATTCACGATATGGGTGAAAGCATCGCCAGCGGCATGGGTGGGGGTTCGAAGTTCGAGAACGGCAAGCTGGTTACGGAGCTGAACGTAGGCGATAAAACCTACAACAACGTGAACGATGCTTTGGGTGGCTTGAATACCAAGGTAGAGAACGTGACCGAGCTGGCCAGTGCGGGCTGGAACATCCAGACCAATGGCGATACGGCCAGCAATGTCGCCCCCAAGTCCACGGTGCAGTTCCTTAATGGCGACAACATCGAAATCTCGCGCTCCGGTACGGATGTGACAGTAGCCCTGGCGCAGGACATCAAGGTGAACAGTGTGGTGGCCAAGTCCGTCACTACCAATGAAGTGAAGATTGTCGATGGCCCAACCATGAATCAGCAGGGTATCGACATGCACGACAAGACCATCAGCAATCTGGCCGATGGTCAGGCACCGCAAGATGCCGTCAACGTGCGTCAGTTGAGCCAGGCGACCTCCAATATCACCAATCAGTTCAACCATCTGGACCGTCGTATCGACAAGGTGGAGAACCGGGCGAGTGCTGGCGTGGCAGCCGCCATGGCAATGGCCGGTTTGCCGCAAGCCTATGTTCCCGGCAAGAGCATGTTCTCCGTTTCTGGCGGTGTATGGCGTGGTGAAAGTGGCTACGCCATGGGTTTGTCCACGGTGACAGACAGCGGCAGTTGGGTCCTGAAGGGCAACGTTGCGGGATCCTCCCGTGGTGATTACGGTGGCTCGGTGGGTGTGGGGTATCAATGGTAAAGGGGTGAGGGATAAGGGTCGCGTGCCTGGGCACGCGGCCCTTTTTTCTGGGCTATGCCCGGTGTCTTGAACGGGGCCGCAGCGGCGGGTCAAAGCGGAGAGTGAATATGGCGACAACGCATAGTCAAACAGGGCAAGCAGTACTGGGCACGGCGATAGGCATGATGCTGTTTTTACTGGCCGGGTGCCAGACCACAGCAGCAGGAGGCGGGGCTGATTTGAGCCCGCCTGCACTGGCAAGCAACTATGAGCGGGAAGGGGCAGATGGAACACGCAGTTTTTTGGCCTCTCAGACACAGCGCTCGGTGCAGGTTCCTCAAGTAGATTTCTACGTGGGAATGCGCCAAGCCTCCCCCGGTCTGGTGCAAGTGCAGGGACCGCAAGGCCCTCTGTGGTTGTATCCGCAAGTTGTTGTGCAACGCAGCGATTTGACGCGTGTGGCGTCCTTGCGGACCGAACAGGGACAGCATCTTGTTCGATTCCAACTGAATTCTTTGGGCGCGCGTAAGTTGGCCGAGATCAGCTCTGGTAATGTGGGAGCCTTGCTGGTTTTGGTCATGGAAGATCAGGTGGCACAAGTCGCCCGAATTGGCGAGCCCTTGAAGCAGGGGGCTATTTATCTATCCATGCCTGACGACGCAGCAGCACAGCGTTTGTTAAGGCAGGTCCAAGGGTAAAAAAACATAAAGTGCCTGATAGGGCCAGCAAGGGTGAGGACTATGACGGTAGAACAGATTTTTCTGTTGTATGACGACAAGGCTGGTTTGCAGCAGATCGCTTTGGAGTCGGAGCAGTGGGGGGGCAGGATCCAGACGGTAGAGACGATGGAGCAGTGTCTGTCTCAGGCACATGCTTGCGGGGCGGAGACGGTGTTTGCTTTGGTGTGTCAGGCAGACAACGTTTTTTTACACATCAATCGTTTGCGTATGGATTTTCCTGCTGCCGGCGTCATCGTTGTGCGGCGCGACAAAATGGCCGGCCTGGAACGTGGACATTTGTTGCTTGCCGGGGCGGACGCCTGCTTCGATCAGGAGGCTTTGCCGGTGGAGGTGGTCGCTTGCGTGCAGGCCTTGCGCCGGCGTGGTTATGCCCTGCAGCGAAGCTTGCGTGATTCTCCTGCAGAGCCGGTCAATGCAGGCAATATCGCTTATAGATCCGAGCAGGAGCCAGATTCCCAGCTTTGGGATTTGATGGAGAATGGCTGGACCATGATCACGCCCAGAGGGCACTCGGTCATGTTGACTCGCGGCGAGCGACGTATTGTCCAGGTTCTCTTTGCTGTCAGCCCCCAAACCGTAGAGCGCGATCGTCTTTTTCCGCTGGAGGACGGGCGGGAGGCAACTGCCCGTTCTGTGGACGTTTTGATCAGTCGCTTGAAACGTAAATTAACCGCCATGGGAGAGGAGCTGCCCATTCGTTCGGTGCGCGGGGAAGGCTACGCCTTTGTGGGTAAAGTGCCCGTAGCATGTCAGGAGCTGGCACGCGTGAGCTTTAATAATGATGAGGTCTATGAATGACTCGGAAAGGGCTTGATAGCCCGTTCTCGATGCTGAAACAGCATGATATAGACCCTTAAATTTTAAATATGTATAATTGGTCGCTCTGGTTCATTGAATCAGCTTCTCGAGCAGGCCGTTCAGGTGCGACAAAATTGCATAAAAAAATGACGGCCCGTTCTTCAACAGGTTGTTGCACAACAACCCGGCTTTAGCCCGAAACACCTTGCCCGGCCCTTGGGTCGCGGAACAACCAGCCGACTGTCTCACACGACATCGGCCTGCAACAGAGCGGCTTGTCTCTGGCCATGTTTATTTGCTGTAAGGCCCGCAGACTCGCCGCAATGTGAGGCACTTTGCGCTGTGTCTTGCTTTTTTCTCGCTTTGGCTTGTGCCAAGGGCGGGGGCGTGTGCGCGCGCGTTCGGTTCAAGTGTTTCGGTTCTGGTCCTGGGATGGGTGTCGCCCAGCGCGTTAATGCGGAATCGGCATGCATGCGAGTGAGCCAGGTGGTGCAAGTGGCTCTCGCGCAGAAGAGAAAAGGAAAGACATGCAAGAGGCGGAGTTTTTTACGCTTTCAACCACGACGGCCATATTGTTATTGGTCGGCTTTTATGGCGCGACGTTCCTGATGTCGCTCATGATTGGTCAAAAGAAAGAAAACGTGGACGGATACATGGTATCCAACAGTGCGGTGGGGTTTGGCCTGTCGGCGGCCAGCATGATTGCCACCTGGGTATGGGCGGCGTCGTTTTATGCAAGCGCGACCTCGGGCTTCAAGTACGGGCTATCCGGCCCTCTGCATTACGGGCTATGGGGAGCCTTGATGATCTTGTTCATCTACCCCTTCGGGCGACGTTTTCGCCAGTTGGCCCCGCAGGCGCACACCCTGGCCGAGGTGCTGCATGCACGGCACGGCTCGTCCAGCCAGATGATTATGGCGATTTCCAACGTGGTAGGCAGTGGGATCAGCCTGATGGTGAACTTCACCGCGGCAGGTGCGTTGGTCTCGATCCTTAGCCCTCTGACATTTATTCAAGGTGTGCTGATTGCGGGTCTGGGCGTCTTGTCCTATACCCTGTGGTCGGGGTTCCGCGCCTCGGTGATGACGGACTTTGCCCAGCTGGTTGCCATGATTTTGTCGGCCGTGGTCATTATCCCGCTGATCTTCTTTAACGCCGGTGGCCCGGAGATGGTGCAGGCCAACTGGTGGCGTCTGGATTCCGAGCAAGCCAACTTTTATTCCACCAAGGCAATTCTGGAGCAGGGGGCGCCGTACTTTGTAGCGGTGCTGGCGTACGCGATTGGTAACCAAACCATTGCCCAGCGCCTGTTCGCCGTACGCGAGGACCTGATCAAACCCACTTTCCTGACGGCCACCATTGGCTATGGTGCCGTGGTGATTGGTCTGGGCATGTTGGGTTTGCTGGCTCTGTTCACCGGCTTGCAGCCTGTGGATGGAAACATGAACAACATCATCCCGCAGATGGCGTCCACCTACTTGCCGCCATTTGGCATTGCCTTGTTCTTCATCCTGGTGGTGGGCTCCTTGTCCTCTACGGCGGACTCGGACCTGGCTGCATTGTCGGCTATCGTGATGACCGACATCTACGCCAAGAACATTGCTCGTGGTCGTCCAAAACCTGCCCGCATGTTGTGGTGGGGCCGTATCACCATGGTGGTTGCCACGATGGTGGGGGTGATCTTCGCCAGCCTGAAGCTGGATATTCTGGTCATGCTGGTGTTTGTGGGTGCCTTGTGGGGCGCGATTGTGTTCCCGGTCATTGTCAGCTTTTACTGGGATCGTGTTACCAACAAAGCCTTTAGCTGGTCGGTTTTGTGTGCCGTCGTGCTGTTTACGATCGTGCGTTTTGAGTTGATTCCTATCGAAGGTGCGGTCGCCGTGTTCTACGAGATTACCGCTTCGATTGGTGGCGGTGTGGTTGCCGGTCTGATGGCTTTTGCCTTCTTCCGCAGCCGTATTGCGATTGCGGTGGGGGTGATTGCCACTGCGATTCTTTTGCCCAACTTCATTGGCTTCTTGCGTGAGTACATTGTTTTGCTGGGTTCCCTGACCGCCTATGGCGTTAGCGCTGTGGTGTGTGTGGCCATCAGCTTGCGTAGTCAGGAACATTTTGATTTCTCTGTGCTTGCCGAGCGTGTGCAGTCGTTTCACTACGATGACACACCTGCACCGAGCAAGCAGAAAGTTCGGGAGTCGAAACAAGGTGAGCCGGCCTCGGCTCGTGCTTGAGAGTATGAGACAAGACGTTAAAAGGAGAACACTATGCTTATGACGATTTACTTTCTGGTCTGGCCGGTCATGTCGGCCATCATTCTGGTTCTGCTGGTCGGTAACCTGGTACGTGACTGGCGCAACGCCCGCAAGACGGGTGAGTCCATGGTCTAAGGAGTAAAAATCCCCGCCCTGTTTTCAGGGCGGGGATTTTTTTATGATGCGCAGAGCCCAAGCCAAGACCAAAGCGCCGCATAGGTGCCAGACGGTGCTCAGGCCAAGATGGTGAGTACAGGCATGAAGTCAAACCTGTGTGCTGTTTAGCGTCTGATGGTTCTGCTGCGCAGACCTTATCACTCGTAGCCTTGGGCTCCATGGCTTGTTGGCGGGCTTAAAGCAGGATGCGCTGACCGGCATGGATCAGCAGGCGCAGCGAAAACCCCAGCAGTAGAACCCCTGTCACGCGCTCAAACCAGGTCCCCATACGCAGGAATCGCTGACGTACGCGAGGATTGGTAAAGATCAGGCTGACCACAATAAACCAGCCCGCATTAACCAGGCACATCCAGACGCCGTAGAGCATCTGGGTCGTCAAAGGCGTGCTGGCGCTGACCACGGTAGTAAACACGGCCAGAAAGAACAGCGTAGCCTTAGGGTTGGTGGCATTGGTCATGAAGCCCAGCGTCAAGGACTGGCGCACGCTGACAGCAGCGGGTTTGCCATTGTCGGACTCGGCCAGGCTCACTTCCATCGGTGTGCTGGCCTGGCGCAGGAATCCCCAGCCTATATAGAGAAGGTAGGCACCTCCCAATACCTCGGCCACACTCATCAGCCAGGGGGTGGAGTGCAGCAGGGCTCCCACGCCCATCAAGGTATAGATCACATGGACGGAGATTCCGGCGCCAATACCAATGGCAGTGGCAATACCGGCCTGGCGGCCTAGCCGCACACTTTGGCGGATGGTGACAGCAAAATCTGGTCCAGGGGCAATAACGGCCAAAAAATGAATCAAAGCCAGAGTAGCGAACTCTGGCCAATAGGTTTGCAACACGTTAACTCCAGAAGGTCAGCGGCATGGCCGGACCGCGATATCCCACAAAGCAAGACAGGCTCAGGCGCAAATCGCCCTTGCCGGGGGTGACGGCATGCATTTTGCGAGAATTGAAAATAATCAGATCGCCCGGACCGGGGCGTATCTGTACTTCGGGGGTGCCCAACAAATCAGGATGGATGCCATAGCTGTCGCCACGCATTTCATCAAATTCATCCGGGCTCAGTTCGGTTTGCCAGATTTGCAGTTCACCTCCTTGTTCGGGCATTTTCAAATAGACATTGGCGGCCAACTGGCCTTGTAGACTGATGGCCTGGTAATTACCGGGGGCGTCCTTGGCCAAAATGTCGTGATGCGCCAGAAAGCGCACATCGGGTTGCACCACGCGTGACAAACCCACATACATTTTCTTTCCGTACAAGGTCTCCAGTGTGGCTCCGGCAGGCCAGACTTCATCCAGCGTGCAACGCAGCACGTCAATCGGGGACAGGTAGGGGGCGCAGCGGCGGCGCAGTTCGTCGATATTGTCAAAAACCCCCTCGAAATAGGAGGCCATGCGTTCGGGCTGGTTTTCGGCTTCGTAAAAAGCCATGCCAATGCGGCCAATGCTCGGAGCGTTCACATAGCGATCAAAGCCTTTGTCTATGATTTGCTCGCCCAGCTTTTGTGAGGTGGGCGCATCAATGAAGCCGGAGAGGCGGATAGCCAGGAGTTCGCCATTTAGCAGGGACTGCATATGCTCAGTCCGCAATCGTTCGGTCTCTAAATACATATCTCACTTCCCTTGGGGGTTCTAAAAGAATTGTTTTTCTTTTCCGATAATAGCCAAAGCTAATACACTGCCATGGTTTTTGTTATTTATTAATTCATCATTTCATAATGAATGCTCAATTCATCTTTTTTGTTTTTTATACGGATTATTTTCAGTCCATTTAATTCGGATGTGTTTTCAACATGTGTGCCGCCGCAGGGGTAGCACCCCAGGCTACCAATCGCAACCTCGCGGAGCCCTTCCTGAAAACTGATGGAAATTGGCTGAGCCAATTGAATCTGTTCAGCACAACGATTGGACAAATCATCCAGAAAGGGGGGCAGAGCATCCTTGGGGTTGCGAAAGACCACCCGTGACTCGCCCCGCCAGTGATGCGCCTTTACGGCCTGCCAGCCTATGCGTTCAACCAGATGGCCGATAAGGTGGCCGGCCGTATGCAGGCGGGCGTGCTCCAGTCGGTGAGCGCGATCAATATGCAGTTCTACGGGCCCCAGGGGCAGGCGCACATGCAGGTAGTGCAGCACGTGGCCGTCGCGGTTTTGAGCCACATGCAGGACCTCGTGCCCATTTATCGTGCCTTTGTCGCAAGGCTGACCTCCGCCTTGGGGATGAAATAAGGTTTTATCCAGCCTGACAGCATAACGCTCATTTTCGGAGTGATAACACTCCAGGATTTCCGCTATGCAGGTAAGACTATTGCTAGTCAAATATAATTTATCTTGCATTTTATTACCTGTAGGTTGGTTTTAAGGCATTGTAGGCATAGTGAGCAGTCCTGATAATTGCAATTCATTGAAATAATTTATTCCCTATGAGCACAAGTAATCTCACTTCCCTGATGAGCGATATGGTGGTTTTTGTCAAAGTGGTGGAGACCGGCAGCTTTTCCGAAGCCTCTCGCCACCTGGGCTATACCCCGTCGGCAGTCAGCCGCTCCATTGCGCGTCTGGAGAAAGGTTTGGGAACGCGGGTATTGCAGCGCACGACGCGTAAATTACGGCTAAGCGACAGTGGCCAGGCGATTTACGAGCATGCCCGTGACATGCTGTCCTGCGCCCAGGCCGCGATGGAGATCTCAGGGCAGTTCCAGACCGAGCCGGAGGGGCAGATACGCTTGAGTGTTCCCAAAGCCGTGGGGCATTTTCTGATTCATCCGCATATGCCTGATTTCCTGGCGGCGCACCCCAAAGTGAATGTGCTGATGAATCTGGATGATCGCTATGCAGACCTGATCGACGATCAGCTGGATCTGGCGATACGCATCACGGATCAGCCGCCGCCCGGTTTGATGGGGCGTCATCTGAC
The DNA here is from genome assembly GCF_052931795.1 of Alcaligenes sp. RM2. Lineage (NCBI taxonomy): Bacteria > Pseudomonadati > Pseudomonadota > Betaproteobacteria > Burkholderiales > Alcaligenaceae > Alcaligenes > Alcaligenes sp. RM2. The sequence goes on from NZ_JBRFIO010000002.1 coordinate 147,928, forward strand.
GGATATTCGGCATGGCTTGTACGCCAGTCCGGATTATCTGGCCGAACACAGCCTGCCCGTTCATCCCCAGCAGTTGCGCGAACATAGCTGCATCTACCTGGGCGAGGCACCCAGCGATTCACGTTGGCGTTTCAATAAAGGCGGGCGGGTACTGAATGTGTCGGTTAGCGGGCGCTATGCGGCGAACCATACGGGTGTGCGTCTGGATGCGGTAGAGCGTGGTTTGGGGATAGGCAGTTTGCCCTGCTTTGTGGCCAGGGAGCCGGAGCTGGAAGGGCGTATTGTGCGCGTGCTGGCCGATTGGGAGTTCCGCACGCAGTATTGTGGTGCCTTGTGGGCCTTGTATCCGCCCACCCGCCATTTGCCTCCCAAATTGCGTTTGTTTGTGGAGTTTCTGGCGGGGCGCCTGGGAGGTGGCCGGACGGAGGCGCTCAAGGTGCCGTTTTAACGCGAGTCGTCGGAATGAATGTGCAAGGCTTCAAGGAAGCGCGACACCATATTGTAGGTAGCGATGGTGGCGGTCAGCTCAACCGTCAGTTTTTCATCAAAATACTGGCGTACGTCCTGAAAAACAGCGGGCTCCACTTGCACATTCAGAGTCATGGCATCGGTGTAAGCCAGCACAGCACGCTGAATGGGCGTGAAGGCATCGGAGTCTTGCCAGTCGGGCAGGGCATCCAGTTGGGCTTGACTCAGCCCCTCTGCCAGCGCGATAGGGGCATGTTGATCGGCCTCGTAAGGGGCACGGTTCAATAGGGCTACGCGCATGATGACCAGTTCGCGCAGATCGCCTGGCAGGCTGCTGTTGTGGCGTATGCCGGTCAGGTGATTCAGCCAGCCTTTGGCAATGGGTGGGCTGTGCAGCAGCATCTGGTACAGGTGCAAGACGCTGCCGCGCTCTGCAATGATCTGCTCTACCAGTGGGGCGGCGTCGGGGGCTTTCAGGTCAGCATAGGGTAGGCGGGCCATGGTTCTCCTTTATGTATAACTAGCGGTGCCTCTTGCGGCTGGCTTGCCGCAGCGCAGTCAGCAGAGCGTTCTGACTGTTTGTTCGACGCTCTGCTTGACGGGTTTATCGGGGCAGGATGTGTTCGATGGTTTGGGTCAGACGTGTCACGATTTCGTGAATGTCGGCCTCGGTGCAGATAAAGGGCGGTGCCAGCAAGATATGGTCGCCGTGAACTCCATCTATCGTGCCACCCATAGGGTAGAGCATCAAACCTTGGGAAAACGCATGCTGCTTGATCCTGGCGTGGGTTTTCAAGCCAGGGTCCAGCGCTTGCTTGCTGGCCTTGTCTTGCACCAGTTCGACTCCGACAAACAGGCCACGACCACGTATATCACCCACATTGGGGTGGCTGTCCAACGCCTGATGCAGCTCCCGGCGCAATTGCTCGCCGCGCTGACGGACGTTTTCCAGCAACTGGTCTTGCTCAATCACTTGTTGCACGGCTAAAGCACCAGCGCAGGCTGTGGCGTGACCCATATAAGTATGGCCGTGCTGAAAAAAGCCCGAGCCATTCAGGATGGCCTGGTAAATCCGGTCACTGGCCAACATCGCACCAATAGGCTGATAGCCCGCCCCCAGACCCTTGGCAATGGCCATGATGTCCGGCACGACTCCGTCCTCTTCGCAGGCAAACAGATAGCCGGTACGCCCCATGCCCGACATGACTTCATCCAGAATCAGCAGCACGCCGTGCTTGTCGCAGACCCGACGGATCTTTTTCCAGTAATCGCCTACTGGCGCCAAGGCACCAGCGGTCGCGCCCACTACAGTCTCGCCGACAAAGGCCGCGACGTTCTGGGGACCCAGGCTTTGAATCATGTCGTCCAGTTCCTGAGCCAGACGGTCGGCATATTGCTCGGCACTTTCATCACTGCCTTGGTCGCGGTAGGGGTAGCAGGGCGAGACATGCTGGGCCGGAGCCAGTAGAGGCAGGAACGGCTTGCGACGCCATTCATTGCCGCCAATGGCCAAAGCCCCCAGCGTATTGCCGTGATAGCTCTGACGGCGTGCGATGAAAATATGACGCTCGGGCTGGCCAATCTCCACGAAATATTGCCGTGCCAGCTTCAGGCTGGCTTCTACGGCCTCCGAGCCTCCGGACAGAAAGTACACATGGTCCAGATCACCGGGGGATCGGCTGGTCAAAAAATCTGCCAGGTCCTCGGCGGCCTGGCTGCTGAAAAAGGAGGTGTGGGCGTAGGCAATCTGGTCCAGCTGTTGCTTGATGGCAGCGATCACAACAGGGTGGCTATGGCCCAGGCAGGATACGGCCGCGCCACCGCTGGCGTCTATATAAGCGTTGCCATTGCTGTCCACGATGCGGATACCATCACCTTTGACGGCGCAGGGCAAGGTTTGTTTGGGGTTGCGATGAAAGACATGTGTCATGGCGCAGATCCAGAAAGTAGGCCCGGAAGGATTTTCAACGTATGTTGAATATATAATAATACTTTCAACAAATAAATCATCATTGATTTGTCGGGACAGGTGGATAAAGGCCTCACTGTTGCGCCCAGACTGCATTTGCGCCCGATATATACTTGATGTCCCCTTTTGAAGCGTGTTGGCCCATGAACTCCTTGAGCAATCTGACCGAGCGTATTCAGGCAGTGTTTGCCACCATGTCGCCGCAGTTCCAGCAAAGCGCGCGCTATGTGCTGGATCATGCCGATCAGGTGCCCTTGATGTCCATGCGTCAGTTGGCCGCGCAGGCACAGGTGCAGCCTGCCACCTTGCTGCGCTTTGCCCAGTCTTTGGGCTTTGGCGGTTGGGCAGAGTTCAAGGCTGTGTTTACCCAGGCGCTGCATGGCCAGGGTGCACGGCGTTATGCCGATCAGGCCCGGGCGGTGGTACGCAATCGAAATAAAGAAGATCGCCTGGCGCAGACGCTGACAGCACAAATGGATACTCTGGCGCTGCTGCGCGAGGTGAATGAAGCACGCTTGCCACAGGCTGTGGAATTGCTGAACAAGGCCAAGCGGGTTTTTGTGGCCGGGTTCAGAGCCTCTTTTGCACCCGCTTTTTCCTTTCATTATCAGTACCGTCTGTTCCGGCCATCGATTGGCTTGTTGCGTGGCGAGTCCGGTACTCTGGATATGGATCTGCGGGCGCTGCAAAAAGGGGATGTGCTGGTCTTGTTCGGTTTTGCACCGTATTCCCAGGAAGCCGTGCTGGCCCATGCAGCGGCCCGACAGGCAGATGCACAAATCCTGGCGATTTGCGACAGCTTGCTTGCCCCTATTGCGCAGCAGGCAGATGCCACATTATTGTTTGGAACCGACAGTCCGTCTTTTTTTCCTTCTCTGGTTGCTGCGCAGGCACTGGTGGAGGTCTTGCTGGAACAGGTTCTGGCCAAGGCGGGCAGTCGTGCTGTCAGCGGTATTGAGTTGGTTGAAAATCAATTGCACCAGTCCGGTGCTTACTGGAAATAGACGCAATGGCTAAGTTGTCCTATCTGGAGTTAAGTGGTGGTCCCAAAGAAATTGGCCATTCTTTGGGACGTTTCGGAGCCCCCGCCGTGCATGCCTACTTGCTGAACTCAGCAGCATGGCAAGGCATCATGCAATCGAAGGGGACGGCTGTAGCCGGTCAGCTGGCTCAGTACACCGAGCGTTATTTCCCCCGAATATGGACCGAGCTCCAGGGCCTGGCATTGGGTCTGGAGCTCCCCTTTGAAGACGTTTTCTTGTGGAATTGCCGGGGCGACTTGTGGGCCATGGCTCCCGATGGTTGCACCACCGTGCAAATGCCCGCCCAGGGCGAACCTCGTCTGGTGCATAACGAAGATGGTGATCCAGGTTTTGCCGGTTACTGCGGGGTGGCCAAATTCATCCCCGACAGCGGCATGTCCTTTGTCTCCTTTCTTTACCCTGCTTCCTTGCCGGGCCACAGCTTTGCAGTGACCCAGGCCGGTTTGGCCATGACGGTGAATAATGTGCGGGCGCGGCATGTGGCCCCAGGGGTGCCGCGCATGGTCCTGACCCGTGCCATGCTGGATCAGCCTGATCTGGATCAGGCAGTAGGGATCTTGCAGGATCACCCACGTTCCGGCGCTTTCCATTTGAGCCTGGCGCAGCGTGGCGATCCACGCTTGCTGAGCGTGGAGTTCAGTGCCGAGGCCGTTTCTGTGCAGACCATTGAGCAAAACCATCTGCACGCCAACCATGCGGTACATCCGTCCATGAAAGGCTTTGAGCAGCGTATTACCCGGTCGTCAGAGCTGCGGCAGGAGCGTGGGGATCAATTGTTGGCACAAGCCGGTGCTGCGCTTGATCCTTTGACCGTCCTGGCGGATCAGCACCATGCGGAATTTCCGATCTGGCGCTGTGACCCAGCGGACAGTGATGCGGAAAACACCCTGGCTACTGTGGATATTCAGGTGGGCAGCCAGTCCTTGAAGTGGCAGGTCTATGAGGACCCCACGGACGAGCCTGTGCTGAGGTTTGCGGATACCACTCGCATTGATCTGGCCTGAAAAGGAATAGGGCTCTGCTAAAGCAGGGCCCTATTCTTATAGTCGCAGTCGCGATGGGGCGATCAGCTCTTGTCAGGCTCGTTGCGCTTGGGCTCCCACAGCACGTCAGAGCGGCCTGCATGGCGGTTCAAGGTACGCGCCAGCACAAACAACAAATCCGACAGGCGGTTCAGATACAGGCGCGGGCCTTCTTGCGGCAAGGATTCTGAGGGCACCGCCACGACGCTACGTTCTGCACGACGCGCCACACAACGCAGTACATGTGCTTGTGCGGCTGCCGGGCTGCCACCGGGCAAAATGAACTCTTTGAGTATGCCCAAGGGCTCGTTGTAGTGACGAATCGCTTGGTCCAGACGTTCCACATGGACGCTGCCTATGACCTGATGGCCAGGGATGCACAGCTCGGCCCCCATATCGAACAAGTCGTGCTGAATGTCGGACAGCAGGACATCAACATCCTCGGGCAGTGCCATGCTGCGCAAGACGCCGATATGGCTGTTCAGTTCATCCACGTCGCCCAGGGCATGAATCAGGGGGGCAGTCTTGGGCAGGCGGCTGCCATCGCCCAGGCCCGTTGTGCCATCGTCGCCGGTGCGGGTGCTGATAATGGAAAGTCGTGTGGACATGAAGAAGCCTTATGTTTCGGCAGGAGTAGGGGTGCCTTGAGCCAAATTGACCAGGGCATCGCCAGTGACGCGTACCACGCGCCAGTCTTCCAGCACTTGGGCTCCCTGATACTTGTAGAAGTCGATGGCGTTCTGGTTCCAGTCCAGTACTACCCACTCCAGGCGGCCACAGCCTTGGGCCACGGCCATTTGAGCCAGATGGCGCAGGGCCGCAGCGCCCAGACCGTGCTTGCGGTGAGCCGGGTCTATATACAAATCCTCCAGATAGATGCCGCGGCGATCCAGGAAACTGGAGTAGTTGTAAAACCACATAATGTAAGAAATTGGTGCGTCGGGCTGATCTTCGGGAGTAATGACCAGGCAGTAGGCACTGGGCTCGTCGGAGAAGAAACTGTTGCGCAGAGACTCAACGCTGGCCTTGAAAATATGCTCCAGTTTCTCAAAGGCGGCCATATCGCGCATCAGGCCCAAAATGGCCGGAAGGTCTGCGGGGGTGGCTGGACGCAGCACATACCCTTTAATAAATTCGCTCATGCTTTTGCAAAGGTTTAGCGTTATGCTTGATCGGAAACAGACGCCTCAGGCGTCCGAAAGTAGGCATTATGAGCTAATTGTCTGGCTCTGCCCAATTTGCAGGAGTGAAAAATGACGTGGACGAAACGAAGCGCAGCCTTGGCGTTGGGAACTTTGGGTGTGGTAGCTGGCTCGGCATATGTCGTGGTCGCCCAGGCTCAGGAAGCCAGTGCGTCGGGTGAAGTGCGCCGACTGGATGCCGAGGCCGGCAAAATTACCATCAAGCATGGTGAGATCAGCGACCTGGAACTGCCCGCCATGACATTGGTGTACAAAATTGATCCCGCCTTGCTGGCCAACATCAAACCGGGTGACAAGGTAAAGTTCACTGCCAAACGTGACGGTGGTGATTACGTGGTCACCAAGATCAGCAAATAAGCCTGTTTGAGTGGGTTGATAAAAGCCGGGTTCGCCCGGTTTTTTCATCTCCGACGCAGGAGAAACACTGGTGTGGGTTCGTGGTCGAGATGACAGGGTGATGTGATGACCATCGCGTTTACGTTGACAGGGTAGAGCCTGATGCCGTGTTGGATGTGGTCTGCAAGCGAAATGTAAAAAAGGGGCAGAGAAATCTGCCCCTTTTTCATGTCCGACCGAAGTCAGGCTTACAGCACGTAGCGCGCCAGATCCTGGCTGGCTGCGGTTTCCTGCAGCTGTTTGTTCACGTAGTCCGCATCAATGACCACGTTTTGTTCACCGTGGCTGCCAGCGCTGTAGGACAGCTCTTCCAGCAGTTTTTCCATAACGGTGTACAGGCGACGGGCACCAATGTTTTCGGTACGCTCGTTGACCTCAAAGGCCAGCTCGGCCAGACGCTGGATACCGTCGGGACGGAAGTCCAGTTGTACGTCTTCGGTGCCCAGCAAGGCTGCGTATTGCTTGGTCAACGAAGCGTCGGTCGTGGACAGAATCTGTACAAAATCCTGGGCGCTCAGCGATTCCAGTTCCACACGGATGGGGAAGCGGCCTTGCAGTTCAGGAATCAGATCCGATGGGCGGGACAGGTGGAACGCACCCGAGGCAATAAACAGGATGTGGTCGGTACGTACCACCCCGTATTTGGTGGTGACGGTGGTGCCTTCTACCAAAGGCAGCAGGTCGCGCTGCACGCCTTGGCGGGACACATCGCCCCCGCTACCCTGGCTTTCGCCTCGCGCTGTGATCTTGTCGATCTCGTCCAGGAACACGATGCCGTTCTGCTCGGCATTGGCCACTGCAGCAGTGCGCAAATCGTCCTCATTGACTCGACGGGCCGCTTCTTCTTCGGTTAGTTGCTTGAAGGCTTCCTTGACCGTCAGCTTGCGGGCTTTGGTCTTTTCCTGACCCAGACCGGAGAACATGCCGCGCAGCTGCTCGGTCATCTCTTCCATGCCGGGAGGGGCCATGATTTCCATACGAGGCATGGCCTGGGCCATCTCGATTTCAATCTCGGTATCGTCCAGCTTGCCTTCACGCAGGCGCTTGCGGAACACCTGGCGGGCAGAGTTGTCCTCGCGTTGGGGTTGACCGTGAGCATCGCGCGAAGGGGGCACCAGCACGTCCAGAATACGGTCTTCAGCGGCTTCCTCGGCCTGAGTGCGCACACGGCGCATTTCGATTTCGCGGGTTTGCTTGACCGAAATATCCACCAGATCGCGAATGATGGTTTCAACGTCGCGGCCTACATAGCCCACTTCCGTGAACTTGGTGGCTTCGACCTTGATGAAAGGCGCATTGGCCAGCTTGGCCAGACGACGGGCGATTTCGGTTTTACCCACGCCGGTGGGTCCGATCATCAGAATGTTCTTGGGGACGATCTCGCTACGCAGGGGCTCGGCAACCTGCTGGCGGCGCCAGCGATTGCGCAGGGCCACGGCCACGGAGCGCTTGGCCTTGCCCTGGCCAACGATATGCTTGTCCAGTTCGGAGACGATCTCTCCGGGAGTCATATTAGGTGTAGACATGGTGGTGTATCCGGCTGTCAGAGTGTTTCGACGATATGGTTCTGGTTGGTGTAGATGCACAGATCACCTGCGATCTCCAACGATTTCTTGACGATGTCGGCGGGAGCCATATCGGTGTTTTGCAGCAAGGCCATGGCGGCAGATTGGGCATAGGAGCCGCCCGAGCCGATGGCGGCCAGGCCATGTTCGGGTTCGAGCACGTCGCCATTGCCGGTCAGCACCAGCGTGTGCTCCTTGTCCGCCACCAACAGCATAGCTTCCAGACGGCGCAGAACGCGGTCGGTGCGCCAGTCGCGCGTCAGTTCGACGGCGGCGCGCAGCAGGTTGCCCTGGTGCTTTTCCAGCTTCGCTTCAAAGCGCTCTTGCAAGGTGAAGGCGTCAGCCGTCGCACCGGCAAAACCGGCCAGGATGCTGTCATTGTACAAACGGCGAATTTTGCGGGCCGTGCCCTTGATGACGATATTGCCCAGGGTGACCTGACCATCGCCGCCAATGGCGACCTGATCTCCGCGGCGTACACAGACAATAGTAGTGGCGTGAAATTGTTCCATGATTTCCTTCCTTTAAGGTTCCCATCTGGGGGCCGGGCAAGAAATTTCAAGCGCATGACAGCAGGAAGTTTTTGCCGACTGAGGGTCGTGCCTGGTAACCGGGCTGAAACAGGGTGGCTTCCCTTGGCAGGGGCTGTTGCAGGGGTTCTCGTATGTCGCCTGGCTTCTTGGCGTGCAAGCAGCCTGTTGGCCTGCTAGCGGTAGACGCAGCCGGCTTTTTTGAGCCTGCTTATTTTCAGCAGCGTACACAAGTGGGTTGGATCGAGTTGGGTGACCCACAAAAAAGCCCGCCAGAATGATCGGGCGGGCTTTTTATCAGGGTGATAGGCCTTGCCGCCTATCAATCCCCAAACATCTTTTGACGCTTCTCGCGACGCTCCTGGGCTTCCAGAGACAGGTTAGCCGTTGGGCGTGCCAGCAAACGTGGCAGGCCGATGGGCTCGCCGGTTTCCTCACACCAGCCGTATTCGCCCGAATCGATCAGGGCGATGGACTGTTGCACTTTCTTGAGCAGTTTGCGTTCGCGGTCGCGGGTACGCAGCTCCAGAGCGTGTTCTTCTTCGATCGTGGCACGGTCAGCCGGGTCAGGAACGAACTGGGTTTCACGCAGGTTTTCCGTTGTAGCACCCGCGTTGGCCAGAATGTCTTGCTCCAGCTGGCGCAAGCGATGCTTGAAAAACTCCAGCTGGGCGGCGTTCATGTAGTCTGACTCAGGCATCGCCAAAAGCTCCTGCTCGGTCAGCAGGGTTGTAGTACTGTCATGTGACTTAGTTGCCATGATGCTTACCTCTTGTTGACGTCTGGGAGCCTGTAACTGTCGTCACGCGCAATCGCTCCGCATTTACTGAATAATTATTAATTCAAACCAGGCAATTCTCCAGGCCCTGGGTGAATATGTCTTGTGGCAATTTGCGGCCAATAAAGACCAGCTTGGTGCCCTTTTTATCTTTGGCCAGCCAGGCATTGCCAGGCTCGGCGCTCATCATCATGTGTACGCCCTGAAACAGCATACGGCGATTGATGCCCTTCAGATACAGGATGCCCTTGTAGCGCATCAGATCTGGTCCAAATACCTGGACAATGCCCGACAGGAAATCTTCCAGACGCTCGGGATCGAAAGGACGGTCCGAACGGAACACGAAAGCCCCGATTTCGTCATTGTGAGCTGCGTGCTCGTGGTGGTGATGATGGTGATCGTGTCCGCAGCCCGGACCGCACTCGCCTTCGTCGCCGTGGGCATGATCGTGGTGGTGATCATGGCCGTCCGCCGCATCGGGGTGTTGCTCTGCCAGGAATTGAGGATCAATGTCCAAAATGGAATTCAGGTTGAAACCGCTGACTTCCAGCAAATCCTTGATGTCGGTTTCACCGAAGTGAACCGGCGTAATCGTGGCTCGCGGGTTGATGCGGATCAGACGGGCACGCAGGGCCTCGTAATCCACATCGTTGACCAGATCTTTTTTGGAGATCAGCAGGCGGTCCGCAAAACCAACTTGTTTTTGAGCTTCTTCTTGCTGGTCCAGTGTGGCCATGCCGTGTTTGGCATCCACGACCGTGATGACCGCGTCCAGCCGATAGTAGTCGGCAATATCATCGTCCATGAAGAAGGTTTGGCAGACCGGGCCGGGGTTAGCCATGCCGGTGGTCTCGATGATGACGCGCTCGAACTTCAGTTCGCCTGCCTGGCGGCGAACGCGCAAATCATTCAGGGTGCGCATCAGGTCACCACGCACGGTGCAACATACGCAACCATTGCTCAGTTCAACGATTTCTTCTTCGGAGTCCTGCACCAACAGTTCGTTGTCGATACCTTCGGGCCCGAATTCGTTCTCGATGACGGCAATGCGTCGACCGTGATATTCGCTCAGGATGCGCTTGAGCAGCGTGGTTTTACCAGCGCCCAAAAAACCAGTCAGAACAGTGACTGGAACCATGTTGTTCAGATCTGATGCCGCGTTCATAAACATGCCTCGCAGTGGCGGGCGAAAGGTACAAGGCACGGCACCAACCGCGGCTTCCTGCACCCATCTGCTCCGCACGAAAACAACGTGCGATTACATCACAGCCTTGCCTGTTGGGCAAACGGTGATCTGTAAAAATTCACAGAGGTTTGCCAATAGATCGGGGAATATATACCGATTGGCGGCAAAATACCACGTTTTAGGGGGCAGATAAGGGTTTTCGCTCGTTTTTAGCTGCAACGCAACGTTGGCACAGGCCGCGCAGTTCAGTTTCGTGGCCGGACAGGGCAAAGCCCGCTCCGCGCACACAGTCGGCCAGCCTTTGGCTCAGGTCCGGAGCGCACAGCTCCACCACGGTGCCGCACTGGGTGCAGACAATCAGCAAGTCGTGGGGGTGGCCGCCGGCATCCACACAGGCCGTCCAGGCATTGACGGCATCCAGGCGGTGGATCAGGCCTTCTTCCGTCAGAAAGTCCAGGGCGCGGTAAACGGTAGGGGGTTTGGCGCCGGGCTGGAACTCGCGAACCAGATCCAGCAGTTCGTAGGCGCGCAAACTGCGCTGGGCCTGAATCAGGATTTCCAGCACCTGGCGGCGAATTGAAGTCAGCCGTTTACCGCGTTCCAGACAAAGCTGTTCAGCGGTAGCAAGCTGATCTTCAATGGCGTTGGGCGTAAGAATATGTACAGGCATGGCGCTTGATGAGGTGTTTGTTATGTTATAACATATTTGGAAAAATTAAATTCCCAATCTAGCCGCATTATCCCTGTTTCATGTCCTGTTCTCAATTTTCCTCGACTCCCCGTAGTGCGGCACCCCGCCGTTCGCTCCTGCTGGCTTCGGCCGGGCAGCGCGTACTGGGCGCTTTGTGCGTGTCAGCAGTCCTGTGGTTGCTGACCACCTGGGCATTGGGTGCGTGGTAGAGGCATGAGTTCACACCAAACCTTGATCGAGCTTGACCATGTGGCGCTGGGCTGGAAAGACAAGATAGCCTTGCGCGACATCAGCGGCTGTTTCAAACGCGGTTCGCTGACGGCCATTGTGGGGCCAAATGGGGCGGGCAAATCCACCTTGTTGAAAGGGCTGACAGGGCAGATCAATCCCCTGAAAGGGCGCATTGCCGTCGATAGCGGTTTTCTGGATCAGTTGGCCTTGTTGCCGCAAATGGGCGATCTGGATAAAAGCTTCCCTGTGACAGTGCATGACCTGGTGGCCATGGGAGCCTGGAAGCGCGTGGGTGCCTGGGGCGGATTTCCCAAGGCAGAACATGAACGTATTGGCCATGCGCTGGAGCAGGTGGGGCTGGCCGACTTTGCGCGTCGCTCCATTGGCACTTTGTCGGGTGGGCAATTACAGCGAGCCCTGTTTGCCCGCATGATCATGCAGGACGCCCAGATATTGTTGCTGGACGAGCCTTTTGCTGCGGTGGACCGTGCAACCTCGGACGAATTGATGAACCTGATTCTGGACTGGCACAAACAGGGCCGTACCGTGATGGCCGTGCTGCATGATCTGGATATGGTGCGTAGCTGTTTTCCGCAAACCGTGCTGCTTGCCGGGCAGGTGGTGGGCTGGGGTGAGACCGAGGCGGTGCTGACGCCGGAGAACCTGCATCTGGCTCGCCATTTGTGCGCGGGGGACTACCTATGATGGCGCTGATTGATGTGCTGTTTGGCCCCTTCATGGACTTTGGTTTCATGAAGCGCGCACTGGCTGGTTCTTTCGCCCTGGCTGCAGCGGCCGGACCTTTGGGGGTATTCCTGGTGTTGCGCCGCATGAGCCTGATGGGCGATGCCATGGCACATGCCATCCTGCCCGGTGTGGCGGTTGGATTTCTGACGGCGGGCCTGTCTTTAAGCGCGATGGCCATAGGCGGCATGATTACCGGCCTGGTTGTCGCCTTGCTGGCCGGACTGGTGGCCCGCCTGACACCACAACGGGAGGACGCCAGTTTTGCGGCCTTCTACCTGGTATCCCTGGGGCTGGGGGTGCTGCTGGTGTCCTTGCGCGGCTCCAATATGGATTTGATCCATGTGCTGTTTGGCACGGTGCTGGGCCTGGATGATGCCTCCTTGCTGCTGGTGACCAGCAGCACGACGGTTACGCTGATTATTCTGGCTTTGGTATTCCGGCCTCTGGTGCTGGAGTGCATGGACCCGATCTTTTTGCGCACGCAAGGCGGGCGCGGTTCCGTCGTCCATATGTTGTTCTTGTTCATGCTGGTCATCACGCTGGTGGCTGGCTTCCAGGTGCTGGGAACCTTGATGGTGGTGGGGATCATGATGCTGCCCGCTGCCTCGGCCCGATTCTGGGTGTATTCCGTTGGTCGTCAGATGCTGGTGGCGGCCTTGCTGGGCATGATCAGCGCCTATCTGGGCCTGCTGTTCTCGTACTACTACAACGTGCCTGCTTCGCCCGCGATTATTTTGGCAGCCGGCGCCTTCTATTTTCTTTCTATCACCTTTGGCCCCCAAGGCGGTTTGCTGCGTGCTTATTCCCAATGGCGTGCACGGCGTCGGCGCATGGCCTCTCTCTTGGAGCACGATTGATGAAAATGCGAGACATTTACTCAGGCCGCACGGTGCTGGCCCTGGGCTTGCTGGCGGCCAGCCTGTCGGTGCAAGCGGAGCCTTTGCGTGTGGTCAGCAGCTTCTCGATTTTGAACGATATGGTCAAGGAGATAGGCGGCGACAAGGTTATGGCCAGCACGATTGTGCCCGCCAATGGGGATGCCCATTCGTTTGAGCCGCGTCCCAGTGATGCAAAGACTTTGGCTAACGCGCAACTGCTGGTGATCAATGGTCTGGAGTTCGAGACCTGGTTGCCACGCTTGCAGCAGGCAGCAGGCTATAAAGGGCCGCAAGTCGTGGCGACAGAAGGTATTACGCCTTTGGCATTTGAAGGTGGCGGACACGAGGATCATGCTGGTCATGACCATGACCATGACCATGACCATGACCATGACCATGACCATGACCATGACCATGACCATGACCATGACCATGACCACGGTCACGACTCCGAACCTGAGCATGCCCACGACCATGAGCAGACCCACGCCAAAGAGGATACACAGTCCCACGGCGGGCATGACCATAGTCATCAGCACGGCAGCCAGGACCCCCACGCCTGGCAAAGCCTGGGCCTGGCACAGATCTATGTTCGTAATATCAGCAAAGGTCTGGAGCAGGCTGATCCGGCCAATGCCGAGTACTACCAGCGTCGCGCCAAGGATTACGCACAGCGCATTCAGGAGATGGACGATTCCATCAAAACCCGCCTGCAGGCGGTGCCGGTAGAAAAGCGCAAGGTCATTACCTCGCACGATGCTTTCTCTTATATGGGCAAGGCTTACGACATCCGTTTCATTCCCTTGGTGGGGGTATCCAGCCAGGCGGAGCCTTCAGCCCGTGATATTGCGCAGATCATCCAGCAAGCGCGTAGCGAGCAGATTCAGGCCATTTTTGTGGAAAACACGGTCAGCGCAAAACTGGTCGAGCAAGTGGCACGGGAGACTGGTGCCAAAGTTGGGGGCACCTTGTATTCCGATGCTTTGGGAGCCCCAGGCTCGGGCGTGGATACCTACCTGGGCATGATGCGCTCGAACACAGACCAGTTGGTCAAGGCCTTGCAGCCCTGATTCACTCCTCCGGCTTGTCACTGGCCCGGTTCTTGCGTTGTGCCCGAGGATGGGCCTGATCGTAAGCCTGGGCCAGATGCTGGAAGTCCAGACGGGTATAAATCTGAGTCGTGGAAATATTGGTATGACCCAATAGTTCCTGCACCGCCCGCAAGTCTTGTGCTGATTGCAGCAAATGGCTGGCAAAGCTGTGACGCAAGCTGTGCGGGTGGACATGCACTGGCAGGCCGCTGGCGCGGGCATAGTTTTCCAGTTCTTGCTGCACCACGCGTGGGTGAATGCGGGCTCCACGGGCACCCAGAAACAGGGCCGCGCTGGCATCTGCGCTGGTCGCCAGTGATGCCAAAGCCGGGCGCTTTTCCAGCCACTGCTGCAAGGCATGCAGCGCTTTCTCCCCGACAGGCAGGCGGCGCGTCTTGCCGCCTTTGCCACTGACCACCAGCTCACGATCATCCAGCAGTAACCAGCTCTTGGACTGATAGTGCGCGTCCTGGTGATAGTGCGTGTCCAGGCTGACCAGCTCGGACAAACGTAGTCCGCTGGAATAAAACAATTCAAACATGGCCTGATTGCGCCAGCTGACCGGGTCGTCCTGAATGGGGGCGGTGGGGCGGTCCAATAGCTGCTGGGTCTGGTCTACGGACAAGGCCTTGGGCAGAGGGCGGCCTATCTTGGGTGCCTTCAGGCTGGCTGCAGGGTTCAAGGGCCAACCCAGTTCTTTAGTGCGCGCTTGATAGTAGCCACGCCAGGCTGCCAGAATGCGGGCCAGGCTGCGTGGTGCCAGGCCCTGCGCATGCAAGCGGGCGGCAGCCTGTCGCAACTGGCTTTGAGTCAGTGTGTCGGGGTCTGTACCTGGGTACTGCGCCAGCAAGTGGCGCAAATCATTACGGTACGCACTAAGGGTGTGTTCCGAATAGCGTTTTTCGTGGCTTAGTTGATGCAGCCAGCTTTGCATGGCCGGGCTGAGGGCCTGGGGGGCGGCTGGCTGCTTTTGAGGCGTGTCCCCAGAAGGGGAGTGATCTTGTTTTTTCAGGCCGGACATTCGCTTTGATCAACACTGCTGGGCTTGTACAAACGCTGCAGGGCGGCGCTGCACAATTCGCCAATGCCTTCCAGAAAGTCCGTACCCATATCGACCGTAAAACGCGTGGCTTCAGGCGAGCCCAGAACCAGCAGACCAAACAGGGTGTTCGACTCCGGAAACGTCAAGGGCACAATGGCCACCGATTGCGCGTCTTGCTGCAAATCGGCCAGGAACTCCTGTTCGCGTCGGACGCCGCAATAGGGATTGATCAAGGTGTAGGCCCAGCTGACCAGCGCGTCGTCAGCCAGCACTTCGTCCGGATTCCAGCAGTGCAGGCGGACAACGGGCATTTCAAAAATGCGCTCCAGGCTGCTGCAGATAAGAGCGGGGAGGGCACCGGGATCGGACTCGGCCAGCATCTGGCAGTTCCATTGATGTAGTTGGCGCGAGATCTTTTCATTGCCACGAGCATTGGCGACCAGTGTGGCCAGTTGGCGCTCGGTTTTCTTGCCGCGCTCGCGCAGCAGCATGATCTGGCGCTCGCCCAGTGAAATAGCGCGGCTTTGATGGGGGTGCGGCACCATCAGTTTGGAAAAAACATCGGCATGCGCGTCGAAGAAATCAGGGTTGGCTTTCAAAAACTGGGCCACTTCCACGGCGCTAAGGCTGTTGGGGGTATCCATGTCTAGAAGGTTTCCTTTCTGGCTAGGGACGCACACAGTGCATCTATATCGACTTGTCCGGTAAAGACGGTTTGGGCCGGGCCGCTCATGCGTAGCGCCTGTCCGTCCCATTCAATGCGCAGACTGCCTCCACGAGTATCAACGACAACCGGGCTTTGGAGCAATCCCCGCCGTATGCCTGCCACCACAGCCGCACAAGCGCCTGTACCGCAGGCCAGGGTCTCACCAGCGCCGCGCTCGTAGACGCGCAGCTTGATGTGATGGGCGTCCAGAATCTGCATGAAACCGGCGTTGACCTTCTGAGCAAAACGCGGGTGAGATTCGATGAAGGGGCCGACGCTGGCAACCGGCGCCTGCAGCACATCGTCTACCACCTGCACGGCGTGCGGATTGGAGATGGACACCAGCGACAGGGCGACAGGTTCGGCTTGATCGGGTACGGGCAGAAGCCACAGCGTATCTTCGCCCTGAGCTTTCTGTTCTAGCCCGCTAGGGTCAAAAGCGACATCGGCAGGGGCAAACCGGGTGGTGCCCATCATGACATCCACGCCAAGCTCCGGATCGTCATTCAAACTGATGATGCCGGTACGAATTTGTGCTCGTAAAGGGTTGGCCGAGGACAGGCCTTGTTCGTGTACGAAGCGGACAAAGCAGCGAGCGCCGTTGCCGCAATGTTCGACCTCGCCACCGTCAGCGTTGAATATGCGGTATCGGAAATCCGCGCCGGGTTCGGTTGCGGCTTCAACCAGCAAGATCTGGTCCGCCCCAATGCCAAAGTGACGATCCGCCAGCGCGCGGGCGCGTTCGGGAGTCATTTCAATGCTTTGCCTGACACCATCCAGCATGACAAAGTCATTGCCCGCGCCGTGCATTTTGCTGAAACGCCAAAGCGAGGAAGCGGGCTGGGGTGTGGTGGGGCTGTGCATGATGGGGCCTAGTAGATGCCGGGTTGACCTTCAGGGCGGGTTTTGAAGCGTCGATGTACCCAATAATACTGCGGCGGGTCTTCGCGCACATATTTTTCGATCAGGGCATTCATGCGTTCCGTGGCTTCTTCCAGGCTGCCTTCACCCGGAAAGTCGGACATGGGTTCCAGCACCTGAATATGGTAGTGACCAGTCTCGGCGTCCACGCGGGAAATGACCGGAATCACCAGCGCGTCCTGGTTGCGTGCGATCTGGGCTGTGGACAAGAGCGTGGCCGCCGGTACATTGAAAAAGGGCACAAAGGCCGAGCCCTTGGTGCCGAAGTCCATATCAGGCAGGTAATAAATCGGCTGGCCCTTTTGCAGCGCACGCATCAGACCGCGAATGCCGTCTTTGCGAGAAATCAGCGGGACGGAGGAGAAGCGGCTACGGCCTTCGTACATCAGGCGATCCACATGGGGGTCGCGTTGGGGAGTGTAAAAGGCAACCAACGGCGAGATGGACATGGACAGGCGTGTACCCGCCGCATCCATACCCAGAAAGTGAGGCACCAGCAGCATGACCTTGCGACCCTGTTCCAGAGCTTGGGTGATGTGTTCTTCGCCCGTCAGGTGCAGAGTGTTCAGAATAGTGCTGGGCAAACCAAACCAGAGCAGGCCCCGGTCCAGATAGGATTGGGCCAGCAGGCGAAAGTGCTGCTTTTCCCACTCGCGACGGGTGCTCTCGGGCGTGTCTGGAAAGCATAGATCCAGATTGGTACGCACGATATGACGGCGGCGGGAGGCAAAGCGATGCACCAGCCCGCCCAGCACAGCACCCCAACGCTGGCGCGTGCGTACCGAGGCACGGCCAAAGTAGGTGAAAACGGATTTGAGCAGCGGGTAAGAATTAAAACTCATGGGGTGGTATCGCCAGGCAAAGGGGGCGCATCGTGGGGAATCTTGTAGCGGTTATAGCCCCACAGATACTGGGTGGGGAAACGGCGTATCAAGCTTTCCATGGATTCGTTGATCAGGGTGGCCAGTTCCGTCGGGTCTTCGGGCAACGGCTCGGGCAGGCGCAAGGTGTGAATATGCCAGCCGCGCCCTTTAGGCAGGCGCTCGGCAGCGGTCACAATCACAGGCACATTGGACTGACGGGCCAATTTGCCAGCCAGTGTCATGGTCAGGGCAGGGCGACCAAAAAATGGGGCCCACACACCATCGCCACCACTGGGGACCTGGTCGGGCAACATGCCTACCGACTCACCTCGGCGAAACGCGCGAACCAGTTCGCGCACGCCTTTGATATTGGCGGGTACGGCATGCAGGCCTGGCAGCTCACGTGACTCCACCATCAAGGGTTCCAGAAACGCTTGACGAGGCGGGCGGAACAGAACGGTCATCGGATCCACACCGGAAAAGTAGCGCGCAATCATCTCAAAACAGCCCAGGTGCGGGGTCAGGTAGAGTATGCCGCGCCCTTCGGCCAAGGTTGCTTGTACTAGGGGCAGATTGTCGATTGTGCAGTGTTCCAGACAGGCTTGCGGGTGCAGCCATACGCGCGGGGTTTCCACTATCATGGCCCCCGTTTCTCCGGCAGCTTGTCGGAAGAACGCCGGAGAGTTGTAGCCCGCTTGACGACAGTTGCTTTGCAGACGGCGGCGATAGCGTCCGGGAAAGGCGTAAATCAGTCGGCCTATAGCTCTACCCAAGCCATGCAGGACGGGTAAAGGCAGGCGAGCCATCAAGCGCAAAAGAGCCACTAGCATGGGCCAGGCAATCCTTGAAAATGAAGTTTTGCTGAAATAAATACGTATTTTCGCTTAAAATGGATTGTATCGCTGAGTTAAACGACAACTTGCGGAGCGATCGGGCAGCAAGCTGCCCACTATAAACCGCTAAAGCGTCGCGCCCCGTCTATCGTATCCACATCGCTGGCTTCGAGGTGCAACGCAGTTTGTTCAACCTCGTGCTGATTATCAGCCCTTATTCAAGGAAGCTACGCTGTGAACAACAACGACTTTCTCTTTACATCCGAATCCGTTTCTGAAGGCCACCCCGACAAGGTAGCCGACCAGATCTCCGACGCCATCCTGGACGCTATTTTCGAGCAAGATCCTCAGGCACGTGTTGCTGCCGAGACCTTGTGCAATACCGGTCTGGTGGTGCTGGCTGGCGAGATCACCACGCACGCCAACGTGGATTACATCCAGGTTGCCCGTGACACCATCAAGCGCATTGGCTATGACAATGGCGATTACGGCATTGATTACAAGTCCTGCGCCGTTCTGGTGGCCTATGACAAGCAGTCGCCCGATATCGCCCAAGGTGTGGATCGCAGCCCAGAAGAGTTGCTGAACCAGGGCGCTGGCGACCAGGGTCTGATGTTTGGCTACGCGTGCGACGAAACCCCTGATCTGATGCCTGCTCCTATCTGGTACGCCCACCGCCTGGTACAGCGCCAGAGCGAGCTGCGCAAAGATGGCCGTTTGCCCTGGTTGCGTCCTGACGCCAAGTCCCAGGTGACCTTCCGCTACGTGGATGGCCGTCCTACCGAAGTGGATACTGTGGTGCTGTCCACTCAGCACGCGCCTGAAATGTCCCAGAAAGACATTCACGAAGCCGTGATCGAACACATCATTCGTCCATGCTTCCCTTCGGATCTGCTGACCGAGAAAACCCGCTTCCTGGTGAACCCCACCGGCAAGTTCGTGATTGGTGGCCCTCAAGGCGATTGCGGTCTGACTGGTCGCAAGATCATTGTGGACACCTACGGTGGCGCATGCCCTCACGGCGGTGGTGCTTTCTCCGGCAAGGACCCCTCCAAAGTGGATCGTTCCGCTGCCTACGCCGCCCGTTATGTGGCCAAGAACATTGTGGCAGCCGGTCTGGCCCGCCAGTGTCAGGTGCAACTGAGCTACGCCATTGGTGTGGCCGAGCCTATCAATATCACCATCTACACCGAAGGCACAGGCGTGATCCCGGACACCGAGATCGCCAAGCTGGTTCGCCAACATTTCGATCTGCGCCCACGCGGCATCATCGAAATGCTGGATCTGCAGCGTCCCATCTACTCCAAGACTGCTGCCTACGGTCACTTTGGCCGCAGCGAACCCGAGTTCAGCTGGGAAGCTACGGACAAGGCCCAGGCTTTGCGTCAGGCTATCTAAGCGATGTGCAGATAGGCAAAGGCCGCTTGCGGGCGGCGCTTTGCTGCAGTTTGACAGCGTTGTCGGGGCCGGGAAACCAGTCAGCCAGCAACGCTGGGTGGGACGGGCAAGTGCCAGTCTCATGAGAAGAAATTATGATTTTTACCCGTGGGGCTGTCTTCCCAAGATGATCCAAACGGGTACAATCACCCACATTCATTTGCCATCCTCGAGGGGCGTTGCGACAAGACTCACGGTCTTGCCAGGCTCGGGGCATGGATAGGTGGTATCCACCTTGGAGAACGACGCTCACCACGACCTGCATGGCGGGCTGCTGGTGAGAATTCATTTGCTCTCCCTGCAGTCTGCGTGCCGTATAACGGAGCCCGACTGTGACTTTTACCGATTACAAAATTGCCGATATTTCCTTGGCTGAATGGGGCCGCCGCGAGCTGACCATTGCCGAGACCGAAATGCCTGGCCTGATGGCCACCCGCGAGGAATTTGCTGCCTCCCAGCCCCTGAAGGGCGCACGCATTGCCGGCAGTTTGCACATGACAATCCAAACCGGGGTTCTGATTGAAACCCTGACCGCCCTGGGCGCTGAAGTGCGCTGGGCATCATGCAATATCTTCTCGACTCAAGACCACGCAGCCGCTGCCATTGCCGCATCTGGCGTGCCTGTGTTCGCCGTCAAGGGCGAAACCCTGGAAGAGTACTGGCAATACGCCCACGACATTTTCGACTGGCCCGGCGAACAGGCCAACATGATTCTGGATGACGGTGGCGACGCAACCTTGTTGCTGCACCTGGGTGCCCGTGCAGAAAAAGACCTGTCCGTTCTGGACAAACCCGGCAGCGAAGAAGAGCGCGTCATGTTCACCTCCATTCGTGCCCGTCTGCAAAACGACAAAACCTGGTACTCCACCCGTCTGGCCCAAATCAAGGGTGTGACCGAAGAGACCACCACAGGCGTGCATCGTCTGTACCAGATGGCCAAGAAAGGCGAACTGGCTTTCCCTGCCATCAACGTGAACGACTCGGTGACCAAGTCCAAGTTCGACAACCTGTACGGCTGCCGCGAGTCCCTGGTAGACGGTATCAAGCGTGCTACCGATGTGATGGTTGCCGGCAAGATCGCCGTGGTTTGCGGCTTCGGTGACGTGGGTAAAGGTTGTGCCCAAGCACTGGCCGCCTTGCGCGCCCAGGTTTGGGTTACCGAAATTGACCCTATCTGCGCCCTGCAAGCCTCGATGGAAGGCTACCGCGTTGTGACCATGGAAGAAGCCGCCGACAAGGCCGACATCTTCGTGACTGCCACCGGTAACTACCACGTGATCGACCGCTCGCACATGGAACGCATGAAAGATCAGGCCATCGTGTGCAATATCGGTCACTTCGACAATGAAATTGACGTGGCCTCGGTGGAAGATCTGGAGTGGGAAGAGATCAAGCCTCAGGTTGATCACATCATTTTCCCTGATGGCAAGCGCATCATTCTGCTGGCCAAGGGCCGTCTGGTGAACCTGGGTTGTGCTACTGGTCACCCCTCTTTTGTGATGTCGGCTTCGTTCACGAACCAGACCATTGCACAAATTGAACTGTTCACTCGTGGCGAGAACTACGAAACGGGTAAAGTATATGTACTGCCCAAGCATCTGGACGAAAAAGTCGCTCGTTTGCACTTGAAGAAATTGGGTGTGAACTTGTCGACCTTGTCTCAGGCGCAGGCGGATTACATCAACGTACCTGTGCAAGGGCCATTTAAGGCTGAGCACTACCGCTACTAAAACGCACCGGCGTCTTCGGACGCCTATTCTTGGAGCCCTATCATGACTTTGCTACTTGTCTGGATCCTGAATGCTGTTGCCCTGCTGGTTGTCGCCTACATCCTGCCTGGTATTACGGTTGCCTCGTTTGGCTCGGCAATGATCGCTGCGCTGGTACTGGGCCTGCTCAATACCTTGGTCAAACCTTTGCTGATTGTGCTGACCTTGCCCATCACTATTGTGACGTTGGGCTTGTTCCTTCTGGTGCTCAACGCCTTGGTGTTCTGGTTTGCGGGCTCCATCCTCAAAGGCTTCCAGGTTGAAGGCTTCTGGTGGGCCGTGATTGGGGCGATCGTCTACAGTCTGGTTTCCGGGCTGCTGTCGGGATTGTTAATGAAATGAGCAACAAGCAAACCTTGAGCCTGGAGTTTTTCCCGCCGCGAGATATCGCGGCGCAGGAAAAACTGGTGCGCACCGCCAAGTCCTTGATGGGCTTGAACCCCGCCTATGTCAGCATGACGTTTGGAGCCGGTGGCTCCACCCGTGCTGGCACGGTCGATGCGGTAGCACTGCTGCAAAAACTGGGCTTTGATGTCGCACCGCACTTGTCGTGCATTGGTACGGCGCCCGCGCAGCTTGGCGAGATGCTGGACAATTACCGCGATCAGGGCATACGACGTATCGTGGCCCTGCGCGGTGACTTGCCTTCGGGTATGGGTGGTGACGCGGGCGAACTGCGCTATGCCAGCGATCTGGTGTCATTCATTCGTGAAAACTATGGCGAACACTTCCATATCGAAGTGGCCGCTTATCCCGAGATGCACCCTCAGGCCACAGGCTTTAGCGACGACCTGGGTCACTTTGTGAACAAGGTCAAGGCTGGTGCGCACGGTGCGATCACGCAGTACTTCTTCAACCCGGACTCGTATTTCAGCTTTGTTGAGCGAGCCCAGGCGCAAGGAGTCACGATTCCGATCACACCGGGCATCATGCCCATTACCAACTCGTCCCAGTTGCTGCGGTTCTCGACCATGTGCGGTGCAGAAGTGCCGCGCTGGATTCGCCTGCGACTGGCCGATTTTGGTGATGATCGTGCATCGATTCGTGCTTTCGGTATCGATGTGGTGGCGCGCTTGTGTCAGGACCTGCTCGATGGCGGCGCTCCTGGCATTCACATGTACACCCTGAACGGGGCAGATGCGAGCATGGCTATTTTGCCGAATCTGACCTGGCGCTAAGCACTTCGCGTCGCGATAAGAAACCCGCCACATTCATTTGGCGGGTTTTTTCATGGGGAACTGACTAGCCAGCATCTGACCCGGTTTAATCAGCTGCTTGGCAAACAGAGTTGTGGATTAAACAGTTTGTGGTAGCGGGTTACTTATAGTTCCGGAGCGGGCACAGCCCAGCCTTTATCAGTCAGAATACTGTCCAGGCGTTGGTCGTGCGGGGCGGGCTGGTAGGCCTGGCCGGATAAATCGCCCACTGCCCAGGCAATGCCAATGCTGGTAAAAGCGTGGTTTTGTTCTTTCAGCGCCGCCAAGGTCCGGTCGTAGTAACCCTTGCCATACCCCAGACGATCACCCTGTCTGGTGTAGCCCAGGGTTGGGACCAGGACAATATCCGGTTGCATGGTTTTAGTGGAAATGGGGATTTCGATGCCGTAGCGACCCTTTTCCATTTCGGTCTCGGGTGTCCACTCGACAAAGCTCAAAGGGGCATCGGCCTCTTTGACAACGGGCAGACAGACATTGATGCCTTCCTCTTCCACCCATTGAAGCAGCAGTGGGCGCAAGTCCGGCTCCTGGGCCATAGGCCAGAAAGCGGCAATGGTAGTGGGTTCGGTACGGCCCTGTTCACGCAGGCGGCTGCGGTTGGTGGCCAGCCAGGTAAACAGACGGCCCCGTATCAGCAAAGCGCCCCGGTTGGTGTCGATGGAGGGCTGCCCGGCTCGCAGGTCTTTTAGTCGCGTGCGCAGCGCGGCTGCGTTATGCTCTACGTTCTGAATCATGGGTGATTTTCTAAAGGCCGTCACTATGGGTATCAACCAGCTAAAGTACCAGAAAACACCAGCTTGGGGCATGGCATCCATGCTTCCTCGCCCGCCCTTGAGCGCTTTGGTGGTGTTTGCCCTGGGTTTGGTCGGCTGTGCGGGGTCGCAGTCGCCGCAAGCTCAGACCCATTCCCCGGATCCTGCCGTTGCCAAGCAAGCTGTCGTGTTGCAGCCTGCCAAAGAAGCCGTGCGCCGCTGGGATCGAGTCCCGCCTGTGCCGCCAACGGCCCGCCAGGCTTTGATTGACGCCCGTGATGCCATGCAGGCCAAGCGCTGGACGGCGCTCGATGCTCTGGCTCCGGTTGCCGCGAATGATCCTGTTCTGGGTTCTTACGCCGAATACTGGCGCTTGCGTCGGATTTTGCAGGATACGACCACGCCCGTGCCCGATGAGCAAATTCGTTTGTTCCTGAGCGGCAATCAAGACGAATATCTGGAAAATCGCCTGAAGTCCGACTGGATTGTGGCGGCCGCGCGTACCGGCAACTATGCTTTGGTGCGTGAGCTGGCCCCCGTTCACGCCCCTACCTCGGCTGTGAAGTGTGCAGTAGCGTCGGCACAGAACGTGGCCGGTCAGCCTGTGGATGTGCAGGACTTGCTGGCGTCGTTCTCTCCAAGCCAGGCCTGCTGGTCGGCACTGGACCAGTTGTACGCCCGTAAAGTGATCAGCAAGAATCAGGTCCGTGATCTGATGCGTGATGCTCTGGAAAATAACCGCACATCCCAGGCCCGCCGCCTGGCTGCGATTATCTTCACTGCGCCGCAAATGAAGGATTACACCGCCTTGATGGCTTCGCCGCAGAAGTGGCTGGATCGTAATGTGAACAACAGTTCGGTCAATCCGGAGCTGGTGTCCTTGGCCTTGTCCCGTCTGGGTCGTGGTCAGCGTGATGCTGCAGCGGCCTATATCGACCGTACCTGGGCCGGCAAAATCCCTCAGGAAAACCTGAATTGGGTGTGGGGCCAGTTCGGTCTGATCAGTGCCTTGCGGGTGGAAGACGATGCGGCCAAATGGTATCGCCGCTCCGGTCGTACCCCCATGACGGATTACAACAATGCCTGGCAAGTGCGCGCCGAGTTGCGTCAGGGCACCATCGAGTGGAAGCATGTCTCTGCCGCCATCGACAAGATGAACGATGCGCAAAAGGCCGAGCCGGTGTGGGTGTACTGGTCGGGGCGTGCCCATGAAGCCTTGGGTCATAAAGATCAGGCTCGTGCCAAGTTCCAGTCCATTGTGGGTGATCTGAACTTCTACGGTCAGCTGGCCACAGAAGAGTTGGGTCTGACTCCTTCCTTGCCCCCTCAGCCACAGCCTTTGACGCCGTTGGACATGCAGGATGCCCGTACCAATGCGGGCTTGCTGCGTGCGGTGGAGCTGTTCAAGCTGGGTTGGCGTCCGGAAGCGGTACCCGAGTGGAACTTTGCCTTGCGTGGCATGAACGACAGACAGTTGCGTGCAGCAGCCGAGTTCGCGCGCGAGCAGCATATCTATGATCGCGTGGTGAATACCTCCCTGTTGACCAAGAACGAGATCGACTTCAGCCAGCGCTTTATCGCGCCCTTTGAAGGCCGCGTAACCGAGCAGGCCAAGTCCATCAATCTGGACCCGGCCTGGGTGTATGGCCTGATCCGTCAGGAATCGCGCTTCATTACCGATGCACGCTCGGGAGTCGGGGCGTCGGGCTTGATGCAGCTGATGCCTGCCACCGCCAAATGGGTGGCCAACAAGATCGATATGCGCGACTTCTCTCCCTCCCGTGTGAACGAGTTCGAGGTGAACACGGTGCTGGGTACCAATTACCTGAACATGGTTCTGGGCCAATTGGATGGATCGCAGGTCTTGGCATCGGCAGGCTATAACGCAGGGCCAGGTCGTCCCCGCCAGTGGCGTTCGCGCTTGAACACTCCGGTAGAAGGAGCCATTTTTGCCGAAACCATTCCCTTTACCGAAACGCGCTTGTACGTGAAAAACGTACTCTCCAACGCGACCTATTACGCCATGATGTTCAGCGGTCAGCCGCAGTCCCTCAAAGGGCGTTTGGGTACGATTTCGCCTTGATGAGTTCGTCCATGCTTGATAACAGACAGCAAGCAGCTCTGGCGGCCCTGATGGGGCCGCCAGATCCTGTTCTGGACGGTTTGCAGGTCTATGTGGTGGGTGGCGCGGTTCGCGATGCCTTGCTGGGGCTGCCAGCGGGTGACAAGGATTGGGTCGTAGTCGGTGCCCGGCCCGAAGACCTGGCCGCGCGCGGCTTTGTTCCCGTAGGTGGCGACTTTCCTGTCTTTCTGAATCCCCATAGCAAAGAAGAGTTTGCCCTGGCCCGAACTGAGCGCAAGTCGGGCCGTGGTTACAAGGGCTTTACCTTTTACACCGGCACAGACGTGAGCCTGGCGGACGATTTGCGTCGCCGTGATCTGACCATCAATGCCATGGCCGTGGATGCGGCGGGGAATCTGCATGATCCCTTGAATGGTTTGGCGGATTTGCAGGCCCGTCTATTCCGGCATGTGGGCACCGCGTTTAGCGAAGACCCGGTACGCTTGCTGCGTTTGGCACGTTTTGCGGCCCGCTTTACCGAGTTCACCGTGGCCGACGATACCTGGGCTCTGGCACGTGATCTGGTCGAGCAGGGCGAAGTGGACGAGCTGGTGCCTGAGCGCATCTATCTGGAAATAGCGAAAGGTTTATCTGCCCAGCAGCCCGCTCGCATGTTCGAGGTACTGCGGGAGGTCGGCGCGTTAGAGCGTGTCATGCCCGGCTTGAACTACAACGATCAGGTGGGTCAGCAGGTGCAGATCGCCAAAGACAGGCGTCTGGATCTGGCAAGCTGCTTTGCCGTTCTGTGCCATATTTCGGACACCCCAGGACAGGTGGCCGAGCAGATTCGAGCTCCTTCTGAATGGCGCGACCAGGCCCGTCTTTTGCCAGTGCTGTTGGCCAGCCCTGCCTTGTTGCAGCCTCGTGCAGATGTGGAATCTGCCTTGCAAGTCATGGAGTCGTTGGATGCCTTGCGCAAACCAGAGCGCTTTACTCAGCTGATCAGTGCGGCGGCCTGTCAGCAGGACGTTCCAGAGCTGGAATGGGACTTCTTGCGAAAGGTGATGGCCAGTGTGGATGCCGGTGCAGTTGCTGCTCGATACAAGGCCGAGCCAGGCAAAATCCGTGAAGCGGTGCGCGCAGCTCGATTGGCAGCTTTGGAGCAGTCTGTTTAGTCTATGTGTGAGCAGCCTGGAGTGCACACTCAGAAAATAAGCGGCTAATAGGCCGCTTATTTTTTCTGCTGAGTGCGTGTTCGTCTAGGGGGCGATGTCTCGGGGGAGTGTTCTGGCGCGGTTGCTTCACGTAAAAACGGCAAGGTATATACCCTGCCGTTTGCTGATCTCTGCTTATGACTCTTGAGGGAAATGTCCTCAGGAAGTTCCCCAAGGCCGCTTTACAGACGTTCGCGTCGATCTCCGCTCATTGTGCCCAGCACTGGGGCTGAAATATCGCGCCCAATAATCAGCACTTTGAACAGTTCCCCCATTTCCGCTTCAGACAGCAGCTTGTTGGCGGCACTCATGGTCTGTGCCCATTGCTGTTGCACGGCGGGCGATGGGTCTTCCGGCGGGGACGCCAGGAAATTAGTGATGCCGCAATTCATCAGGAAGCGCGCCTGGCTGGTATAGCCCAGCACATCCAAACCGGCCTCCAGGGCGGCATCCGCCATGGCGGTGAAGTCCACGTGGGCGGTAATGTCCTGCAAGCCAGCCAGCACCAGCGGCTCGGCATGAGCAAAGTGGCGGAAGTGGCACATCAAGGTGCCTTTGTCACGTTGCGGGTGGTAGTACTCGCGCTGCGGAAAACCGTAGTCGATCAAAATGGCCGCGCCTTGCTTTAACCAGGTACCCATGCTGCGCACCCAGGCTTCGGCTTGCAGGTTGATCTCGGATAGGTAGAAGGGCTGCGCTTCCACGCGCTCGGCCACCAGCGAAGCCAGATGGTCGGGAGCCGGGCGGGTAGCCAGGTAGAAAGGTGCTGGCAGGCCTTGGGCTGTGCTGTCGTCTGCGGCAATAACGCCCACTTCCAGCACCTTGCCAGCCACATCAAACGTGAACAGGCTGGCAGGCATGGCATCCAGAACTTCATTAGCCACCACGCAACCCTTGAAGCTGTGCGGTGTGCTGTCCAGCCACTGCATTTGTGCTTGCAGGGGGGCCAGACGCTCTTGCTGACGCGCGCGCAAATCAGGCGATACTTCCAGAATTGAATACTGCGGCTCGATACCTTGCTTGCGCAATTCCGTAATCAGCGCTTCGGCCAAAGCGCCGCTACCCGCGCCAAACTCCAAAATGGACAGGGATTGGCTGCCTTCCAGTACTTCCATGACCTGACGGCTCAGGGTCTGAGCAAACAGGGGGGAGAGTTCGGGGGCCGTCGTAAAGTCGCCCGTTGGCTGATTGCTGCCAAACTTGGTGCTGCCGCCGGTGTAGTAGCCCAGATGGGGGGCGTACAGTGCATGGTGCATCCATTGGTCGAATGGCAGGAAACCGCCTTCATCGGCAATGCGGTCCAGCAAGTAATCGTTAACCTGTGCAACGTGTTTTTTCAGTTCCTCGGACAGGGGAGGCAAACCGTGTGGCAGGGCAGGGGCGGACAGTACGTTCATGGCGTCAGTTGGGCTTGTCGTTAGGTGTCTCGGAAGAAGCCGGGGCGGCGCTCTTGGCGCTGGCTTTCTTGGCCTGGGTCACTTGGTGCAGGGTGCGGATCATGCCCACCAGCATCCCGATCAGGATGGAGGTGACGGCGGCCAGGATGAAGTTGCCGTAGACAAACCATAAAGGTAGGCACAGAACGGCCATCAGCAATATGGGTTTTTGCAGCAGAACTTTCATACACCCTCAAAAAATAGCGTGGAATCGGGGCCAATTGTAGCCCAGGCCAGTGCTGTGCTTGAGCTTGCCCACTGCTGCGTTACCATGGGCGTTTTGTCTGCTTAGCAAAGGGGTAAGGATGAACGACAGGGGACAGGCCAGCGCCTGGTTACAGGCATGGGCCCATTTGATTCCGAATCCGGGCACGGTTCTGGATGTGGCCTGTGGTCGGGGGCGCAATGCCCGCTGGTTGGCCGAGCGCGGCAATACCGTGATCGGTGTAGACCGGGACCCGGAAGCGGTGGCAGCGACTTCGCCTTACGGGGAAATTATCCAGGCTGATATTGAAAATGGTCCCTGGCCTTTTGCCGGGCGCAAGTTCAATGCTCTGGTGGTGACCAAGTACTTGTGGCGCCCCTTGATGCCGACTTTGCTGGAGAGTCTGGAGCCAGGTGGGGTGCTGGTTTACGAAACCTTTGGGGTGGGCAACGAGCAATACAACACGCCGCGTAATCCGGACTTCCTGTTGCAGCCGGGGGAGCTGCTGCGCTGGTGTGCGGACCTGGATATCGTGGCGTATGAGCATGGTTTCCGGGCCGATCCGGACCATATTGTTCAGCGCATTGTCGCCGTGCGTCCGCGTGAGGGCGGCTCTTTCAGCGATTACCGTCTGAATCCGCAAGACGGTGGTGGCAGTATTTGCGAGTAAAGCATGTGCAGTTTTGAGCCAAGCGCGGCGCTTGGCTCAAAACCATGTATCCGGTGTTGCTTGAGCGCGTGTACAGAATCGCGGCTTAAAACAGATAGGTACGTGCCAGCATGGACAGGGCCACAACAGCGGTGAGGATGCTGAAACCCTGTTGCAAGCGCACAGAAGGAATATGAGGGGCTAGTTGTCGGCCTATCACCATGCCGCCCATGGCCGAGGCTACAAATACCCAGCCGCTAAGGGGAATCTCCGCCCCGTGTGCCAGACTCATGGCCGAAGCGCTCAGGGAGATCAGGGCGATCAGCATCAAGGATGTAGCCACAATGCTATGCATGGACAGGTCGCTGAAACGTTTCAAGGCAGGCACGATCAGAAAGCCGCCGCCCACGCCCAACATGCCTGAAAACAAACCCGCTACCGCACCAATTGAAGCCAAGGTGGCTGTGCCTGCTGGCGTCCAGCGCAGGCGGCCGGTTTCCGGGTTCAGGCAACAGGGTGTATGAGCATGTGCTGTTGCCGCCGGACGACGCAGCATTTTGGTGACGATCCACAGCATGATGGCGACAAACAGCGTTACCAGCACTTTTTCCGGCAAGGCGTGGCTGATGCGTACGCCCAAAGACGTGACCAAAGCGCCCGTGATAGCCATGAACATGGCAGCTCTATAGCGCACGATATGCTTGTACAGACCATCCAGCGCGCCGACCAGAGCGGCGGCGCCTACAGCCAGCAAGGCCACTGGCGTGGCCGCCGTCATGCTGTAACCCATGCCCAATACCAAAGCGGGCACGGCCAAAATACCGCCACCCGCGCCAGTCAGGCCCAGCGACAGGCCAGTCAGAATTCCCAGGATGATTGCAAGCGCCATAAGCCATATGGCGTGACCCCGGTAGGGATCACGCCTTTTTCAGAAAGCGTAGTAATGGCTTATTGTACGCTCTTAACTTCTTTTGGAAATTAGCTTATTTATAAAAGTAATTAATAGGTCAATTTCCATGGCTTGGAGTTAGCCCGAGTTACGCAGGCCAGCCGCAATACCGTTGATCGTCAGGTGAATGACGTGTTGCTTGTTCACACCGCTGCGTGTGGGCTTGTTGGCCTTTTCACCTTGACGGCGATGGCGGCGCAGCAGTTCCACCTGCAAGTGGTTCAGCGGGTCAATATAGGCAAAGCGTTCGGCCAGGGCATCTTGCAAAGCCTGATCGTGCGCCAGCAGTTCATGGCCGGTGATTTCACGGAACAGTCGGTGTGTCAGCTCGAACTCGTCACGGATTTGCGTGAAGATGGTCTCGCGCAGTTCCTCGTCCTCGACCAGACCGGCGTATTTCAGGCCGATATCCAGGTCAGTCTTGGCCAGCACCTGCTCCATATTGGACAGTAGCGTGCGGAAGAAGGCCCAGTCGCGCGCCATGGTTTGCAACTGAGCCAAGCGCTTGCTGCGGTTCAGGCCATCATTGGGCAGCCCCGATTCCAGATAGCGGTTCAAGGCCGTGCCCATGCCGTACCAGCCAGGAATAGGCAGACGGCATTGTGCCCAGGAGAAACTCCAGGGGATGGCGCGCAGGTCTTCAATGCTTTGCGTGGCCTTGCGCGAGGAAGGACGCGAGCCGATATTCAGGCCAGCAATTTCCTTGATAGGCGTGGACTGGAAGAAGTACTGATCAAAGTTCGGCGTACCGTAGACCAGTTGGCGATAGCTTTGATGAGCCTGCTCGGACATCCAGGCCATGGCGTCACCATACGCAGCCAGATGTTCGTCGTCATTGGACGAGCCTTTGCGTGAACCCAGGCTGGCTTCCAGCGTGGCAGCGACAAACAGCTCCAGATGCCAGCGGCCCACGTCCGCATCCTTGTAGCGGCCTTGAATCATCTCGCCTTGCTCGGTCAGACGAATCTGACCATTCACGGTGCCTGGAGGTTGCGCCAAAATAGCGTCGAAACTGGAACCACCGCCTCGGCCTACCGAACCGCCACGACCGTGGAACAGGCGCAAACGCACTTTGCGGCGCGAGAAAACCTGCGCAAATTCACGTTCGGCACGGTATAGCGTCCAGTTGGAGGTCAGGTAGCCACCGTCTTTATTACTGTCCGAATAACCCAGCATCACTTCCTGCACGCTGTCCTGAGCGTGACGCACGCGCTGGCGGATTTCAGGCATATCCAGCCATTCCTGCATGATTTGCGGGCCACGCTCCAAGTCAGGAATGGTCTCGAACAGCGGTACAACCATCAGACCTTGATGCTCCGGCTCGTTGGAGTTGGGCACGATCAGGCCGGTTTCTTGTTGCAGTACCAGCACTTCCAGCAAATCGCTGAGCGTTTCGGTGTGCGACACAATGGTTTGTTCCAGCGCACGGGCACCAAAGCGACGGCGGCATTCGGCGGCTTTGCGCAGAATGGACAGTTCTTTCTCGGTTTCTTCCGAGTAGCGATACCAGGGCGAAACCAGGGGGCGATGGTGGCGCAACTCCGAGCGCAGCAAAGTGATGCGGTCTTCTTCGGACAGTTGGCGGTAATTGACGGGTTCGTCCTTGTACAGCGTGCCTGCCACGCGGAACAGTTCGTCCAGTACGCGCTCGTGCACGTCCGAGCTTTGGCGCAGGTCCAAAGTGGCCAGATGGAAGCCAAAAACCTCCACAGCTTGAATCAATTCGTTCAAACGCAGGCCGGCAATGGCGCCGCCTTTGTTTTCAGCCAGGGAGTCGGCAATGATTTGCAGATCAGCCTTGAATTCTTGCGGGTTTGCGTAGGGTGGGGCGGCGTAAGTGGGGCGATCGGCCAGGTCGCGGCCCAGCAGGTTCTGCGCTGTGGCCGCCATACGGGCGTACAGATGAATAAAGCTGCGGCGATAAGGTTCGTCTACACGGTGTGGCGACGGGTCCTGGCTGCTGGCCGACAAGGCCGCCAGGTCTTTGCTGACACGGTTCAGTGCGTCGGATACGGAGATTTCTGTACCCAGCAAACGAATCTGCTCCAGATAGTGTTGCAGCGCGCGTGTCGACTGACGCAGCACCGCTTGTTCAACCGTTTCAGGGCCCACATTGGGGTTGCCATCGCGGTCACCGCCAATCCAGCTGCCCATGCGCAAAAAGGCGGGAAGGGAACGTGTTTTCTGATCCAGCAGGCTTTTTTTGCCCGGTTCCAGCAAACGGTCCAGATCGTGGTACAGCTGCGGAATGGTGGGCAGGAAGGTGGAGCCGTAATAGGCCAGGGCGTTATCGATCTCGTCCATCACCGTCAGCTTGTGATCGCGCAGCATGCGGGTTTGCCACAGCAGGGACACCAGACCGGTCAGCTTTTCCTGGGTGCGGGCTGATTGCGTGGCGCTGGCTTTGTGATCCAGGTCGTTCAATTCATCGGCAATGGCCATATGCACAGCCAGCGTACTTTGGCGCTGAACTTCGGTAGGGTGAGCCGTCAGCACCGGCATCACACAGGCTTCTTGCAGATAGCGGCGAATTTTCTTGGCGCTCAGACCCTGGTCCATCAAGGTCTGAATGGCGTGTTGCAGGCTGCCCAGCAGTTTCGCAGGATCTTGCTCTTCGCGGCGACGGTTTTGGTCGCGGTCCTCGGCAATATTGGACAGGTGCAAAAAGTAGGCAAAGGCACGGGCCACGGAACGGGCCTGCGCATCGTTCAGCTTGGGAATGTCTTTTTCCAGAATCCGTGCTTGCTGCGGATCGTGTTCACGTCTGAAACTGACAGCCGCCCGGCGCAGGGCTTCAATCAGCGTGAAGGTCGCCTTTCCTTCGCTATCACGAATCACCTCTCCCAGGGCCTTGCCCAGAAAGCGGATGTCCTGTCGAAGCAGGTTGGAAAGGTCAGGCACGGCCTGCGGCATAATATATCTCCTGTTAAATAAGGGGTTTTGCTGCAAAGGATTCTGGGTGCCAGATCGGTAGCCGCCCTACGGTAAGACGCCTTCCCGACCTTGACGCGCACAAAGCGCCTTGGGACGTTTATGATAGGTATCTTTACATAATTTTCCTGTTCAGAGAGTAGTCATGCCCCAATATCGCTCCCGTACCTCGACCCACGGTCGGAATATGGCCGGCGCGCGTGCCCTGTGGCGCGCCACCGGTATGAAAGACGAGGATTTCTCCAAACCGATCATTGCGGTGGTGAACTCCTTTACGCAATTCGTACCGGGTCACGTACACCTGAAAGACATGGGCCAGCTGGTTGCCCGTCAAATTGAAGCGGTCGGCGGTGTGGCAAAAGAGTTCAACACCATTGCGGTGGACGACGGTATTGCGATGGGCCACGGCGGCATGTTGTATTCCCTGCCTTCGCGCGAACTGATCGCCGACTCGGTGGAATACATGGTCAACGCTCACTGTGCCGACGCCATGGTGTGTATCTCCAACTGCGACAAGATCACCCCCGGCATGTTGATGGCCGCCATGCGCCTGAACATCCCTGTGGTGTTTGTGTCGGGCGGACCGATGGAAGCGGGCAAGGTCTACTCGCCAGACGGCAAGACCGTGGTGCAAAAGCTGGATCTGGTGGACGCCATGATTCAAGCCGCTGACCCTAACGTCACTGATGAACAGGCTGAAGCTGTTGAACGTAGCGCTTGCCCGACCTGTGGTTCCTGTTCGGGCATGTTTACCGCCAACTCCATGAACTGTCTGACCGAGGCGCTGGGCCTGTCCTTGCCCGGTAACGGCACCATTGTTGCCACCCACGCTCGTCGCCAAGGTTTGTTCGAGCGTGCTGGTAGCCTGATCGTGGATCTGGCCAAGCGCTACTACGAGCAAGACGACGAATCCGTCCTGCCACGCAACATCGCCACCTACCAGGCTTTTGAAAACGCCATGACCCTGGACGTGGCCATGGGCGGCTCCACCAACACCGTGCTGCACTTGCTGGCCGCAGCTCAGGAAGCCGGTGTGGAATTTACGATGGCCGATATCGACAAGATTTCGCGTCGCGTCCCTTGCCTATGTAAAGTGGCCCCTGCCACCCCCGAATTCCACATGGAAGACGTGCACCGCGCAGGTGGCATCATGGCTATTCTGGCCGAACTGGCCCGGGCCGACTTGCTGAACCTGGATGTGGGCAACGTACACAGTGGCACCTTGCGTGAAGCCATCAAGCGTTGGGACGTCAAGGGCGACAACGTCAAAGCCATTAGTGACTTCTTCCGTGCTTCCCCCGGCGGCATTCCGACCCAAGTGGCCTTCAGCCAGGAACGTTACTACCAGGAATTGGATACAGACCGCGCCAAGGGCTGTATTCGCGACAAGGCTAATGCTTATTCGCAAGACGGCGGCTTGGCCGTGTTGTACGGCAACCTGGCCATCAACGGTTGTATCGTGAAAACCGCTGGCGTGGATGAAAGCATTCTGACCTTCACCGGCACGGCGCGTGTTTATGAAAGCCAGGATGACTCCGTAGCCGCTATTCTGGATGGCGTGGTCAAGGCAGGTGATGTGGTCATCATTCGCTACGAAGGCCCCAAAGGCGGCCCAGGTATGCAGGAAATGCTGTACCCCACCTCCTATCTGAAATCCATGGGCCTGGGCAAAAGCTCGGCCTTGTTCACCGATGGTCGCTTCTCCGGCGGTTCGTCCGGTCTGGTGATTGGTCATGCGTCACCTGAAGCTGCCGAAGGTGGCAATATCGCCCTGGTGCAAGATGGCGACACCATCGAGATTGACATCCCCAACCGTCGTATTCACCTGGCTATCAGCGATGAAGAAATGGCCGCACGCCGTGCCGAAATGGAATCGCGTGGCTCCAAGGCCTGGAAGCCAGTGAACCGCGAGCGCGTTGTGTCGCAAGCACTGAAAGCCTATGCCGCGCTGGCAACATCGGCTGACCGTGGTGCCGTGCGTGATGTGTCGCAACTGGACCGCTAAGCACTAGTTCTGCTTGTAAAAACCCCACCTGCCTTGAAGCAGGTGGGGTTTTTTTATGCCTGGTAGAAACGTACCGGGTAAATACGAATATTCCAGTGCCATCGTCCTGATAGAATCCATTTCATGCAAAACGGGATCCCATTTTGTTAATTTGGTTTTTAAGGAGGAAGTGATGAGTGAAATAGATCCAATTACCTTGGCTCCGATTCTGAATCCGGGTGGCATCGGCGGCCCGCTGACGGCAGCTCACCGGGAAATGGCGGTCAAGCATCGGGATGATCTGGAGTGGGACAACCTGCGCTACGAAGGGCAGTTCACCAAGATGATGTTCCACCCCACGCAAGACGACCCCACCATTCCCAACGCCGGGGTCGTGAAGTATCTGAAGGGTTCCGGGCACCCTTTGCACAGCCATTACTTTGCCCAGATCTGGTACATCCTGGCGGGTAAGTTCGAGATCAATGGCGTGATCTACGGCGAGGGCACCATGGTGTTTCACCCGGACCCGCATTACGAGCACGCACTGACGACCCTGGAAGACGGCGAGATTCTGTACGTGCAGTACATGGGGCCGACCACCCGCCAGCCTGCGATTTATGAAGGCCGCTTCAATATGAAAACCCGCCGTTCCCTAGAGGAAGAGTCCAGAGCGGTGTAAGCAGTCCCGCTTTAACAGCGAGCTACAGGAAAGCTGCCCATGCCTTTGCGTATGGGCAGCATCAACAAGCAAAAAAAGCCCGATCAGGGCTGGCTTGAAACACAAATAAAACTGAACAGAAATTCAATACCACAGGATGCAGGGGGACGATCATGAAACGAATGACACGAGTGGGGATCGCGGTTCTGGCGATGCTGGGCGCACTGAGCGCATGTGGCAAGGGCGGTTCGGGCGATACGGCAAAGCATGAAAGCAAAGGCCCGCGAACATTACAGCTTGCCCACGTTTCGGTAGAGCAGAACGAAGATATGTACCACCACCTGGCAACGAATTTTGCCAAGCGAGTGGAGGATCAAACCAAGGGGGCCATCAAGGTCCAGGTGCTGGGCGGTGCTCAACTGGGTGGCGAGCGTGATGTGGCTGAAGGCATGCAGCTGGGCACGGTGGACATGAGCCTGCTGGCCAGTTTCACCTTGGGCACCTTCGAGAAAAAAGCGATGGTGTTTGACCTGCCTTACCTGTTCAAGGATTACCAGACCGCTTTCAAAACCCTGGACTCCAGTTTCACGGATCCGATTGAAGCAGATCTGGAAAAATCCGGCCTGAAAATTTTGGGCTGGGGGCATGGCGGTTTCCGGAATCTGTATAACTCCAAGCACGCAATCCGCAGTTTGTCGGACCTGAGCGGCATGAAAGTGCGTACGCCGGAAAGTCCTATTTATGTGGATACCTGGCAGGCGCTGGGCGTGAATGTCACCTCCATGGCGTATCCGGAACTGTTTACCGGCCTGCAGCAAAAAACCATTGATGGTGCAGAGAACCCCACGGCCTTGTTCTATACCAGTCGCTTTTACGAAGCGGCCCCTTATCTGTCCCGAACCGAGCACGTGTATGTGGCGATTCCTTTGGTGATTTCCGGGCGGGTCTGGGACACCTTATCGGCTGATGAAAAAGCCATCTTCCAGAAAGCGGCTAGTGAGGCGGTGCAGGAGCAACGTCAGTTCCTGATCCAGAGCGAAGCGCAGATCGAGAAGAAACTGATGGAGGCAGGCGTGTCCATTAATGCGGATGTGGATAAAGCGCAGTTCCGCAAAGCCGTCATGCCGATTTACGAAAAATACAAGACGGTGATTGATCCTGATCTGGTCACCCGTGCTGCGGCGCTTGCTCAATAATCCTGGCGGATAACCATCATGAAACACTCTTTGCTCGATTGGGCCGATAGAGTCAGTACCCGCCTGGATAGCTTATGCAGAACCTTGGGGGCGGCATTTCTGGGGCTGATTGTGCTGGCCGCATCAATACAGGTGGCCGGGCGCTATTTTATGGGTTACTCCCCACCGTGGATTGAGGAAATCACACGCTACAGCTTTATCTGGATGATCATGCTGGGAACGGCTGTGCTGGTTAAAAGCAATGGTCATGCCGTGATTGACCTGCTGGTGATGCGACTGAAAGGCAAAGCCCGCCAAGTGCATAGCGGCTTGGTTCAGATTGCGATTTTGACCTGCGCACTGGTCCTGCTGGTGCAGGGTTTGCAACTGATTGCCATCGTTTACCAACAGCTTAGTCCTGCCATGCGCATCTCCATGGCCTATGTGTACGCGGCCTTGCCGGTAGGCGGCGCCATCATTGCCGTGCAGTGTGTGAATGCCTTGCTGGACGGGTATCGGGATCAGCCCAGCCCAGCGGCGCAGGGGGTGTAAATGCAAGAAGCTCTCTTACTTTTTAGCTTGATGTTCACGCTGTTCATCGCGGGCATTCCTATCGCTTTTTCCTTATTGCTGTGCAGTGCGCTGTTTTTGCTGTTTACCGGCATGCGGCCACTGATTGTTGTGCCGCAGCGTGTGATGGCGGGGCTGGACTCCTTCCCCTTGCTGGCGGTGCCGCTCTTTATCCTGATGGGTAATTTGATGGAGAAGGCCGGGCTGTCCAAACGGCTGATCGACTTGATCGACATGATGGTCGGGCGCGTACACGGCGCACTGGGCTATGTGACGGTGATTGCTTGTGCCATGTTCGGGGCCTTGACCGGCTCGGCACCGGCTACGGTGGCGGCCATTGGCGCCATCATGATGCCCGCGATGATCGCCCAAAGATACCCCGCTTCTTTGGCGACAGGGATTACAGCTTCATCGGGTGCCTTGGGCAATATTATTCCGCCCAGCATTGCCTTGATTCTGTATGGCGCAACCGTCAACGTTTCTATCCCCAAGCTGTTTGTAGCCAATATCCTGCCCGGCTTGTTGATGGCTCTGGCTTTCATGCTGACCCATATGCTGCTGACCAGAAAGCTGAAAGTGCCTAAAACCGCAACGCGTTCCTATACCTCGCAAGAGATGGTCATGGTGGCTTTGAAGGCGATTCCGTCCTTGCTGATGCCTGTTGTGATTCTGGGCGGCATCTATGGTGGTGTGTTCACGCCTACCGAAGCCGCCGCCGTGGGTGTGGTATTCAGCTTGGTGTTGGGCGTGTGCTACCGCCAGTTCACCGTAGGTACTCTGTGGCAGGTCATGAAAAGCTCGGTGGAAACCTCTTCCATGGTGGGCATTATTCTGGGTGCAGCCGGTATTTTTGGCTGGATTCTGGCCTCGGCGCGTATCCCCATGCTGATGGTGGCGGAACTGACGCCTTTGCTTGATACACAGTTCCTGTACCTGGCTTTGTTGGTGGTGTTTTTGCTGCTGGTTGGTTGCGTGATGGATGCTGCAGCCAGCATCGTGATCCTGGCACCGATTCTGGTTCCTATCGGCATTGCCTTGGGTGTGGATCCTATCCATTTGGGTGTGGTGTTCTGCGTCAATCTGGTGGTGGGTTTCTTTACCCCTCCCTTTGGCCTGAATCTGTTCACGACGGTCTCCGTGTCTGGCCAGCCTTACGAGGTGGTGGTGAGAGGGGTCATGCCCTTTGTCATTGCAGCCATCATCGTTCTGTTCATCCTGGCTTATGTGCCTGAGATCTCCCTGGTGCTGGTTCGTTTGATGGAGGCGTCAGCATGATGCGCAGTTCCCACAAGGATGAGCCAATCGCCAAATCTGAGAGCGCCGTGGACATGAAGTCTCCCACTTCTATGGATCTGATTTATGCCAGTGCGGATGAACTGCAGCGCTTGTATCAAAGCAAAGTGGTGTCTCCTGTAGATGTGGCGCGGGCTACGCTGGATGCGGTAGATCGCTGGAATCCCATTGTGAATGCCTACTGTTATTTGGACCGTGCCTTGACCTTGCAAGAGGCTGCCGAATCAGAGGCTCGCTGGATGGCAGGTGCGGCACGTGGTCCTTTGGATGGCATTCCGTACGGAGTTAAAGACTTGCTTCTGGTGCGTGGCTTGCCGACTGGCTATGGTTCAAGTGCAGCAAAGATGGCGGACGCTGCCCAGGATGACGCGCCTTCGGTGGCGCGGATGCGTGAGGCCGGGGCGGTACTGATCGGCAAAACGACGACCTCGGAGTTTGGCTGGAAGGGAACGGCGGACAGTCCCCTAACGGGAGTCACCCGTAATATCTGGGACTTCAGTCTGACCAGCGGAGGCAGCAGCGGAGGTGCGGCCACGGCGCTGGCAGCGGGGATGGGGACGCTGCAAATCGGTACGGATGGCGGCGGATCCACCCGGATTCCCGCCAGTTTTTGCGGCATCACCGGCATGAAAGCTACCTTTGGGGGCGTACCTGCCTGGCCTGCCGGCCCGATGCTGACCTTATCCAATGTCGGTCCCATGGCCCGATCCGTGGCGGACCTGAAAGGCTTGCTGAGCGTCATGATGCAAGCCGACCCACGCGACTGGAACTCGGTACCTTTGCCGCGTCATGTGCGAGCTCCCGTTCGTACCTTGCAGGGCCTGCGTATCGGTTTGCATCTGGATGAGCAGTGCAGCCCCGAGGTCAGGGGCATCATCCAGGCGGCGGCTGACAAGCTGCAAGAGCAGGGGGCGCATATTGTGCCTACCGAGCTACCCCTGGCCGGTGCAAAAGAGCTGATTACAGCGCATTGGGAAGCTGGTACGGCCTGGTTGGTGAATCAAGTCTCTGCGGCACAGCGTCCTTTAGTGGACGAAGGTCTGCGCCAGGTTGCCAGTAAGGGCGAGAAGAACAGCTTGCCGGACTATTACCAAGCCCTGATTGGCCGACAAAAGCTGGGTGAAGCCATGCTTAGACACTTTGCGCAGTTTGATCTGGTCCTGACGCCTACCGTTCCGATATTGCCGTTTGAGGCGGGCCGGGAAGCGCCGTCTGACGCCGCTTCGCAGAATTGGCTGGATTGGAATCCCTATACCTATCCCTTCAATTTGACGCGGCAGCCTGCCATTTCCTTGCCTGTCGGAATCAGCGCCTCTGGCTTGCCCGTGGGGCTGCAACTGGTGGGGGGGCTGTATCAGGATGAATGG
The DNA here is from genome assembly GCF_052931795.1 of Alcaligenes sp. RM2. NCBI lineage: Bacteria > Pseudomonadati > Pseudomonadota > Betaproteobacteria > Burkholderiales > Alcaligenaceae > Alcaligenes > Alcaligenes sp. RM2. The sequence goes on from NZ_JBRFIO010000002.1 coordinate 187,758, forward strand.
CTGGTGGATGTTGCCCAACTGGTAGAGGATTGCCTGCAGGTACGCAGGCCGCGGTTTTAACAGTCGGGTGGTTTGTCCGGGGGATCGCAAACCACCTTGATTGTGCGGTGCCACCTCTCCTTGCGGGTGGCACTGTTTTTTATTTAGCGCTCTGGCAACCAGTCCAGGACCAGATTCATGGTCTTGGCAACGTGTTCCGTCATGGCTTCTCGAGCGGCGGTGCCATTGCGATCAGCCAGCGCGGCGATGATAGCCTCATGCTCCAGAATATTTTCTTCCATCAAACGCGGCGGCATTTTCGAGGCAAAACTTAAAGCGCTGGAGACGCTGTCGTTTTGCAGCTCCTGAATCAGCTCGTGCAGGCGCTCGTTGTGACTGGTGATCGTAATCAGGTCATGAAAAGAGCGGTTGTGTTGCAACCATTCTGACCCCTCCTCGCTGCGCACACGCGTTCGCAAGGTGCGGGCATAGTCGGACTGATGCTGCATCAAGATCTCCAGATCCGAGTCCTTGATCCAGTCCACCGCCAGTTGCGCTGCCAAGCCTTCCAGTTCGGCCCGAATCTGAAATGCCTCGCGGATTGATTTGGCAGAAGGAATAGCCACAATCGTGCGGCCGGTCTTGGTCAACGAGGTCACGCGGCGTGCCTCCAGAAAACGCAGGGCTTCCCGAACAGGGGTGCGGCTGGTCTGAAACTCCTCCGCAAGCTCGTATTGACTTAGCGAGTCGCCGGGCCGGTAGTGGCCGGACTGAATACGTCTCAGGATTTCGTCTGCGATTTCAGTTGAGGATCTCATGGGATACGTATGGTGAGCTTGCTGCCAGCCGGGCGCGTAGGCACGCTCAATGTCGCGCAAGACACCGGATGGCATGGGCTGGTTTTATTGTGCCCGAGCTATAGCAAAGGGGCTTGTCTCAGTAAGGGCGATTTGCTTTTCTTGACTGAAGATTATATACAGAATCCATTTTTAATGAATAAGGATCCCAATTTTTTAAAAACCCCTGATAAGGCGGTATGGCACAGCTCTCCCAGTCCTTTACAATCGAACTATTGTTCACTTTGTGTAGAGAGCCTGCGCCATGACTGATGATCAACGCGCTTTGCAAGCCAGTATCCGTGCGGAATTGGGGATCACGGATCATTTCGATGCTCAGGAAGAAATCGAACGTCGCGTCCGCTTTCTAAGTGACTATCTGCTGCGTACCGGCTGCCGCAGCCTGGTCCTGGGGATCAGCGGGGGCGTGGACTCCCTGGCAGCAGGGTGTCTGTCTCAGCGAGCCGTAGAGCAGGCACGTCAGCAAGGCCATCAAGCGCAATTCATCGCCGTGCGTTTGCCTTACGGTGAGCAGGCTGACGAGAAAGACGCCCAAGGTGGTTTGAATGTTATCAATCCCGATCAGACCTTGGTCGTGAATGTGAAGCCCGCATCGGATGCCATGCTGGAGCAACTGCTGGCCTCCGGCCTGAAGTTCCGCGACGCGGCACAACAGGATTTTCTGATGGGCAACATTAAAGCCCGTCAACGTATGGTGGCGCAGTACGCGATTGCCGGTGCGAACGGTGGTTTGGTGGTTGGTACAGACCACGCCGCTGAAGCCCTGATGGGTTTTTTCACCAAGTTTGGTGACGGCGCTGCTGACATTACGCCTTTGGCTGGCTTGAACAAACGCCGTGTGCGTGCCTTGGCGAGTGCGATGGGCGCTGCTGACGCCTTGGTGTTCAAAGTCCCCACTGCCGATCTGGAAAGTCTTAGCCCCTTGAAACCGGATGAAGACGCCTTTGGTGTCAGCTACGACCAGATTGATGATTTTCTGGAAGGTAAGGTGATTGATGATGAAGCCACGCAGATCATCATCAAAACCTTCCGTGCTTCGGCGCATAAACGTGCATTGCCGGTGGCGCCCTGAGCATGGCTTGAGGGGATAAAGACAGCCACAGTCAGCAGGGCTTTGTCTAAAGACGCCCCTGAATATAGAGAAACACCCTGAGGCAACCAGCCTAAGGGCGTTTTTTATTGCTCACAAAAAAAAGAAGTCGGGAGCTCTGCAAGAGCAGACTGAAGGCACCAGCACCAGCACCAGCACCAGCACGTGATGCCTGTTGCAGCTCTCAAGCGACTGTGGATCACGAGACTTGAACCCCTGTTGTAGATTTCAAGCTTTCGTTTGCAGCGTTTAAGCTGCTTCACAGCAGCAGGAGTAGACTTGGCAAGGCGCGATGTGAGGCGCAGTTCATTGAGGATCAGATCCGAGTTATCTCTATCGAACCGCCCCAGTCCTGATGCTGCTATCCAGCCCGCCATGATGAGTCTTGACCCTATGCAGATCGCGGGTGCCGCTTAGAGCTTGCTTCCACCTTAAAAAGTGTTATCAGCTTGTTGTAAGAAACGGGTATTCCTCGGGCTGTGATCATGCTATCGTCAAAAAACTTTCGGGCACCGACCCATGCCCAGACCAATAGACAAGAGGGTCTCCACCGTTTATGCAACCCGTCTTACCCGCATTCCTTATCGCTCGCTGGCTATTGCTGCTCTTGCTGGCCGCAGGCGTCTACTTTTTAAAGGGATTTCTGGTCCCTGTTCTGGCCGCGCTGATCATAGGCCTGGCCGGTTGGCCCTTATATAAACGGCTGGTCGTACGCTGCAATGGCCGCACCGCACTGGCGGCTACATTGGCCTTGCTGGTCGTCATCGTGGTCCTGGTCGTGCCCTTGTCCCTGGCCTTGTCCTTTGCGATCCAGGAAGCCAGCAGCTTCATTACCTGGGCGCTGGCCGCCAACCGCTACGGCACTCCTACTCCGGAATGGATCAAAGCCATGCCCCTGATGGGCGAGCGCTTGACCGAGTACTGGCAAGTCTATTTAGGCGAGCCCCACGCGCTGGGCGAGCTGGTCGAGATGGTTAGTGGCCAGCATCTGGGCAATATCTATCGCATGGTGCTGTCCGCTACCGGCAACGTGTTTCACCTGCTGCTGACCGTGCTGTTCATGCTGATCACGCTGTTCTTCATCTTTAAAGATGGCGACAGGCTGCTGGTGCAATTGGATATTGTTGGTGAGCGCATCCTGCCAGGCCGCTGGCAGCGCTTTTCTCGTGTTGTGCCTGCTACTGTTAACTCCACTGTCACCGGGATGGGCTTGATCGCCTTGGGTGAGGGTGTGGTTTTGGGTATTGCCTATTGGATTGCTGGTGTTCCATCGCCCGTACTCTTGGGTGTGATCACCGGCTTTATGGCGTTGATCCCCGGCGGTGCTCCCCTGTCATTCACAATGGTGTCCTTGTATTTAATAGGCTCTGGTCACCTGGTGGCTGGCGTGAGCTTGTTCCTGTGGGGCGCTATCGAGCTGTTCATTGTCGACAAAACACTGCGACCACGCCTGGTGGGTGGCCCGGTAAAATTGCCGTTCTTGCCGACTTTCTTTGGTTTGGTTGGCGGTGTGCAAACAATGGGCATCGTGGGCTTGTTCATCGGCCCGGTCCTGATGGCTTTGTTGGTCGCGATCTGGAGAGAGTGGATTCGTAACGGGCAGGCTGTGGCAGGGGACTAGGGGCTCCATACTCAGAACCGAAAAATTGAGCAGGCCAGGACGGTGTACCTGGCCTGTTTTTTTATTTGGAATCCAGGTTTGAGTATGGCCAAAAGTGGTGTGGGTTCCTGCCTGCCTAGAACCGTCCGTTAATGCTTAAGCAGTTGTGACAAAGCGGGCGGAAAACGGGGCTTCCGACGGATTTTAGGTGGGAATGTTTTCAGTGCCAGGCTAAATTTAAAAAAATTGCTGTGGCACTTGCCAAAACCCTCAGGAATCTGCGTATAATAACAATCTTTCCTTCCAAGCCTGGATTCCCAGGTTGCCATACCTAGCCCGGGTGGTGAAATTGGTAGACGCAGGGGACTCAAAATCCCCCGCCGCAAGGCGTGCCGGTTCGATTCCGGCCCCGGGCACCATCCCCAAATCTTCTGGTAATTCAAGCCATTAGAAGATTTCTCAGTACAAGCCCCGCACCGGGGGATTTTCCTAAAATTGTGGTCAGGTACAGTTTCGGTACAGTGATGCGGCGCTAGCCCCATACGGAGTACTCATGGCTACGATCGTTAAGACTTCCTCGGGCACTTGGAAAGCCCTCATCCGCAAGACAGGCTGGCCGGCCACGGCCAAGACGTTCCGCACCAAGCGCGACGCCGAAGACTGGGCGCGCCGTACCGAAGACGAAATGGTACGCGGCGTATACATCCAGCGAGCGCCCGCCGAGCGCATGACCGTTGAAGCGGCCTTAGCCCGCTACCTCAAGGAAGTCACGCCCACCAAGCGGGAATCGACCCAAGCCGGCGAACACAAGAAGGCGCAAGTCATCATCCGCCATCTTGGCAAGTACTCGCTGGCCGCCCTGAACGCCGAGATCGTGGCGCAGTTCCGTGACATGCGACTAGCCGGCGACCCGGACAAAAATGGCAAGCAACGGCCTCGCAGTAACAACACGGTACGCTTGGAACTGGCGCTGCTGGGCCACCTGTTCACCGTCGCGATCAAGGAATGGGGCATTGGCCTACCTTTCAATCCAGTGTCCAACATTCGCCGCCCGGCCCCTGGGTCTGGCCGCAACCGGCGCTTGACTCCCGAAGAACAGACCCGCCTGCTGCAAGCCGTCGATAAGCACTCGAACTCGATGTTCGGATGGATCGTCCGCATTGCCGTCCAGACCGGCATGCGGCTATCTGAAATTGCCACGCTGCGCATTCGGCAAGTGGACATCGAGCGGCGCGTCGTCCGGCTGGAACATACCAAGAACTCTTCGCCTCGCACCGTCCCACTGACTGCCGAGGCAACGCGCGTGTTCACCGAGGCGCTGACCAACCCCTTACGACCTGCCGAAACCGAACTGGTGTTCTTCGGCGAACCCGGCCGGGACGGCATACGACGCCCCTACCTGTTCGACAAAGCATGGACCGATGCCAAGCGAGCAGCGGGCCTTGAAGACTTCCGCTTTCACGACTTGCGACACGAGGCTGTCAGCCGGTTCGTGGAAGCCGGCTTGAGCGATCAGGAGGTGTCGGCCATCAGCGGCCACAAGTCGATGCAGATGCTCAAGCGCTATACGCACCTGCGGGCCGAAGACCTGGTGCAGAAGCTGGACCGCCTCGTGCGTCGCGCGCCGTCCACTTCTAAACAACGGAGTGAGACCGACTCCCAAACAGAGAACATCGCATAATCGCTCCATCGCGTTGCCATAATGAATAACTGATTGCCTTAACCTACGGAGGAAGCTAGTTTTGCATACCGCTATCAAGATCGTCGCCATCAGCAGCCTTGCCCTTACCCTTGCCGCGTGCGGCAGCGCCAAAGACGCCAACAAGAGCAACTTCAGTAAGGCCATACAGGCATACCTGGACACTCAAAATGGCCTATGCGCTGCGATTCCTGCTAAGGGCTTGCCGTTCACCCTGGCAAATCAAGACATGCTGGGCGGTCAGAGCAAGAAGCGCGCCGACGCGCTGGTCGATGCCGGGCTGCTGACGAAGCGAGACACCGAAGTCAAAGCCATGTTTGGCAACAAGATGGAGCCGGCCACCGAGTACCAAATCACTGACACCGGCAAGAAATTCCTCGTCGCCAATGGTGCCAATACGATGGCTGGACAAGATGCCTTTTGCACCGGCAAGTACACCGTTGTGGAAGTGAGCAACTTCACTGAACCCAGCGACATGATGGGCGTAAAGGTGTCGCAGGTGAACTACCGCTACAAGGTAGAAGGTGCAGATGACTGGGCCAAATCGGAAAGCATGCGTGCCAATTACAAGAATTTTGCGGAACAGACTCAGGGAGATATACAGGGTAAGGCGGCTGTCATTCTGACCAACGATGGATGGATGCACGAGCGCCTGTTCAAGCGCGGATAAACAACCCTGAGTCAGTTCTAAAACGAAAGGCCTTTCACCTATGAGTGAAGGGCCTTTTCTTTGGTTCTACGCCGATCTGCGGGGTGGTTGGGAGTCGCAGAACGACCGGAGCAGTCGCTGGCTTCACCTCTGTATATGTCGGCGGCGCGGCAGTCTGCCGGACGTGTGCGTCACGTCATCGCTACTTATTATCTAGGCAATAACTGCAATCCGAAGAAATGTTCTTCGCGGTGTCGATGGGCAGGGTTTCGACAATCACAAGTTAGCCAGTTCGATCGACTGGCCTAGAGTGCTTAAAAAGGCGATTGCAAATTTTGCAACTTTAAGTAATATCCCTTGAAACCTGGAGGGAGCATGCTGACAGATGTACAGATAGCGGCAGTAAACCGTATTCGTCTGCCGATACGGTATGCGTTTCAAATATCGGGAAAGACACTCGATTTGTCATGCATTGAAGCGCCCTCAACAATTATTGAGGTTTCGCTAGCGCCTTATCGCAGCCGAGGGCCAAATCACCGCCGATTTCTCGCGACAGCCGCTGACGGACGTGTTTTCGCCATTGACTGTGTATCTTCAATGTTCGATTATGACGAGGTCGAGACGGCTGGCATAATTCGCGCCCGATCAATTACCGTCACAGAGGGCTTTGGAGAGTTCGAGGAAGCCAGGTTCAAGGGTAGCTCAACCGCTCTTTCTGACGCATTAGCGCTGCGAAATGCGGCACATCAAGCCTGGCGTACTGGGATCAACTATATTGCCCAGCTAGACCCCGACGGGCAATTACCTGGGCGACCTGGTCTTCGAAAGCCCCAGGTGGGGGCGCTCCACGCTATAGCTGCGCACTGGAGCCTTCACAGAGAGCCCGCTGTCATTGTCATGCCAACAGGAACAGGCAAGACGGAAGTCATGGTCGCCGTTGCGGTCGAATCGCGTGGAGAACGCATCCTTGTTGTAGTTCCCAGCGACGCCCTGCGTGAGCAAACGGCCGGCAAGTTCCGAGAGTACGGCCTGCTACGCCATCTTGGCGTGGTCAACAGCACCGCCAACCCTGTCGTTGGCGTTCTCAAGGGTGCGCCTACTGACGACTGTATAGAGTCGTTGCGAGTATGCAATATCGTAGTCACAACCATGGCTTCAATCAGCCGGGTAGATGAAGCAGGACAAAGAGCTTTTGCGGCTCTGTTCAGTGAGGTCTTCTTTGATGAGGCCCACCACATACAAGCGGAGACATGGAAGAAATTCAGCACATATTGCGGCCATGCGCGCACGCTTTTGTTCACGGCAACTCCCTTTCGAGAAGACGGTAAAGCATTACCTGGCAAGATTATCTACAACTACCCGCTACAGGCCGCGCAGGACGAACAGTTCTTCAAGCCCATTCGGTTTCTGGAGGTCTTTGAACCCGATGACACCCTGGCTGATGCCGCAATTGCAGCGGCAGCCGTGGCACGGTTGCGCGAAGACCTTGCCGCAGGATACGACCACTTGCTACTTGCCCGGGCTGATGCTATCGACCATGCAGTATGGCTTTACGACCGGATCTATTCGCCCAACTATGCAGATCTGAACCCCATTGTGATCCACAGCCGCTCAGCGGGCCGCGCGCAGACTCTCCGCAGCATCCGAAATGGCAATCATCGGATCATTATTTGTGTGGACATGTTTGGTGAGGGATTTGATTTGCCGCGCTTAAAGGTCGCAGCGCTTCATTCTGTTCACAAGAGCCTCGGGATCACGCTCCAATTCATCGGCCGCTTTGCCCGTTCAGCAGGCGAGGCGATTGGACCAGCGACATTCGTTGCCAACACGGCTGAAGACGGAGTGCCTGAGGCACTGGAAGGCCTCTATCAGGAGGATGCAGACTGGAATGTTCTGCTCTCAGACTTGAGCTACGACGCTATTGACCCACAGGCCCGTCTTTCTGAACTCGTCGAGAACCTTCAACCAATTCGCAAAAATCCGGATTCCGTCCATATCTCCACTCTAACGCTCCGCCCGAAGTTGAGTGCGGAAGTGTTTCGTGTGACGGACTTCCGCCCGCAAGACTATGTGAAGGCATTTCGGCCGCGACAGGTAATCCATCAGCCCTATTTCAGCCGTCCAGACGGAATGCTTGTGTTTATTGTCAATCAGAAAGAGTTACTCGACTGGACTGATTCACGGGATATCGCAACGGATAGCTGGGACCTCTTCATTGTTTTCCATGACGCCGAGCGAAATCTGCTTTTCATTAACAGTTCACGCAAGCGCGTTGCTGAGAACTTGGCGTCCAAGGTCTCTACCGAGCCAGCCCTTATCAAAAATGAGGAGGTATTTCGAGCTTTCACAAATCTCCGCAGGTTGGTGCTGCACAGCGTAGGACTGACTAGCTTAAGCAAAAATGTCCGATATCAGATGTTTGCAGGACTGGATGTGAGGGACGCGATCGATCCGGCACTGCAAGCCAACAAGCAGAAATCGAACGTCACGGGGGTCGGCTATGAGAACGGCCAACGCATTAGCGTAGGCTGCTCTCGTAAGGGGAAAATCTGGGCCCTGAGCACGGGCACGCTTGCCGAGTGGCGGGAATGGTGCCTTCATCTGGGAGCCAAGCTCTCTAACAATGAGACCGAACCCGACGACTTTCTTCGGTACACACTCGTCCCGACCGAACTACAAGGTTTACTACCTGACGAGGTAGCACTGCTGGCCGACTGGCCTGATCAACTATTTGAAGCAGCGACGTTCAGGTTTAATGTGGTGGTAGGTGACCGAAGCTTTGACTTCCATGATTGCCAGCTTGACCTCGGGGAATGGCGCGCCGGGAGCAACGCCTTTACGTTCACCTTAACGGCAGGCGCAGATGTGTCTGCGACATATCGGCAGACCCTTCTAACGGTAGCGATAGACGGCTTGAAGTACGGAATTGAACAGATCGCAGGCCCGGAGCTTCGAATTGACGCTTTCTCCCGCCGAGTTACTGCTGTCGAGTTCTTTACAACAAGTCCACCTATGGTGCGCCTTGCTGATGGCTCACAGCTCTCTGGAGAGATTCTTCTTAAACCTCGGGAGGCACTTGGGGAGACTTTCCCCCGTGAATCGATTCAGTCTTTGGACTGGGGGAACACGAATATCCGTCAGGAAAGTCGATGGAGAAACGGGGTGTATCGTCCCCAATCCATTCAGCAGAGATTCATCGAGTACCTTGAAGAAGGACCGTACTCATTCATCATTGACGATGATGACAGTGGCGAGAGCGCGGACATTGTCGCGATTGAAGAGACTGCGGACACCATTACTGTGCTGCTTTGGCATTGCAAGTTCGCGACAGGAGATAGCCCGGCAAACAACGTCCAAGACCTTTATGAGGTCTGCGGACAAGCTCAGAAGTCCACAAAGTGGGCCTGGAGCTTTCCAAACCTCGTCCGCCACATCGTAGACCGGGAAACGCGGCTGTTGCGGGGTCGTGATAGTCGGTTTGTCCGTGGTTCCTTGCGCCAGCTCGTAGCGTTGCGAAAGGCTTCTCGACGGAAGTTTATTATCTTTAAGGTGGGTATCGTTCAGCCCGGACTGCACGCAGCAGGCATCACGAACGAACACCTGACGATCCTGGGTGCGACGAACAATTTCCTGCGCACTGTGACCAACAGTCCACTGACCGTATTCGCATCGCCTTAGGCTACCTATCATGGCTGAAATCTCGCGCCAGCTCGATTCGGCTTGGCGAAATCGCTGTAAATCGTGGCGGCTGCACAAACTTGCCATCCCAACCATGCAACTGTGCGGCGTCGCAAACCGAAGTGTCTCCGTAAGTTCCCCTTTCCACGTAGACATTCAAGCACGTGCTGCGAGCCTTTCAGGATAGATAACTGCTGTAATGGTTGTAGCTGTCGATCAGGCACTGAGCCGTGTATGACTCCGATCAGCCTAAATCGGTCCACTAGAAGGAAGTGCCGATCGACCGCTTCGGGCCGAACTCGCCGTATGTCTTCCTGAGCAAATCATCCCTGCCTACGCGGCGACCGAGTGGCGCGCAAGATCATCAGGTCCTCGCGCTGGCTGCTACTCCGCAATCTCGAAAACGTCAGGCGAGAAGCCCTTCGCGGAAATCGGCGGCGAACTTTTTTGCCCTATCAGATTACTTCTCTGATCTGCCCGTATGTCGGGTCTTTAAAGGCTACGCCATGTATTTCAGAGGTGGCAGAATGAAATTAGCGCGGCCACGACTTAAGCGTATGCAAGTCCAGCAACGTAAATCTCCCCGCATCCTGCCATCCACCTGTATCGATGTAGTAAACATTACCAAGTTGCACAGGCTTGCGCAGCGTCAAATGTCCATGGACCACCGCACGTACATTGCGGACTGGCTGGGAATACTGCATTCGATAACGATCTACGGACCATAGGCAGGCATCTTCGTCCTCTGGACTGAAGGTAGCGCCGTGAATAGCCTGCCAATCGTCATAGGGGAAGTCGGCGTGAACCATACCGACCACGCCCCTCGGCGTTTCCACCTCGATAGCCAGCGGCAAGGCGCTCAAGCTGGTCGCAATGCGTTCACGAATATCGCCAGCGCAGGCGTCCAACCATCCACCGCCGTGGGCGCGGTGATCGACGTCCGGAATCGGGTCGCCCATCGCCCGTCGCCACGTCATCAGGTCGTGATTCCCGCAGATCGCGTGAAACCACGGGCGCTGCAACCATTTCAGAACATCGGCCGATTCAGGGCCTCGGTCCACAAGGTCGCCTACGGAAAACAATCGGTCCTTTTCTGGCGAAAACTTTACGGCAGCCAGCGCGACCTCAAGCCGACCAAAATGACCGTGGATATCACCCACCGCAAAATCACGGCCGTTTGCATTCAATTGAAAGCGCCGGACTCGAGCATTACCGGGCGTCATTTCTAAGTTCCATATAACTTCCTAGCGACTCGACCTGCATACCCATCATGATACTTGGCTCTCCAAGGTAGCGTGATCCCCGATTCACTGCTCCTGATGTCATCAACCTCGGATACTAGCCAATAGTTTGATCACGTCCACATCGCTGGCAATTTCTCACAATTTTTTTCTTTGCCCGTAGAGGTTTCAGGCGCCCAAATCAAGCTCTGTCTCTGACCATTTCTAAGCCTTTGATTTACAGATTTATTTCGCTTGATCGCTGCATCGAAAAAAACCAATATGCCTTATCTTGGCACTTGACGATGCCAAATTTTGGTTTTCGCAGACGCGCTATTTTGGCCTTTGACATTCATTCCTTCACAGTAAAGACTGGCCTCACCTACGGTGAACTTGTGAGGCATATGAATGACTACTGGAGAATATTTGTTGGGACGGTTTGGGCCGTTGATGAGCATCGTTGACGTTGCCACCTTGCTAGGCCGATCTCCCGATGGCGTCCGCGTTGCGCTTTATACCGATACCGATTTTTCGCGCAAGCTGAAACCAGCCATGCTGCGGGTCGGTCGCCGCGTTTATTTTCGGACGTTGCAGGTCACGGAAGCGCTGAGTCTGGAACAGCCGGCAGACGGCGAAGTCACGCCCGCAGGGGCCGCTGCGCGAGGGCCTCGCGCATGAGTCGACAAAGAACCATCAACGACCAGATATGGCGCTCAAATCGCCTGTCAGGCTGCACGGTCGAAGATCGCTATGCATTGTTCTACTTCCTGACCTCGCCATTCAGCAACGTCATCGGCGCGTATGAAATCGTCCTGCGCGTTGCAGCCTCGGAGATGGGTTGGGATGTCGAGTCTCAACTGATAAACGTGATCCGCCGGCTTGTCGACGCCGACCTTATCTATTTCGACGCAGACGCGAACTACGTCTGGGTGAAGGCCTGGTGGGATCACAACTCCGCCAAGATGGCTGTCGCATCCACACTCAGGAAGAAGACATTCCAACAGATCGAAGCCCTTCCCGAACGCTGGCGCAACGACTATGTGGACGACTTCATCAATCGACTGCCGGCCGACGACCCGCTGCGAGATACGGTAGCCAGTGCACTGGCTTCTCCTAGCGATAGGGTATCGACAGCCTATGCCGACCCTAGCGATAGCCAATCATCGATTCAAAGTGCCCCACACGACGCGCTTATTAATCAAGGAGTTAGCGAACCCGATACCCTATGCACACCCTATCCAAACGGTATGAATAGGCGGCCGGGTAACACTACTACTAACACTAACTTTATCTATAACACTACTACTACAACGGGAACCGGCAACGGCTTGCAATACCCTAGCTCGCTGGCTCCTGCTGAAAGGATGTCGATACAGAATCTGTTGGCCAACATTCCCGCCGAAAGCGCCCAGGCTTTGCTTGACGAACTGGAAGGCGCAATCAAGAAACCGGGCACCATCAGAACAACGAAGGTCGCTTACCTCAAAGGACTTGTTGACCGCCACCGCACAGGCGGATTCGTGCCGGCTGCTGGCATCCCGATAGCAACCAGAAGGGAACGTCTGGCAGCGACTCAGGATATGCCGCGCGCATCGGAATCAGCACCACTCAGCAAAGCTGAATCTCAAGCCCGCCTTCAAGACCTGAAGGCCAAGTTGAGCATGCACGCGAGGACGCCGAGATGAAAAACAACAAGGCCACACTAAGTGTTCGACTAGATAGCGATCTGAAGCGGCGTTGGCAGGTGTTCTGCGTCCGCCAGGGCAGCACCCCCAGCGACGCACTGCGACAGGTCATCGTTCGATTACTCAACGGCTCAACAACAGCCAGTTCGCCCACTCCGTCAACACATGAGCAGCCCGATACTTCGCGTCGCCGCTTGGAACTCCGCCCGACTGAGACGGAATATGCCCGTATCGAAGCACTAGCCTTGCAGCAGGGCATGTCAGCCAATCGCTGGGTCATCCACCTGATACGGGCCAATCTCAGCGGCGAACCGCAGTTCGGCATGACGGAGCTGCGAACGCTGGGCGAATCGAATTCGAGGCTGCTGGCCATCGGTCGCAACCTGAACCAGATCGCCAGGCATATGAACGCAGGACGCACGCTGGAGACGGTGGTAACCGCTGAGCGTATCGACACACTGACCCGTCATATCAAAACCCACACCGCGCTGGTGGCAGACATCATGCGCGCCAATATTGACCGCTGGAGGCTGGAATGAGTCTGGTCATTGATGGAATTTTGAAGGACTGGGGCGAACGCATCTATACCAAGCCCGTCACCAGCCAAGGCGTAAAGCGCACAGTGACGCGATCACGCACTTCGCCACCCTCCAAGCCTCTGCTGTTGACCGGCAGCGCTCGGGTCCGTGACAAGTTGATGCTGACCACTCGCAAAGCGCCCGAAGTCATGGTGAAGATCTCCGGCGGCGGCAAAGGCATCGCCCAGGTGAAAGCGCACCTCGATTACATATCGCGCAACGGCCTGGTCGCGTTGGAGAACGAAGACGGTGAAGTCATCCTTGGCCGTGAGGCAGTGCAGGACGTGCGCGACGAATGGAAAAGCGGCCAGTACGGGTTGCCTGATAACGGCTCGTGCCGCGAAACGTTCAATATCGTGCTGTCCATGCCACCCGGCACCGACCGATGCGCAGTCAATGACGCTATCCGTGCATTCGCGAAAACGGAGTTCGGCGCCAACCACGCGTATGTCTTCGCCATCCATGACGATGAAGCCCATCCCCACGGCCACCTTTGCGTTAAGGCGCTGGGTCTCGACGGCAGCCGGCTCAACCCACGAAAAGCGGACCTGCAACGCTGGCGGGAACGCTTCGCCGAGGCACTGCGTGAACAAGGCATCGAGGCCAACGCCACACCGCGTAGGGCGCGGTCTAACACGCACACTACGGTCAAGCAGGCGACGCGACATGCCGCCAAGCGCGGCAAGAGCACCAAAGCGGCCGAGCGGGAACAACGCAAGCTTTCCGGCTTCTCACGTGCCATCAGGAATGGCTACGGGCACATTGCGAAAGCCTTGGCCGCTGGTGACATAGAGGACAAATCACTTGCCCTGGAAATTGTCCGGTTCCTTGATCCCTCTCAGGGCAGAACGCTACCGGTCGCACAGCGTAGTCAGCGCAGCACAGAAGTGACCAAGGACGCCCATCAACTGGATGGGACCAACCACCCAGATACTGGCGACCTGAGCCGTTGATTGATTGCGCAAGAAGGACCATAAGATGGCTTTACGCTACGACGCCCTGCAAGACTACTGCGATGATCCAGCGCGCACTGGTGATGTGCAGGTCATTCTGTATGCGCACTACTGGAAGGGCTTTGCCTTGGCCGTGCAGGACGGCACTACAGAGCACCACGTCATGGATGACGAGGGCCGACCCTACCGGTTCAGAACAGTAGAAATGGCATTGGCGGAATTGGCGAACATCTCGTACCTGTCAGACCGCATCATCATTGACCGCCGGATGTGGTGGCCGTAGTCGGAAATCTACTTTGCATTAACGTAAGTACGACCAGCTTCGGCTGTGCTTTTAACTGATACGAACGCTGCAACCGCCCCAAGAACGCTTCGGCGTACCGGGTGCCGGCCCGAAAAGAAGGGCCTGACGCGGGGAGATGAGCCGCGTGACCGCACCGAAGAGTAGTGTGCTGACTGCCTCGGAAAAGTTGAGGATGACCGCCCCGGAAAAGCAGGGGATGACAACACGGTAGAGACGTGTCTTCGAAAGCCCCAAGAACACTGAACATGTGTGCCGGGCAAGAGCCTTAAATAAGCTCCCAATGACTGGCTGGAAAGACGGCCCAGCGTTCGCCATCAACACCTACTAAATGGAGTGGCGAACATGAAGAAATTATCAGCCTCTTGCATTCTGACCGTCGGCATTGCCGCGTCGTCGGCCGGCTTCGCACAAATCCCCGTGACAGATGGCGCTTCCATCGCCAAGAGCGTGGAAAACCAGATCGAAACGATGGCGAAGTGGAAGATGCAGTATGACCAGATGGTCAGTCAAATCGACCAGATGAAGCAGCAATACGCAGCAGTCACTGGCGCGCGCGGCATGGGCGAACTATTCAACAATCCGCAGTTGCGGGACTACCTTCCGCACGACTGGCAAGGCGTCTACGACTCCGTCAAATCAGGCGGCTATGCCGGCCTGAGCGGGCGCGCTGAGTCCATCTACAACGACAACAAGGTGTATGACGCCTGCGTCGCCTTTGCCTCGACGGAGCAGCGCACAAACTGCGAAGCCCAAGCTGTCAAAGGTGCGCAAGACAAAGCCTTTGCGCTTGATGCCTACGACGCGGCGAAGAACCGCCTCAGCCAAATCGACCAGTTGATGCGGCAGATCAACCAGACAAAAGACCCGAAAGCCATTGCTGAACTGCAAGGCCGCATCGCAGTCGAGCAGGCCATGATTCAGAACGAGCAGACCATGATTCAGAACGAGCAGACCAAGCTACAGATGTACCAGATGGTCGCGGCAGCCGAAGACCGCCTACAGCAGCAACGGCGGAAGGAGATCAACGCAAAGATTGTTGATCAACGGGGCTACCCCACTCTTCAAGTCTTCAACCCGCTTGCACGCTAAGGAGAACATCATGGCTCCGTTCTACGCAATCACACTGGTTCCAGTGGTGACGCTATGCCTTGCCATCTATCGCTTCTGGGCTTGCGCTCGCCGCCTGAGTCCCGAGTATTACCGAGAGCTTTTGCGGCGTGCGCCGCTGATGAGAACCTTTGATGTCGTGGCTATCGGTATGGCTGCTTTCACGGCCTACTACGCGGCTATGGGCTGGTTTGGATTCACGCTGCCGTTCATTGATGAAGAACCGTTGCCGCCATGGATGAACATCATCCTGTCTGCCGTCACATCCATTGCGTGCATCGGCATCGTTTGGACAAACGCGCCAAATCGCTTCACACAGCCGACATGGGGCGGCATGCGCGAAAGCGTCGTGCGAACCCTTGTAGCGTTACGCATCATTGAGGCCGCCGAAGTGGCCCACGCACTCGACATCATCAACGCACGTGAGGCACACAAATGAAAAACATCCTCTTCCCGTTCTTCATCGCGCTCACGCTGGCAGCTTGCGGCGAAAACACCCCCGTTCAAACCGTCGATTGGTACAAGGCGCATGCCCCCGAACGCAACGCGATGATCGCGAAGTGCGAAGCCAGTCCTGGCGAGTTCGCCGCATCCGCCAACTGCATCAACGCCAAGACAGCGGCAAACCATCTGGCCGTCGACAAGCGGGGCTATTTCGACCTGACACCGATCAATCCGCTCAAGGGAGGTCAATAACATGGGATTCGCCTTATTCCAGTGGATAGGCAGCAGCGTCGATGCGATGCTGAACACCTTCGTATCGGAAACCGCTTCGAACGTCATCCTCGGTTTTCAAATGCTGATGCTGACCGGCGTCACGCTGTACATCACCTTGACTGGCTACGCCATCAGCGCGGGCGCGGTTGAAGCTCCCTTTCAGACCTTCATCAAGCAGTGTATGAAGATCCTCATTATCACGGCATTCTGCATGACGGCTGATTCTTACACCTCCACTGTTGTGTCGGCCATTCAAGGGCTGGAGACAGGTCTGGCCGACGTCATGTCTACGTCTAACGCTCAAGCGACAAGTATCTATCAGGTGCTGGACAACTCGGCGGACAAAGGGCTTAACGTGGCTTACGACATGCTAGGCAAAGTCGCAAAGCGCGAGTTCTACGAACTAGGTCATATGTTCTGGGATGCCCTGAATGCACTCATGATGGCCATTGCCGTGTTTCTTATTCATTTGCCTGCGGCCGCGACCATCATCATGGCAAAGCTCGGTCTCGGAATAATGCTTGGTCTCGGACCACTGTTTATCGCGGCGCTAATGTTTCCAGTCACCGCGAAATGGTTCGACAAATGGTTTGAGCAGGCACTAGCCTACATCCTTGAAATTGCCATCACAATGGTTGTCGTGTCTGTCGGTGTGGCGCTATTCAAGGCGCTGTTCGACAGGGTAATAAGTACGACTACGGACAATCCCATCAGTTCGTTTGTGCAGATCATCGTTCTTGCCTTGATCATCTTCTTCGCGCAGAGAAAAACGAGTGGCTTAGGGGCGAGACTAGCTGGCGGCATCGCCTTTGACGCTGTGACATTCAGGAGCATGGCACAGGGTATTGGCAACGTGGTGAATCCTAAGACGACTCGCCGCGATATGCAGTCGGGCATGATGGTTACTGCCGGCCGAACCAACCACATGATCGCAGGCAACACCATGTGGAACCCAGCCTATCGGCAACACGTCTTGCAAAACATGGGCAAGAACTGGGGACCGGCAACGGGCGGCTCCGTCAACGGTAAGTGATGTGCATGTTGCGTCCGCATAGGCCTCGTCATCAGCGAGGCCTTTTGATTCATGGGCACACATATCTCCGCGCTACGCTTGGGCAACCCCTTCGGTTGCATCCCGCGTCCGTTCTTGCCGGACTGGCCGCGGGGGCAGGCCCAGGCGGCTTCGCCTTGTTCCTCCCCCCGGCCGACAGGCTGCATGGCTTCCAGAGGCATCAAGGGTGAAGGCTTCGCCCGGGATCCTCACCCGTTCCCTGCGCTGCGCTTCGGGCTGCGGCTTCCGGTCCCGCCCTTGACGCCTCTTCCGGCCAAACGGCGTCAGTAGCGGTGCCGTCAAGCGGATGACGGGTCAAGGGGTTGGTGCGGCCCGCAGCCCACAGGGCGAGGACACGGCCCCTTGACGCGGCAGGAGCGCCCTACGCTATGCCCGGGGGCAGGAGTTCCGGGCCAGAGCCCGCAACCCCTGCCCCCGAGGCTCCCGCCGGCGAGGGTGGAGAGTCCAGAGAGGCAAAGCCTCTTTGGAAACTACGGCTAGTACGCAGCCGATATTGGCGTCCATAGCAGGTAAAACAAGACAATTTCAGCGCACCACCTCTGTGGCTACGTGCACCTAAACCAAATTACCCATACTTCTTGTAAGATCGAGTTACCTACGGCAAGGAGGCACCATGGCAGGCACGGGTAAATGCAGGCAACAGCCCCACAAAACCATATCGGATACCGAACGCAGCCGCCGGCAATCGGCAGTTAACTATGCGCGGGCCTCCGTCGGTCTAGAAGATTTCTCGCTCAGTGAAGCAGATGAGGCCCACGCGCAGCGTTTCGTCGATGGCCAGATAAGCCTGCAAGAGTTTGTGCAGCCGCGCGCTGACGCATTAGCACTCCCAAAGTCTTCGTCATGACGAAGAGATTTAGGATTTGGGGACTAGTGCAGGATAGGCTGTCGCCGGTTTTCGTTAGACGACGTAGTCTACGAAGCTCTTGTCTCCAAGTAAATTAACGAGCGCGTCGTCCTTTATTATGAATTCCCACCAAACCGAACACGTGTCGCAGCTCACCCCAAGCGAAAGAAAAAGTTTTTTTGAAGAGCCAGGCAGGGCGACTGCATTCTCGAAAAGTTTTGCAGACCTGCTCAGAGCAGTGCAGCGGCAAGTCGTTGCCCGCTATCTTCCCCCTGAAAATACTCAGCGACTTAGGCATAGGGGCACTCACTCGCACCCAGGAGCACCTGAAGCTTACCTAAGTGGACTTCAGACCCATTCTTCGAAAACCACTATTACATTTGAAGAGCTGATTAATAATGATTTGTCTGCGATAGCTAGATGCATTGCAGGAGTTAGCGGTGATATGGAGCGACAGTTTGCACAAATGATGTATCGCTCCATATCATCAGCCAGCGAACAAAGTGGCAATGTGGTGGACGCACAAAAAGAAGGGTCATTACCAGCAGCATTCGCTCGCATGTTAGAGAAGATTGAATTCTCTGTAGACAAAGATGGAAACGTTACCCTGCCTCAGATACACGTAGGACCCAATACGCTTGATTCGTTCCAAAGAGCCATCAGCGAGGCGCCCCCTGAGTATCACAATCAAATCGAAGAAATCATGAAGCGTAAACGAGCTGAGGCATTAAAAAGAGAAGCAGATCGGAAAGCTCGCTTTGTGAAGTACGGGGAGTAGTCGATGAAAGTTCTACTAGCGGTAGGTTGCAACCACTTTGATCATGCCACGCAACTGACCGGGGCAGAAAAAGACGCAGAGCGTATATTTAACGCACTGATCAATCCGGATATTGGCCAATACGACCCCAAACTATCGCGCCTTGTGCTTTCTCCAACCCTTGAACAAATGCGAGAAAACATAAAACTCGTACTGTTCAACTCAGGCAGCATCGGCACATTTACTTTTTTCTTTGCAGGGCATGGCGGAGTTAGTGCTGGAAGCTTTTACATGTGGGTCCGCGATAGCAGGCCAAATGCACAATCCATGACGGCTTTGTCACTCGCCGACATGTTTCGAAGCCTAAACGAGTCATCTCCAAGACAAAGCAACATAATAATTGACGCATGTGAAAGTGGGGGATTAATTACGGACCTCGGAGTTCTTCTTAAGCCAGACTTACTTGGTGATGTTGGCACTCCGGCGTTAACCCTAGTAGCAACATCTAGTCAAAACCAACCCGCGGGAGAAACCATCAATGGTGGCTTAGGAACCAATGCAATCTTGGACTGCATGGAAGGGCGAAGTTTTGTACAAGACAGCACGCCGGTTCTAGACTTGGTAGAGATTGGCAGACATATATCCACTCGTTTGAAAGAACAAAACCAAAACCCCATCGTATGGGGTTTGAATCTATATGGCCCACCGAGTTTTTGCCTGAATCCAAAGTTCAATAAAGATCCCGCTGCACCGCTGCGAGATGTAATTCAGACGTGGCCTACTGACAGCGACAAAATCGTCAAAGAGAACTATAGCGCGCTGTGGAGTGCATACACCTCCCTAAGCGATAATTGGGTAATCGACGATTTTCTCAGAATAGTTAGAACAATTCTAACTCCGACTATTCATGCCCCCCGTATCCTCGCCAATCAAGCAAGCCGGATAGCAGCAACTTTTTCGCTTAAGGCATTGAATAGCCGGGATCCATTTCGCCTTCCCCAAGTCGCAGCATGCATAGCAACGTGCCTTCTGCCCTACATTGAGTCTCGCCCAGTCGCAGAAGTTGTTGAGGCCCTAATGGAGCAATGTCGCGCAGGGCTAGCAGTAGCTAACAAGCAATTAATCACGAATCTACTAGTGAGCAAGTATGCTCTTTTGTCAGATGGTGACGGTGGGTTCTTTGATCTCTACCAGCTTCCAATCAAAATCTCCAGGGTACTTGGTTGGGCTTCGGTAGCGATAGAGTTATGCTCGACTCTGGAGCAAAAAGGACACGCGAGAGAACAGTTCGAATTCTTGCTCCGATTTATTGTCGACAACCTGGGAACGTCGATAATTGCAATCTCAGATGCACAAGCCCCATTTTGGGCCGTAGCATTATCAACAGCCGTTTCAATTGGTTTAGAAGAAGAAGCCGAGCTACTGGCCAGCCATATTTTTCATTCGCTCATAGTATGTAATGGACAAGTTTCACATTGGGATATTGCTCCAGACCAAGTGCTACGCTACTTGCTTGCGCGTTCCAAGAATGACTTTTCAAAATGTGCAGATTTGGTAGAGCGCCCGATTGAAACCCTTACTGTAATTCTCAAGGCGGGGAATTTGCTAAATCTCAATGAAATCTTTGATGAGAGTTTGTGGAAAATTGATGGTTTAGGTCTATCCGCCTATTTCCCTGTCAACTACCTAGAATTTGGCGCCCCCACTATGGAAAGTGGAAATTATTGTTTTTGGGAAATTGGGCACGATATTTTTCGAATTTTGGACCTGCAAGAAAATTGGCCTTCTGCCGAATCAAAACCGCAAAATCTTTTAATTGAAAAGACAGTGCTTTGCGCGTCACTACTGCTTCAAGATCGTGTGCCTTGGTTCGTTTTTGATGCGCCGGACCATAGTAAGTCGGCATTGTAGTTTTCGCCGATTCGCGCTGTCCTTCTGAGCTCGAGATACCCGTATGATATCGAAGTCTCGTCGCGCCACAACGGCGAGAGAGCTGAAAGCTAGCGTCAAACAGCAGCTTCTCAACAGGAGCAGAGTCTGCTGTGCCTAAACGAACTTTCGTCAACTATTTAAAGACTCCCCCATGTCCCGCAAAACTAAAACTATGGAAGAGCTGGTCATTGAGTTCGCCATCCAGTACTGGATAGATCATCAAACAGGATGTGACAGTCTGAGAATTGCTCAAGCACTTAAGTTGGACAATGAGCAGGTAAAGGCGGCAATGCTTGAGCTTGAGGCCGCTGGTTTGGCGTCCTTGAATAAGAATGTGGCCCTCACTCCACTAACGTTCGGAGCAGGCGGGATAAAGCGTGGCGCGCCCGTTCAATGCCATGTAATTTTTCCAAGCAAAGCTGTTCTCACCGAACACTTCTACAGATCTGATTTGGTGCGCCGAAATCTCCCTATCTTCGAAGAAAGAGTTATGAAGGGAAGCCACACTTACTCTTTTGTATATTTCTATGAAGAGGTACTGAGAAAATACCTGACTCGTCCAGACCTCTATGATGTGCACGACACCGTCTCAGGGGGACATATAACGTATTTAGGCGAAGAGGAGTTTTTATATATTGATATACGGCATGGCCGTAGAAAGCTGGAGAATGGACGAAGTGCGGTCACAGCTTTCCTCACTGACCTTCTCAAGTTGAGCGAAGCTGAACAACGTTATTGGCATGGCTATGAGATAAAAGACGCATTGTTTGCAGAGCAAGACAAGGGATTTTCCGACTTCATCGACGTGAACCTAGAAGGTAGATGGATTTCATACAAGGATCCTCTCAAAGACGCGCTAGCCGCGATCGAACGAGTTAACGAGCGATTGGAAGCGGCTATTTTTCGTCGCACCCACAATACTTTGCTGCACGCACCAGTGGAGAATACGCAACGCGCCTACTGTGACTCCTGCAATGAGTTGTACAAGCTAATCGGTAACGACAGCATCAATAAAAAAATTTTAGAGTACTACCTGGTCGAAAATTTTGGCACTGACGAAACTGAATTTACCCATAATGAGAGCAAGCGGCCTCTATCGGGTATTCAACTCTTAGAATTGCTGGAACTGAAGGCTAATGCCGGAACAGAAGCAAGTAAGATCATTAGAAGCATCGGCGAGAATAGAATTAAGGCAGCACATGCGCTTAGCTTCGACGGTAACACTGACAAGATCTATATTGACATGTTCCATGATCAATGCGAGGCACTGGCGACGGGTTTAGACTCACTTAGCGATAAAGTCGCTGAATCGGTCAAAAGCAGGAAAAAAGCCATTTAGTGATCTTATGTTTAGATGGGTACCCGGGCGTACACACCGCTTGCCGCCATTCACCTAGTCACTGTACCGAGAAGGCTTTTCGGTACAGTGCAGGTACAGTGACCAGCTTCCACCAATTCGGTAAAAATACGCTAACCTACTGATTTTAAACTCGTTTTACCTATTTCAATCTACGCTAGAATTCGCCCCATTTCCCTGTAGAGACACTGTAAATCACCGACTCAAAATCCCCCGCCGCAAGGCTTGCCGGTTCGATTCCGGCCCCGGGCACCATCTAAAATCTTCCTGAAGTTCAAACAGTTGGAAGATACCGTAGTGTCAGTCCCTGTTCAGGGAATCAACTCAGCACTTCAATGGATACAGAATCGGTACAGCGATGCTTACCTTTGTCTGCGATTGTCTCCGTCTCGTGCCCTTATCTCTGCTTCCGCTTATTCAGTGACTATGCCTGGTAGTTAGCCGCCTCTGGTTTTGAGTTAGCCTCAGCACAGTGTTATACATCCCCATCAGGTTTCTCTGCATTCCAAAACCTCTTTTGTGGAAGTTCATAAGCTTTTAAAACTATTAAAAAGCATGGAGGGAGTTGTGGCTGTACGTTTTCGACGATCGATTAAGTTGGCTCCAGGCATACGCATGAACTTGAGTGGCTCGGGCACTAGCTGGACCTTGGGGCCGCGGGGCTCAACGGTGAATGTTGGTAAGCGTGGGGCACATCTCAATACCAGTTTTTTGGGATTTTCCGCTCGTCATACCCTATATAAGGCTGCTCCTGCCCCTAAGCCGCGCCAATCTGCCCAGCAAACACAGACTTTCTCTTTGGTGTGTGGGGTCACAGAGCAAGGAATGTTGAGTTTCCATGATCAGGACGGAGAGCCTGTTTCCGAGTCGGTTGTTGAGCTCGCCAAGAAGCAGAACCGCCAGGCTATTCAAAGCTTAATCCAGCGTAAATGCGATGAAATAAATAGTGAATGTGAAGCGGTGGCTAATATCCATTTAGACACTCCTGCGCCTCATATTGCACCCAGGTATGTTCCAGAGCGTTTTCTTCGTTCTGAGCCCTTGCAGCCTGCTTTGCTAAGTGCAAAATGGTGGGAAAAGTTTTTTCCCAAACGTTTGGAAAAATTGAATCAGCTCAATCAGCAGATAGCCAGCGAGCATCAACGGTTATTGGCTGCATGGAAAAGTGATCAGACTCAACATGCTTATGAGCAAGAGCAGCGGCGTAAGCTGCTTGAAGAGGATATCTATCAAGATACGGCAGCGATGGAGCAATGGCTGGAAGCTAACCTCCAAGATATCGCTTGGCCTCGGGAGACGTTGATATCGTTGGACATTGCGGAGCAGGGAGCGCATGTTCACTTGGATATCGATTTGCCGGAGATTGAGGATATGCCCTCGAAGATTGCAGCGGTTCCGGCAAGGGGCTTGAAGCTGTCTGTGAAGGATCTGCCAGCAGTGCAGGTACGTAAGCGTTATATGGCCCATGTGCATGGTGTAGGTTTCCGGATTATTGGGGAAACCTTTGCCGCTCTCCCTGTCGTTCAGTGCATCACTCTATCGGGGTTTTCTCAACGTCATGATCCGGCAACAGGGCAGTTGCGTGATGATTATTTGTACTCCGTGAGGGTGGGTCGGGAGGCATGGTCAGAGATCAATTTTGAGATGTTGCCCATGATTGATGTGGTGGAGGCACTGGCTCAGTTTGACCTTCGGCGTAATATGAGCAAGACGGGGGTTTTTAAACCTATTGAGCCCTTTTGATGGGCTGTTTTCTCCAAATCCTTTGACACTAAGACGGAGCAGTTGGAATTGTGTTTTTAAAAAGGTAGCCTGCGAACAGCTCCCTGTTGGCTTCATCAGAACATGTAGCCTTTCAAACCGGATAGGCAGAATCAAGTCGGCTTAACCAGATACCCCCTCATCCCCAAAAGCCGTGCAGGTTGTTTGGATGTCAAGTCTGATAACTTGTCATAAATATCAATAAGCGGCGTGCCCTTACTTAGTTCCAGCTCATACAAGGCGACTTTCTCCGCCTGGTATTTGGCATCAGCCATCATGAAATAGGCGGTGCTTTCTTCCGTGACCGGCTCCCGTGTATTTGAGTAGTACATCGGTCCACCTTTTAGCCAGTCGGTGATATCAACCATGATTTCGTGCAGGGCTAGTCTTTTGGGCCCTCCTTCATACACGATATCTTTCAGAAAAGCGCCAAATTCCCTTTCGTCCATTTTGCTGACGGTGTCGCGCATTGCAAAGCTGCCATGCTTAAGCTCGGTGACCTGAGCTTGTTGTTGAGCTGCGGATGAGATTGTTACTCGTGTCGATGCAGCCGCGAGAGCAGTCTGGAAGCTGGGGGTAGCGGTGCTTGTACCGAGCTGCTGCAGGACATTTTTTTTGCCTAAAGCCACTTCGGTTGTTGTTGAATTGATAAGCATGGGTTGAGTTCCAGTGTTGTGGTCTATATGGGAGAGTGTGCAAAACGTGTTGCTCAGAAGCCTGTAAGCAGATTGGGTTTTATGCTGGCGCAACCAGATACCCCATCATTCCCAGGAACCGTACGGGTTGCTGTGAAGTTAACTCACACAGATTTTCATAGATCTTGACAAGAGGGGTGCCGTTTCGTAAGCCGGTGTCAAGCACTGATATTTTTTGCGATCGGTATTGGCTTGCCGCTGAATTGAAATAATTTTTGCTTTCTGCAGTTACCAGTTCGCCAGTATTCGAGTAACGAATAGGCCCTCCATGTATCCACTCAGTCAGATCTAGCATTCCTCCTGGTCCGTCTCCTTTGCCTGCTATATCTTCGTAAACCATTCCTTGGAGCAAGACTCGTAGCGTGGCATCGTCCATTTTCTGGATGGACTCGTCCATAACGAAAACGCCTTTAACGAGGTTTTCTTTTGGTTTTGGGGGGGCGGGGCTGGGTAAATCGATTTCTGAAATGCCGACCTGTTTGGAAAATTCAGCGAGAACCTCACTGAAATTGGAAGAGTTGGCTGTATCAACCTGCCGCTTGTTTGTGAGTTGTACGGCGGGCATGAGTTTGGGGGAGGATGAACTAACAAACATGAGTGTGACCTTTATTGAGCAGGTAGCAGAGTAGGGTGTGGGAGTGGTGTCTGGACGGTGTTTATAGGGTGTAATAAACGGTGACCGTTATAGGCACGTAGGCAGGAGGAAAGAGGCCACCAAAGTTGGTTGCGCGAAGCACGACGTATATTGGTTTGCTAGCGTCGCGGTTTCTGAAGCTGTAGGTGGATAAATCCTTCCCGTACATGGGCACGCAATCTGAAATTCCGTTCCAGCAAACATGCGTCGTTGACGAAACCTTGTCGATTTGGTCCCCAGACATATAGGCTTCAACACGCTCAATTTTTGCCCCCGCTGGCAGGGAATGGCCGAATTGGATGGGGTTGAAGCTAAGGTGATAGGTTTCCAACCTCGTTATCTGAAGAGTGAGTTTCCCCGTCCAAAAGTTTTGCGCGTGTGCATTGGATGTAAGTAAAAAAGAACTTATGAAAATAAATGACGATAAATTTAATATTTTTTTCAATTTTCTTCCTTTATTTGTTTGATTTTTCTTATTCTATTCTCCATTTGGGTATTTGGACTTTGGATGTGTGTTGTTAAAGCTGACTAATTCATTTTTTTAATTTTTTGTTTTGATTATTTAGGTGGTTTATTTTTGATGTTTAATTCTTTTATTGGTTATATGAGTTGTTAACATCTATTTTTTTGAAATTAATTCTAATTCTCGCCATTCATGATCGGGTATGGTTTATCTGCCTAAGAAATCACAGCGATTGTTAACCACTATATTTCTGGCTTCACGCCTTCAGCCTTGAGTTTGTTTGGTAAGTTGTCTTGATTTATCTAGTTGGGGTGCCGATTGTGCGCGGCTATAAGGAGCGTTATCCGCAGGTCAGCCTGGAGCTGACCAGTAATGAAGGATGGATTGATCTGCTGAAGCATCGCACGGATGTGGCTATTCGGATTGGTCGGCTCAAGGACTCTACCTTGCATGCGCGACCTATTGGCAACACGCGTCTGCGCGTGATGGCTTCACCTGCTTATCTGGAAAAGCACGGTCATCCGCGTGACGTGGCCGACCTGGATAATCATGTTTTGCTGGGCTTTACCCAGCCGCTATCCCTGAATGAATGGCCCTTGCCTGCGCAGGACGGGATGCCGGTGCATATCAAGCCAAGTATTGCCGCTTCCAGTGGGGAAACCTTGCGGCAATTGGCGCTGGATGGCGTGGGGATTGTGTCGTTGTCGGACTTCATGACGCACCGGGATCGCGAGGCAGGACGTTTGGTGCAGTTGTTCCCGAAACGCACGCTGGAGATGTGTCAGCCTATCAATGCGGTGTACTACCGCAATACGGCTTTATCGGCGCGGATTTCCACGTTTGTAAGCTATTTGAGCGAGTGCTGGGAGGCAGGGCTGGGTGGCTCGAAATAGCGCGTGATGAGGACGGTTCTGACGTTCTACATCACAGTATTCATATGTTGCCAGGCTAAGGTGTCTGTAGCTTGTCTATCGGCGGTAAGCAGAAAACTAATCAGCAGTAAAAACAGGTGGTGCAGATGACGTGTGCCGGATGTTGATCAAGGGGGGGAACAGGCAGCAATGAATAATTCGAACGAACCTGTGCAGACACAGACACAGACACAGACACAGACACCCACATCAGTACCGGCAGAAGTGCAGAGGCAGGCGTCGGATAGGCCAGGCAGCCCGCTGGAGGTCTTCTGGGCCTTCCTGAAACTCGGGCTGACTTCGTTTGGCGGCCCGATCGCGCACCTGGGTTATTTCCGTACCGAGTTCGTAGAGCGCCGTCGCTGGCTGGATGATCGCAGCTACTCCGATCTGCTTGCCCTGTGTCAGTTCTTGCCGGGTCCGGCCAGCAGCCAGGTCGGGATGGCGCTGGGGCTGGGGCGTGCTGGGTGGATGGGTTTGCTGGCAGCCTGGACCGGCTTTACCTTGCCATCGGCCATTGCATTGATTTTGTTTGCCATGGGATTGGCGGGACAGCAGGGGATTGCAGAGTCTGCGTGGGTACATGGGCTCAAGATTGTGGCGGTAGCAATTGTGGCCCAGGCGGTGTTGGGAATGGCCCGGTCTCTATGTCCTGATCGATCTCGTGCTGCATTGGCGATGGTGGCTGCTTTGTTAAGTCTGGCCTTGCCCTCGGCCTTTGGGCAGGTTCTGGCCATTGCGGTGACAGGTTTGATCGCATGGAGGAAATTGGACTTTGCTCAAGCAGGAGTGGCTCAGGCTCATTCGTTTCCGGTGTCTCGCAGGGTAGGGATGGCTGCCCTAGTGGCTTTTGTCGGGCTCTTGCTTGCTTTGCCTGTGTGGGCTGCGGCAACAGGCTCATCGATTGTTCAGTTACTGGAAGGGGTGTACCGATCCGGGGCACTGGTCTTTGGTGGGGGGCATGTCGTGTTGCCGCTCTTGCAGGCCTCTGTCGTACCGACAGGAATGGTCAGCAATGCGGACTTGATGGTGGGTTATGGGGCGGCGCAAGCAGTGCCGGGGCCCCTGTTTACCTTCGCGGCTTATATCGGGGCGATGGCTCAATGGCCTTTGCAGGGATGGCTGGGCGGCTTGGCTCTGCTGGCGCTTATTTTTATCCCAGCGTTCTTGATTCTGATTGGCGTCCTGCCTTTTTGGGAAGGGCTGCGACATCGGGCTGGCGTGCGCACGGCGATGGCAGGGATTAATGCAGGGGTGGTCGGTATCCTGGGGGCCGCGCTGTATGACCCGGTATGGACCAGTGCCATTCATGACAAGGCGGATTTTGGCTTGGCCTTGCTCTTGTTTGGCTTGTTGACGGTGGGGCGTGTACCACCGGCGTTGGTTGTGCTTTTGGCGGGGCTGGGCGCCTTTTTTTAATGTCGATTATTTAAGTATTTTTCTTGCCGTGCGTGATTGCCTGGCTTCATTTTTCCGGTCCGGAATGTGTGGGAGCTGATTCAAGAGGAAGCAGGTAGCTGTTTGGTGTTTTTCAAGGTGTGCGCGGGGCGCTGGCACCTTGGGAACGCCATATGCTGGGTATCAGTTGCTTGTCGCAGTTGCGGCAAGGCAAACCGACAGGAGAATGTCATGGATACCAATAAATCACGCGCGGACAAACACTTGATGGACTGGCTTCGAGACGCACATGCAATGGAAGAACAGGCTGAGACGATGCTGAACAGCATGCTCTCGCGGGTGGAGAACTACCCGGAGTTGCATCAGCGCATTCAGCAACATATCAAGGAAACTCAGACACAGCAGGGGCTGGTGCGCGAATGCATAGAGCGGCGCGGTGGGGATACGTCCTTGCTCAAAGACCTGGGCGGGAAAGTTATGGCAGCGTTTCAGGGCTTTTCCGGGATCTTTGCCTCTGATGAGGTGGTGAAAGGCACGATGTTCAGCTTTGCCTTCGAAAACCTGGAAATTGCGGCTTACAGCCAGCTCAAGGAGGCCGCTGATTTTGTGGGCGATACGGAGACGGCGATGGTGTGCCATCAAATCCTGGAGCAAGAGCGCGCGATGGCTCGTTGGCTGGAAGAGCACTCACCGGAGTTGATACGGATCTTTCTGGCTCGTGCCAATGAAGGTCACAGTCAGGCCAAGCCTTAGTCCACATCCGTCCAAGGCTGTTGATTGACGGCCTTGCTTGGCAGGTTTTCAGCTTGGGGGCAGCCATGAAGGCTACTAGGCACACTGTTTGCTGGAGCCTGTCTGTGAAACCTGATCTTTGGAGAGTCCGCATGAGTCCCACACGCAAAGGCAACACCGAAGGCTCGAATCAAGCCAAAGCACCGGAGCCCAGCAGCGAATCCCAAGTGGATATTGCCGGGCGGGTGCAGGAAGACCTGAAGGAAGTAAATGAACACGGCAAAGACAAGGAGCGAAGGCGGCCGGTAGACCATAAAGCCACGCAGTTTGATGGTTCTCCGAATCCGGAACCCGACAAGAGTCCGTATTTGTTCAAGCCACATGACGATACGCCCGCCATCTTGCCCAAGCGCCGCGGTCCGAAGAACCCGGACTAGGAAGGGGGCAAGCGCTTGATGCTACACGCTTGCCCTTTCTGCTCCTGGGCTTACCACTGCCCGAAAAATACCCCTGCTTTTTTATACGCATTGGTACCGCGCTCTACTTCTTCGTCCGTCACGGTCGTTCGGCGTTTCAGACTTGTGAACCACTGCAGCAAGCGCTCCCGACATTCAACCCGTACGTCTTCGTGGTCTGGAGTTTGGCCCAGGTCGTTGAACTGCTCAGGATCGGCATGCAGGTCGTAGAGCTGCTCAGGCTCGTCCAGCCAATACACATAGCGCCAGCGGTCACTGCGCAGGGACCAGGCTCTGGCATTGGATGGTGATTTATCGCGTATCACGCGGGCCAGGCGATAGCTGTAATCCAGTTCGGAAAACACGCAGTCGCGCCAAGGTGGCTGGGTGCCATGTAGCAGGGGCAGCAAGTCTCGTCCCTCAAGGCGGTGGGAAGCCAGCGGCAGGCCCAGCCACGAGAGCATGGTGGGTAGCACATCCACGGCTTCGACCATTCTGTTATCGACTGTTCCCCGCGTAGCATTCGCCTCCGGTGACGGGTCGTAGACGATGAAAGGTACACGCTGCACGGTGTCGTAGAACAGCTCTTTCTCGCCCAGCCAATGATCGCCCAGGAAATCCCCATGGTCGGCCGTGAAGATGATCAGGGTGTTGTCCATCAGGCCATTGCGGGACATGAAGTCGAACAAGCGGCCCAGGTGGTCGTCCAATTGGGTAATAAGGCCCTGGTAGGCGGGTCTGACCGTGTTGATGCAGGTTTCGCTGGCGAAACTGACGCATTCCTCTTGCTGGCGGTAGGCCTCTACGATCGGATGCGCATTGCTTAATTCGGCCTCATTGCGCACTACGGGCAGGCATTGCTCGGCGCTATACATATCGTGGTAGGGCGCAGGAGCGATATAGGGCCAGTGTGGTTTGACGTAGCTCAGGTGCATCACCCAAGGTTCATCCCCCATGCGCTCCATGAAGGACAGGGCCTGGTCCGTCATATAGGCCGTTTCCGAGTGCTTTTCCTCTACCAGGGACGGGTAGCAAGCATTGCGCATGTGCCAGCCACTGACTGGCTGCCCATCGGGCCCGTGCGCAGAGATGACAAAGTCTGTCCATGGGTCGTCGGATTCATAACCATGACGTCGCAGGTAAGCCGGGTAGCCGCTTTCTTCTCCCGGTTCGTGGTGGCCGTCGTAACGGTCTATCTCTTCAAACCCCCCTGTTTTAAGCAGGCGGGCCAGTTCGCTGCCACCATCCAGTGCCAGCCGTTCCAGCCCCTTGTGGTCGACCATGATGTGGGTCTTGCCCGCCAGCACCAGTTTGTGTCCACCGGCGCGCAAATACTCGCCCATGGTGACTTCGCCTACCGACAAGGGCACGCGATTCCAGGTGGCTCCGTGCGTCGATGGGTAGCGGCCTGTGTAGTAGCTCATGCGGGACGGGCCGCAGACGCCGGAATTGACGAAAGCGCGATCAAAGCGCACCCCCTTGGCGGCCAAAGCATCCAGATGGGGGGTACGAATATGAGGGTGGCCGTAGCAGGCCAGGTGATCAGCCCGCAGCTGATCGGCCATGATGAACAGGACGTTCTTGCGTTGTGTCATGTTGTCTGTGTTGCTGGTTTATTGCGTGACTTTGAAGCCGGAGGCCTGAATGACCGGAGCCCATTGCTGGCGGAATTGTTCAATGCGGACGCGGGTTTCTTCTGCATCGGCAGATACGGGAATCAATTCATTTTTCAGCAGTGTTTCTTGCAGCGCCGGGTCGCTGGTGACTTCTTTAATGGCCGTGCCCAGGAAAGCGACTTTGTCGGCTGGCATGGAGGCCGGGGCAAAGAAGGCGTTCCAGCCTGAGGCTTCCAGGTCCACACCGGACTGTTTCAAGGTAGGTACATCTGGCAGGGTGGTCTCTCGTTCGCTGCCCGAGGTGGCCAGAATGCGGATGCGCTTGCCCTGGTGCTGAGACGTCAGTACATCCAGCGTATCGATAGCCAAGGGCAGTACGCCGCCGATCAAGTCTGTAATGACTGGGGCCGAACCGCGATAGCCTATGATCTCGCCCTTGGAGCCAATTTGCTGGGATAGCATCAGGCCGAAAAAGTGCGGCAGGCTGCCGGTGGCCGGGACGCCAATATTGAAGGCACCGGGATGCTCTTTGGCCCAGGCAATCAGTTGGTCCATGGTTTGAATGTCGCTGTCTGCCGACACCGCTACCCCAAAACCGTATTCGGTCACCATGGAAACGGCCTGAAAGTCGGTGTCGGGTTTGTAGGGGATGTCATTGAAAACCAGGGGGGCGACGACCATGACGGCGGGGTTGGCCAGGATCAGCACATTTTTGTCTGCCGCCGTACTTTTGACATACTGAGCGGCAATTCGGCCCCCGGCGCCGGTCTTGTTCTCGACCACAATGGGAATACCCAGCTTCTTGTGCAGACCGTCCGACACAATGCGTGCGGCCCGGTCAGACGCGCCTCCGGGCGCATAGGGCACAACGACAGTCAGGGTTTCAACGGGGCTTGCTGCGTGGGATAAACCAGTGAACAGCAGTCCTGACAGCAGACAGCTTGTTACCGTGGCGCGAAGGCGGTTCAGGGCCATGATTTGTCTCCTTTTTTTTGATTTCCATCAGTTTTTACCGCAGCTTACCAAGGGGGCTGATAGTTGTTCTAATCAAGTATCTTCAAGGTTAAAGGTCATCCCATGGTCAGCTCCCCCAAGCCTTCCCCTGCCTTGGCAAGCACTGCAGGCAGTGCGGCGCCCCTTACGCTGCCGGCCATGATGATGTTCCAGCTGTATCGAGCCTGGTCTGCCAGTAATCCGATTTTTATTCGCTTGTGCGAGGGGCGTTTCAATATCACTCGCCGTGAATGGCGCATTCTGGCGATTGCCAACATGCATCCTGCTTTGACAGGCACGGCTTTGGCCGAGGCGGCAGCATTGGATACCGCTCGTTGCTCACGAGCGGTCAGTACTTTGTGCGAGAAAGGTTTGCTAAAGCGGACGCGCGATACCAAAGACTCGCGTGTTGTGCATGTCTCGGTGACGGAATTGGGGATGCAGCGTTATGAGGAGGTTATGCCGGTTGTTGCGTCCTTGAACGAGGAGATCTTTCAGGATTTGAGTGCAGCAGAACTGTCGGCCCTGAGCAGCATGCTGGATCGGGTTACTAGCCGGGCGGTATTGATGCTGGAAAGTAACGTCGTGCAGGAGCGGGCCCGTCGGAATCGTTAAGATCAACCGTGGTGTCCTGGCACTGCTAGAGCAGTGTCAGGGCCAGAGCGGGAGGTCCATCCATCACGCCATGCACATGCTGTCCTGCCTCGGGCACAAAAGCGAGGTTCAAGTGTTGTGATCCGCCGAGTTTGTGTACTCCTTCCACCCACCCCCCAAAGCCTTGTACAGATCAATCAGATTGCTCAGTCGTGCCAGGCGCGTTCTGACCAGTGTTTGCTGGCTGCTGTACAGGCTGCGATATGCATCCAGAACGCTCAAGTAGTCGTCCATACCTTCCTGAAAGCGTTGCTCGGCCAGGGTTTGAGCCTCAAGGCTGGCCGTGACCGCCAGCTTCTCGGATTGGATCTGCTGGTCCAGCAGGCTTTTGCTTGCCAGCCCGTCCGCCACTTCCCGGAAAGCGACCTGAATGGTTTTTTCATACTGGGCGATTTCTATCCGTTTGCGCACATGGGCGACATCCAGATTTGCCAGCAGGGCACCCCCCTTGAAAATGGGCAGATTAATGCTGGGAAAAAAGCTCCAGGCCCGTGTACCCGAGTCGAACAGACCTTCCAGTGAAGCGCTGGCGGTTCCGATGGACCCAGTCAGGCTGATGGTAGGAAGAAAAGCAGCTCGTGCTGCGCCAATATGGGCGTTGGCGCCTCGAAGGGTTTGCTCGGCAGCCCGAATGTCGGGTCGGCGTACTAGCAGGTCGGAGGGCAGGCCGCCAGGTAGATCCGCCACAAGGATCTGATCGGGCAGCGTAACCGCCTCATCCAGCTGTCTGGATAGATCGGCACTGAGTGCTTGTCCCAACAGCAGGACCAGAGCGTTGCGATCCAGGGCTGCCTGGCGGCTATAGGCGGCATAGCTGGATTCTGCCTGTCGCAGAGCGACTTCCGCGCGGCGCAGGTCCAGTTGGGTGGCATGGCCCAGTTCCTTTAACTGGCGACTTAATTCGTAGGAGCGCTGTTGCGTTGCCAGCGTGTCGCTGCTCAGACGTAGCAGCTCCTGGTCGGCCCGCAGCGTCAGATAGGTATTGGCCAGCTCGGCGATCAGGCTGGTTTGGGCCGCTACGCGAGTTTCATCCAGGGCCAGATAGTGGGCCAGTGCCTGTTCGTTCAGACTGCGGATGCGGCCCCATAGATCCAGCTCCCAGGCTGTGCTGACACCGCCCACCTCGTAGCGACGATTAAGCTGGCTGGTGCCAGTTGGATTTAGGTCGGCGGGAAGGCGCTCGGAGGCACCGCTGGCGGCCGCCCCTAGATCTGGTAGCAGTTTGGCGCGCTGAATGCGATACAGCGCCTGTGCCGCTTCGACATTTAAAGCTGTTGTACGAAAGTCGCGGTTGTTTGCCAGTGAAATTTCTATCAGTTGCTGTAGTAGCGGGTCGCGGAAAAAGTCGCGCCAGCCTATTTCTGCAGCGATGACTGCAGCAGAGCTAGCCTCTTCCGTAGTAAGGGGGGAAGCGGGATACGTGGCCTCGATAGGGGCTGCCGGCCGCTCGTACTTGGGGGCCAGCGTACAGCCTGTCAGTATCAATGCCAGGGCAAGGGGGCTGAGGCGTCGAACGCGGGGTAGAGAGGGGAAAATCATGTTCATGCTTGTCCTTGGCTTCATGCGTGTTGCTGGTCGTTGCGGTCAGGGGCCCGGCGCTGTTGGCGGCGCAGTGCCAGTTTGCGCACCAGCACGTAGAACACAGGGGTCAGTAGCAGGCCGAACAGGGTGACGCCCAACATGCCGGCGAACACGGCCACCCCCATGGCGTGGCGCATTTCTGCACCTGCTCCACTGGCCAGCATCAGGGGAACCACGCCAGCGATAAAGGCCAGAGAGGTCATCAAGATGGGGCGCAGCCGTAGCCGGGCGGCCTCCAGGACGGCCGTCAATGGGTCAGCTCCCGCCTCTTCCTGCGTGCGGGCAAACTCCACAATCAGAATGGCGTTTTTGGCGGCCAGCCCGACCAGTACTACAAAACCAATCTGCGTGAAGATGTTGTTGTCGCCACCGGATAGCCAGACACCGCCTATGGCCGAGAGCAGGGCCATGGGGGCGATCAGCAAGACGGCAAAGGGCAGGGACCAGCTGTTGTATTGCGCGGCCAGAATCAGGAAGGCCAGCAGGACGGCCAGAGGGAATATGTACAGGGCGGAGTTGCCGGCCTGCTTTTCCTGATAGACCAGGTCTGTCCATTCGTAGACCATGCCTTCGGGCAAGGTTTCCCTAAGGATTTTTTCGATCGCGTCTGTGGCCTGCCCGGATGAGTAGCCAGGGGCAGGGCCGCCACTGATGTCGGCGGAGGGAAAGCCGTTGTAGCGGATCACCCGGTCGGGGCCGGAGCCTTCGGTCAGGGTGACAAAGGCGTTCAAGGGAATCATGTCGCCTTTATTACTGCGTACTTTCAGCAGACCAATGTCCTGAGCCTGGGCGCGGAATGGCGCGTCAGCCTGTGCCATGACGCGGTAAGTGCGCCCGAAGCGGTTGAAGTCGTTGACATACAGCGATCCTAGGTTGATCTGCAAGGTCTCGAATACGTCTGTCATGGATACGCCCAGGGTCTTGGCTTTGACTCGGTCAATCTCCACGTCCAACTGGGGGGCATTCGTCTGAAAACTAGCCAGCATATTGGCCAGCTCCGGGGCCTGCATGGCTTTGGCCATGATTTGCCCTTGTGCCTGCACCAGAGCTTCGAAGCCCAAACCATCTCTGTCTTCAATTTGCAGTTTGAAGCCACCCATGGCGCCTAGTCCGGGCACAGGTGGCGGCGGGAAAATCCCCAAAAATCCGTCAGGGATCTGGCTGAACTTGCCCATCAGCTTGCCGGCGATGGCGTTGGCAGAAAGCGAGGGGTCCTGACGTTCGTCAAAAGGCTTGAGCATGGCAAACATCAGAGCGGAATTGGGAACATTGACCGGCCCGTTGACGGACAGGCCTGGAAACGCGACCACACTTTCCACGCCCGGCTCGGACAGGGCAATGTTCGACATCTGCTTGACCACCGTTTCGGTGCGGTCCAGCGAGGCTCCGCTAGGAAGCTGCGCGATGCCCACCAGAAAGTACTTGTCCTGAGCGGGCACAAAGCCGTTGGGTACTTGGTGAAAACCCAGCCAGGTCAGACCCACAAAGCCGACATACAACACCAGAACAATCGCACTGCCACGGACTGCACGGTGCACTGTCCCTACGTAAGAGCCGGCAGCGCGGTCAAAGAAACGGTTAAAGAGGCGGAAGAATCCGCCAAACAGGGTATCGATCAGCCGTGTCAGCCAATCTGGACGTGTCTTGCTGTGATGAGGTTTGAGCAGGATGGCGGCCAGCGCGGGCGACAGGGTCAAGGAGTTGATGGCCGACAAAATGGTGGAAATCACGATCGTCAGGGCGAACTGTCGATAAAACTCGCCTTGCAGTCCGGATAGAAACGCGGAGGGGATAAAGACCGCTGCCAAAACGGATGTGATGGCAATAATCGGGCCGGTTACTTCATCCATGGCTTTGAAGGCCGCTTGCTTGGGCGACTCGCCCAGCGCCATGTGCCGTTCCACGTTCTCTACCACCACAATGGCATCGTCAACCACGATGCCGATGGACAAGACCAGCCCGAACAGCGAGAGCGTGTTCAGGGAGAAACCAAAGATATGCATCAAGGCGAAGGTGCCTACCAGGGACACCGGCACGGCGACCAGCGGGATGATGGAAGCACGCCAGGTTTGCAGAAACAGGACAACCACAATCACCACCAGCAAGACGGCTTCCAGCAAGGTGATGGCCACGGATTGCAAGGAGGCCCGAACGAACACTGTCGGGTCATAGGCGATGCGGTATTCAATGTCTTGCGGAAAACCGCCTTGCAGTTCCTGCATCTTGGCGCGTACCGCATTGGAGACATCAATGGCATTGGCACCTGGGCTTTGAATGATTTGCAGGGCAGGGGCGGATTCGCCATTAAGCAAACTGCGCAGTGTGTAGCCATCGGCCCCCAAAGAGACTCGGGCTACATCGCGCAGACGGGTCACTTGTCCGTCCTCGCCCGTCTTGACCACAATCTCACCAAACTGTTCTTCCGTGGACAGGCGCCCCAAGGTATTGACGGTGACTTGAAAGGCCGAGTCCGTATTGGGCTGTTGCCCCACCGAACCGGCAGCGACCTGCACGTTCTGTTCGCGCAAGGCCGCCACGATGTCACTGGCAGTCAGCCCACGTGTTGCCACGCTGGACGGGTCCAGCCAGATGCGCATGGAGTATTCA
This sequence comes from Alcaligenes sp. RM2, assembly GCF_052931795.1. Taxonomy (NCBI): domain Bacteria; kingdom Pseudomonadati; phylum Pseudomonadota; class Betaproteobacteria; order Burkholderiales; family Alcaligenaceae; genus Alcaligenes; species Alcaligenes sp. RM2. Next base: position 224,339 of record NZ_JBRFIO010000002.1, read on the forward strand.
CCGGCTCCCCAAACCAGCACATCACCCACCCCAGGAAGGCGGGCCAGTTCGTCTCGTACCTGCCGGATGGCAAAGTTGGACAGATACAGCGAGTCGTAGCGTTTTTCCGGGGAGACCAGATGGACTACCATCAGCACATCAGGCGAGGTTTTCTGGGTGACGACGCCGATGCGTTGAACCTCCTCGGGCAGACGGGGCAGGGCGCGAGAAACCCGGTTCTGCACTTGGATCTGTGCCATGTCGGCATCCGTTCCCTGCTTGAAGGCGATGGTCAGGACCATCTGGCCGTCGGTCGCCATTTGGGAGTTCATGTACAGCATGTTCTCCACGCCATTGATAGCTTGTTCCAGCGGCGCGGCCACCGTGTCGGCAATGACTTCTGGATTGGCACCTGGATACTTGGCCGTTACCTGCACGGTAGGGGGCGTGACTGCCGGATATTCGCTTAGCGGCAGTTGCCAGAAGGCCATGGCACCGGCGATCAGCATCAGCAAGGACAGCACGATGGCAAAGATGGGCCGGGCGATGAAAAAGTGAGGGAACTTCATGGTTGGGCCTCCGCGGGGCGTACCGTCTCATTGCCCGCCTGCATGGAAACCATGCGAGGAGCGATGCTCATGCCGGGGCGTACCAAGCCTTTGATAATGACTTTTTCACCTGCTTGCAGACCGCTTTTAATGACACGTAAACCATCGACCATCGGTCCAGGTTCGACCACGCGGTATTGGGCTTGATTGTTCTGGTCTACAACCAGTACATATCTTTTCCCTTGATCAGTGCCCAAGGCCTGATCGTCAATCAAGATAGCGGCCTGTTCTGCCCCTGTAGCCAGTCTGACGCGTGCAAACAAACCGGGGGCCAGCATGCCGTCGGGATTGGGAATGACTGCGCGCGCCCGTACGGTTCCGGTGCTGCGATCAATCTGGTTTCCCACAAAGTCCAGTGTCCCCTGATATGGGAAGCTCTGATCTGTTGCCAGTCCAACGGAAACGGGTAGCCCGGAGGTGTTGTCATCCTTTTCGGGGCGGGTCTGGCGGATGGCTTTCAGGTAGGTGGCTTCGTCTATGTCGAAGTACGCATACAAAGGGTCTGTGGAGACGATGGTGGTCAACAGGCTGGCCTGATCAGTGGCGCCGCCATTGACCAGATTGCCTGCCGTGACCAGGACCCGGTCTACCCGACCCGAGATGGGCGAGCGGATATGGGTGTAGGACAGGTCCAGCTGCGCGGCGGCGACCGCTGCTTTGGCAACCTGGACCTGAGCTTGCTGGGCGTTGCGTATGGCCAGTGCATCATCGTATTGCTTGCGGGAAACGGCGCCGGTCTCGACCAGTTTCTGTACCCGGTTCAGATCGTCTTGCGCTTGTTTGGCCAGAACCTCGGACTGACGTAATTGCGCTGTGGCTGTATCCAGAGCCACTTGAAAGGGGCGCGGGTCTATATGAAATAAAGCCTCCCCTTTACGTACCAGACTGCCTTCCGGGACGCTGACCGCTTCGACCGCGCCGCTTACGCGCGAACGTAGTTCTACCGATTGAGGGGCGGCAAGAAATCCGGTGAAATCCGTAGAGGGAAGAATGCTGCGCTCCAGAACTTGAGCAACAGGCACGCTGGGGCCTGCGGGCGTACTGGCGGCTTCTGGTGGCGGTTCTGCTGCCTTGTCTTTATGATCGGAACCATCGCGGGCAGCGTAGGCGGTTCCGATGGCGGCGATGGCGCTTGCCGCTAAAGCAAATTTGAATGTTCGACGCATGGCTGTATCCCTTTCTTGCAGCAGGGCTTCGGCCCTTCCGAAGCGTCTGTGCAAAGTTGTTAGCCAAGGCTAGGCATTACAACGATTGGAAGGTCAAGGTTTGTCTGCACACCTTGTTGAAGGTGTTGACTCTCCAATCGTTGGAAGCTTTAGCTTGTTCACAAGGCATTGAGAAATAAGCCTTTTGTGTCGTTAAACAACAACTTTGTGTGGAGTCGCCATGTCAAATACAAGAATGAGACAGCCAGATCCCTATTGGTCAACCAGAACCGGGCGGGAACTGAGAGCAATGCGTGGCCCGTGGGGCTATACGTGAAGGGGGCAGCAATGAGCAGCAAAACAATTCTTATCCGTCAGACCGGTCAGCAGATCGCCGCTCAGGAGGGGCAAAACATTTTGCAGGCCGCCTTGCAAAGCGGCCTGGCCTATCCGCATGGCTGTCGTCTGGGACGTTGTGGGGGCTGTAAAACCCGGCTGGTTGATGGGCAAATTGACCGGCTGGAGCACTCCCGCTTTGCCCTGACCGAGGAGCAGCAAGCCCGCGGTCTGATTCTGGCCTGCAGGGCGATCCCCTTAAGTGATGTGACCGTAGACTGGATTGGCACGGATGATGTACGGGGGCTGGCACCCTCGCGTAGCGTGACCGGCACGGTGTCCGAGTTGCGAGAACTGACGCACGATGTGCGCCTTGTGCGTATCCGTCTGGATGAGCCTGAGCCTCTGATGTTTTTTGCCGGTCAGTACGCGGATATCAAATTCGGACAGGCGCCCGTGCGCAGTTACTCCATGGCCAACCGCCCTGGTGCACCCGAGCTGGAGTTTCACATACGCCGTGTTCCCCGTGGGGTGACGTCTTCGTATGTGCACACCGTGCTTCAGCCGGGCGAGAAGCTCAGCCTGGACGTGCCTCGCGGCTCCTCCTATCTGCGCGAGGGGCATGGCGGCCCTATCTTGTGCATTGCGGGAGGCACGGGCCTGGCCCCTATCAAATCGATTGTTGAAACGGCGTTGGCCTGTGGCATGAATCAGCCCATTCATGTGTATTTTGGAGCGCGCGAACTGCGGGATTTATATGCTATTGATGACTTCCGGGCGCTGGAGCGCCAATACCCCAATCTGGCTTTTACTCCTGTCATCTCCGGGATACCGGCCACTCACTATCGCCGGGGGCTTGTCACCGATATCGTTGGCCACGATCAGCCTGATTTAAGCGGTTGGAAGGTTTATGTGGCGGGCTCGCCATCCATGGTGGATGCCACGATGGGCATGGTGCTCAAGCGCGGTTTGAAAGTGCAGGATTTGCATGTGGATGTATTTTTTACGCCATAGCGTTCTGGAGCCGGAGGCTTGGGCCACGCGGGCGCTTGACCTTCCTACCGTGGGAATCTTCACACTGTGTGTTGTCAGTGCTGGCAACACAGGCCTGGGCAGGCAGAAAAGACTGATGGGGCTTTGGACAAGGCCTGCCACCTTTTGCCATCACTGACACCCGACTTTCGAGTCCTTTCATTGAGCAAGGGGAGCAAGATGAATATTGGTGAAGCCTCCAAGGTATCCAAAGTGTCGGCCAAAATGATTCGTTATTACGAGCAGATTGGCCTTATCCCGGAAACCGAGCGCACTGCTGCGGGTTACCGGACGTATAGCCGAAAAGATGTGGAGCGCTTGCGCTTTATAAGACGTGCTCGCGATCTGGGATTTTCCATGGTAGCCATTGGTGATTTGCTGAGCCTGTGGCACGACCCGTCGCGTCAGAGTGCAGATGTAAAGCGGGTCGCGCAACAGCATCTGACTGAGCTGAGCAGCCGCATTAAAAACATGCAGGACATGGCCTTGGCGCTGGAAGCATCCATTGGTTGTTGTCCGGGTGATGAACAGCCTGACTGCTCGATTTTAAGTACGCTGGCGCAGGCAGAGGATCGTGATCCACAGCCCGATTTGCGAGCTGCTACGGTCTTGCGCCGTCCTGTTCGCCGAGGCATTCAGAGCGATGTACGCCTATAATCGGGCGCGTTCACCCAGGGGGCAAGTTTCATGCGGGACTTGGCCAGGCGAGTTCCCTGGTTGAGCGTTGAGGCGGATTCAATCCTCTACAAACCCGAAATACATCACCTTGATTACCATGCCCTCTTTACCTCCAGGCTTGACGCTGCGCCCTTTGAAAGAAACCGAACTGAATCTGTTGTGGTCTATAGACCGTAGTGAACGGATTGACGGTTTGTACGAGCTGCGCGATGGCGTCTTGCACAAGCAAGCGGCTGATATTGATTTGCAGGGTTGGCCGGAAGGTGACCCGGAGAAATATCACCCGGAACATGAGGACGCTTTTCATCGAGGCTCCTGGTTCATGGGCGTATTCAAGGGTGATAGCCTGCTGGCCGCCGTCGGCCTGGACAGCCTGCCCTTGGGACCACAGGGGGAGTGGCGTCAGTTGTTCTTTCTGCATGTCAGCCAGTCCTTGCGCGGGCAGGGGATGGGCGTATGGCTGCTGGATCAGGCCAAGAAGCAGGCTGTGAAGTGGGGCGCAAAGGCGGTCTATGCCTCGGCCACGCCTTCGGTGAATACGGTGGATTTTTATATGGCTCACGGCTTTGAAATCGCGCCAGAGCCAGACCCGCGTTTATTTGCGCTGGACCCGGAAGATATTCACCTGTTGTGCTTCGTGGCTTAAGAAATTGCTCACTTGTACGCCACTTAGCTGACTGGTGAGTCGACCGCTGGTGAGCTCACCTGAAAATACCGATGGCAGCATCTGCTTGTCATCAAATAAGGGCCTTGTCACACCACTCAGCTGCAACAAGGCCCTGTCATCAAATTCAGCTCTTCAGCTTAGAAATCCATCGTTGCTGACAACATGAAAGTCCGTGGTGCGCCCACACCCAGGCTGGTGAAGTGCGGCTTGGCCCAGTAGGCTTTGTTCGCTACGTTATTCACCGTCGCCCGCAAGGTCAGCGGACGGCCGGAGATCTTGGTGCGATAGCGTGCGCCCAGATCAAACACGGTATGGCCGGGGATGGACAGGGAGTTGTCCGCGCTCAGGTATTGCTTGGATGAGGTGGAGGCGTTGGCCATCACGGTCAGACCTTGCAAGTTGGGTACATCCCATTCCACGCCCAGCTTGGCTTGCCACTTGGGCAGGCCCGTGGCCTGGCGGCCCTCTTCAGCCGGGTTGGCGGCTTTGGTGATTTCCGGATCGGAGTAAGCCACGCCACCCATCAAGCGAACACCTTCCATGGGGGAGCCGAAAAAGCCCCATTCAATGCCCCGGTTGCGTTGCTCGCCACCAAAGGAGAACACGTTGGTAAATGGGTCGGTATAGCTGCCGGGGCGCTTGATTTCGTACAAGGCCAGGGTATGGGCAAAGTCACCCAGATCCAGCTTCAGGCCCACTTCCTTCTGCTTGGTTTTGAAGGGGGCAAAAACCTGACCTGCATTGGCGGCGGTGTTGGGAGCAATCGCGCCTTGGGACAAGCCTTCGATGTAGTTGGCGTAGACCGAGACTTGATCAGTGGCTTTCACCAGGAAAGCGACGGCGGGAGTGGTTGCGCTTTCCTTGTAGCGCTCGCCTGTACGCTGGCCGGTGGTGCCGTTAAAGCTCTCGTTGATCACTTGCTGACGGCGTGCGCCCAGTGTCACTTGTACGCGGTCCTCGGCAAAGGACAGGGTGTCAGCAAAACCGATGCTCTTCAAGCGAGTTTTAGTGGTGCTGATCAGCGGAATATTGTTCGGCAAGGAAGGCTCTGGGCCCCAGACGGGATCGTAGATATTGGTTTCCCATGCGGTGGGCAGCAAGTTGCGAAAGCCGCTCAGGTCGTAGTCTTCGTTGTACTGCGTGGCGTTGATCGCGAATTGATGGCTGACCGGGCCGGTTTGCAGCTTACCCATCAGACCCACTTCAGCGGTTTTGCGCCGCATCTCGTCGGCCACGCCGCTGAAGTTGATCCGGAAGTCGCCTGCGTTATTGATCACCTGACCAGCGCCCATATTGGATCTGAATTTGGTACGGCTGATACCGGCGGCGGCGTAAGCGGTGAATTGATCGTTCAGATCGAACTCGCCACGGATCATGGCGCCTTTATCGGTGGTGTCGTAAAAAGCCCAAGGCGGGTTCCACGACACATCGGGTTTGGGTGGTTTGGGCAGTTCTACGCCGGGATTCAAGGTCAGGCCGCGCGTCAGGCCGTAGGCGCGGTCTTTGCTGTGAAACAGGTCGGCAGACAAGCGGACACGCTCACCGCGCCAGTCCAGGCCCAAAGAGGTCTGGGTAATTTTCTTGTCCTGGTCTTTGACGGCAATTTCACCATCGCGGTAGGCTGTGTTCAGGCGTACACCAAACTGCTTGTCCTCGCCAAATCGACGGCCCAGATCCACGTGGCCACCAAAGTGCGAGTCGGACATATAGCTGCCTGTTACGCGAAACAGGGGATCGTCGCCGGCGCGTTTGGTGACCAGGTTGACGGCGCCGCCTGCCGAGCCTTTGGGCGGCATACCGTTAAGCAGGGCCGAGGGGCCTTTCAGGACCTCGACGCGCTCGTAGGCTTCGGGCGAGTTGCGGTAGTAGCCGCCCATCCCGGCCAGACCGTTGACGGTGACATCACCCACATCGGAACGGAAGCCGCGGATGGAGTAGCTTTCGTTGCTCTCGCCTGCGATGCCGCTCATGAACACGCTGGGGTCGGTTTTGGCGATCACTTCGCTGATGTCACGCGCCTGTTGATCGGCTATGTATTGCTCGGTATAGCTGATGGTGTTGAAGGGTGTTTCCATGAAGTCTTTGGTGCCCAGCAAACCGACACGTCCGCCAGTGGCAACTTGTCCACCGGCGTAGCTCTCGACGGTCTTGTCGCGCTGGCCTTTGACGGTAACGGATGGCAGGGTGACGACTCCATCGGCCTGGGCAGCCGTACTGTTTTGTGCCTGCGCAGGCGAGGCCATCAAGGCCAGCGCGCTGGCTCCCAAACCCAGTATTAATGCTATTTGCACGGCGCTGAAAGTGCGGTCCAGGGCAAAGCCGGAGCGGCTGGAACTGCCGATTTTACGTATCGAGGGCGCAAACGTCCCATTGTGGCGTGGTGTGTACATGCCAGTTTCCTTTATGTGGCGGGGTGTGTTTCTTTGCTTTGATTAAGGCAAATAGAAATTGGATTGAGTCGCGTTACTGTCTATTTGCCCGTGTAAAAACCGTTAGATCATGGTTGTTGGTAGGCTTTGATCACGTCATCAATAATCAATTTCAGCGAGGTGACACTGGCGGCAGTTACGTACCAAGCTTCGGCATTGGCAAATACCACACGGCCGTTTTGCCAGGCTTTGGTTTCACGCAGCAGCGGGTTGCTCAGGCTGTCGGCGTTCAGGGCAGGGCGACGTTCCATTACGGCGGTACGGTCGATGATGTAAATGATGTCCGGATTGGCTTGCTGGATGAACTCGCTGGAAACAGGCTGTCCGTGCAGGCCGGTTTCTACCGTCGGGCTGGCAGGCTGTACGCCCAGCGCATTGAATACAAAACCGTAGCGGGACTGCACTCCGAAGGAGCTGAACGAGCCGTTGTTATGCAGAACAATCAGGGCTTTTTCAGGACGCTCCTGGGTGATTTCTTTGGCCTGGGCGACTTTGGCATCCAGCTCGGCCACTTTTTGTTGGGCCAGCGCTTCTTTCTTGAAAATCGAGCCCAGAGTCAGCAGGTGATTCTTGATGACTTCAATGTGGTTGACCTGACTATCGCGGTAATCCACGTCAAAGTGAATGGTGGGGGCGATCTGGCTCAGTTCCTTGTAGTGATTGGCTTGCAAGGAGGTGATCAGAATCAGGTCCGGTTTGGCGGCGTACACCTGTTCCACATTGGGTTGCACAATTGCGCCGGTGTCCTGAATTTCAGGGGCGTTTTTATACTTGTCCAGGAATACCGGGATGAAGTCTTTGGGCATACCCACCACCGGGACACCCAAGGCATCCAGAAAATCCACTTCGTTCATGTCCAGCGCCACGACGCGTTGTGGCAGCTTTTCGATGCGTGTCGAGCCCAGCTTGTGTTCGACCACAATCGGTTCATAGCGGGCACTGGCCTGCGGGCTGACGGCGGCTTGCGGTGCCGGGGTTTCCGCCGCTGCCTGGGTCTTTTTCTCGCAGCCTTGCAAGGCAAAGCTGGCGGCCACAAACAGGGCTATCAGCCCGTATCTGTGTTTGGCGATCATGCTAGTTCTCCTGATGGGGTGAAGTAATTGCACAGGCGGCCACGCTCGCTGTGCGTAATCTCGAAATCCAGACCATAAAGTTCGGTCAGCCGTGCTTGCGTGATGACCTCTGACACCGGTCCTGCGCAGTACAAAGCACCGTTTTTCATGGCCACAATATGATCGGAATAGTTGGCGGCAAAGTTGATGTCATGCACCACCAGAATCACGGTACGGCCGTACTCGTCACAGAGCCGACGCAAGGCGCGCATGATCTGGACGGCGTGCTTGATGTCCAGATTGTTCAGCGGCTCATCCAGCAGCAAATAATCGGTTTGCTGGGCAATGGTCATGGCCAGAAAAGCCATCTGTCGCTGACCGCCGCTCAGCTCGTCCAGATAGGACTGGCGCAAGGGTTCCAGCGATAGAAACTGAATAGCGTCGGAGATGGCTTGTTGATCTTCATCCGTCAGCACGCCCCGGCTATAGGGGAAGCGGCCAAAGGCGACCAGTTCTTCCACCGTCAGGCGCAAATTGAAATCAGGAGATTGGCGCAAGGTGGCCACCCGGCGCGCATAGTCAGCAATACGTATATCCGCAATGTTGCGGCCGTCTAGCTGGATCTGGCCTTCGTCGGTCTCCAGCAAGCGGGCGATACTCATCAACAAGGTGGTTTTACCGGCACCATTGGGGCCGATCAGGGAGCTGAGCTGTCCGGCGGGGAACTGTGTGCTGACCTTGGAAAGCACGGTCTTCTTCTTGTAGTGTTTGGAGAGCTGATTGATCGTAATCATGCAGTGCCTCGGGTACGAACCATCAGTCCCAGAAAGTACGCGCCACACACCAGGTTGACGAGTATCCCGACGGTCGTGCGGTAATTGAAAATGTGTTCCACCGCTATCTGTGCCAGCAAAAACATGACGATGGCGATGGCGCAGCCTAGCGGCAGCGTGATTCGGTGTCGGAAGCTGCGGGCCAGCGCATAGCTGGTGTTGGCTACAAAAATCCCCATGAAGGCAGTGGGCCCGAGCAGGCTGGTGGAAATAGCCACCAGGGCAGCAATCAGTGCCAGCTGGATGCGCACGGTACGGCGATAGTCGACACCTAAAGAAATGGCTTGTTCGCGGCCCAAAGACAGCACGTCCAGCGTGGGCAAGCTGCGCAGGCTGCCCAGGCAAATGCTCCCCACCAGAAGGGCGGAAACCAGCAGTTGCAAAGGCTCGGCCCGGTTAAAGGACGTTTGGCTAAAACCCAGCAAAATGGAGAACTCGCCGGGGCTGATCTTTAGCTGCACAAACTGGGTGAAGGTGCTGATGATCATGGTCAGTACCAGCCCCATCAGCAGCAGGAAATACACATTGTTCTTGCCCTGGCGAAACAGCCAGTGATGGATTGCCAGCGAGTAGGCCAGCATCAGCACAATGGACAGCACCACATTGCCATTGGCGCCCAGCATCACCAGACTTTGTGTGCCCAGCAGCAAAATCAGCAGGGACTGGAACAGCAGGTAAACCGCTTCGTATCCCATGATGGCGGGCGTCAGAATCCGGTTGCCGGTCATGGTCTGGAAAATAATCGAGGACCAGGCAATGCAGATGCCGCCAATCACCATAGCCGCCAAGCGGTTCAGTCGTTTGGGGATGATGTAGTCGAAGTCCAGGCCGGAGCGATAGAACACAAAGCTCAGTGCCAGCACCAGCAACAGGATCCAGACCAGATGTTGCCGTTTCATCGGTTCCTCCAGAAGATCAGGAACAGAAACAGCAGGCCACCCACGCCGCCTGCGGTCAGGCCAATAGGGACTTCAAAAGGGTAGATGATGAGGCGGCCCAGAATGTCGCAAGCCAGCAGCAGGCTGGCACCACCCAGCGCCACAATGGGCAAGGTGCGAGCCAGATTGTCACCATAGCGCAGCGCCACCAGATTGGGGATGACCAGGCCGATAAAGGGAATGGCCCCTACGGTAATAACAGTGGCCGAGACGGTAACCGCGACCAGTATCAAACCCAGGGCCACGGTGGCGGAATAGTTCAGGCCCAGGCTGGTGGCCATGCCTTCGCCCATGCCCAGCACAGTGAAGCGATGCGCATACAGATAGGTGAGCAACACAATGGGCAGGATCAAATAAATGATTTCGTAATTGCCCTGCACGATCTTGGAAAAGTCGCCCAGCATCCAGCCCTGCATGCTTTGCAAAATCTGATGGTGGTAGGCATAGAACTCGGCAATGGCGCTAAGCACACCCCCATACATCAAGCCAATCACCGGCACCAGCACGGTGTTCTTGAAGCGGATGCGGCGTACCACAGCGATGAAGATCAGGCTGGAGGCAAAGCAGAACAAGAGGGCAAACAGCAGCTTGCCCAATGTGCCGCTGGTGGGGGCCAGAGTCAGGGCGATCAGAATGCCCAGCTTGGCGGCATCCAGCCCGCCCGAGGTGGCCGGTTCCACAAATTTATTGCGCACAATGTGCTGCAAGATCACCCCGCAGACAGACAGGCCTATACCACTCAAGACCAGCGCCGCCAGACGGGGCAGGCGGCTGGCGCTCAGTGTCAGCCAGGCATCGCCTGAAAAACTCCATAATTGTGCCCAGCTGATTTGCCGTGCACCTATCAGCAAAGACAGGCTGCACAAGATCAGAAACACCAGCACAAAAGATCTAGCTCGCATCACACACCGTTATTCTGGGCTGCGGTGTCAATACGCCATCCTTTGGCGGCATGACGCTGGTTCAGGAAGTGGGCATAACGGCCTTGGGTTTCGCGCAGTTGGGCCGGCGGGCCTTGCTCGATAATCTGGCCGTTTTCCAGCACCACGATTTGATCGGCCATGGCTACGGTAGAGAGCTGATGAGCAATCACGATCAGGGTACGCTTGCCACGCAGACGGGCCAAAGCCTGGGCAATGGCTGCCTGGTTTTCGGCATCCAGTGCGGCGGTGGCTTCGTCCACCAGCAAAATGGGGGCGTTCTTGAGCAGAGCGCGCGCAATGGCGATGCGTTGACGCTCGCCCCCGGACAGGCGGGCCCCGCCTTCGCCCACCGTTGTGTTCAGACCTTCTGGCAAGCGCGCGATGATTTCGCTGACACCGGCTTGTTCCATCGCTTCCATCAGTTCGGCCTCGGTTGCATCCGGTTTGCCCAGGCGTATGTTCTCGGCAATGCTGCCTGCGAACAGATAGTCGTCCTGGAAAATCTGGCTGATTTGCGTGGCCAGTACGGGGCTGCCGATCTGGCGTACATCCACGCCTCCAATGGAGACACTGCCCTGGCTGACATCAAAGAAGCGGGCAATCAGACGAGCCAGTGTGGTTTTGCCTGAGCCGGATTCCCCGATCAGGGCCACCATGCTGCCAGGTGCAATGTTCAGGCTGACGCCATTCAGTACATTGGGCTTGTCGGCGGCATAGCGGAAATGCACATTGTTCAGCACAATCGAGCCGTCGCTTGGAGTTTGGGGCGAAGCGGGTTCGGGCAGGGGCTGAACGGCAAACAGTTCTTGAATCGCATCAAGTTGGCCGCGTGCACCGCGCAGCACTTCACCGTAGCTGGCCACTTCCAGCAAGGAGTCGATATAGCGTGCGCTCAGCAGCAAGGACACGATGACGGCGATGACTTCTGCACTGCTCAGGCCCAGACCCGTATGGCTGTTTAGCCAAGGCGTGGCGGCAATCAGCAAGGCCGCAAAGGCTGCTTGTACGGCCCAGGCATTGAGTACCGCCGAGGCCGTGGATTGCCAGATCAGTTTCTTGCCCGCCTGGTGCTGGCGCTCAATCGCTTCTTCCAGCAGACGGGTGCCACCGCCTTCGCCATTGAAGGCACGCAGCACGGATTGGGCCTGGGCAAACTCCACCACGCGCTGGCTGGCATGGGCGAAGTGGGCCTGGAAGGCATCATCAGCCTTGCGTCCCAAATGGGCGGTCAGTGCCAGAACACCCGCCAGCAAAGGCAACGCGATCAGGGCAATCAAACCCAGCGGCCAATGCAGGATGAACAGCGCCACGACCAGCACAAGCGGCGTCACAACTCCGGCGATCAGCGGGGTGAAGACGTGTGCAGGCAATTGGGCCACCGACATCATGCCTTGAGTGACGATGTGCCCAAGCCGCGCGGTGTTTTGAGCGGAGAACCAGCCTACGGGCAGTTGGGCGATATGTTCGCCCAGACGATGCCGGCCACCTTGCAGGATGGCGGCCCCAACATTTACACCAGCCTGCTCCACATGGCGGCGCCAAGCCCAGCAGACAGCCACGCCAAGCAGCAGGACCAGCAACCAGCCGCCTGCTTGTTTGGGCTCGCCATTGAGCAGATGAGTGAAAACGGGGACCAAGGTAGTCATGGTCAGGCCGCACAGCAGGCCGTATAAAACAGCCATCCAGCCATAGCGGCGGAAAATGGGGGCATCCGTACCCAGCAACTGAATCAGGGTCTTTAGCATGATGTGTCCTTGGAACGGTTGTCGTAGCCACCCAGGGTCCAGAGCCGTGCGTAACGGCCTTGTTCAGCCAGCAGGCTGGTGTGACTGCCTTGCTCCACAATCGCGCCGTCTTCCAGCACCAGAATGCGATCCGCGTGCATGATGGTGTCCAGGCGGTGAGCAATGACCAGCAAGGTGCGGCCTTGGGCAAAGCGTGACAGAGCATCTTGAATAGCCACTTCATTGCTGGCATCGGCAGCGGCGGTGGCTTCGTCCAGCACCAGAATGGGTGGGTCCAGCAGGACAGCGCGCGCAATGCTGACGCGCTGACGCTCGCCGCCCGAGAGTTGGGCGTCTTCACCCACGACAGAGTCGTAGCCACGAGGCAGGGTCAAGATACGGTCGTGAATATTGGCGGCGCGAGCGGCATCTTCAATCTCTTGCTGACTGGCCGAGGGGCGGCCCAGCGCAATGTTCTCGCGCACGCTGGCATTGATCAGGCGCACCTCTTGCAGCACAAAGCCAACGCGGCGGTAAAGTTCGGTGGATTCAATCTGGCGCAGATCGGCACCGCCCAGGGTGATGCGGCCCTCGCTGGGGTCAAAAAAGCGCAGTAGCAGGCGGGCGATGGTGGATTTTCCAGAACCGGAAGAGCCCACAATCGCGGTGACTGTGCCTGGCTCCAGGGTGAAGCTGATATTGCTAAGTGCCAGATGGCCTTCGCCGTAGGCATAGCTGACGTTTTCGACCCGTACTTCCTGATTTGCCGGGACTTGTTGCTGATCAGTGCTCAGCGGTTCCAGTACGGGGGTTTGCATCAAAGCTTGTACGCGCTGTGCCGCACCCGTTGCGCCACCCAGATCGTGCAGCAGGGTATGCAGCAAGAGCAGGGGGGCGCAAATGCCGGGAGCCACCAGGGCGAAGGGCAGAATGTCTACCGGGGCAATCCAGTTCAAATAGCTGAAGAGGGCACCGAAGATCAGCACGACACCTAGAACCGTGACCGGAGCGATCATGGCATGGGCGTGAGCCATGCGGGCCACCAAAGGGCGGGCAAAGTTCAGAAAGGCGTCGGCAAAGCCATCCACGGCCTTGCTATAGCCGCCATGTGCCTGCCCATTGGAGCCAAAGGCCTTGACCACGGGAATGCCGCTGACAAATTCCACGGTGGCACTATTCAAGCGGCCCAGCTTTTCGACAAAGCCCTGCATGTTCGCGCTGCTGGCCTTCATGGCGTGGCGCAAGAACAGGAAGAAACCGGGGAAGGGCAGTAGAGCCACGATGGCCATACGCCAGTCCATGACGAACAGGTACAGCACCGAGATCGCAATAGCACCGACGGCGCGGCCGACCGAGGTGTAAAAGTGTGCGGTCAGGCTGTGCAGGGTGGCGATGTCATCCTGCATGGCTTGTTTCACTTCGCCTGAAGCCTGGCCGGTAAACCAGCCCAGTGGCACTTTGGCCAGTCGTTGGGCAGCGCTCAGACGCAGACCGCGTGTCAGCTGATTGTCGGCCAGGTGGGCCAGCAGCTCGCCTGCCGAGATCAGGGCCAGGCCTGCAAACATGCTGATGATGCTCAATAGCACCGTCCAGCCTATATCGCCTTGCAGCTCTCCAGACAGGGTATTGCCCAAAGCCAACTTGGCGAGATGGGCGATTCCGGCCAAAGGCACCAGGGTCAGCATTGAACCCAAGGCCGCCAGAACGGCGGCAACAATCAGACGTGAGCGTATAGAGCTGAGGATCTGGCTGATGGGGCCAGGCTCTTTACGCACGTCCGTAGCAGTTTCACGAGTGGTCATGAGCGGTGGTAAGTATCTAAAAAGCCGGAGAATTCGGCTCTTCAATATAAGGTATTGAGAATCATTATCGATAATGTAATCTAAATTTTGAATTAGTGGAACCTATTAAACTAAATAGGAAAGGCGGCAGAATATTTTTGTGTTCTGTTTGTCACAATGCACAAAAAAACAGGCCCACCAAGTCGAGCTTGGGGGCCTGCTGGTTTGCATGAAGGACGGTTTATTGAAGGGGCGGACCGCGCTGCAAGCAAGGGAATGGCTTGCAGCCCGTGAGTGCCTTCAAGAAAAAGGGGGCTAGTCGTGTTTGCCGCCGCAGCACACACTCCACCATTTGCGGCGCGAGGTGTGGCCGATGCCAGGGTTGAAGGTGTTGGTCGGGTCCAGCTCGCGATAGAAACCGGCCAGGGCAGGTTTGGCGATATACAGGTGGCCAACATTATGCTCGGCCGGGTATTCGGCACGGCGTTCATCCAGCAACTTCCACATGCGGTGTTCCATATCCAGAGGAACCACGCCTTTTTTGACGATGTAGTCCTGGTGGAATACGTGGCACAGGAAGTGGCCGTAATAGAGCTTGTGGACGATGTCTTTTTCCATATCGTCCGGCAGTTGCTCCACCCATTCCTTGTCATTACGGCGCAAGGCAATGTCCAGCGCCACAATATCTTCCACGCTGTCGGGGTGCGCCTCGCGGTAGCGGATGGCAGCACCGGCAATGGCAAAACGGTGCAGAAAGGCTTTGCGACCTTCTTCGGCATCGCACTCGAAATAGGCACCTTGCTGGCTGCCTTCAAATTGCTGGCTCAGAAAATCGCGCGTGGCCTGCGCGGTGTCGTTGGAGACGCGCAGCAACAGGTGATGCTCGAAGCGGTCGCGCCATTCACGCATGCGCGGCGGCAGGTGGCTGGGCAGGCGGTTCATGATGGCCTGGATCACGCGATCAGTGACGCCGCGCCAGCCAAAGCGCTCAAAAAAGCCATCCACACGGCTTTTCATGGCAAAGGCGGATGGCACTTTGGCGGTACCAAAACGGTCGATCAGCAAGAAGGTGTCTTTGCCGTATTGCTCGCCAATATCGTAGGCGGTGCGATGGATGTACTCGCCCGCAATGGGCAGGCGGGGCAGTTCCGTCAGCAGATGGCGGCGCACGGCCGTGAGCTCGTCCGGGTCATTGGTGCCGATGTAGAAAACGGTACTGGCTTCTTTGGGAAAGGTATCCAGACGCACGGCAAAAATGCACAGCTTGCCGGCCGAGCCGGAGGCTTCGTACAGGCGTGAAGGGTCGGCATTGAAACGGGCCGGGGTCTGGGCATCCACATCGCGCACATCGTCGGCGTAGCGTGGGTCGCTGGCCTTGCGTTCCGGGTCGTTGATGATATCCGCAACACTGTATTTGCCTTGCTCCAGGCGGCTCAGAATTTCTTCCGGGGTATCTCCCAGATTGATGCCCAGGTGATTGACCAGTTGCAGGGTGCCATCGTCCAGCACTTGCGCGTACAGCGTCAATTCCGTGTAGGCCGGGCCGCGTCGTACCAGCGCACCGCCGGAGTTATTGCAAACACCGCCCAGCACAGAGGCGCCGATACACGAGGAGCCAATCACCGAGTGGGGCTCACGCTCCAGCGGGGCCAGGGTCTGTTCCAGACGGTCCAGCGTGGCACCGGGCAGGCAGACAACTTGCTGGCCATCGTTGATGACTTGTATGCCTTGCAGACGCATGGTGTTCATCAGCACGATGTCGCGGTCGTAGTCGTCCCCGTCGGGGGTGGAGCCGCCCGTCAGGCCGGTGTTGGCTGCCTGCATGATCACGATGCAATCGGCAGCGACAGCGGCTTGCAGGCTGCGCCATTGTTCCAGCAGCGTTCCGGGCCGCACAACGGCCAATACCTTGCCTTCACCCGTGCGATGGCCCTTGCGGTAACGACGCGTACTGCGGTCGTCCGTCAGGACGTGAGGGTTGCCGACAATAGAGCGCAGTTGCTGCAACAAATCCGCAGCGCTGGTGGAAACTGACATGGTCAAGACTCCTGTACAAGCAGGTCAGAGGTGATCTGGGAAATGCTGCTGACACTGGTCAGTGTCATGGCGACCCGAATTTCTTTTTCAATCAGGCCCAGCAGGTGGTCCACGCCGGATTGCCCGGCGGCGGCCAAGGCATAGATGTAGGCGCGGCCCAGCATGGCAGCGTCGGCACCCAGCGCAATCATGCGCACCACGTCCAGGCCACTGCGGATACCCGAATCTGCCAGAATCTTGATCTGGCCTTTGACGGCATCGGCAATGGCAGGCAGCGCGCGTGCCGAGGACAAGACGCCGTCAAGCTGACGGCCGCCGTGATTCGAGACGATGATGCCATCGGCACCAAAGCGCACGGCATCGCGGGCGTCATCGGGGTCCAGAATGCCTTTGATCAGCATGGGGCCTTTCCAGAATTCGCGTATCCACTCCAGATCCTTCCAGGAAATCGAGGGGTCAAAGTTCGCGCCCAGATAACCCATATAGTCTTCCAGACCCGTAGGCTTGCCCAGGTAGCGCGAGATATTGCCCAGATCGTGCGGGCGACCCAGCAGACCAACATCCCAGGCCCAGCGCGGGTGCATGACAGCCTGTGCATAGCGACGCAGGGCGGCGTTCGGGCCGCTCATGCCCGAATGCGCATCGCGGTAACGAGCGCCGGGTACGGGCATGTCCACGGTAAAGACCAGGGTGCTGCAGCCAGCAGCTTGCGCGCGTTCCAGTGCATTGCGCATGAAGCCACGGTCCTTCAGCACATACAGCTGAAACCACATGGGCCGCTTCAGGCGCGGCGCAACTTCCTCGATCGGGCAGACTGACACGCTCGACATGGTGAAGGGAATGCCATGTGCATCGGCTGCCTGGGCAGCCTGGACTTCCCCTCGACGCGCGTACATGCCTGTCAGACCTACCGGGGACAGGGCCACCGGAATGGACAGTTTTTCACCAAACAGCTCAATGCTGGTATCGAGCTGGCTCATGTCCTTCAGGACACGCTGGCGCAGGGCGACATTGGCCAGATCGTCTACATTGCGGCGTAGCGTGTGCTCGGCGTAGGCACCGCCGTCAATGTAGTGGAACAGGAAAGGAGGCAGTCGTTTTTGGGCGGCACGCCGGTAGTCGGTCGAGGAGGAAATAATCATGGCAGGGTCGGGTCGGATAAGACGGAAGGAGGGGTTTGCAGGCGCGCGGCACGTTCGCGGCGTGCAAGGTCTTCGTCAGCCTGAAGAAGGGTGTTGCGTACGTAGCCCAGGTGTTCGTTCACAACGTGGCGTGCTTGAGCGGGATCGCCATCAACAATGGCTTTGACCAGGGCTTCGTGTTGCGCCGTCAGATTGACAATGGTCTCGGGGGAGTCATGCACGAACATGATGATGTCCCGGTTTTGCGTCACGCTGCTGAGCACCAGATCAAACAGGCCCCGCATGACCTGAACCAGCACCAGATTGTGCGAGGCTTCGGCCACGGCCAGGTGAAACTGGGCATCGGCGCGGGCGGACTGCACGGTATCGCCGCTTTGCTGGTAGCGAATCATTTGCTCGAAGCATTGCAGGATCTTGTCCTTGTCTTCGGGCGAGGCACGCAGGGCTGCGTGCCAGGTGGTACTGCTCTCCAGAGCAATGCGCGCTTCCAGCACGTCGTAACGGTACTGGGGATCAGACAGCATCAGGGCGGCCAGCGGGTCTACCGAGCGCTGGGTCCATTGGGGCGTTTGGGAGGCCAGGTAAGTGCCTGAACCTACCTGACTGCGCAAAATGCCCTGGCTGTTCAGTTGCTGAATAGCCTCGCGCAGCGATGCACGCGACACATTCAATTGAGCTGCCAACGTACGCTCGGCAGGCAGTCTTTGCCCGGCCTTGAAATCGCTGGATTGAATCAGCGCCAGCAATTGTTGGGCAACGTGATCAGAGAGGCGCATAGTTCTTGAGATACCGGAAAAATAAATCTGCAAGGCACGCGTATACGCGCCTTGCAGATGAAGGATGAGGGCGGGCCCTTAGGGAATCATCCAAGGTAACACATAGGCTTGCAGGGTAGTCAGCAGGCCAATCAGAACCGCAAAGATCAAGCTGTGTTTCACGGTAAAGCGGAACAGATCGGATTCTTTGCCGGCCAGACCCACTGCCGCGCAGGCAATGGCGATCGACTGGGGCGAGATCATCTTGCCGGTCACACCACCTGTGGTGTTGGCGGCCACCATCAGCACTTCAGGCAGACCCAGCTGCTGTGCCGTGGTTGCCTGCAAGGCACCAAACAAGGCGTTGGCAGAGGTGTCGGAACCAGTCAGGAACACACCGATCCAGCCCAGGAAGGGCGAGAAGAAGGTGAAGGCTTTGCCGGTGTGAGCCAGGGCCAGCGCCAAAGTTGCGGACAGGCCGGAGTAGTTGGCGATAAAGGCAAAGGCCAGCACCATGCCAATCGAGTAGATCGGTACAGCCAGTTCCTTGAAGGTTTCGCCCAAGGTTTCCACCGCTTTTGCGGGTTTCATGCGCAAAAAGAGGATAGTCAGCAAGGCGGCAATCAGAATGGCGGTGCCGGTGGCAGAGAGCCAGTTAAAGGAGTAGACCGCGCCATACGGAGTGGCCGAGGCCACGACGGGTGGGGCCTTGTCGACCAGATTGTGCAGGAAGGGCACAGGAATATTCACGATGGTCGACGCCAGCGGGCCATTGGCAGCAAACAAGGCTTTGAAAGGCTGCACACTCCAGATCGTGACCATGGCGGTCAGGATGATGAAGGGCGACCATGCTTTGATGATGCGGCCAGTGCTCAGCACGGTAGGGGCTTGATTGGCCAGATTGTCCTGGGCAGGCGAGCCTTCTTGTGTTTCAAAACGGAAGATACGTTTGGGTTGCCACACTTTCAGGAACAGGGTCAGCACAACCAGGGAAACCAGAGCCGAGGTAATGTCCGGCAGCTCGGGGCCAATGTAGTTGGCGGTCAGGAACTGCACCAGCGCGAAGGAGCCGCCACCGACCAGCACGGCAGGCCAGGTTTCCTTGATACCGCGCCAGCCGTCCATGATGGCCATCAGCCAGAACAGCACGAGCACCGTCATGAAAGGCAGTTGGCGACCAGCCATCTGGCCGATTTCAAAGGGATCAATACCCGATACCTGACCGGCCACGATGATAGGAATACCCATGGCACCGAACGCCACCGGGGCGGTATTGGCAATCAGACACAGACCGGCCGCGTACAAGGGGCGGAAACCCAGGCCAGCCAGCAAGGCGGCAGTAATGGCAACGGGCGCACCAAAACCGGCTGCCCCTTCCAGGAAGGCGCCAAAGCAAAAGCCCACCAGGATCAGTTGCAGGCGCTGGTCAGGCGTGACGGACAGGATGGAGGCGCGAATGATGTCGAACTGACCGGTCTTGACCGAAATCTTGTACAGAAAAACGGCGGCCACAATGATCCAGGCGATCGGCCACAGCCCATAGAAAAAGCCATACACCACCGAGGCCAGCGCAGTGGAAACCGGCATGCGATAGAAAAACAGGGCAACGCCCAGGGCCAGCAAGACGGTAATCGTCCCTGCCATATACCCCTTCATGCGCAACTTGGTCAGGGCCAGGAAAAAAAAGATGATCGGAATAAGGGCGATCAGTGCCGACAGCCAGATATTGCCGGTGGGATCGTATTGCTGCAGCCACGCTTGTTGCATGTTGTTCTATCTCCGCAGGAGCAAATGGGAGGCGCTTGTATCGCAAGCGAGCCTGAAGGTCGTTAAATTGGTCTGACCATTTCTTGAGATCGTCAAGAACAGAGCGCATTGTATAGAAAGGATTATTTTATTGAATCTAAGTGTTTACCCTAACGATTCAAGAATAAACAATTTTTTATCCAATTAATTGGTCATACCAATTTTGGTCAAAAACCAGAAATAAGAGGTGGAACGGGCAGGGGCTGTCACACGGTTTTCAGGCGTGAAAGTCTCTGTTCCTGACTATTTTTGCCAGGATGGGGCGGGAGGAATCGGGTTACGCTGTTGCTCGTTCAGGTCGATGTCTTGCGACTTCATCAGCGGGAACACTCGCTTTGCAAAAAATGATATTGAGAATCATTATCGTGGATGTAAACTAGGCTTCTAATTAGTAGAGTTTCATAAATTAAATAAGAGGCAGTGGCAGGTACTAGCACGCTGCTGCCATCAAAAGGGTCAACATAGATATGCCAACCCCTCAGGCGCCCGCGCCACGCGGACGTCCTCCCACCATCACCCGAGCACGGATTGCCGACGCTGGCATTCAGATTGGCCTGCCCAACATCACCTTTGTGGGGGTAGCGGCCGCTTTGGGTGTCAGCCAGATGGCGCTGTACAAGCATGTGGGCAATCTGGAAGGGCTTAAACAACTGGTGGCCGAAGAAATTTTCAGCCGCTGGCAAGTGCCTCGGGCCACGATTCCGGTTCAAGACAGCCTGGAGGACTATCTGCAGCTGTTCAGTGCGGCGACACAGGCTTTTGTGAAAGCCAATCCGGGCATCACGCCCTATGTGATACGCAGGCTGGTGGCGACTCCTTCCATGCTGGACAAGATCCGGGAGCATCAAGAGCACATTGCTCAGGCTTATGGCGTGTCCTTCGAGCGCTCGCGTTACTTGATGGGAACGGTGGCCTTTCATTGCCTGGCGGTTGCCGATACGGTCTATGCCGTGGCTGGCCGGGAGCCACGTGCAGCCGTGGAACGGGTCGTGGAGGAGGTCGAGATGGAGGGCATACTGCAATTGGGCATGACAGCCCTCATTCAAGGAGCTTTAGCAATGAGTGAGCAAGACATTTCTCCTGACTTTTCCACCCAGTTTCTGGATACATCCGCTTTGCCGATAGCAAGGGTGCGCGAGTTCCCCTTGACCCTGGAGCTGACCACGCAATGGCTGGACGATATGGAAACCCTGATCAAGGCCGAAAAAGAGTTCGTTCTGGTCTACGAAAGCCTGCCCGATCCTTCCACTCCCGGCGACCCGGAAGGGCGCAAGAAAGCGGTGTTGTGGTTAAAGGCACATCGTGAAGGCTTCGGTCGTTATTGCCGCGGGATTGTGATGATGTGCGATGACCCTGCCAATCTGCCTGCCCTGCAGGAGATGGTGGGGCCTTTGGAAAAGGTTTATCGGGTACCTGGGGGTGTGGCCTCCAGCCCCGACGAGCTGCGCGCTTTCATCCAGCAGTGGGTGACAGCAAGTTAGGACATAACTGACAGTAGTCCATCGCCTGATAGCGCTTTGCTTCAGGTTTCAAAGCCGCTGCGTCTCCGGGTTGAGAGGCAGCGGCTTTGTTATGGACAATCTTTCGCTGAACTGTACGTGTTTTCCCGTCTAGTATCGGTTTTCCTTTGGCATGACAATAAAAACATTGTCATAACAATAAGCAGTGGTCACAGGAGCAAGTACGTGAAAGATCCACATTGTCATTCCAGTAGCATCCTGGTGGAGCGCCCGGCTAAGGTCGCTTTTGAAATCATGTCCGATGGCATCTTGCAAGGTCAGTGGGCCTGGGGCAGTGCGAATCGCAGCGAAGTGGAACCGGGCCTGTTCAGGGGGACCTCGGTCTTTAGCGGCCAGGAAACCTATGTGCGCCTGAATGTGGACGCAGACCGCTTTCAGGTGGATTACGAGGTGGGCGCCAGCAAGGAGGCGATGCAGTTTCGTAATATGTCGCGCGTTATTCCAGGCGAGGTGCTCAAGCTGGGCGCAGACAAATGTGTAGTGAGCTTGCTGACCTGGCGTTTGGCTACACAAAGCGATGCGGCATGGGAGCAGATTTCCTGTGTCCATGAGGCCGAGATGTTTCTGATCAAGGGCCTGCTGGAACGCGAATAAGAAGACGGCTTACTGGCAGGGGAACCAACGATTTTCTGTTGATACCGCAGGTGGAACACAACACGTAGGGAGAGCCAGCAGCAGAGCGTCATCAACAGGGATGAGATAAAAAAGTGAGTACAAAACCACTGTATGAGCAGCTTGCTGACAAGCTGACCCGCTATATCCAGGACGGTCGCTTGAAGCCCGGCGACCGCTTGCCTACAGAGGCCGAGCTAGGGGGGATGTTCGGCGTCAGCCGCATCACCGTGCGTCAGGGCCTGGCGATCTTGACGCGCAATGGCTTGATCGAGCGTTTTCCCAGCCGAGGCTCCTTTGTGCTGGAACGCAAGAACACCGGCTCCTGGGAGCTGAGTTCCATCAATGACCTGGTGCAGTTGGGCAAAGACACCACCACTCAGATTGCCAGTTGGGGGCTGGTCACCCCTCCGGCAGATATTGCTGAGTTTTTCGCTTCCGATGAGCCGGTTTATAAGCTGCAAGCGGTGCGCTACAGGTCAGCGGTGCCCCTTTATTTTGCGGAGAATTACTTGCTACGCTCGATAGGAGAACGTATCGAGCAACAGGCTCTGGAAACACACACCATGGTAGAGATGCTGACTGGCGTGCTGAACGTGCCCATCAAGCATGCGCAAGAAGAGATCAGCATGGCCAATGCGTCGGCAGACATGGCCAAGCAGCTCTGGATCAAGGAGAACCAGGCCGTGATTGTGCAGCGTATTGATCTGTTCAATACCGATAACAAACCGGTGCAAAGCGGCAAGGGCTGGTGGCGCAGCGAGCATTTCAAGCGACGCTTCAAACTGAACTACGACTAAGTCCGGGGTCTGGCACCTGGCCAGACCTTGCCGGTAGCCGGTTTACACAGGCAAGCGTTGCCCCTTGGCCTTGATGCAAGACAGCACGATCTGCGAATGGATCTTGGTGACGCCGCGCAGTGTGTTGAGCTTGTGAATGACAAAATTGGAAAAAGTCTCGAAGTTGCGCGTGCGTATGTGCAGCATGTAGTTTGCCTGCCCGGTCACGATGTAGGCATGGAGCACTTCATCCATGGTAGCCAGTGCCTTGCTCAGGTACTGATGCTCGCTCTCGTTGAGCTGCCCGATATTCACTTCCACAAAGGCTTCAATGGCAAAGCCCAGTTTGCCTGCGCTCAAGTTGGCGCTGTAGTTTTCGATGAAGCCTTCCTGCTCCAGAATCTTTACGCGCCGGTGGCAGGAGGAGGGCGAAAGGGCTACCAGGTCAGCTAGTTCCTGGTTGCTGAGCCTGCCGTTGTCCTGTAAAAGACGCAGGATTTTCAGGTCTGTCTCATCTAGTCTCATATTTTAGAATTTTCTATGAAAAAGGTTTTTAAAAACCGAATTTTCTTCCAGTATTAATCATAATCTTCATCGCTTTGGAATAATTTACCAGAGGCTCGGTGCTAGACTAAATAGCTTAAAAAGCAGAATCGAGGAGCATGAATATGATTACCTTGCAGCAATGCGAGCAGTGGGATCAGGCCGATGAACTGGCTGCCTTCAAAGCCAAGTTCGACCTGCCACCCAACACGATTTATCTGGACGGGAATTCGCTGGGCGCCATGCCCCGACACGCCATGGAGCGCGCCCAGGAAGTTATTGCTCAGGAATGGCGTACCGACCTGATCAATAGCTGGAACAAGGCAGGCTGGTGGACCTTGCCCGTGCGTCTGGGCGACCAGATGTCGCCCCTGATCGGTGCCGGTCAAGGTGAAACCATCGTCAGCGACAGCACCTCGGTCAATCTGTTCAAGGTGCTGGCTGCCGCCGTCAATTTGCAAAAAGAGCGCCATCCGGAAAAGAAAGTGATCCTGGCCGAGCGTGATTCCTTCCCTACGGATCTTTACATCATTGAAGGGTTTAACGCCTTCTTTGGCAAAGACTATAGGCTTGAATTGATTGATGACCCGGCAGACCTGCAAACAGCCGTCAATGATGAAACCGCTGTGGTGGTGCTGTCCCATGTGAATTACCGCACGGGTTACTTGCACGATATGCAGGCGACCAACCGCCTGGTGCATGAACACAATGGCCTGTTGATCTGGGATTTGTGCCACTCCGTGGGTGCTTTGCCTATCGAGCTGAAAGACAGCGAGTCCGACTTTGCCATTGGCTGCACCTACAAGTACCTGAACGCCGGTCCGGGTGCTCCGGCCCTGCTGTGGGTGAACCCCAAGCTGATGGGCCAGATCAGCCAGCCCTTGTCCGGCTGGTGGGGCCACAAGCACCCCTTTGCCATGAGCCCGTCATATGAAGCCGCCAACGGTATCGAGCGTTTCTTGTGCGGTACTCAGCCCATTGTTTCCTTGAGCCTGGTGGCTTGCGGTGTGGACGTGTTCCTGCAAACCGACCTGCAGGCGGTGCGCCGTAAATCCCTGGCGCTGACGGACTTGTTCATCGCGTTGGTGGAACAGGAATGTGCGGAATTTGGCCTGCGTCTGGTGACTCCACGCGATCACCACTACCGTGGCAGCCATGTCAGTTTTGCCCATGAGCAAGGCTATGCCGTGGTGCAGGCCCTGATCGCCCGTGGTGTGATTGGGGACTACCGCGAGCCTGAAGTGATGCGCTTTGGTGTTACGCCCTTGTATCTGTCTTTTGTGGATATTTGGCAGGCTGTGCAGCATATCAAGGCGGTACTGACCGATAAGGAATGGGACAAGCCCGCCTATAAAACACGCTCCAAGGTGACCTGATCAGGCTGATATAAAAAATAAGCATAAAGGAGGAGACATGAGCCGATTTGAGCAAATTCAATCGCGCGAAGCCGGGCTGCATAAAAAACTGAGTGCCCGCCAAATGAGCATGATTGCGATCGGGGGCGCCATCGGTACCGGCTTGTTCCTGGGCAGCAAATTTGCCATTGGCTTTGCTGGTCCCGGCGTTGTACTGAGTTATGTGATTGGCGGCTTCATTGCTCTGGTCCTGATGGGCTGCCTGGCCGAGATGACGGTGGAACACCCCACATCGGGCTCTTTTGGAGCCTATGCGGAGTTCTATATTCATCCGCTGGCCGGGTTCCTGGTGCGCTACAGCTATTGGGCCTGCATTGTTCTGGCCGTGGGCACCGAGGTGACGGCGGTGGCGGACTATATGAAGTTCTGGTTCCCGGACGTCTCACCCTGGATCTGGATCGCCTTTTTCTCGGCCGTGCTGATTGCCGTCAATGCCTACAGCGTCAAGGCTTTTGGCTCGGTGGAGTACTGGTTTGCCCTGATCAAGGTGTTTGCCATTATTGCGTTCATCGTGCTGGCCATTGGCATGTTGACGGGCTATTACAAGCCCGCACAGGTACAGGAAAATCTGTTTGGCCAGGGTGGCTTCATGCCCAATGGCTGGTATGGGGTGTGGGTAGGGGTGATCATTTCCATCTTCAGCTATCTGAGTATCGAGATGATTGCCGTGGCGGCGGGCGAGGCAGAAAACCCCGAGCAAGCCGTGCGCCAGGCCTTCAAGGCCACCATCTGGCGCTTGATCATTTTCTACCTGCTGTCCTTGTCGCTTATCGTGATGCTGGTGCCTTGGCAGGTGCTGGTAGCGGAAGGCACAACCAGTCCTTTCATTACGGTGATGCAGTCCGTCGGCATTCCCTATGCAGACAGTATCCTGAACTTCATTGTGATTATTGCGGCCTTGTCGGCCATGAACAGCATGCTCTATATCTCGACCCGCATGATGTTCAGCCTGTCGCGTGCCGGTGATGCGCCCGCTGCGCTGGGCAAGGTGGCGCGCAATGGCGTGCCCTTGAATGCCCTTGCTTTATCGGCCAGCGGTGTGGCCGTGGCCGCAGTGGTGTATGCCAACAATCCGGAAACCGCCTTTCCGGTGATGATCGCCCTGTCCATGTTTGGCGCCTTGTTCACATGGGGCATGATCTTCCTGACTCATTTGTTCTTCCGCCGCCGCGTGGCCCGGGACGGTGTGCAGCTACGTTTCCGTATGCCGGCCTATCCCATCGGCACCTTGCTGGGCTTGATTGGCATTGTGGCGATTTTGGTGACCACCTGGTTCATCAATATCTTTCACTACACCTTGCTGTTTGGTGTGCCGTTCCTGCTCGCCTTGGTTGTTATTTACTTTGTACGAGGCGCTCGTAAGGCTGCCTGAGTGATCTGACTTTCTGGCCCTGTTTGAACAAGCCCCTGCCTTGGCAGGGGCTTTTTTTTGCAGCGTGCGTTTCAAGAAGCTCGTCCCGTCGGATAACAGCGGGAGCGTAGTGATGTTGAGGCGTGTGTGTCTGAACAGGTAAGGATGTGGTGTGGGGCCGGTTTGATCCTTGTCAGCCTTGCGGTTTGTGGAGAATCGGCTCAATAAAAATATGTATTATTTGAGACTATTATGTATCATTTGGTATTGTGATTGCTCAATAAGGCCACTGTCAGTCGTTCTGGGTCGCTGTGCTTTGTTGGGGGCGGCCAAGGCTGCGAGTGCTTGGGAGGAAAACTGTGAACCGTCATGGAAAGCGCATGACTCATCCGCGTGAGTTGCGTCAATCGAATCGCGAAGCCTTGCTGGGCCCCGGCGCGGATGCCGCTTTTAGCAGCTTGGCGGCGCCCGAGATTCGGCAGCGCGTGCTGCTGGCCCATTGGGTGGCCCATAGCCGGGACAAGACCCAGCAGTACTTGGGTTTCCCCTTGGGCCGCATCATGCTGCAGCGCTGGATGCACAGCAAAGCTGGCAGCCGTCGGATCGAGGCGTTTGGCCTGCCGCGTCACATCGTCCATGAAACCTTGGGGGAGCAGGCCTTAACCCTGCATGTGAACCCGCGCGAGCTGATCCGCATGGCCATTCAGGCGCCTCGCAAAGAGGAAAAACGGCCGTCCTCCCTGGCCTTTATCTGGGAGGGAAGCTGGGACCAGCGACGTGAAGATTTGCGCGTCGGAACGCGTTACTCCCTGATCAGCGATCTGGATGAAAACCGGCATCAGCTGGAACAAACGGCGCGTTTCAAAAAGCTGATGAAGCGTATTGAACAGGGCAATCCTTGGGAGTCGTATCAGCAAGGTGTATTTCTGGATACGCCGGAGAAGATTATTGAGTACCTGCGTATTTACCTGGGTTTTCTGGATGAGATGGCTCGTGATGGCTTTGATCCCAGGCGCGGCAAAGATGCCTTGGGAGTGGTGATCTCCCGTGATGGCCGTATTCTGAAAATTAATCGTGGTCTGCACCGATTG
Source organism: Alcaligenes sp. RM2 (assembly GCF_052931795.1). Lineage (NCBI taxonomy): Bacteria > Pseudomonadati > Pseudomonadota > Betaproteobacteria > Burkholderiales > Alcaligenaceae > Alcaligenes > Alcaligenes sp. RM2. Next base: position 251,515 of record NZ_JBRFIO010000002.1, read on the forward strand.
GCCATGGCCCAGAGGCTGGGCCTGCCTAGCGTACCCGTGCAGGTACGCCATGTGCATCGCTTCTGGTGGGATCGGGTCACTGCCGGGGCCACGGGCGAACTGGCCTTGCACCGGATGCAGCAAGCCTTGCGCCGCTGCGTGCCGGAGACCCGGCCCGGCCCTTTGGATCTGGATCCGGATACCTTGCTGACAGATGCTTTCTGGCCGACTCCGCGTGCCGGTCTGAGCGTTTAAAAAATCACCCGCATAGTCATTATTCCATGGGTGAAATACGGTTTCTCAATGAATGACGTTACACTAGCGCACGCTCCACCCAGGTAGCGTGCCTGTTCGTTTTCCTGCTCTCCAGTGGTGCCAAACAAGAAGACCGATTCGCAGCGATCTGGCAATAGCCCGTGCCCGATCCAGTCCTGTATTACCTAGGGGAAGAATTATGACTGCAGCAAAGCCTCGGCCTCGCGAGGAATTGCTATTGCGCCTTGTAAGCGCTTTGGCCGACCAGCCGCGGGCGTCCATGGGGCAATTGGCCGGTCTGGTGGGCTTGAGTCGCGCAACCCTGTGCCGCTACTTCCCGTCTCGTGAAGCCATGATGATGGAGATCTTCCAGGAAGGGGTAAATAGTGCGGAGCAGGCTATTGAGCGCGCCCGCTTGTGCGAGGGAAGTCCACAAGAAGTCATTCAACGACTAATCCAGGAACTGCTGCCTATTGTGGATCTGTACATGTACGTTGAGCGCCAGTTGCAGGTAGAGGAGTATTCCACGGCTCGCACTGAAGCGGTACGACAGGCGTTGATTGAGCAGTTCCAACAGTGGCAGGAAAGCGGGGACTTGCGGCGCGATCTGGCGGCCAGTTGGTTATGCGAGTCCTTGTTTGCCTTGCTGGGCAAGGCCGCCAGGCTGATTCGAGCTGGCCGTCTGGCCCGCCATGACGCACCCCACAATGTGTTTGTCCTGCTGTGGAGCGGCATCGTTCATCCCTGATCGGGCCGGAAAACCAGGCCTTGTGCTTTCGTGCCTGTGCGGATTACGCTGCTTGCTGGTGCAGCGCACACATACGGAGGTAATGGCATGAAGCAGGCAATAGCAGCTTTCTCTTTGGGTTTGTCCCTGCTGGCGGGGGCAGGTGGCGCACAGGCCGCTTTGGACGTGGGCACACCCGCGCCGGACTTTACCGTGCAGGCCGCTCTGGCCGGTAAAACCTTTGATTTCTCCTTGAAAGAAGCTCTGAAAAATGGGCCGGTGGTGCTGTACTTTTATCCCGCTGCGTTCACCAAAGGTTGCACCATTGAAGCGCATACTTTCGCCGAGGCGATTGATGAGTACGCTTATTTTGGCGCCACGGTTATCGGGCTGTCCTCGGACAATATCGATACCCTGAAAGATTTCTCCACGGGGCCTTGCGGTAGCAAGTTCGCGGTGGGGGCGGACACCACAGGCCAGGTCATCAAGGCTTATGATGCGGGCCTGGGGACGCACACCGAACGGGCTGCCCGCATGTCTTATGTGATCTCGCCCGAAGGCAAGATTGTGTACGAATACACGGCTATGGATCCCGATGAGCATGTCAGCAAAACCCTGCAGGCCGTGCGCGATCTGGCGGCGCAGCAAGGGACAAAATAAACGCTTGGCTTGAGGCTTGGTCGGGGGAAAGCAAGCCGCGCAGGATACGGGGCTTGCTTTTTTTTGGCTTATTTTTGCAGGCGCTTGAGCATGTATGGCACGCTCAAAAACAGAATGGCAGCAATATAAAAACCCACTGCAACTGGACTTTCCAGCAGTACCAGAAAATTTCCCTGTCCGGCCGCCAGGGCCGTTCGCAACTGATTTTCTGCCAAGGGCACCAGAATCAGACCGATCAGCAAAGGGGCAATGGGAAAGCCGTAGACTCGCATGATGTAGCTGACCACGCCCAGGCCGGCCATCATGGCCAGTTCAAAGGTGGAGCCGGACACGCCCCAGATGCCGATCATGGCAAAGACCAGAATTCCGGCGTAAAGCTGCGGTTTGGGAATATAAAGCAGACGCACCCACAGGCCGACTAGCGGCAGGTTCAGCACTAGCAGCATGGCATTGCCGACATACAGCGAGGCAATCAGGCCCCAGACCAGTTCGGGGTTGCTGGAAAACAGAAAAGGGCCGGGCTGCAGACCGTAGTTTTGAAAGGCAACCAGCAAAATGGCGGCGGTGGCGGATGTGGGCAAGCCCAGCGTTAGCAAGGGCACCAGAATTCCGGCTGCGGCGGCATTATTGGCCGCTTCGGGACCGGCAACGCCTTCGATTGCACCGTGTCCAAACTCGTCCTTGTTTTTGGACAGGTTTTTTTCCAGGGAATAGGACAGCATGGTGGGCAGCTCAGAGCCTCCGCCAGGAATCGCTCCCATCGGGAAACCAATGACCGTGCCACGCAACCAGGGCTTCCATGAGCGTGCCCATTCATTGCGTGTCATGAAAGCTTTGCCACTGATGGGGATGATCTGCTCGTCGTTGTGACGAAAGCGGCTGGCCACGTACAGAATTTCTCCCACCGCAAAGACCGAGACCAGCACCACCGTCAGCTCAACACCATCGAGCAGGTCGGGCAGCCCGAAAGTCATGCGAGCCTGCCCGGTCATGGCATCGATGCCGATCACGCCCAAAGCCAGGCCCAGAAACAAGGAAATAAAACCACGGACGCGGGAAGCTCCCATCACCACAGCGACCGAGGTAAATGCCATGATGGTCAGGGCAAAGTAGTCCGCCGGTGTGAAAATAAAGGCCAGTTCGGCCACGGCCGGGGCGGCGAAGGTCAACGCCAGCGTGGCGATGGTGCCAGCAATAAAAGAGCCAATGGCGGCCGTGGCCAAGGCGGCCGCGCCTCGCCCACGGCGTGCCATCTTGTTGCCTTCCAGCGCGGTCATCATGGAGCCCGCTTCACCGGGGGTATTGATCAAAATGGCGGTGGTCGAACCTCCGTACATGGCGCCGTACAGCACACCGGCGAACATGATGAAGGCTGAAACCGGCCCCACGGAAACCGTGACTGGCAGCAGCAGGGCAATGGTCAGTGCCGGGCCAATGCCGGGCAGAATGCCGATGGCCGTACCCAGCACCGAACCGATCAAGGCCCACATCAGGTTCATGGGCTGCAGAGCCACCTCAAAGCCGTGCAAGAGCAAAGAAAGCGTATTCATTACAGCCCCGCCACAGGAAGAAAGCCGCCCAGTTGCAAACCCAGGCGGCCAAACAGAAACCAGCAGGCGCTGCCCAGTACCAAGCCGGAGAGCAGATCCAGCAGCACGCGACGTGAACCCAGGGCACGTGCCACCAGCATGAAACACACTGAGGCCGTGAGTGGCAGGCCCAACGGCTCCATCATCAGGCTGGGCAGCACGGCAGCCAGCAGGACGGTCAGGAAGGGCCCCTTGTCCATGCATGGATCCTGGGCCAGCTCTTCCTTGTCGAAGGCGGTGCCACGATGCATTTGCAGCAGGAACAAAATGCCCAGAACAACCAGTCCCACGCCGACCAGCGCAACGAACAGGCCTGGGCCGATCGCGGCATATTGTGCGCCGAGAGTCAGGGACATGGAGGCGTAGAGACAGACGGCACCCGCCAGGATGACCGCCAGCCCCAGCCACCAGGGCTGACGCGAAGTTACACTCATGTGTGTTCCCCGACTTGCTTTACTGGATCAAGCCTGCGTCTTGCAGGATGGTCGTGGTGCGCTCGGTTTCTGCCTTGATGAAGTCACCGAATTTGTCGCCGGCCAGAAAGTACGGTTCCCAGCCCAAGCGCTCCTGCGTTGCTTTCCATTGTGGTGCTTCGCTGAGTTTGGTGAAGTGGTCAATCCACAGCTGATAGTTTTCTTCAGGCATGTCCACCGAGCCCAGAATGCCCCGCCAGTTGGCAATCTCCACCTTGTAGCCAGCTTCTGTGAAGGTAGGCACTTGCTCCAGGCCTTTCATCCGTTTGTCCGAGGAGATGGCCAGAATACGGATGCGGCCGCTGTCGGCAAATTGCTGAAACTCGGACGCCCCCGAGATTCCGGCCTTCAGGGTCCCGTTGACGATCCCTGTCACTGTATCGGCCCCGCCGGCTTGCGGGATGTAGTTCAGGGCTTTGACGGGCACCTGGCCTTGCTGTGCCAGCAAGGCCAGAGCAATGTGATCCGTTCCACCGGCAGAGCCACCGCCCACGGGCATGGCCCCAGGGTTGGCTTTCATCGCTTGTACAAAATCGTCCAGGTTTTTGTAGGGGGAGTCGGCTTTGACCGCCAGCACAACGTATTCCGCTGTCAAACGCGCAACAGGTCGAAACTTGCTTAAATCGATGGGGGATTTGTTCATGGCAATCGAGCCGACTGTGATCGCACCGAATACAGCCAGTGCATCGGGTTTGCCCTTTTGCGAGCGCTGGAAGTCGGCCAGACCGATGGTGCCGCCGGCACCGCCTTTATTGCTAAAGCTGACCGTGCCGGTGTAGATGCCCGCCTCATTCATGGCCTGCATGGATTGGCGGCCTGTGGAGTCCCAGCCTCCGCCTGGGTTGGCAGGCAGCATCATGCTGAGCTGGGCTTGCGCAGTGACTGTAGCCCCCAGCAAGGTAGCGGCCAGCAAGGGACGCAGAAAGCGATGAAGTTTCATGTCATGTCTCCTGAATAAGTGCGCCTGTAGACGCCTGGTTTTTTTTAGTTGTTCGGCGTTGATATTACCCTATGCGTAATGCAGAGCTACCTTATGTGCAGGATGGACGATGGAGTCGGCCTGCTCGAGTGGCGCATGCGTTTGATGGCTGATGGTAGGCAGAGTATGTTCATATGAACATTTGGGCGTCATAAAACTTTCATCTGAGCGTCACCGACACGTAACTTCGCGTTCCTACACTGCCGGGTATTCAAACGAAACCCATACGCCGTGTTATGAACCTATCTGTCAGGCAAAGCATTATTGTGGATCTGCTGGCCGCCCAAGGGGCGGTGTCAGTGGATGGCTTGGCCGCGCATTTCGGGGTGACGCCGCAGACTATCCGGCGCGACCTGAACCACTTGTATGAAGCCGATCTGGTGCGCCGCCGCCATGGTGGTGCCGAGCTGAATGTGGTCGAGCGTAATGTGCCTTTCCAAACGCGCCGCATTACCCATTTGCAAGCCAAGGCCCGTATCGGGCGAGCCGTTGCCACTTTGATTCCCCCCGGTGCCAGCCTGCTGCTGGGTTTTGGCACCACCCCCGAGCAAGTGGCCCTGGCGCTGGCCGACCATCGCGATCTGACCGTGGTCACCAACAACATCAGTGCCGCTCTGGCCCTGTCCCACAATATGAGCCACCGCGTGGTACTGACGGGTGGTGAACTGCGTCAGCCCAACCCCGAAATTCTGGGCCCCGGCGCCGAACGCCTGTTCAACAGCTTCAAGGCGGACTTTGGCGTGTCCGGGGTAGGGGGCTTTGACTCGGACGGTGCTTTGCTGGACTTTGATATGGCCGAGTCCGATTGCCACAAAGCCCTGCGCGGCAATTGCCGGGTGCGGATCCTGGTGCTGGATCACACCAAATTTGGCCGTCGTGCTCCTGTGCGCAGTGGCTCTTTGGATGATGTGGATATTCTGGTCAGCGACCAGCCTATTCCCGAACCTTACCGCGAGCAAATTCCTGCGCGTGTTCAGATCGTGATCGCTGACGAGGTGCAGGCATGAATCGCGCCGCTATCGAGTTGCAAGGTATAGGCAAAGCCTGGGGTGAACAGGCCGTGCTCAAGCAAATGGACCTGTCCATTCAGGAAGGTAAATTTACGGCCTTGCTGGGGCCTTCGGGCTGCGGTAAGTCCACCTTGCTGCGCATTATTGCCGGGCTGGAAACCCCCGATCAGGGTCGGCTTTTGATCAATGGGCAGGACGCCACCTATCTGGAGCCCGCCAAGCGTGGCTTGAGCATGGTGTTCCAATCCTACGCCCTGTTCCCGCATCTGAATGTGGCCGACAACATCTTGTTCGGCCTGCAAGTACGCCGTGCCGATCGTCAGCAGCAAAAAGAGCGTTTGCGTGAAGCCTTGGCGCTGACCAATCTGGAAGGTCTGGAAGAGCGCAAGCCCGGCCAGTTGTCGGGCGGGCAGCGGCAGCGTGTAGCCCTGGCGCGCAGCATTGTGTCGGGCCATCGTATCTGCCTGATGGACGAGCCGCTGTCGAACCTGGATGCCAAGCTGCGTCACACCGTGCGCCATGAAATCCGTGCTCTACAGCAACGCTTGGGTTTGACCGTGGTGTACGTCACCCACGATCAGACCGAAGCCATGGGCATGGCCGATCACGTGGTGCTGCTTAACGCTGGACACATCGAGCAGCAGGGCAGTGCCCAGGACCTGTACGGGCAGCCCAATAGCGTCTTTACCGCCGGCTTTATCGGCAGCCCACCCATGATGATGATTCACAGTGACCAAGTGCCCTTGGAGTTGTGGCCCTCGCGCCGTCAGTACGACCAGCCGCATCGTGTGCTGGTGGGCGTGCGCCCGGAGAACCTGAACTTGCACGAAGCGGGCGAGCAGTATGTGGCTGCCACCGTGGTGCACCAGGAGTTTCAGGGGGCCGATGCCTATGTGTATGTGCAGCTTGACGATGGCCACACCCTGATCGTGCGCGCGCCGCACAGCCGCAGCGTCGAGGCGGGTGCTCGCTGTGGCTTGAGCTGGGACCCTGTTCACGCTTTTTACTTTAACCAGGACAGCGGGGCTCGCCTGCCGTCTGCGGATGCTCTGACTGCTGCTCCTTTCGCTGTTCCTCCTGCTGTTCTTCCCTAAACGTACTGCGAGTCTACCCATGTTGAAGAATTGTTTGCTTGCCACCTCCAGCGCCCTGTTGATGGGCCTGGGCGCCAATGCCCATAGCGCGGTGGAATTGACCATGTATTACCCCATTGCCGTAGGAGGTCCGCTGACCGATGTGGTCGATGGAATGATCAAGGACTACCAGGCCCAAAACCCGGAGGTCACCGTTAAAGCCGTCTACTCCGGTAACTACGATGAAACCCGAGTACGTGCCTTGTCGGCCCTGCGTGCGGGCGAGCCGGTGCAGCTTTCTGTACTGGGTGCACTGGATACGCATGATCTGGTGGAACAAGGTCTGGTCGAAGCCTTTAGCGATGTGGCTCAGGACACCCCCAGCCAGGATTGGCTGAAAAGCTTTTATCCTGCCTTGATGGCTAACGGCACCTTGGAAGGCAAGGTCTGGGGCATTCCGTTCCAGCGCTCCACCATTGTCATGTTCTACAACAAGGACATGTTCCGTGAAGCGGGCCTGAATCCGGATCAAGCTCCCAAGACCTGGGACGAGCTGGTGCAAACCGCCCAGAAACTGACTAATGACCAGCATCACGGCTTGATGATTCCGTCGACGGGCTACCCCTACTGGATGTTCCAGGCCATGGCCTTGCAAAATGGCCGTCAGTTGATGAATGAAGAAGGCACACAGGTCTACTTCAATGACCCCAAGTCGGTGGAGGCGCTACAGTTCTTCCACGACCTGGCCTACAAGCACAAAGTCAGCCCCACTGGCACCATTGAATGGGGCACGCTGCGCCAGGCTTTTGTCCAAGGCAAGACCGCCATGATGTGGCACACCACGGGCAACCTGACGGCCGTCAAGAATGAAGCCAAGTTCGACTTTGGTGTTGCCATGCTGCCCGCCAAGGAAAAAGCCGCGTCGCCTACCGGCGGTGGCAACTTCTACCTGTTCAAGGGCGCGAACGAGGAACAGAAGAAAGCGGCCCTGGATTTCGTGCGCTGGATGACGGCTCCCGAACGTGCGGCCAACTGGTCCATGGCTACGGGTTATGTCGGTGTCAGCCCTGCTGCCTATGAAACGCCTGCTCTGGTCGAGTACGCCAAAACGTTCCCGCAAGCTGTGGTCGCCCGCGATCAGCTGGCCGTGGCCTCGCCCGAGTTTGCCACTTACGAGACAGCACGTGTACGCGAGCTGCTGTCCAACGCCGTGCAAGCCGTGCTGACCAATGCCAAGACGCCCAAGGCCGCTCTGGACGAAGCCCAGGCTGCCGCAGACCGTCTGCTGCGTCCTTTCAACTAAGCAGGTGCAGGAATGGCTGAACCATTGCGTGTGCTGCGTAAAGAGTGGGTATTTGCTTACCTCTTGTTGACGCCGCTGTTTGTGCTGCTAAGCGTGTTTGCCTTTATCCCGGCGCTGCACACGTTCTGGTCCAGCCTGTTGAGCAAAGGCACGGCTCGTCGCCCGGCCCAGTTTGTGGGCATGGACAACTACGATGCCATGCTGGCTGACCCGACGTTCTGGCTGGTTCTGAAGAACAATCTTTGGTATGCCGCCATTGTGATTCCGGTGTCCATGGCTCTGGCCTTGCTGATGGCCTTGTGGGCCAACCGGGCCATGAGCATGCGGGCCTGGGTGCGTTGTGCCTACTTCACGCCCACCATGCTGCCCATGATTGCCGCCGCCAATCTATGGCTGTTTTTCTACACACCGGATCTGGGTTTACTGGATCAGATTGCCAAGCTGTTTGGCGCCGGGGCCACCAACTGGCTGGGCCAGCCGCAAACCGCCCTGGGCGCGGTCATGGTGGTGACGATCTGGAAAGAGGCCGGTTTTTTCATGATCTTTTATCTGGCTGCTTTGCAAACCATCCCGCCCGAGCTGCGCGATGCCGCTCGTCTGGAAGGCGCGACCCGTTGGCAGTATGGCCGCCGTGTGCTTTTACCCTTGCTGGCACCCACGACCCTGTTCATTTTGATCAACGCGCTGATCAACTCGGTCAAGCTGGTTGATCACCTGTTTATCTTGACCAAGGGCGGCCCCAATAATGCCTCCAAGCTGATGCTGTACTGGATCTGGGAAACCGCTTTTGCCTATATGGATACGCCTAGTGCCGCCGTGCTGACGGTTGTGCTCCTGTTGGGGCTGGGTGCTGTCGCCATCTTTCAATTTCGCTACGCTGAACGACGCGTGCACTACCAGTGATGAACATGGACACTGTTTTGACTGCTCCGGGCCGCAGCTTGCGTTTGCCATCCCTGGATACGGTGGGGGCACATGCGCTGGCCCTGCTGTGGATTGCCCCTTTGCTATACGCCTGCTGGGCTGCATTTCGCGACCCGTCCGCCGCCTTGAGTTTTGACTGGAGCGCAGGCTGGACCTTTAGTAATTTTGCAGCCGCCTGGGACCGTGCGCCCTGGTTGCGCTACATCTTCAACACCACCGTGCTGGTGCTGACCATTCTGCTCGGACAGTTTGTGCTGTGCACCCTGGCCGCTTATGCCTTTGCCCGCTTTCGTTTCTTTGGCAGCCAGTTTCTGTTCATGCTGCTGCTTTTGCAGTTGTTCATCCTGCCCGAAGTGCTGATTGTGGAGAACTACCGCATGGTGGCCTTGCTGGGCTGGACGGACACGGTCTGGGGCATGGGTGTGCCCTATATGGCCAGTGCCTTTGGCGTGTTCTTGTTGCGCCAGGCTTTCAAGCAAGTGCCGCGTGAACTGGAGGATGCGGCGCGACTGGAAGGATGCAGCCGCCTGGGTGTGCTCTGGCGAGTGTACGTGCCGTTGGTCAAGCCTGTGTACCTGGCTTATGCCCTGGTGTCGGTGTCTACGCACTGGAACAATTTTCTATGGCCCTTGGTGATCAGCAGCTCTGACCATACCCGTCCTTTGACCGTAGGTTTATCCCTGTTTGGCGCACCGGAAAGCGGGGTCAGTATCTCCCTGATCAGTGCCGCCACATTAATGACTATCTTGCCGCTTTTGTTGGGCTTTTTGCTGTTTCAAAAGCAGTTCATGCAGGCCTTTTTACGCGCCGGCATTCGTTAAGGAATTCTGATGAAGATCATCCAGTTTTCGGACCTGCACATTACCCCGCCCGATGGCCTGTTGTTTGGCTCGGACCCTCTGGATCGTTTGCGTAGCTGTGTACAGCACGTCAATCGTCATCATGCCGATGCAGACTTGTGCGTGTTGACGGGCGACCTGACCCACGCCGGTCATCCACGCGCATACGAGCGGCTGTGTGAAGGCTTGCAGGATTTGATTCCGCCTGTACGTTTGATGATGGGCAACCACGACAGCCGCAGCGCTTTTCACAGTGTATTTCCGCAGGCCACGACCGATTTACCCGGCTTTGTACAGCATGCCGAGACCTTGGGCGATTGGCGCCTGATCTACCTGGATACCTTGGAGGACGGCTATACCAACGGCTTTTTGTGTACGCGGCGTCTGCAATGGTTGCAGCAGGAGCTGGCCGCGCATAGCGGGCCGGTAATGCTGTTTTCGCACCATCCTTTACCTGCCTTGCAGTATCCGTCCATGGATTGGCTGCGTATGAGTAATGCGTCGGATTTATTGCCTTTGCTCAAGGCTCATCCCGCGCCCGTGCATTTGTTCTCCGGTCACGTGCATCGCTGCGCCAGCGGTGTGTGGAACGGCCTGCATTTTGTGACGGTCAATGGCACCAACCATCAGCACGAACTGGATCTGGAGCGCGAGGGGGCCGCAACATCGACTTTCGAGCCTGCCAGTTACGCGCTTATCTTGCCCAACGCAGATGGTTTGACGGTGCATTTTCAGCCCTTTGGCTACGAGGAATTGCGCTTTCCGTATACGGGGGATTTGAGTGCCCTGAAGTGCGTGTAAGCCTTCAGGGTTCAGCAACGCTGGCACAAGGCTGAAGTGATCAGCAAACCCGCAGTGGCCCCCGAGGCCTGGATGGCTTTCCAGGTTACGGGGGCTGTTTGTCTGGTAGCCGCTTTCACGTGATTAGAAGGAATAACGCAGGTTCAGCATGGCATTACGCGGTGCGCCGTAATAGCCGGTGTAGAAGGTCTGATCCAGCGCACTCAGGTACTTGCGGTTGAACAGATTGTTGACGTTCAAGGTGGCCGTCAATTGCTTGCTGAAGTCGTAGCGGCCCATCAGGTTGACGACGGCGTAGCTGCTTTGTTCGCCGGTGACAGTCTTGCCCAAATCCCACGGTGTGGCGGTGAAATGGATCTGGCTTTGCCAGTTCACACCACCCCCAATCGTCAGGCGATTCCAGCTGCCGGGCAGGCGGTAGGCGGTCCACAGCTTGGCCATATGGCGTGGCACCAGGGTTTTGATGCGCTCGCCCTGGGCGTCTTTGGTCTGGCTGTAGGTGTAGCTAAAGGCCATGTTCCAGCCATCGAGCAGCTCGCCCGTCACTTCCATATCCAGGCCCTGGGTCTTGGCGCCTTTGACCGCCGTGTAGGCCGCTTCGCGCTCGGTACCCGGCACGATAAAGCCACTGTCGGCCACGGCCAGATTGTCCTGGCGGATTTCGTACAGCGCAATGCTGCTGTTCACGCGGCCGTCCTGCATTTCGCTTTTCAGGCCGATTTCGTAGTTATCGCCTTTGCGCGGGTCCAGAAAGTTGCCGCTACGGTCGCGATAGCTTTGTGGCTTGAAGATGCTGGTGTAGCTGGCATAGATCGAATGCTCTTCATTCAGGTCGTACACAATGCCGGCATATGGGGTGAAGACATTGTCTTCGTGCATGGTTTTCAGGCTGTTAAAGCGCTGCATACCAGGGTCAGGATAGCTTTGGGAAAGACTGTAGCGGTAATTGCTGAGGCGGCCCCCCAAAATGACAGCCAGCTTGTCGCTGGGTTTAAGGCGTAGCGCCGAATACCCACCGTACTGTTTGACGGTCAGATCATAGTCAAACAGCTTTTCTCCAGTTGTATGGGGTAAGGCCGGGTTGTTGTTCCAGTCGTGGAGATTGATGGAGGTGCCTTCGATATCGTCGTCCATGGTGTCATGGCGATTCTTGTAGCGCGACGAATTAAAGCCGACGATCAGTTCGTGGTCCTGTCCAAATAGTTGAAAAGGGCCTTTTGCGTGAATATCAAAACTGGTTTGATACTGTGTGGCATCTGAAACACCTCCGTAAAGCTGCACGCCGTCGCCCGTTTCACGGTTGGGATAGCCCCAGGAAGCATCCGCGCTTTTCCCGCTTCGACGGGCCTTCAGGTAATTCAGGGATATGGCCAGTGACCAGTCTGCCCCCAGTTGCTGGTCCAGTTTCACAAAAGTGTTGTGAGACTCCAGTGTATTGGTGTTCCAACGAGCCCCTGCATTGGTGGAAATATCAAAATCGGTCTGTTCGCCGGTGTCGTAGAACAAAGGAAAGCCGGAGCCAGAGGAGCCGCGCGGATCATTTTTTTGATAATCCATCCCCAAGGTGACAAGCGTGGTGTCCGTAATGTCGGCCTCAAGTATGCCGTAGACCACATCTTTTTTAGTTGTGAAGTAGTCCATATAGCTGTTGCCTTCCTGATGGGCTCCAACCAGACGGCCGCGCAGGCTGCCGTTCTCGTTAATCGGGCCACCAAGGTCTACTTGAGCGCGCATCTGATCCCATGACCCGTAGCTCACTTCGGCATGGCCCTGAAAATCGGCTGTCGGACGTTTACGGACCATATTGACGACGCCAGCTGGGTCGCCTGCGCCGGTCAATAGACCAGAGGCACCACGCAGCACTTCCACCCGGTCATAAATCGCCATATCTGCCAGCCCCTGAGGAATGTTCTGGCTGACGATATCGGACAGCGTGGACAGGCCGTCCAGCTGATAGTTGTCGATAGCATAGCCACGCGAGTAGATGGTGTAGCGGTCGCTGCCTATGTGCTGGATGGAAATACCGGGCGCTTGTTGCAGCACGCTGCCGATATTGTCCAGCGACTGGTCTTCAATGCGCTGGCGCGTCATGACGCTGACGGTTTGCGGCGTTTCACGCAGCGTCATGTTCAGCCTGGTGGCCGTGGTAGTAGCGCCATGGCTGGCATAGGTCTGGCTGCCTTCCGTCACGGGCAAGCGACGGCCCACGACGCGCACCGGGTCCAGCATGGTGGCGTCCGTATTGGGGCGCGACAGGGTGATGGTGTTGTTCTCGCGCCGGTATTCCAGGCCAGAGCCTTGCAGCAGGCTGCGCAGCGCGTCTTCCGGGCGCATGCGGCCCTGAATCGGTGTCGTGCTCAGACCTTGCACTAGCGAAGGCGAGAAAAGCACCTGCAGCTGGGTCTGTTCGGCCAGTTTCAGCAGCGCTTCGGACAAGGGCCGGGCGGGAATGTGAATAGGGACAGGATTGTCTTGGGCCAGGGCAGGGGTGCTGGCACTGGCCATCATCAAAGCGAGCAGGACGGGGCGCAGGCGGGGTAGGAAAGCGGTTCGGTTCACGGTGCAGATTCAGGGTAGGGGCGAGCAGGGCGACGCCCGGATTCAGAGATGTTCGTCAAACGCGATGTTGAGGAACGCTGAATCTAAATACGAGTCAGTCTTACTAAACCCCTCAGCCTGAATCGATTTATTTGACACTAATTGTAATTACGAGACGCTGCTCAGCAGGACACTGCCATCGTCTTGTGTCTTGGCCTGCAGTGGCAGGATCTGTTGCAGGGCTTGAAGCACCGCACTTTGTTCATCCAGCAGGAAGGACGCGGTGACACGCTGCTGGCCGATTCTGCCGTCAGCAATGCGGATGGGATGCTCGCGATAGCGGTTGATTTCAGCAACGACTTCGAACAAGGACAGGTCCCGCACAATAAGGCGTCCTTGCCGCCAGGCGGTGGCAGCGGCCACATCGACCTCGGGTTGAATACTGAGCCCATCCTGAACGGAAACGGTGGCGCCAGAGCCAGCGGCCAGATACCGGGTCTGGCGGTTCCACCAGCGGCCGCTGGACACTTCCACACTACCGCTTTCGACCAGCACTTTGACTTGCTCGGCATCGCGGCGAACCGTAAAGCTGGTGCCGGTAACGCGTACCACCGTATTGCCTGCTTTGACGATGAAAGGGCGCTGCGGGCTGGATGCTATCGCGCACATCACTTCGCCCTGAATCAGGTCCAGATGACGGCTGTCTTCATAAAACCGCAGCTCGGCTTGGGTGGCGGTATTCAGCTCCAGGCTGGAGCCGTCCGGCAGAGGAACCCAGCGGCGCTCGCCCACACGTGTTTGCAGGCTAGCGGCGTACACAGCCTGGGGGCCGAGTAGTAGGCCTGCCAAACCGGCAGAGCCCGCGACAGCGACCAGGGCGCCGGTATTACGGATCAGTTTGCGGCGGCGCAGATCGGGCCGCTGGGGCACTTTGCCGCCATACAGCAGCTTGACCAAATCCTTGTCCAGCGTGCTGGCCAGGGAGCTTAACTGCTCCACCGCCATAAATTCGCGCTCGTTTTCCGGGTCAGCCTGCAACCACTCCTCCAGCGCTTGCTCGTCAGCCGGGCTGAAGCGGCCCGAATGCAGGCGGGCCGACCATTGGGCGGCGGCTTCGGCGGGGGAGGTGGCATCACTGGGGTAGAAAGGGGATTCAGAACTCATCGCGCAGGCGCTCGCGGATAAACTGGCTGGCCAGCGCAATATAACGCTCCACGCTGGCAATGGACAGTTTCAGATGACGGGCAATTTCAGGCTGGGTCCAGCCTTCGATGCGATTCAAGACAAAAGCCCGTCGGTGATTCAAAGGCAACGCTTCCAGGGCCGCAACCAGGGCGTGGCGCACTTGCTCCGCACTGGCGTGGGCATCGGCACCGTCGGTGATGGGGTGAGCGTCTTCATGCAGCTCGTCCCAGGCCAGGTGCTGGAAGCGGCTGTTGCGACGCCACAGATCAATGGCCCGATGGCGCGCGGACTTGTACAGAAAGTTGCGGGCATGGGCCGCTGTCAGTGTTTTCTGATCTTTTCGAAGCAGGGCCTCTACCGCATCATGGGCGACGTCTTCCGCGTCCGCGGCACCGCCAAAGCGGCGCAGGCAGGACTGCATGAACTCGCCATAATAGGCCAGCCAGCTTTTGCGGGAGAGGTCCGAATTGGACATGGGGGCAGGGAGCTTGAATGACAAAAAGCAAATTATTGCAAATAGTTCTCATTAACTCAATGGCGCTTTATTCAGGCCCTATCGGGGCGTGAGGCCAGCTTGCAACGTCGATCCGGAACTTGCACCGAAAAATCGTCATGTCCGGCGAAAAGCTTTGTTGTTTCATACAAGATCGTTATACTTGCGAACTATCAGGGGGAGTAGCTTACTTTCCGGCGCATCGTCATCACGGCAATCTGTGTTTTTTGCACACGTTCCCGGTGCCCGGGCAACCTTAGGGTTGCAAGCAAGACCTTGCCATTAAAGGGCAAGGTGTATCCTCTAAAAACGATATGGCCTGTGCCCTTAATGGATCAGGCCATTTTTGTTTTGTACACGAGTCGTCATTTTCTCGTTGTACAGTCATGCAAGATGGTCGTCAGCTTTTAATCAAACAATATGAAAAGGCGGTCTTACACATGATGGAGTTTTTGCAAACAATGAGTTGGGCGGCAGTATTTCAGATCATCCTGATCGATATATTGCTGGGGGGCGATAACGCCGTGGTTATCGCTTTGGCTTGCCGTAACTTGCCTGCCAAACAACGTGTCAAAGGTATTTTGTGGGGTACGGCCGGTGCCATTGGCCTGCGCGTCGTCCTGATTGCCTTTGCCCTGACCTTGCTGGCCGTGCCTTACCTGAAAGTGGTCGGTGCCTTGTTGCTGGTCTGGATTGGTGTGAAACTGCTGATCCCTGAAGATGAAGGCCACGGTAATGTGGAAGGCAGTGCCACCCTGTGGAAAGCTGTTAAAACCATCATTATTGCCGACTTTGTGATGAGCTTGGACAACGTGATCGCCATTGCCGGTGCGGCGCAAACCGCCGATCCGGATCATCAGATCGGTCTGGTTGTCTTTGGTCTGGTCGTAAGTGTGCCTATCATTATCTGGGGCAGCACCCTGGTTCTGAAGCTGATCGATCGCTTCCCTATCGTGGTGACCTTAGGCGCCGCGCTGCTGGGCTGGATTGCCGGTGGCATGATCGTGACCGACGTGAAGTTCATCGAGTTCTTTGGTGAGGCCTCCACCAGCACCAAGCTGATTGCTGAAGTGGTGGGTGCCTTGCTGATCGTTGCCCTGGGTCATGGCATTGCCGCGGCCAAGCGCAAGAAAGCTGCCCAGGCCTGAAATTGAAACAGCAGGTGTAGAACCGGTGCCGGGGGCTTCGCTTCCGGCATGGTTCTGGGTTAAGCTCAAACGATTTTCTAAAAAAAGGAGTACACCATGGCACAAGCCTCCGCACGCCACATTCTGGTCAGCACCGAAGAGAAAGCGAACGAACTGAAAGCCGCTATCGAAGGTGGTTCTGACTTTGCTCAGGTGGCCAAGGAAAATTCCAGCTGCCCATCGGCCCGCATGGGCGGTGAGCTGGGAACATTTGGCCGTGGCCAAATGGTGCCCGAGTTCGATCAGGTTGTGTTCAGCGCCCCCGTTGGCGTTGTGCAAGGCCCCGTCAAGACTCAGTTCGGCTACCACCTGGTAGAAGTGACTGCACGTCAGGACTGATACGATCAGGCCAATAAAAAACCCGCTACGGCGGGTTTTTTTGCGCATGCTGATCTGGTGACTGGTGACTGGTGACTGGTGACTGGTGACTGGTGGTTAGGTGTAGGGCCGGGCGGTGGCTGCTTACAGAAACTAAAGCTTTGATTATCAGGGCTTATACATAAAAAGCCTGGACATTTTCCTGCAAGCTGCGCAGTATGCCAGCCATACCGGCTAACGGCCTTGTCGCCGTATTGTTTGCTTACCGTGAGCGAACCAGCCCATTCTTATAAAGAAATCCGATGAAACGCACCGATATGGAAAAACTCAGCGCCGTCAAACTGCTGAGCAATGTAAAAAAAGCGGGTACGCCACAACGCTTTGCAGGTGACTCCGCCGTGGCCGATCGGCGCGAACAACGTCGTCTGGATCAGGCTGCTGGCCTGGTGTCCTTCCCCGTCAAGCTGACCCAGCCAGTTATTGATGCCGTGCGCGCTCGTGCTACCGAGCAAGGCGTCTCGACCAATGAGGTCATTGATCGGCTGCTGGCTCAAACTCTGGGCCTGTAACCCATGCAGATTTGGGTCGATGCGGACGCTTGTCCCGTAGTCATCAAAGAGATTCTGTACCGCGCCGGGCAGCGCTGGAGTCGCCATGTGATCCTGGTGGCGAATCAGATGCTGCGCACCCCGCCATCGCCCTGGTTGAGGGCGGTGCAGGTGGCACGGGGCTTTGACGTGGCGGACGACTACATCGTCCAGCACGCCAGCGTGGGAGATCTGGTGATTACTGCCGATATCCCTCTGGCTGCCCAGGTGCTGGAGCGTAAAGCTCTGGTCCTGACACCCAGGGGCGAACGCCTGGACGCCAACAGCATAGGCGAGCGCCTGGCCATGCGCGACATGATGGAAGAGCTGCGTAGCACTGGAGTGGATATCGGAGGCCCGGCCCCCTTTAGCCAGGCCGACCGGCGTGAGTTTGCCAACGCATTGGACCGCCTGATGATGAGCCTGCAAACGGCTGCGAGATCGTAAACAGACTTGCCATCCCCCCGGCCCTTGTGTGAGTCTGTCGCTGGATTGAAATTTTTAGAGTGAAGTACGTAATGACAGACTCAAAACGCCCCTTGATGAATTTGACTGGCCTGAACGAGGCCGTCGCCCAGTTCGCCCGCGAGCGTGAGTGGGACCAGTTCCATAGCCCCAAAAATCTGGCCATGGCCCTGACCAACGAAGTGGGCGAGCTGATCGAAATCTTCCAATGGCTGACAGAAGACCAGTCCCGCGAAGCAGGCAAAGACCCGAAAACTGCTGAAGCCGTGCGCGATGAACTGGCTGACGTGCAAATCTACCTGAGCCGTCTGGCCTTCGTTCTGGGTGTGGATATGAATGAGGCTGTTACCAACAAGCTGGTAAAAAACGCCCGGAAATACCCCGCTGACAAAGTGCGGGGGACGAACAAGAAATATACGGAGTTGTAAAAGGGGCTAGGGATTACAGCTCCCCCAGCATTTCCTCTATAAACCGTTCCATCCGCGCGTGTCGCTCACGCGCGATTGCTTGCCCCCGTTCAGTCTGAAAACCCTCGGCCAATTTGAATAATTTGGCCGGGAAGTGATCCAGCGCGTAGCGCTTGTCATCCAGAGGACGAGTCTCTGCTTTTGGGTCTTCCGGCTCATACAAGCTGGAGCCCATTCGCCCCGCTGTATAGAAGCAGCGAGCTATCCCTAAAGCGCCAATGGCATCCAGCCGGTCTGCATCCTGCAAGATGCGGGCCTCCAGACTGACGGGCGGGATGTTTGCTGAAAAGCTGTGGCTTTGAATTGCTTGGCCCACGGCTTCACAGTCCTGCTCTGACCATCCCAGCCTGGTCAGAATGTGTCGTGCCTGCTCCGCCGACAGGGTGGAAGCACGAGAGCGCAATGGCGAATTCTTCTCTACCGCCACGCAGTCGTGCAGCACCGTTGCTGCCAGCAAAATCCGCAGATCCCCACCTTCTTTTTCCTGAATCGCACAGACGTTCTTCCAGACGCGCTGCAAGTGCGTTTGGTCGTGGGAGCCGTCGTTGTGACTGGTGCTGCTGTGGGGCAGGAGTTGGGTGGCAAGCTCTTCAAAGGGATGAAACAGGCTGGACATGGCTATGGTTTGCTGTAGATGGTGCCACAGCATAACGCGAAGCAGCAGGGGCAGGACAGGCTCAAGAAAAAGGACTGCCAGTGGCAGCCCTGAAGGTGAATTGCAGTTTTTAAAGTTAGAAGTTGCTCAGCCCCAGATCACTGACCGAGTCGGCCCAATAGTTCAGCTGCTGATCCACATAGACCGTGAACTCGGCTGGGCTGTTGGTGACCAGGGTCGCGCCGTTCCCTTCCCAGATTTCCTTGATCTTGTCGGTATTCAAGGCACGATGGATGCTGTCTGCCACGTTTTGCACGGTGGCATCCGGTACATCGCCTTGCATGAAAATCCCGTACCAGGTCTGGGCACTGATCTCATCCATGCCCAGTTCTTTCAGCGTGGGAACATCCGGCAAGGCAGGAGCGCGTTCCGGGCTGGATACGGCCAGGGCGCGCAGGCGGCCATTGCGTATCTGTGCCACGGCCGACGGCATGGTCTCGAACATGAAGTCCACTTGATCGCCACTGATCAGCGCCATGACAGCCGGGCCGCTGCCTTTGTAGTGCACGGCGGTCATGGTGGTGCCGGATTTTTTTTCCAGCTTGCCGGCCATCAGATGCAGCATGGTGGCTACGCCACTGGTGCCATAGTTCACGCCAGCCCCTTGCTTGGCGGCGGCCAGCAGGTCGTCCACGCTGTGATAGGGCGAATTGGCGTTCACCACCAGCACATTGGGCATGGCGGCAATCAGGGTGACGGCTTTCAGGTCCTTGCGTGTGTCGTAGGGGAAGTTCTTCAACACGGCAGGTGCAATCATGTGATGCACGGCACCAAACAAGAGCTGATTGTCGGCGGGGCTGGAGTTGGCCACCATGCTGGCACCCAGCACGCCGCCTACACCTCCTTTATTTTCTACAACAACGGTTTGACCTATTTCATTGCCCAGAGCTTCGGCCAGAGGACGAGCCAGGGTGTCGCCCGAACCACCCGCGGCAGAAGGGACGATCAGTCGCACCGGGCGTTCGGCCCAGGCGGGGGGAGCTGCCCAGATTTGGGGCGCGGCAGCAAAGATAAAACTGAGGGCAAGTACAACACGGGACCAGGGTTTCATGTTTTTTTACCTCCTCGGTAGTCGTCGGTTTCAGCCTTTGCCGGAGCCCAGGCTGCCGGGGTTGCTGCGCAGCTTGTCGATTTGATCTTGTCGTGGTGTCAGCCCCAGGCCGGGGGCGTCGGGCATGCGCAGCCAGCCTTGTTCGGGCTGAGGCAGGCCGGTGTAGATCTCGGCCATCATGGCGCTGGCGGCCAGGTGCCATTCCACATCGCCGCCATTGAGCAATCCGCAGTGCAGGTGACCGTTGTGGGAGGGGAACGCCCCGCCATTGGCGACGGACGCGTTAAAGCTTTCCGCCAGAGCGAAGATCTTGCGGGACTGGGTGAAACCTCCAGAAATCAGCACGTTGGGCTGCAGAATGTCGACAGCCTGCTGCATCAACAGATCCCGAAAGCGGTAGGACTGGCCTTCGTTTTGACCAGCGGCAATGGTGATCCCAGTGCTTTGACGCAATTCGCGCAAGCGGCCTGTGTCGTTCTGGGTGATGGGTTCTTCAAAAAAGCCGACGTCCAGATCGCGGGCATGGCGGGCGATGGCTTTGGCGTGTACATAGTCCAGGCTGCAATTGCCGTCGATGTACAGCGGAATGTCGGCGGGGATGGCCTCTCGTACCAGGCTCATGCGGCGCATGTCCTGGCGGATCAGGTCGGCCAGGGGACGGGGTTCGTCGCGACGTTGCAAGCCATGATGGCCTACCACCATCTTCAAGCCCTTGAAGCCTTGATCCACGCAGTCGCGCGCAACTTTAACCAACTCTTCTTCGCCCAGGAAAGCAAAGCCGAAGGTCGCGTAGGCAGGGACTTTTTCACGAGCGCCCCCCAGCAGTTTCCATACGGGCAGACCCAGGGCTTTACCCTTGATGTCCCACAAGGCAATGTCCAACGCAGAGATAGCGTGCATGGCATAGCCCGTCTGGCCACGAGGGCACACGTTCCAGTACATGCGATCCCACAAGCGCTCGGTGTTCAAGGGGTCTTGCCCGATCAGGTCGCTGGCCAGAATATCGTTGATCGTGCTGGCAACAGGGTGCTCTTCGGTAATGGCGCTAAGTCCATAGCCGGTGATGCCTTCATCGGTCTCGATTTCCACATGGCAGATAGCCAGATTCGTGGGTTTTTTGATGCCTGCGCTATCGAACTGAAAAGGCACGTTCAAGGGAATCGCGCGTACTGCCGTGATTTTCATTTTTCTGTCTCCTTGCATTTTTTTGAATGCGTTTGCATGTAATTGTTTTAGGTTTATAGCGTTTTGTTGCAAGCGCGATCAATGGTGTAAACCCTTGATTTCATTGATATATAAAAGCGTGATCTGATATATCAAAAAGGGTTTGTAGCGCTATTTTTAAGGTTTTTAGTTGAAGGTTTTCTGCATCGGCAGATGCTTTAGCGGACGGGAGTGCAGACGTTTTGTGGGGTGCTCAAAAGCAGTGCAGGCGCTTGCGGCATAAGCAGGTAGACCGGCGGGGAAGAGGCAAGCAGGAGTGGATTTTTAGTCCCTGTGCAGATCGCCGTGAAACGCTGGTGATAGACTCATCGAAAGAACGAATCATAAAAAAAGCCCTGCCAGGCAGGGCAGCTTGGCAGGGCTTTTTCTATACCGCGAAGTACGAGCAGGGAGCGGTCTATTTCCCCCGCAGCAACTGCATCTGACGACGATCTTTCTTGGTCGGACGTCCAGCATCAAAGTCCAGTGCAGGTTCAGGTGCCAGACGGCGTTGTTCGGCGGCCTGCGCGCGTCGTGTGCTGCTTTCTTCCGTCTCTTGATACAGCTGGCGAGCAAGCGGCGCGGGACCACGTACGCCGCTTAAGGCGGTGACGTGAACCTCCATGGCAGGAGTCTCCTTGCGCAAGGTAATCACATCACCGATTGAGACTTCGCGGGCAGGCTTGGTGCTTTGCTGATTCAGCAAAACCCGCCCTTTGGTGATCTCCTCGGAAGCCAGGCTGCGCGTCTTGTAAAAGCGCGCTGCCCAGAGCCATTTATCCAGTCGTAATTTGTCCATGCGCTATTGTAAATCCAGTCTGCAAAAGCTGGGCTTAATGCAGTTCCACCGCAGCGGCAGGAGCAGCCTGTACACGAGGCAAACGCAGACGCAGCAGCAGAACCAGACTGAAGACGGCCAGCAATCCAGCCCAGAACATGACGCGGTGAAAGCCGTCTGCCCAGGCGTGCTGGATGGCTTGCATCCAGAACAAGGAATCTGCTGAGGCAGGCAGATTCACCTGACCGGAGCTGATAATTTGTTGTGCCTGTTCCAGCATGGGATTGTCCGGATCAAGACGACTGGACAGGGAGCTGACTGCTCCTTGGCTCATCAAGGAAGCCAGCAGGGCAACGCCCAGGGTCATGCCGGTTTGGCGGATGGCATTGGTGGTGGCTGATGCCATGCCGGAACGCTCACGCGGCACCAGATTCATGACCAAGGTACTGCACGCAGGCACTGACAAACCCATGCCAATGCCCAGTACGGCCAATGCGAAACCAGCCATCCAGTAGGAAGCGCCGGGTTGCAGCAACATCATCAACCAGGAACCGGCAGCCATCAGGCCAAAGCCCGTAGTCAGGATCAGCTTCAATCCAAAGCGCTGGCTCAAGGCACCGAAACGGGAGGCCAGCACAGCCATGCCAATGAACTGGGGAGCCAGCCCCCAGCCGGTTTGGGTGGCACTCCAGCCCAGGGCGTTCTGGAAGAACAGGGACAGGAAAAACACATTGCTATAGGCGGCAAAGCCCAGCACAAAGGAGGCGATATTGGCAGTGCTGAAGCGGTAGTCCCGAAACAGACTCAGAGGCAGCAAGGGGCGGGCGACACGGGTTTGGGCATAGATAAACGCCACGAAGGTGAGCGCGGCCACGCCCAGGGAACGAATCGTCTCGGTAGCGTGCCAGCCTTGCTCACCCGCGCAGATCAGGCCATAGGTCAGGGAGCCAAGCCAGATAACGCTAAGCAACTGGCCGACAGGGTCGAAAGCTGCGTGTTCGGGATTGGCCGACTCCTGAATACCCCACATGCCCAAGCCCAGGGTCAGCAGGCCCAGTGGCAGATTCAGGCTGAAGATCGAAGGCCAGTCGGCTACATCGACCAGCACACCGCCCAGAATCGGGCCCAGTACCAAAGCCAGGGCGCTGAAGGAAGACCAGCCGCCAATGACGCGGGCACGCTGGGCCGGGTCTGGAAAGGCGTGGGTCAGGATCGACAGGGCTCCAGGAATAAGTAAAGCCCCGGCCATGCCTTGCACGACACGACCCCAGAGCAGGGCGCTTAGTGAACCGGCCAAGGCGCACATCATGGAGCCGACGGTGAAGGCCAGCACGCCCAGCAACCAGCTCTTCTTGCGTCCGTAGCGATCCCCCAGTAGCCCGGCAGACAACATGAAGGCGGATAGGCACAGCGCATAGGAATCCACGATCCATTGCAGCCCGGCCATATCGGTTTGCAAGGCTTGTTGCATGCGTGGCAAGGCAAGATTCACGATGCTGATGTCCAGGGTGACCATAAAAGTCCCCAGGTAAATGGCGATGGTTAGAGCAAGTCGGCGAGTCATGATATTTGATAAATGAGAATTATTATCGACGACTATAAAATATTGACTGACTGTCAGTCAATGAAAAATAAACAGGCTGGCTAAAATAGCGCGGTGACACCCGACGAGGCACTTTGTCGGGGTTTTTCTGATACTTTGACATCCATGACCGCTGCCAAAACACCTCGTACCCAACCCTCTGAAGTTCGTCGCCGAGACTTATTGGAGGCGGCTGCCACCTTGTTTTTGCAACAAGGGTTTGATGCCACGCCGGTGGATGAAATTGTGTCGCGGGCGGGCATGTCCAAGGGCTTGTTCTATCACTACTTCAGCTCCAAGCAAGAGATTCTGGCTGCCCTGCGCGAGCAGTTCATCCAGCAGTTTCATGACCGGGTGCAGGGGGCGCTGGAGCAGGCGCCGGAAGATGATTGGGTGCAGCGTCTGGCTTGCTGGATTCGCGCTTCGGTTCAGGCCTATAGGGACACGCTGGAGATGCATGATCTGGTGTTTTCAGACCATATGCGCAGCAACTACCAGGGCGAACGCAATACGGTAACCGAGCCCTTGCACAGGATCCTGAACGAAGGGCAGCAAGCGGGGGCCTGGTCTGTGGCCGACGTGGATTTGACCGCCTGGGTGATCTACCAGGGCATGCATGGCGCGGTCGACAATATGGGGTTGGAAACTGCAGAGCAGTGGGCCGTCATGGAGAACAATCTGGTGACTCTTTTTGTGTCTATGCTCGGGGCGACGCCGCCTCTCCAAAATATGTAGGCTGTTCTAGCCGCACTGGATTGCTGCACTCAGCATACGCAGAACTGGCCTTGTTCTGATTTCTAAACAAGGCCAGTTGCTGGATGAGCAAAGGCTTAGCGGAACTGGAAGTGTTCCTTGTGCAAGGTCCAGGATTTTGCAGGCAGTGTTTGCTTGAGCTCACGTCGCAACTGTCGGCCCATTGCAGCCGGTCCACAGAACCAGATATGCAGAGGTTTGTCGGCATGGTAATGCTGCAGCACCTCTTTGGGCGTCCAGCGACGGCCATCGGCATAAATTTCCAGATTCACGTCCGGGTGCTCTTTGGCAGCCTTGCTCAAGGCCTGAGCCAATGGGTCAGTGCTGTGCTGACAGGCATATTGCAGATAGGCGTAGGGAGCGTGACCGTCCTGATGTTCCTGGCTTAACCAGGATAGAAATGGCGTGGCCCCGACACCCGCACCCACCCAGATATAAATGCCCTTGTCATCGCGGTCCGGCTGAGTGAAGCGTCCATAAGGGCCGTCCAGCTCAATGTTCTGGCCAACATGCAAACGCTCGGGCAGGCTGCGGGTCCAGTCGCCCAGTTGCTTGATATGAAAGCGCACAATCTGGTTATCCTGATCCGCATCGGACAAGGTAAAGGGGTGGGACTCGGATTCACCCTTCAAACGCAAAAAGGCAAACTGCCCAGCCTGGTGACCTGGCCAGGATTGGTCCATGCGGCATTGCACTTCCAGCACATCACCTTGTGACGTACAGGAGATCACGGTGCCCGTATGCGGGTAGGCCGAACTCAAATTGCGTAGCAACTGGATGCCGGCTGCTGCTGTCCCGATCACCATGGTGATGGCCAGTGCCCAGCCGCCTATACCGCTCCAGTAAGCAGGGGGCGTCAGTACCACGCCATGAAAGATCAGGATCAAATAGGCCACTGGCATCAGGCGATGCAGGCTGTACCACTTTTTATAGGAAATCGTGCGGTGCGCCAGGGTAATGATCAGCATCAGAATCAGCGCGTAAAACGTCCATTCACCGAGTGATTTTGCATAGGGCTTGAACAGGCTGACCCATTCAGGAA
This sequence comes from Alcaligenes sp. RM2, assembly GCF_052931795.1. Taxonomy (NCBI): domain Bacteria; kingdom Pseudomonadati; phylum Pseudomonadota; class Betaproteobacteria; order Burkholderiales; family Alcaligenaceae; genus Alcaligenes; species Alcaligenes sp. RM2. The sequence goes on from NZ_JBRFIO010000002.1 coordinate 276,431, forward strand.
CCGGGGTTTTGGCCAGACGGCCGCCCGTGCCGATCGCTGCCGAGATCAGACCTTTGGATTCCTTGCTGAGCCAATGGGCCAGACTGAGCAAAATGGCGATGATACCCAGCCATTTATGCAACCTGTAGGCTTTGTCCATGCCGCCTAACCAGGGTTCCAGACGGCGGGGACGCAGGGCCAGAATCATGATGGCCGTCATGGTGCCTAGTGCCAGAATCCCGGTTAACAGCATGCCTTCTTGTCGGACCACCCACAGCATATCGCCCGGTGGCGAGGGGGCCAGCCACAGGGCTTCAACAGCCCAGATCAGAAAGAAAGTGGAGAGCAGCAGTAAGAGAGGGCGACGCATGGTCTTTTCCGGATTGTTTGAAAGAGCCGGGTGCTGCGTAGTCGCGATGTGATGAACGTACCGACGCAGCGCACCGGGAACACCTTATTGATGTTAGTACGCTGCCAGGCCGTTTGCGGAGCCAATATTCAAGAGTGTTTTGAGAAAACTCAAAGCACTCCTAAATATTTGTTATTTAAAGCATTTGTTAATGATTCTGGTTGCTGTTTACTCTATTTCAGCTTGTTGCAGAGTAGTTCTTTTGATTGCTTTTCAGACCCATCAAGCCGGGCAGATAAGCGATGCCAGATCGAGCAAAGCCGCGTCCTGGTGAGGCTGTCCGATCAGTTGCAAACCCAAGGGCAGTGGGCTGCTTTGACCGGGCGCGGGCAGGCTCAAGGTAGGCCAGCCCAATAAGGACCAAGGACGATTCAGTATCGAAGAGCCAGTGCTATCCAGTCCATAGGGAGCCGGGCCGGGAGCCGCTGGAGTTAGCAATGCGTCGAAATGACCATAACGATCCTGCCATTCTGTTTGCAATTGGCGACGGCGCGCCTGCCAGGCGTGGTAATCCGCTGCAGGCAATTCCAGGCCTTGTTTGATGGCTTGCACGGTAATGGGGCGCAAGGCATCCGGGCTGGCTTGCCAGACGGGTAGCAGGCTGCGGGCCATTTCATAAGCCATGATCTGGCCTTGCAGGATCAGCAGCTCTTTCAGTTGTGGGTCCGCAGGCAGACGCTCCAGGTGGGCGCCTTGTTGCTCCAGATGCTCACAGCCTTGTTCCAACGCGGCCAGTGCTGCGGGTGTGATCGGGCCCAGATCTTTGCCATCCAGCACGCCAATTCGCGGCGCGGTGGGGACTCGACTATCAGGTAAGCCTTGCAGGACAGTGGCCACGCGGCGCAGCACGGACAAGTCCCGGCTGAAGTAGCCGATCGTGTCCAGGCTGTCGCACAACAGGAAAAGACCGCTGCGATGCACCGCGCCAAAGCTGGGTTTGAAACCCAGAATGCCGGTAAACGCAGCGGGGCGCATCATGGAGCCCCCCGTTTGGGTGCCCAATGCAAAATCAACCATGCCAGCTGCTACGGCCGCTGCCGAACCACTGGAAGAACCGCCGGGCGTGTGCTCCAGGTTCAGTGGATTACGGGTGGGGCCGGGGGCTGCGTAGGCAAATTCGGCGGTGACGGTTTTGCCCAGGGCAATGGCACCGGCCTGACGCAGCAGGGCGACACAGGCGGCGTCCCGCTCGGCCGGTAGCGCGTTGGGGAAATGCGCGCCGTAGCACGTGGGCATGCCTTGAACATCCAGCACATCTTTCACACCAAAGCTCAAACCCGCCAAGGGGCCAGTGGGATTGGTGCTGATACAGGTGGCGGGATCAGCCAGCCAGGACCAGGCCTGGATAGCCTGGTCCTGCGTAGCGAGAGGGGAAGGGCTTGCAGTCATAAGCGAGAACTGGAACTACTGAATCGAGATGTTCTGTGCCTTGATCAGCGTGGTCCAGCGTTTGGTTTCTTCTTTCACAAAAGCGGTAAATTCTTCAGGTGTGCCACCTACAACTTCCGCGCCTTGGGATTCCACAATCTGACGGTAGTCGGGGTCTTTCAGGGCGTCGTTGACAGCCTTGTTCAGTTTTTCCAGTACATCAGCAGGCAAGCCGGCGGGGGCAATCACGCCAAACCAGTTCGATGCCACCAGATCCACGCCTTGTTCTTTGAAGGTGGGGGTGTCAGGCATGGCTTTCAGACGCTCTTCCGAGGTCACGCCCAGTACGCGCAGGCGTGGGTTGTCGATTTGCATGTGGGGCAGGAACAGGCTGGCCAATTCCAGATAGAAGGAGATGTTGCCGGCCAGCAGGTCGTTCGATGCAGGAGCGCCACCACGGTAAGGCACGTGTACGGCGTCAAAGCCGGAGGTGGCCTTGAACTGTTCAGTCAGCAAGTGCGAGGCACCACCAGCGCCAGTCGAGGCGTAGTCGAGTTTTTCGGGGTTCTTCTTACCGTCGGCGACCAGATCAGCCAGAGACTGGTAGGGCGAGTTGCTGTTTACACCCAGTGCCATGGCACCGCGTTCGATCAGGGCGATGGGCTGCAAATCCTGTTCAGGATCAAAAGGCAGGTTGCTGCCGTACAGCGCCTTGTTCACCGACATGGGGCCAAAGTTGCCCAGGCCGATGGTGTAGCCGTTGGGCTTGGCGCGCGCAATCATGCTGGTGCCGATATTACCGCTGGCACCGGGCTTGTTTTCCACCACAATGGTCACGCCCAGGCTGTCGCTCATTTTTTGAGCCAGCATGCGCGAGCGGGTATCCGAGCTGCCACCTGCAGCGTAGGGCACCACAAACGTAATGGGCTGCGAAGGGTAAGCCGCGTCGGCCATGGCCGAACCGGAACCCAACAAAGTCAGTGTGAGCAGGCCACTCAGTAAAGGGGCGCGATGCTTGAATACCGTCATGTCTATCTCCTGCGTTGGGCCAATATTCGCAGTGACGTGCAGTATGGCCCTGTTTTTGATAAGTGTCAGGACGGATGGTAGTAAGAGCTAATTATGTTGTCTAATATTAAAAATAATCGTTATTGATCTTTTTTCTAACCTAATTGGCGGGCATATGCTGGACTCCAAATTAAGCGAGATGTTCTTGGTGGTGGCGGAAGAGCTGCACTTTGGCCGGGCAGCCCAGCGTTTGTTCATGACCCAGCCGCCCTTGAGTCAGGCCATACGCAGGCTGGAAGAGCAGGTAGGGGCGACCTTGTTTATCCGCACCACACGCACGGTGCAATTGACGGCGGCGGGAGCGGAGTTGCAGCGCCGCCTGCGCTTGATCGGCAACGAACTGGAGCAGACCTTGCAAGCGGTACAGCAAGTGCATAGAGGCGAGACTGGCATGTTGCGCATAGCCCTGACCCCCAGCAGCGCCTATGCGGGGGTATCCAAGCATTTGTATCGCTTTCGACAGGACTTCCCGCAGGTGGATATACAGATCTACGAGATGAACTCCAGCGATATGCCTGCGGCTCTTTACGAGCGCCGGGTGGATGTGGCTTTGATTCGGCCTTCCTTTGCCGTGCCCGATTTGAACCCGCAACTGGTGGAGTCCGAACCCATGATGTTTGTCGTCAGGCGGGATGATCCACGTGCTCAGGAGCATAGTCAGGGGCTGACCTTGCACCAGGCTTTCTCTTACGAAATGGTGGCGTATTCGCGGCAACAGTCGCGTTACTTTCATCTCTTGCAGCAGCGCATGCTGCAGCGCTCAGGCTGCCTGCCGCGCTTTGCACAGGAAAGCATGGTGCCCACGGTGCTGGTCATGGTTGAAGCGGGCATTGCTCCAGCTATTGTTCCCGCTTCCCTGGCGCGCTTGCGCACCGATACCTTGGAGTATCTGCCTTTGCTGGATGCAGACGATATTGCGGCTGAGCTGATGAGTGCTTATGTCTCGGACAATACCAACCCGGCCTTGGTGAATTTTCTGGCGGTGCTGGAACAGAATCGCTCAAGTTGATTGGCGGGCAGCCAACCATTCCCGCATGGATTGTCCCGTGCGCTGCCGAAACAGGCGGGACAGGGCAGAGGGGTTGGCGTAGCCCAGATCCAGAGCAATACGTTTGGCAGACTGGCCTTGTGCCAGCCGCTGGCAGGCCAGCGACAGGCGCCATTGGGCCAGATAGTCTGCCGGTGTGTCGCCCACCCAGTGCTTGAATTGCACGGCAAAGGCGCTGCGCGACATCTTGGCTTCCTGTGCCAGTGATTGCACGGTCCAGTCCCGACCGGGATCGGCCTGAATCGCCAGCAGTGCGCGCGCGATGGGTGGGTGTGACAAACCTCGGAACAGGCCTACGGGAATCTCGCAACGATCAGGATGGTCAAACAGCCAGCGTAGCAATTGCAGCAACACGATCTCGAACAGACGGTCTGCTAGTAGGCGATGGCCGCAGCGCACGGACTCCGTTTCTGCAAAGAGCAGGCCCAGTGCCTGTTCAAGGCCGGCCGCTTCTTCCAGCGGCACAATAATCAGATCGGGCAGGGAGCGGGCCAAGGGATGATGCTCACCCCCATCAAAATCCAGGGTGGCACAGGTGAAATCCGAGCCTTCATTGGGTAGATCGTAAAAAGCGTGCTCCAGCGGACGGGGGTAGAACAGCAGGCTGGGGCGGTCAATGGTCAGGACTTCCGGCACGGGATCGCGCGGATCGTGGCGCACGCTTAACTGGCCGCGTCGCAGAATGTGCAAGAAGGCCCGTCCGGGTTGGGCCGCAAAGCGGGTTACGCCACACAAAGAGCCGTTGTAGAACAAATGAGCCCGAACACGGAATTGTTCCAGCAGAAGGGAGAGGCGATCCAGGTTCATGAAAACATCCTCATCTGGATGAAAAGGTAAGTTGTCGGGACTAATCTTATCCAATGATCTTGATCTTGGCGAGACACTATCCCTGCAAGCTTTTTCCGGCCACCCCGGCCTACTTCACCAGGAGATCATCATGTCCCGTCTTACATTGCCCGACGTTGCTCAAGCTCCCGCCGCCAGCCAGCCTGCTTTGCAGGAAATTCAAAAAGCCTTTGGTGGCAGCGTGCCTGCCATGTTCCGTATGGTGTCCAATTCGCCCGCCGCCTTGCGCAGCATGTGGGGCTCTTTCGGTGCCTTTGCCGGTGGCAAGCTGGGTGCGAAATTGGGCGAGCAATTGGCGGTTGCCATTGCCGACCGTAATCGTTGCGAATACTGCTTGGCTGCCCATAATGTGCTGGGTGCCAATGCTGGCCTAAGTCCGGAGACACTGGCCCAGGCTCAGCGTGGTCAGTCGGATGACCCGCGTACCGCCGCCGCTTTGAAATTTGTGCTCAAGCTGGTGGATCAGCGTGGGCAAGTTTCGGCTGCCGATGTGCAAGCCGTGCGCGATGCCGGCTTTTCCGAAGGTGAGGTGGTGGAACTGGTCGGTGTGACTGCCTTGAACCTGTTCACCAACTACATCAACAATGCGCTGGAGGTTCCGGTGGATTTCAAGGCCGTTGAGCTGACTGCCTAAGCATCGATATGGAAGCCCGCTTGCTGATATGCAGGCGGGTTTTCTTGCGTCTGTTGTCTGTGTTTTATTTGGCTGACAAGGGACCGGAATTGATAGCTGTCAGCGGCTGGTTCACATCAAAAAAGCGCGCATCAATGCCGGTGATGCCAAAGCTGTTGAGCCGTTTGCTGTGCATCTCCAGATACGCCTGCGCGCTGGCTTGATCGCTGAATAGATACACGCCACCTGCTTTGGACTGTTCTTTATTCTCGGTCCAGATTTTCCAGATCAAGCCAGGTTCCAGGCAGATGGATTGCGCCAGTTCTTGCATGGCTTCGCTCATCTCTGAGCCCCAAGGGCCGGGGTAAGGAAAATCAACATACAGCAGGGTGCTCATGATCGGCTCCATATCAAAATACGTGTCGAACATCATACCTTGATGTTTGAATTGTCCAGTACTGTCTCTTATTTGTCATGGGACGTTGAAAGGCCCGTGATTGGCTGGCCTCCCCCTTGAAGGGGGCGTATAGTTTTTCTTTTGCTATTTGCTGGTGGAAGCCCTCATGTCCTGGACCGCTTTGTTGTTGGTGGTGTGTGCTGCGTTCATTCATGCGGGTTGGAACTTGCTCTCTAAACGGGCGGCGATGGCAGGGGCGCATTTCGTATTCGCCTATTCCTTTTTTGCCATTCTGTTTTATTTCCCCATCACGCTATGGGTGGTCTTTACGCAAGGCAATATGCCCTGGACCAGCGAGACCATTACCTGTTTGGTGCTTAGTGCCTTGCTGCACATGTGCTATAGCCTGAGTTTGCAAAAAGGCTATCAGGTTGCAGACCTGTCCGTGGTGTATCCCATTGCCCGTGGTACGGGCCCCATGCTCTCTTCCATTGGTGCTTTTATCCTGCTGGGCGAGCCTGTGCGTCCTTTGGGAGTGCTCGGCATCTTGCTGGTCGTGATGGGGATTTTGCTGATCGCCACGCAAGGTCGACTGCGCCGTTTTTTCAGCCCTGCAGCGCTGACGGGTGTGCGTTGGGGCATGCAGACCGGGATTCTGATTGCGGCCTATACCGTGGTCGATGCCTATGGCGTCAAGGTGCTGCTGATCTCGCCATTCCTGCTGGATTGGTTCAGCAATGTGTTGCGCCTGGGGATGCTGGCCCCTTTTATCGCCAAGCGGGGGCGGGCAGGCTTCGTCAAGTTCAAACCTTATTGGAAACTGGCGGCTGCAGTGGGTTTGTTATCGCCCATGTCCTACATCCTGGTCTTGCAGGCATTAAGTATGGGCGCACCCTTGTCCATGGTGGCTCCCGCCCGTGAAATGTCCATGATGGCCGGCACCATATTGGGTATGGTCGTCCTGCGCGAAAAGGCCAATGTCTGGAGTTTGCTCGGTTGCGCCATCATGATCAGCGGAGTCATTGCCCTGACATCCGGGCCGGCGGCCTGATCCGTCTCTTGAAATATGGTGGGTCGTCCCTATCTGTCTGCAATAGGGCGCGCTTTGGCGTGCGGCAATCAACCCATTTTTTTGCTTTTTCACCATGAGCCAGACTGACACTGCGAATACGTCCGAAACCTTGGGTTTTCAGGCTGAAGTCAAACAATTACTGCATTTGATGATTCACTCCTTGTACAGCAACAAGGAGATTTTCCTGCGTGAGCTGGTATCCAATGCGTCGGATGCCTGTGACAAACTGCGCTTTGAGGCTATCGACAATCCAGCTTTGCTGGAAGGCGACCCAGAAATGCGTATCCGCGTGGAGTTCGACAAGGACCAGCGCACGATCACCATTTCCGACAACGGCATTGGCATGTCCCGTGATGAAGCCATTGCCAACCTGGGCACCATTGCTCGCTCGGGCACCAAAGAGTTCTTCTCCCAACTGACGGGCGACAAGCAAAAAGACACTCAACTGATTGGTCAGTTTGGCGTGGGCTTTTACTCCTCCTTTATCGTGGCCAATAAAGTGTCCGTGCTGACACGTCGTGCCGGTAGCGATCAGGAAGCCGTGCTGTGGGAGTCCGCCGGTGAAGGCGAGTTCACCATTGCCGCCGCTGAAAAAGCCGAGCGCGGAACCACCATCACCTTGCACCTGCGTGAAGGCGAGGACGATTTCCTGGACGGCTGGCGACTGCGCAACGTGCTGCGTCGCTACTCCGATCACATCTCCTTGCCCGTGCAAATGCGCAAGGAAGAGTGGGACGAAGAAAAGCAGCAACAAGTAAAGCAGGACGAGTGGGAAAGCGTGAACCAGGCCAGCGCCTTGTGGACACGCTCCAAGTCGGAAATCACCGACGAGCAGTACCAGGAGTTCTACAAGCATATCGCTCACGATTACGAGAACCCTCTGGCCTGGACACACAACCGGGTCGAAGGTCGTAGCGAATACACCCAGCTCCTGTTCGTACCCAAGCAAGCTCCTTTCGATCTGTGGGATCGCGATGCTCGCCGTGGTGTGAAGCTGTACGTGAAACGCGTGTTCATCATGGACGACGCCGAGCAGCTGCTGCCTGCTTACCTGCGCTTTGTGCGCGGCGTCATCGATTCGGCTGATTTGCCACTGAACGTTTCGCGTGAAATCCTGCAAGAAAGCCGTGATGTGCGTGCCATCCGTGAGGGTAGTGCCAAGCGCATCCTGTCCTTGCTGGAAGATCTGGCCGAGAACCAACCCGAGCAATATGCCGAGTTCTGGAACCAGTTCGGCCAGGTCCTGAAAGAAGGCACTGGCGAAGACATGGGCAATCAGGCCCGTATCGCTGCCTTGCTGCGCTTTGCCTCCACGAATCAGGAAGGTTCGGCCCAGACCGTGTCCCTGAACGACTACATCGGTCGCATGAAAGAAGGTCAGGACAAGATTTACTACGTCACGGCTGACACTTTTGCCGCTGCATCTAACAGCCCGCATCTGGAAGTATTCCGCAAGAAAGGCATCGAAGTGCTGTTGATGTCCGACCGTGTGGACGAGTGGATGTTGTCTTACTTGCGCGAATTTGAAGGCAAGCAACTGGTATCCGTGGCCAAGGGTGGCCTGGACCTGGATTCGCTGGCGGACGAGGAAGAAAAGAAACATCAGGCCGAAGTGGCTGAGACCTTCAAACCTCTGGTCGAGCGCCTGCAAACCACACTGGGCGAGAAGGTCAAGGAAGTGCGCATTACTGCCCGCCTGGTCGATTCCCCCGCTTGCGTGGTGGTCGATGCCAACGAGCTGAGCCCGCACCTGCTGCGTATGCTGCAAGCCGCTGGCCAGGAAGCTCCCGAGGTCAAGCCGATTCTGGAAATCAACCCGGAGCACGCCTTGATCGCCAAAGTCCAGGCCGCTGACGACGAGGCTTTTGGTGAGTGGGCACAGTTGCTGCTGGAACAAGCCATGCTGGCCGAGGGTGCCGCATTGCAGGATCCCGCCAGTTTTGTGAAGCGTGTGAACCGTTTGCTGTTGAATCTGTAAACCTGAATCTTGCTGGCTCTGCCTCTGGGTGGAGTCAGCAATCGTTTAGCCTCATAGCCTTGATCTTCATTTGTAAGATCAAGGCTTTTTTGCGTCCATTGGCAGAGGACTAAGGGGAGAAGCAGGAAGATAAGGGGCTAAACAAACGTTTGTGGCTAAGCGATTTTTTATTTTTTGTCCATCTTAATGAGAATTGATCGTAATACGATGTATGGACGCCACAATGTAAGGACAAAAACGCGGTTTTTGAGTCAAATTTCAGGAAATCGCAGGATATGGATGGACTTCATAATAAGAATGATTAATATTACCGCTTCCTTTAAAAGCGCTTATCTGGCAGCGAAACATCGCTAATAGCGAGCGATCGGACTTGATTCGATGGCACTGCCCCAAAAAAGAGCGATAACTACCACATGGAGCTGGTGATGTTGTTTGTTTCCACCCTGCCGCCTCGTCGGTTCGCCGAGACGGTTTTGTCCGCAGCATTGTTTGCTGCTCTGACAACTCCTGCAATTGCTCAAACCGCCAATCCAGGCGTGACCGAGCTGCAATCCATCAAAGTTCAAGGCACGACGGATGCTAATGGCATTGATGGTTTTCAAGCGCATAAAGCGCAATCGGTGAAGTTTTCCGAGACATTGCTTAACACCCCGCGTTCCATCACCGTGATCCCGGAGGAGGTGATCAGGGACCGTGGCGCAACGTCGCTGCAAGATGTGTTGCGTACGACTCCTGGCATTACCCTGGGATCGGGCGAAGGAGGCACGCCTATGGGTGACCGTCCCTTTATCCGGGGTTACGAAGCCAGTACCGATATTTTTATCGACGGTGTGCGCGACTATTCCCGTGGCTCGCACGAGACCTTCAACCTGGAATCGGTTGAAGTCTTGAAAGGTCCCAGCTCGGCTTATACCGGCCGTGGCGGTACCGGCGGCAGCCTGAACCTGGTGACCAAGTCTCCCAAGCTGAAAGACTTCTTCCAGGTGGAAGCGGGCTATGGCACGTCTGATCAATATCGTCTGACTGCTGACGGTAACTACGCTTTCTCGGATACCGGCGCCATCCGTCTGAATCTGATGCGTATGGGCGGCGAAGTGGCAGGGCGCGATGGTGTAAAGATTGATCGCTGGGGCATTGCTCCTTCCATCGCCTTTGGTTTGGGTACGCCAACGCGTGTGACCTTGTCTTACTCGCGTCTTGAGAACAAGGACATGCCGGACTTGGGCTTTCCTTTCAAGAATGCTGCCAATCCGGATCGCGTCACCCCACTGGAAGCGGACCGCGATAACTTTTACGGTCGCCGCAATGTGGACTTTCGCAAGTACATTGCCGATACCGCTTCGGCCAGCGTCGAACATGATCTGAATGATCGTTTCACGGTGCGTAACGTCACGCGTTACAGCAAGACTCTGAATCACTATCTGATGACGCGTCCGTCTTTTGATAACTGCGCCGCAGGTGCAGGTGGGGCTTGCGCGACGGAAGGTGCTGGCTTGCAGTTTCGCCGCGATGATCGGACGAACTACCGTGTTGCAGAGTCTCTGCTGAACCAGACAGATGTCTACGGCAGCTTTAATACTGGTTCGATCAAGCATGACATCGTTGCAGGTGTGGAAATCAGTAAGGAGGAAATCCACAACAAAGCGATGACGGGTGGCCCAGGCCGTGATACTGACTCGTTCTACGACCCGAACCCTAATCGACAGTACAACTATTCGCTGCAGTACGGTCCCAAGACCAAAACCGGCGATATCAAGACCCGTTCGGCCTACATCTTTGACACTGTGACCTTGAATGATCAGTGGATGATCAATGGTGGTTTGCGCTTTGATCGCTTTGAAGCCGACAACACCAAAGAGTCTCGCAAAGACGATATGTGGAACTATCAGTTGGGCGTGGTCTACAAACCCGCACAAAATGGTTCCATTTATCTGAGCTACGGTACATCTTCAAATCCTACGGGTGAAAACCTGGGGCAGGCCGGTGGTGCAGATGGCCCGGCAGGCGGAGCAGCAATTCGTGACTTGAAGCCAGAGCGCAGCTACAGCTGGGAACTGGGGACCAAGTGGGATGTGGCTGACGAGAAGTTGTCTTTGACAGCGGCCATTTTCCAGACCGACAAGAAAGATGCTCGCTCTACTGATCCGTTGACCGGTGACGTGTCCTTGAGTGGCAGCAATCGTGTGCGTGGTCTGGAGTTGGGCGCGGCTGGTGCAATTACCCCTAACTGGAATCTGTGGGCTGGCTACACCTACCTGGATCCCAAGATCAAGAAGTACCGCAACAAAGACAATGTCTTTGACGGCAACCAGATGAAGTTCATCTCCAAGCAGAGCTTCAATATCTGGACAACCTACAAAATCATGCCCGAGTTGACCTTGGGCGCAGGTGCCACATTTGTAGGCAAGCGCTTTGTGGATGACGCCAACCAATTGAAACTGCCTTCTTACTGGCGTTACGATGCGATGGCGCGCTACGACCTGAACAAGAACGTGTCCTTCCAGTTCAACGTCAACAACATCAGCAATGTGCGCATGTATGATGCCTCTCACGTTGGTATTTTTGCCAACGTCGGCCCAGGCCGCTCCTACATGTTCAATGCCTCTTACCGCTTCGAGTAAGCTGCAGCTTGTAGTGTAAAGTCGGATGGGCCGCCCTCTTGAGGCGGCCTGTCTGCTTCTTGTACGACTTTGTGCTTTTTTGTTCTTGCAGGTATCCCATGCTGATTACTATCCCGGACGTTCTCAACGCTGAGCAATTGCGAGACTGTCGCCAGGCCCTGGAGCAGGCGCAGTGGGAGGATGGGCGTGCGACGGCGGGTTATCTGGCCCAGCACAGCAAACGGAACCTGCAACTGCCTCTGGATGCAGCAGTGTCTCGCCAGATGGGCGAGTTTCTGATGCACGTACTGGGTCAGCACAGCGGCTTTATTGCCGCTGCTTTGCCCCTGCGTATGCTGCCGCCACGCTTTAATCGTTACGAGGGTGGCGGGGAGTACGGCAAGCACATTGATAACGCGATTTTTACGGTTCCTGGCACGGCTCAGCGCTTGCGTACGGATGTGTCCACGACCTTGTTTTTCAGCGATCCCGATGAATACGAAGGTGGAGAGCTGATCATCGAGGATGTGTACGGCACGCAGTCCATCAAGCTGCCTGCAGGACATATGGTGGTGTATCCCGGAACGAGTCTGCATCGCGTCCAGCCTGTCACTAAAGGAACGCGCTATGCCTCGTTTTTCTGGACGCAAAGCATGGTGCGCCATGCGCATCAACGCAAGTTGCTATGGGAGCTGGATCAGAGCATTCAACAACTGGCCAAGCAGAATGCGGATGCCCAGGAGCTATCACGCCTGACGGGGATTTATCATAATTTGCTGCGTGAATGGAGCGATGTCTGATCGCCTGGAGCTTGATTGACCATGTCCCAAGAACGACTGCCCCCGCTCAGTAGCATTCCAGCTCAGATTGCCTGTCTGACGGATTACGAACCGTATGCCCGTCAGCGTATGCGTGCGCAGGATTGGGCTTACTTCAGTGCAGGGGCGGCGGATGAGCTGACGCTGCAAGACAACCTGGCCAGCTTCGGGCGCTGGGGCTTATGGCCTGCTGCTTTAAGCACGTTTGATCAGCCTTCCACCTGTTTGACGCTGCAAGGGCAGTCCATGGACTACCCGATTCTTCTGGCTCCCGTGGCTTATCAGCGATTGGCTCACCCTGATGGTGAATTGGCCAGTGTGTTGGGCGCGGGTGCGATGGGAGCGACCAGTGTAATTAGCATGCAGTCCAGTCATTCCTTTGAAGAGATTGCCGCACAGGCGCATGCCCCCTTGTGGGCGCAGTGGTATTGGCAAAGGGATCGCGCATTTACTCTGAATTTGCTGGGGCGGCTTGAAGCGGCAGGGTATACCGCGCTGATGCTGACAGTGGATGCTGCGGTCAATGGTGTGCGTAATCAGGAACAGCGTGCGGGCTTTGCCTTGCCCGCAGGTGTGGATGCCGTGAATTTGCGGGGTGCCCCAACGCAGCAGGCGGTTTTAGGCGCAGCAGGCACCAGTCCTTTGTTTGGCAGTGGTTTGCTAGATACGGCCCCGACTTGGGATGATCTGGCCTGGCTGGTGCAGAACTGTCCTTTGCCTGTTTGGGTGAAGGGAATCATGCGACCCTGTGATGCTCAGCGAGCCCTGGAGATGGGGGTTGCCGGGATTGTTGTGTCCAATCACGGTGGGCGAACCTTGGATGGTGCCCCCACTTCTGTGGATGTCTTGGCTCAGGTTTGTCAGGTCGTGCAGGGCAGGGTGCCGGTCCTGATGGATGGCGGTATTCGTCGCGGAACAGATGTGCTCAAGGCATTGGCGCTGGGAGCAACAGCCGTGATGATTGGCCGTCCCTATATTTATGGTCTGGCCGCTGCAGGAGCGGCCGGTGTTGCTCATGTCCTGCATATTTTGCGGGCGGAGCTGGAAGTGGCGATGGCGCTGACCGGCTGCAATACCTTGGCCGATATTGGCCCTGAACTACTTTATCGGTCTTGATCTGGCACTTGTCTTTGCTTTGGTCCCAACTCTTGTTCCGGCAATGTTTCTTTGGGCCAGCCATGTTCCCGCTTCACCCGTTCCCAATCAAAGAAAGGGCCCGGATCTGTCTTGCGCCCCGGAGCGATGTGCTCATGGCCACGTACGGCGCGCAAGTTATGGCGCATACGTAAGGCGCGGCTCAGGCGGGATAGCTCCCGGTACTGCGCTTCTGTGAATGGCTCGAAATCGCTGCCTTCCAGCTCAATGCCAATGGAGAAATCATTGCAGCGCTCGCGGTCTTCAAAGCGCGACACACCCGCATGCCAGGCGCGGCGGGTAGTGGGAACAAACTGGATGATGTGGCCAGTGCGCTGGATCAGAAAGTGGGCCGAAACTTTCAGGTCCCGGATGTTCTCGAACCAGGGGTGGGCGCTGATATCCAGCTTGTTTTGAAAAAAATCCCGAATGTAGGGGCCGCCGAACTCTTGCGGTGGCAGGCTGATATTGTGCAGCACCAGCAAGGTCGGGGTGTCGCCCTCGGGGCGGTCATCCTGATTGGGTGACAGGGCGCGCAAGACATTGGCATGAGGTTTCAGCCAGCCCTGTCGGTCCAGGTCGTAAGCGTGGTGCATGCGGGCCATGGCGTTAACTGCGTGGGCCGCGCTTGGCGTGTTCCAGGCTGCACCAGGTGTGATGATTGCTCATCAAGGCTTCGGAGCGTGGCAGATAAATCCCACAGTGTGCACAACGGACCATTTCTTCAGCAGCGCCTTGCTTGCGCGGGGGACGCATGGTGGGATTGGGTGGATTGCGCTTGCGGGCCTTGTTTTGCGACACGATGCGGGCAATGATCATGGCCGCCAGGATGGCGACAACCCAAAATAAGACTTTACCCAATTTTCCCTCGTTGCAAGATGACGTCTAGTACAAAGTGGCTGCCTGTATAGGCCAGCAGCAGGAAGGCAAAACCGGCTAAGGTCCAGCGCAAGGCAACGCGACCACGCCATCCATACTGTTTTCGACCCCATAATAAGCCACCAAATGTAACCCAGGATAGCAAGGTAAAGACAGTTTTGTGGTCGGCGGGCAAAAATTTACCGTCTATCGCCATGGAGACGGCGGCACCGCTCAGAATCGTGAAGGTCAGAATTACGAAAGAGACACGGATCAGGCGAAACAGCAGCTCCTCTTGCACCAGCAGGGGCGGCATGGTGTCCAGAACCCGGCTGAACAAACCGCGTTGCTCCTGATGAAGAATAGGGCGGTGCAACTGACGGTCCAGAGCCGTCATCAAGACGGCGTGCAAAGCCGCCACGGTACTAAGCCCATAGGCGACCAGCGCAATCATCAAGTGAATACGTAGCCATTCATTGCCGACATGGTTGACGATATGGCCTTCGGGAAAGGCCATGGCCAGCAGGCTGACGATTGTGGCTGCAGGCAGTAGAATGAGCAGCAGGCTGTCCAGACGCAGATACAGGCTTTGGAACCAGAACACCACCATGCCCAGCCAGATTGCCGCTGACAGGGCCAGTGCCCAGCTCAGATGCAGCCCCTGAGGCAGCACAATAGTCAGTAGCAGGCCCGCTCCGTGCACAATGATGGCGCAGAGCAAGGCCACCCGGCTGGGGGCGTTCAGTACGGTTCGGGTGCTGCCGCGAGTCAACGGACGCCAGAGCGAGATCGACAGCACGATGTACGCCAGTGCGGCGAGCAAGTGAAATACAATACTTGCAGACATAAGTCCCGGATTTCCTGAAAAACGGTACGGGGCGTACCTCAAGTGGCCATTTTATTCTTATTCGTAGACCACACGATAACCTAGTTTAAGCGAACCCAGTCCTATGTTTGAAAATCTGACCCAGCGTATGTCGCGTGTGGTGAAAACCATGCGCGGACAGGCTCGTCTGACCGAATCCAATACTCAGGATATGTTGAGGGAAGTGCGTCTGGCTTTGCTGGAAGCGGACGTGGCCTTGCCCGTCGTGCGCGAGTTTGTCGCACGGGTCAAAGAAAAGGCACTTGGTGTTGAAGTTGCCGACAGCTTGAATCCTGGCCAGGCACTGGTGGGTGTTGTTCACCAGGAGCTGACCAATCTGATGGGCGCAGACCTGGGTGACAACGCCAGTGAGCTGTCCCTGGCGGCTCAGCCACCCGCGATTATTCTGATGGCCGGTCTGCAAGGTGCGGGTAAAACCACCACCACCGGTAAGCTCGCCAAATGGCTGAGCGAAGGCGGCCACGTTCAGCATGGCCGCAAGACAGGCAAGAAGAAAGTTCTGGTGGTCAGTGCCGACGTGTATCGTCCAGCCGCTATCGAGCAGCTGAAAACCGTTGCCGCCCAGGTGGGCGTCGAGTTCCTGCCCTCCGATCCCAGCCAGAAACCGGCCGACATTGCTCGTAATGCCCTGGATCACGCCAAGCGTCATCACTTTGATGTGCTGATTGTCGACACGGCCGGTCGCCTGGGTATTGACGAAGAAATGATGCGCGAAATTCGCGCTCTGTACGATCTGCTGAACCCGATTGAAACTTTGTTCGTGGTCGATGCCATGCAGGGGCAGGACGCGGTCAACGTGGCCAAGGCCTTTGCTGATGCCTTGCCGCTGACGGGTGTGGTGCTGACCAAGCTGGATGGTGATGCACGTGGTGGTGCGGCCTTGTCCGTACGTCATGTCACCGGTAAGCCGCTGAAGTTTGTGGGTGTTTCCGAAAAGCTGGATGGTCTGGAGCCATTCCACCCCGAGCGTATGGCTCAGCGCGTGCTGGGCATGGGCGATATTGTTTCGCTGGTTGAGCAGGCTCAGCGCAATATCGACATCGCCGAAGCGCAGAAGATTACCGACAAGATCAAATCGGGCGACAAGTTTGACCTGAACGACTTCCGTGACCAGCTGCAGCAAGTCAAGAAGCTGGGTGATATGGGCTCCTTGCTGGAAAAACTGCCTGCCCAGTTCTCGCAAGCCGCGTCTCAGTTGCAAGGTGGTCAGGCTGAACAGCAATTGCGTCGTACGGAAGGGATCTTGAACTCCATGACCCCGGCCGAGCGTGCCAAGCCCGAACTGCTCAAAGCCTCGCGCAAGCGTCGTATCGCTGCCGGTTCTGGCGTGCCAGTGCAAGAGGTCAATCGCTTGCTCAATCAGTTCGAGCAAATGCAAGGCATGATGAAGCAGATGAAAAAAGGCGGCATGGCCAAGATGATGCGCGGCCTGGGCGGTATGGGTGCCTTGAAAGGTCTGGCTGGCAAGGGCTTCAAGGGTTTTCGCTAAGAAGCGCTTGGAGCTTGCCGCAAGGGCGTGACTCGCTCTGGCAGGACCACCAAGAAAAAAGCCCGCATACGCGGGCTTTTGTTCGTCCTGGGCTGTTGTTGTTACAGCGCTGGAATACGCAGTACCTGACCGGGATAGATCTTGTCAGGATGGCTGAGCATAGGCTTGTTGGCTTCAAAAATAACCGTGTATTTTGCGCCGTTTGCCTTGCCGTAGTTGGTTTCAGCAATTTTCCACAGGGTGTCGCCTTTTTGTACGGTGTACATGGTGGCTTGTGCGGAAGGCTGAGCAACGCTGAGCTGGTTGTCGACTTGAGAGACACCCAGGGTGTTACCCAGAGCCAGCACAATTTTTTCGGCTTGTTCGGTGGAGGCTGCTTGGCCGCTAACCGTGACTTTGTCGCCATCAACCGTCAGATTCAGACCGTCGGCGGAAAGTTGGTGTTTGGCCAGTTCTTTCTGGAGTTCGTCAGCTGTTGCTGCTTTGGCTTCGTTGGCACCAAAGAGTTTTTCGCCGACATCTTTAAGAAAACTGAATACGCCCATCGCTTTGCTCCTGAAGTTAGGGTTCTACGGCTGCCTGCTTGATGGCAGGCGAGACGGCCCATTATGACCTCATTTTTATCCCCGAAGCCGTAGCTGAATGTCAGCAATTGTGCATTTTAAAGGGCGAGTATCAGCCGCCACCGACGGCAACCACGATTTCAATGGTGTCGCCTTCTTTGATCGGGGTGCTGCCGTGCTGGCTTTTGGGCACGATATCGCCGTTCAGTTCCACGGCAATACGCTTGTTCTCGTAGCCCAGCTCGATGATAAGCGTGCCAACCGTGTCGGAGTTTGCCAGAGTCTTGCTCTGGCCGTTCAGGGTAATGTTCATTCTTGTCTCTGGATATGGTCCGGCCAGGGCCGGACGAGTGATTCAGATGGCAAACTTCTGGGTGGCGGCCAGCAGCCGGGCCAAAATGCCGGGTTCGTCGTAGGCGTGGCCTGCGTCCGCAACCATATGAAATTCTGCTTGGGGCCAGGCGCGATGCAGTTGCCAGGCTGTATGCGCCGGAGTGCACACATCATAGCGTCCCTGTACGATGACACCGGGAATGCCATGTAAGCGGTGGGCGTTTTTCAGCAACTGATCCGGCTCCAGAAAACCCCGGTTCATGAAATAGTGGTTTTCAATACGCGCAAAGGCCAAAGCAGCTTTATCACTGGACTTGGCATCCAGGTGATTCTGGCTGGGCAAGAGCGTGATGGTATTGCTTTCCCATTGCGACCAGGCGTGTGCGGCCCGTAACTGCACAGCGGGGTCATCGCCTGTCAGACGCTTGTGGTAGGCGGTAATCAGGTCCCCGTGCTCTTCCTTGGGAATGGGGGCCAGATACTGTTCCCAGATATCGGGAAACAGGCGCGAGGCACCTTCCTGATAAAACCAGTGCAGCTCTTCAGGACGGGCCATGAAGATACCGCGCACAATCAGTTCACTGACGTGCTCGGGGTGAGTCTGGGCGTAGGCCAGCGCCAGAGTCGAGCCCCAGGAGCCGCCAAACACCAGCATCTTGTCGGCCTTGAGCTTTTCCTTGCGCAGCCGCTCCATGTCCTGAACCAGATGCCACGTGGTGTTGTTTTCCAGGCTGGCATGAGGGTAGGAACGCCCGCAGCCGCGCTGATCAAACAGCAGCACATTGTATTTTTGCGGGTCGAACAGGCGACGGTGATCGGTAGAACATCCTGATCCCGGCCCACCGTGCAAGAAAATGGCCGGTTTACCTGCCGGGTTGCCGCAGCATTCCCAGTAGATATGGTGCCCATCATCGGTGTGCAACGTGCCTTGGGCGTAAGGCTCTATAGGCGGGAACAGGGTAGCGCTCATTGTTCTTTCTTGGGCCAGTTCAGTTCAGGGGTAGGGGTGTCATTGCGGGTGAAGATCAGATCCCACACGCCATGACCCAGACGCAGCCCACGGTTCTCGAACTTGGTCAGTGGACGGAAGTCGGGGCGGGGTGCGTAGCCTTCGTGCGTGTTGCTGAGCATGGGCTCGGCGGACAGCACTTCCAGCATTTGTTCGGCGTAGTTTTCCCAGTCGGTGGCGCAATGGATGTAACCACCGGGTTTCAGACGGCTGGTCAGCAACTGAATAAAGGGCGATTGCACCAGACGACGCTTGTGATGGCGCTTCTTGGGCCAGGGGTCGGGAAAGTAGATATGAATACCGGCCAGCGAGCCGGGAGCGATCATGTCGCGTACCACTTCCACCGCGTCATGCTGGATGATGCGGATGTTGCTGATCTGGTTGTCATCAATGCGCTTGAGCAAGGCACCGACACCGGCATTAAAGACTTCCACGCCCAGGAAATTGTCGTCCGGGCGGGCCTGAGCAATTTTCTGGGTGGTTTCACCCATGCCAAACCCGATTTCCAGAATCAGGGGATTGTCATTGCCAAACACCGTTTCCGGTTTCAGGATGTTGTCGCGGTAGCTGATCGACCACAGGGGCAAGAGGCGCGCCAGGGCTTGTTCCTGGCTGGGCGTAATGTGCGCGCGCCGATGAACAAAGCTACGGATATGGGTCTCGCCGGAATTGCTGTTCGCGACATTGGGCGACAGCAGGGATTGTTTTTCGTTGCTGGAGGTCATGGTTGTGGCGCGGGCATCAGGAATGGCTCGCGTATCAGCTAAAAGCGGGAAAACTCTATTGTAGTGAGTCTTGCCGCCGAATTCATGTGGTGGCGCGCGAAAAAGATAGGGCCGGGGCGACGCATGAAGAAAAGATCGCGCTATAATTTTCGCTTGCCCATTCGCGGGATCGTCTGCTTTTGAGGCAGACCTCTCCATCAGGGCGGGTGTAGTTTAATGGTAAAACTGATGCTTCCCAAGCATCCGTCGTGGGTTCGATTCCCATCACCCGCTCCACTTCGACTTTCCAGGGACTTCCACCGAACGCCAAGGAATGTCGCAAGTCATTGTCAGGATTGATGTTTTTCACCTAACCTCGATCCACTGACATCCAGCGAGAACCACTGACAACCGGCCCAAACTGGTACAAAAAGTGGCCCAAACAATGTGCGAGGTTCCCAATCCGCATTGTTGCTGGAGGAGCTGGCGCTAGAAGAGAACGATTGCATTCAACTCGCCTTCTGGAGTTGGGCATATGCTCTCGGACCTCATGGCTCGGCAAGCCAAGGCCACCGGCAAGCCGTACTCGCTTGCCGATTTCGACGGCCTTTACCTCTACGTCTCCGCCATCGGCAGCAAGGTATGGCACTTCCGCTATTCCTGGCTGGGCAAGCGTGAGCGCATCACCTTTGGCGGCTATCCGGCCCTCTCCTTGAAACAGGCTCGCGACTTGCGTGAAGAGGCGCGGGCGCTGCTGGCCAAGGACATCAACCCGCACTCGGAACGCAAGCGCAAACGTCACGTGATTGTCCTGGCTGGCGAGCACACCTTCCAGACCATCTACGACAAATGGCTGGCCCACCGCAGCCTCTCTCTGGAAAATGAGGGCCGCCAAAGTACGCCCAAGCAGATCGGGCGCGTCTTCGCCAAGGACGTGTTTCCCGTATTGCGCCACCTGACCATCTACGACGTCACCCGCGCCCACCTGCTGGACATCATCGGCAGAGTGGAAAAGCGTGGCTCGCTGTCGGTGGCCGAGAAGCTGCGCACCTGGTTCAGCCAGCTATTCACCTACGCCTCGGTGGTGGTGCCCAACATGGGCGACAACCCGGTCAAGGATTTGGACGTGGTGGCGATGCCGCTGCCCCCGGTGGAGAACAATCCCTTTTTGCGCATGCCCGAGCTGCCGGCAATGCTGCAGACGTTGCGCAAGTACAGCGGTCGCCTGAATACGCAACTGGGTCTACGTCTGCTGCTGCTCACGGGCGTGCGCACCGGTGAATTGCGCTACGCCACGCCCGATCAGTTTGATCTGGAGCGCGGTCTGTGGATCATCCCGGTTGTCAGGCTCAAGCAACGCAAGCAGCTCACCAAGAAGAAGCGCCAGCGTTTCGCCGACATCCCGCCATACATCGTGCCACTGTCGTTGCAGGCACAAGAGGTCGTTCGTCATTTGCTGGGAAATCTGAAGCCAGCACAGGTGTATCTTATCCCCGGTGATTGGTGCCTGAAAAACCCTCTGAGCGAGAACACGCTCAATGGCGCGCTCAAGCGTATGGGCTATGAAGACCAACTCACTGGGCATGGCGTTCGCGCCACCATCTCGACTGCGCTCAATGAATTGGGGTATCCGCCCAAGTGGGTAGACGCCCAACTTTCGCATGCCGATCCGGATCGGATCAGCGCGACCTACAACCACGCCGAGTACGTCGAGCAACGCCGCGTCATGATGCAGGACTGGGCCGACCGGCTGGACTTGTTCGAGCAGAATCAGGTCGAAGTTGCCAGCACGCACTTGACCATCACGTTGCAGGGCCTGCCCACAATCGCCGGACAGGCGGCAGCGCAGCCGCCCGCCCTGAATCCAAACGCCCCTCAGTTGATCGTTGCGCCTGCACCCGATGCACCAGCGGTTCCAGCTTCCGTCTATCGACTTTCGGCGGTGCATCTGCCCGAGTACGCGCGACCCACGCTGTCAGAGGTGCAGCGCGAGCGCTTGCAATTGCTGGAGATATTCGAGGCATCCCACAACCTGTCGGTGGCCGATTACGCCAAGCTGGTTGGCAAGTCCCGCCGCTGGATCACTTACGAGATTCAGGCCGGCAATCTCCTGTCGATCCATCTGGGTCACCGTGGGCAGCGCGTCCCGGACTGGCAACTCGACCCCATCAAGCGCAAGCTGATTCAGGCTGTCCTGAAGCTGGTGCCGCGCGGTATCGACACCTGGCACATCTATCACGCACTGCTGCGGCCATACGATGCCCTGGGCAAGTGTCCAGTCATCGAGGCCGTCGATCCGACCAACCTGCATCTTGCAGCTCGACTGGTCGCCGCACATGCCATAGAAACCGATGAGCTTGCAGAGCAATCGGAGGCGTCTCCGGTGCTGGCCAGGCAGACTGTAGAGCGCCTGGTAAAAACGGCAATGTTGGTTGATATGCCCGAAGATCCCGTCGCCCGTTGAGCTGAGGCCGGGCGGCAGCACCGTCCGGTCAAGGTCAAAGGAGGGAACGTCGATCGCTTCGCATGGCCGCCGATCCGTCTTCTGCGCGGCCAACTAGCAATTTCCACGTTTTGGCAGGCAGCGTTTAGCGTCGGATCAGCGCTCGGCAGTCACCATAGGCGACTTCTCGGTAATGCTATCTCGCTATATCAGTATCTCGATCGGATATGACACCAGCGGATTTTCGTTGCCAATCTCAAGCCCCGATCAATAGATTCCGAGCGTTCGCCGCTTTTTGAAACCGCTGGCGCATCAGACCATACCGATACGGTTTTGCGAGAGCAGCCACTTCTCACGATCCTGATAGCGCAAGCGTCACTGTCGAGCCGCGACAGACGCTCGGTTTTCTTGTGCCCGATGGATTTTTGCACATCGAGCACACAACGCCTACTCGTTGCGCGAACTGATCAGAAGTCATCAAAAGCGGGCGTCATCACTCGCGTCTTGCGCGGACAACAGGCCGACCATGAGGACGGCTGCAAAAGCAGTCGGCCATGTAGTTCTTCTCCTGGAAGGAGACGGAGCATGCACGAGAACAAAAATGATGCACCAACATCAAAGGTGTTCTACCGCCCGCTCGAAGCGTCCATCCGCTGGGCCGGACTGCTGCGATACGAGCAGGTGATCCTGGCTTCGGTCTCGTCGCCTATGGATCTGCCGCAGTCGCTGGACTGCCCGCGTTTGGGCGAACTGCGGCTGTACACCGACCGCATCTATGACGGCATCCTCAACGGGGAACTGCCCTTCGGGCAGCATGGCATCACGACATGCGACACCGCGTTGATCGAATCGCCTGATCTGACGGTACGTCATGTCGATCTGAAGTGCTGGATGCGCCAGCACTACCCCGAGCAGCGGCCCGGCTTTCTCTTCTCCCGCAGCGAGCGCATCATCCATCCCTTCATCTCCCTAGAAACAGGGCAAGCCATGCTGGTCGAACGCCAGGCTTTGAAATCCGCCCTGGAACAGACCAAACGTCAGCTTCGCGAGTTGCAGGACAAGCATGACGCGCTGCTCAAGCAGTCCACGGTGATTTCGGCATGCGCGCAGTGTCCGATCAGTGATCGGGCCGAGGCCACCTACCTGAACATCGTTGGCGGCCTGTTAGAGCTGATGCTCGGCCAGTCGCCATCGGGCACGCCGTACTCCAGCTTCAAGACGCAGGAGGCCGTGGTCAGCGCGCTGGTCGCCCATCACAGCGGCGCCATGGGTATCGCGGAGCGGACATTGAACGGCAAGTTCGCCACCGCCAGGCGCCGGTTGCGTAGCGCCTCCCTCTGAGATTTGCCAGCTTGTATGTGCAGTAGCGGAGATTGCATTTGCAATGTCTTTTCGCTGCCGTGTCTATTGAATAGAGGTCACGCCAACAAACGCCACTGAGCGTTCAGGAGTGACCGCCATGTCGCAAACACCTGTACTGCTGCCAAACGAGCGCCGCATCCTGCGCCTGGAAGAAGTCGAAGCGAAATCCGGTTTCAAGCGCGCCCACATCTACAACCTGATGAAGAAACGCCAGTTCCCGCAAGCGCTGCGTCTGGGCGTGCGCGCCGTGGGCTGGGACTCCATCGAAATCGATCAGTGGATCGACGAGCGCGTCAACAACCGGGCCTGATCCGTTCTCCCGCGGACTTTCCATCCTCATACGGAGAACACCATGCAGGTCGTATCCATCATTTCAACCAAAGGCGGGGTCGGCAAGACCACCACGGCCGCAAACCTGGGCGGTCTCGCTGCGGACGCCGGACTGCGCGTGCTGCTGCTCGATCTCGATGTGCAGCCCACCTTGTCCTCCTACTATGAGCTGGCTCACCGCGCGCCCGGCGGCATCTATGAATTGCTGGCCTTCAACGAGCGCGACCTCGACCAGCTTGTGTCCCGCACGATCATCGCGGGCCTGGACTTGGTGCTCTCCAACGACCACCGAGGAGAACTGAACACTTTGCTGCTGCATGCGCCAGACGGGCGCCTGCGGCTGCGGCATCTGCTGCCGATACTGAACCCCCTCTACGACCTGGTGCTGATCGACACCCAGGGCGCGCGCTCGGTGCTGCTGGAGATGGCGGTGCTTGCCTCCGACCTCGCGCTGTCGCCCGTGACTCCGGAAATCCTCGCCGCCCGCGAACTGCGGCGCGGCACCATGCAGTTGCTGGAGGACATTGCACCATACCGGCACCTGGGTATCGGGCCGCCGCCGCTGTACCTGCTCATCAACCGCGTCCATCCGGTGTCCGCCAACGCCCGGCTGATCCAGCAGGCGCTGCGCGATCTTTTCCAGGGCCACACCGACATTCGGATTCTGGCCACCGACGTACCGGCCATTGAGGCTTATCCGCGTGCTGCGACGCGCGGCCTGCCGGTGCATCGGGTCGAGTACCGCCAACCAGTGGGCAGAGTCGCTCCCGCCGCGCTCGCCACCATGCGCGATCTTGCCGGCGAATTGCTCCCACAGTGGCAGGATCGATTTGCCGCTGTGCCCGGCCGTCCGCCACAGCCTCTTGATACCAGGAGGCCCCATGGCCAACGCACATGAACTGGCCCGAGGCCACAGCCGGCTGCGCGCTCTGATTGAGTTCGCCGTCGGCGAAGGCTGGCACGTAAAGCGCACGGCGGGCGGTCACCTCAAGTTCACCAAGGCAGGCTGCGCCGCGATCTACACCAGTTCGACGGCCAGCGATCACCGGGCAGCCCTCAACGCCCGTGCGCAGATCCGTCGTGCTGAGCGCGAGACCCGGTCCCAAGCGCAGGGGGGCGGCCATGACTGAGATCACCTCCCAGCAGATGGCCGGCAAACTGCTTGCATCCGGGTTCGAGCGCAGCGGCCCGTCAGCAACGTCCTTGAGCGACCCGATCGCCGACACGCCCATGGTCGTGACCCTGGACCAGTTGCGCCCCTACGACCACGACCCGCGCAAGAAGCGCAATCCGGTGTACGAGGAAATCAAGGCATCCATCCGCGAGCGTGGTCTGGACGCGGCACCGACCATCACCCGGCGGCCCGGCGACGATCACTACATCATCCGCAATGGCGGCAACACGCGACTGGCAATCCTGCGCGAACTCTGGTCGGAGACCAGGGACGAACGATTTTTTCGGGTCTCATGCCTGTTCCGCCCGTGGCCCGAGCGTGGCGAGATCGTCGCGCTCACCGGGCATCTTGCGGAAAACGAACTGCGCGGTGGCCTCACCTTCATCGAGCGCGCTTTGGGCGTCGAGAAAGCGCGCGAGTTCTACGAACTGGAAAGCGGCTCCCCCCTGAGCCAATCCGAGCTGGCCCGCCGCCTGGCCGCCGATGGATACCCCGTGCAGCAGTCGCACATCAGCCGGATGGCCGACGCCGTACGCTACCTGCTGCCCGCAATCCCGACCGTGCTCTACGCCGGCCTGGGGCGTCACCAGGTCGAGCGGTTGTCGGTCATGCGCAAGGCCTGCGAGCGCACCTGGGAGCATTACGCCAAAGGCCGCTCACTGATTCAGGACTTCGACGAGTTCTTTCAGGAAGTGCTGTCGCAATTCGATGTCCAGGCCGACGAGTGGCGGTTTCAAACCCGAAGTGCAACAGCGGTTTGAATGAAGCAGGAGTTGTTCAGTGTACGAGGGTCGAATCTTTGTCCTGCAACGCCTGCATGAACTCGCGGAAGACCTGGTAGGGCGTTTGCCACTGCAGGGTCTGGCGAGGCCGGTTGTTGAGCAGATCAGCGATCGAGTCCAGCGCGGCCTGGTCATGCACCGACAGGTCCGTGCCCTTGGGCAGGAACTGGCGGATCAGCCCGTTGATGTTCTCGCAGCTGCCGCGCTGCCAGGGGCTGTGGGGGTCGCAGAAGTACACCCGCATGCGCGTGTGGCGGGCCAGCTCGCGGTGACGCGCCATCTCCTTGCCCTGGTCGTAGGTCAGCGTCTGGCGCAGCGGCTGCGCGATGAGGTTGAGCTTGTAGGTGAAGGCCGCCAGGGCCGACTCTGCCGTGGCATCGGGCATGCGGCACAGCATCACCATGCGCGAGGAGCGCTCCACCAGCACGCCCACGGCCGAGGCATTGCCCGCGCCCTTGATCAGGTCGCCCTCCCAATGCCCGGGCATGAGCCGGTCATCCACCTCGGGCGGGCGCACATGGATGCTCACCATCTCGGGGATCTGGCCGCGCCGGTCTTGGCCCGCACTGCGCGGGCGGCGCGTGCTGCGGGCCTGGCGCAGGCAGGCGATGAGCTGCGAGCGCAACTCGCCGCGCGGGTGGGCGTAGATGGCGTTGTACAGCGTCTCGTGGGAGAGCTGCAGGCGCGGCTGGTGCGGGTGCATGCGCTTGAGTGTGTGGGCAATCTGGGCTGGAGACCAGCGCCACAGCAGCATGTGCGACACCACCGGCCACAGCGGGCCATGGGGATCGAGCTTGCGCGCCGGACGGGCCTGCTTGCGACGCCGCCGGCTCTGCGTGTGCGCGGCCTCGGCGCGGTAGGGCTGATCGGGCAGAGCATTGCGCCGAAGCTCGCGGCTGATGGTGCTGGCGCTGCGCCCCAGGCGGGTGGCAATGCCGCGCAGGCTCAGCCCCTGGAGTCGAAGCGCCGAAATCGCCACGCGCTCATCGGCGCCCAACTGTTGGTATCCGGTGGTCATCTGTGCAACTTACCCTATCGCAGGGCTGTTGCACTTCGGGTTTGAAACCGCCTTGTCATAATTCATCGGCCTGTCAATAAACAGGCCTGCTCGGCCTCAGCAGCTAAAAAACCATAGAATGCGTGGTAGAGACTTTTCTTGTTTAAATAGTCGCCTAGACAAGTAAACTCTTGCTCCAAATCCTTTCTCAAATACCCTGGGATTACCAACAAATCTACTTCTCGACAGATATCAATACGCCCATCTAGTGAGGTTGAAATGCCATCCCACGTATCCATCTCCCCCTCAATAAAACATTGCAGCATCTTTCTAGGTGAAGCTGGCTCATAAGAAGTTTTTCCACGGCAGAATATGTCGGAGATAGCATAAGGGCCATGCGCAAGCGCGGTTTCCTTACCACTTCTATGTATGCTCTGCACTACAACCTCTCCAAGCAATTCTGGTTGCCTGGTAATGATAAGATGGTAGATAGAGTAATGGACATGATACTCATTCAGGAAACTTATTTTACCTAAGCCATACTCTATAAATGGCGGATAATCCTTGTAGTCTTTATCGGATGTTTTCCACTTCCAGTACTTGTCGATTTCACAGTTAAAAATCCGCAGGATATTAGACTTTTGTTTTGCGTACAAAACGCCTAATTCAATACCATCTTTTGCCTCTTTAAAGTAATTACGCCCTTTTTCATCCTTGCGAGTAAATGTCACGTTTGCATAGCCAGCCAGCGAAGCACTCGTTGAATAAATAAGATTCTTGTACAAGGACACTTCGTCAAAGTTATTCCTGAGAAAAATAGTGCTCGTATCTAGATAAACACCACCATATCTTTCCAAAAGCCTAAGCCTGATAATGTCACTATGATTTCCATGCTGAACGCTAGGATCGCCAACCTTCTCTATCAGTTGATGAAAGTATGGCGGGAGGGGTATGTAGTTTTCAATGTAATCAGGCGCGCGCTTGTCTAACGTAGTAACGATAACAATCCAATCACTGTTACTTAGCCTAGTCTCTAAATTTCTTATGTTTAAGGCATGGCCGATAGGCATGTCCTCTTTAGAAGAGTGCCAGTACAAGAAAACCACTTTTTTATTTTCCAATCTATCACTGTTCTTAATTCGGTTTAACGCATAATCGACGTCTGCGTTTTCGAATTGATTCATATCCTTAATGCCTCCAAAGTCAACCAGACCTTTGCTCTGAACAACTTCAAAGTTTCGACTTGTTGTCGGTTGCCAAATATTAAAATACCTAGTCTCAGGGTAGATAGCGACAACACCTTTATTTAGTACCTTAGAAACATGGACAAGAGATGTGTCTACTGAGATCAATAGTCCTGATTTGCGAATGATCGGAATAACACTTTCAAAATTTGTTATTCCTTTTACCAGCTCAACATTAGGCAAGCTCAAGTCGTCAACCAACTGTGAGGCTGACAGTAAAGAATTAGGAGAGTGCATAACGCCAAAGCTACTATCACGATGATACGTAGCTAGGTGTCTTATAAGAGACTTAGTTTTTTCGATAGAAAGTGACTTATCTTCCCGACTCCCGTAAGGGTTGATCAGAAAATCATAACTTTTTGAAAAACAGTCGTTCTCTACACAAAATGAAGCTCCAGCCAAAGTATTGTTCCCGCTAATTGCCATATCGACAATCGACTGGTAGATTCCGTAGATATCATTGTTTTTCGACTTATCTATGAATTCCTTACTTGACATCTTTAAGGCGCTATCTGTGCTAAAAATGACTCGAGGGTTCAAGAGAAGAACACACAGAACATCCTTAACTCCAAGCTTGCCAAAGAGTGGGACGATTGCATCACACCTTTTTACATTGAATGCGATATTAACTAGATCAAACCATCCAAAATTCTTCTCAAGTACGTGAACTGAATCTACTTGTATCACCGAGCAATAGAGCGCACGCAGTGGTTCGTTGGTAATTACACTAACTCTTACACCGCAGTGAGAAGTTAGGAATTCGATGATGGGGGCCGAAGCGATAGCGTCACCGTACTTACCATTCCAGTTAACGAAAACAATATGCCTGACGTTGCTATTTTTTTTCGTAAACCGCTTGATGAGTACAAATGACCAATCAAGAAGCCGTATCAGGAGCTCACTAAGCACAGGAAATAGAGTCTTCATTTAGAGCTGGCTCCGGTTGTTTGGACAGTTTTTCCTGACCGATAATTGGACGCCTGCGGGTGGCTGTCCAATCCCGGACGACTCCTTGACCTTGAGGTTTGCCAGAAGATTACCTTTAACAAAATCTCGCGTGCCGTTGCAAGTTTCAGGATGCGGTGATAAATGTGATCATACGGAACTAGACCCCGCCTTTGGCCAGGATCGTCTATCGTCGGCAAGACGCTGGTCAAATTCGGCGTACCGGCAGAAGGATATGAATGCGTTATCGACAGAGGTTCTATTGGACAATCTTCATGAGTTGTTAGCCACAATGCCCGATGCTGAGCGAATCCATTCGCTTAAAGCACGGATAGTGCCCGGCCTAGGCGTGGCGCAGGGAACTCTCGCTCGCCAGTTGCCACTGATCAGCCAAGGCTTCCCCGAGGTCGTAGACTGTTACCCTGGGACCATAAATATGGAGCTCGAATGTCCTCTCGAAGTGACGCAGCCCGATCATCGCACTCCTCCGCTCGCCTGGACTCCGAGCGGACGAACGACTGAAGTATTCGACCTAGTACGTATTGAGCTCGAGTTCGGCCCACTACCGACGCGTGTGCCCGCTTGGTTGTACGTTGCCCACGCATCCCCTCACCGTGGCACCCCGACCGTTCATGAGGTGATAACTCAGCAGTTAAACCTGAGTGAGGTCAGTGAGTGCCAAATTCATCTGCGCGCAAGCGCAGTAACACTGACACCCACACATTCACAAACGAAGCCTCAAGGCTGGCTGCTCACGGGTAAATAGCCCTGCCATTGGTACTTAACAACCCGGCATTTGTCAGGTACTCCCTCAGCAGCACCAAGGAAGGAGCACATTGCGGCTGGCCTAGAAACTCGTTGCCCAAGGCAGACTTGTACAGGCGCAGCCAGGTCGACGCAGGCACCTTCGGCAGGAAGGCGGCGAGCGACTCTCGGTTTCCCTCCCCGAACAACAAGCGCAGGGTGCGCAGGATTGGCTGGTAGTCCCGCGCAGACAACAGCTCCGCAACGGTATCGTCCAGCCGTTGCTCGACCACCACACTATTCAGCCGATCCTCAACCGAGGCGTCGCCTAGCGCCACCCGGGGGTCGATCGCCACCGGATAGATTGCGCGGAACGACTTTGCACCGTTACGCATGGATTCATAAAGCACTTTGTCGGCAGTAGATCCGGTAACCAACACATCGTCGCCGAAGATCACATGCACACCGCTCCATCGATAGAAATTTTCAGCCGGAATGACGTGGTCTTGGACCAGATTGACGCGCTCCCGCTCCTCGGTACTGAGGCTGGCGTAGTCCTCGCAGGGCGGCGCAATCCTGGGTAGCTTGACGTTGATGATGGTCGGCAACGCCATATGCGCCAGTTTGACGTTGACCTCCTCGACCACGAACTCATAGAGCACGTTCGCCGTGGACGGCACGTTGCGCCAACCAGTGGTCATCATCACCACGTTGTCACCACGGACCTTGGCGTTCTGGAACAGGTATGACCACTGCGAGTCTGGCCTATCCAGCTCACCACAGAGGTAGTCGATCAGTTGTCTTGCGAGATACCGGATGTCATGCACACCGCCGTATTTTGCACGGCTGTAGATCCCCGCCAGTGCTGAGGCATCGCTGCCCGTGGCCATGTCGCGAAACACCCCCGACTCGGCAGGTGTAAGGCAGTGCAGGGCAGTACCGCCAAAAATCGAAACATACTCGGTCATGCTGATCAGGTCACGTGCAAACAGCTCGGCAGCGAACGCGCGGAATCCAGTTTTCACATCATTCGCACGGGGCTGAGCGGAAGCCTGACGGAACATCGCCAACTGGACATCAATCGGGCTCTTAAGTACCTCGAACCATGGCGGAGAATTTTCGGGGTAAATCATGTTCAAGGCCGTTCAAGTCCTGCTGTCAAAGTTGCCGGTGTGCCCGGTAACGTCAGGCTGTCGAGGGAGACATCGATTCGTCGGCGCCTCTCGTAGTAACTAATGCTCTTCAGCCCCAAAGGCCTCAGGGCCTCAAGCAGTTCAGAAATGCCCGCACCAGCATCGCTCGGGGCATGGGTATCAGACCCAACCGTGAAAGGCACCCCATGTGCGATAAGCTGTGCCACCAATTCCCGAGATGGATAAGACCAAAATCCCTGAATCTCCCTGCCCGTTGCAGGGTCCAGGCTCGACTTTCGAAGACCTGAGGCATTGAGCTCGAATGCAATGCCGCTTCTGGCGAGCGGCGCCAGCAAAGGCTCGAAACGGCGCAGGAAGATGTCTTCCGGCACGCCACGCAGCAAGGTATCAGCGTGCCCTACAGCATCAAACAATCCACTGTCTAGCAGACCTTCGAGATTGGCGAAGTAGCGATCTAGAAACGCCTGCCCGGCAAGGCGTGGCAGCTCCCAGACCTTCACCATCGCTTCATCTGGAACTTCCACGTAATGAATCGAGCCGATTACGAAGTCCATCGGGTAACGAGCAAGCAGCTCGCGATTGAAGGCGTCGGTGCCTGGCATGTAGTCGAGCTCTAGGCCACACAGGATGGTGATCTGCCCCTGATAAATCTCCCGCGCCCGCTCGATGTCAGCGAAATAGCGATCAAGTTCGGACGCGAGCAGACGATTGTCCATATCCACAGGGAACGGCGCGTGGTCGGTGATGGTTAGGACGGTCACGCCTGCGGCGATCGAGGCACGAACTAACTCGTCGACAGTGCCGATCGCATGCTTCGAATAAAAGGTGTGGCTGTGTGAGTCGATCATGCAGCGTCCCACTGTTCAAGCAACCCTGCATGACCTGCCAGCTCCTTCACCAGCCAGTAGGGGTTGTTCACCTTGGCGATGATCGAACGAAGCAGGTCTGTGTTATCAAGGCGCGCCAGCAACTCGGTCAAGGGTTGCGTATAAAGTGCTCGGGTTAACGGTGTTTCCCGCACGTGGTCGACCAGCCGTTGCCAGTCGACCTGGTCAAAGTGAATGTTGCCCAGGCGCTGATTCTCGATGCCATACAGGTATATATCGCCGCTAGGCTTTACCGTGACATCCAAACCGTTGGCCTGCGGCGGTTTGTTCAGGCTGCCGAAGGTGAAGGGCTTGTTGACCTTGGACTCGATCGCTTTGATGTAGCCCAGCATATCCAGATAACCGGGGGCGGTTCCTAGAGCTGGGTGAACGAGGTTCTTGTAGTCGATACCGAAGCAATCGCCGCCCGCGGCCAGTACGTCTTCCAGCACGCTCCTCGGCTCGATGGTTGCCTCAAGCCCCCAACAAGCGAGTTCAGACTTTAGGTACTCGCGAGTGAAATCGCGATCGGTATCGATTGAGCGGAACGAGAAACTCAACCCAGAGGGTCGCCGACGCCGCAGGAAGTCCAAGCTGAAACCATGGGCCCGCCATTTGACCTTCTCGATATGATGGCTGTCTGCACTGAGGCGGATGTTGCAGGTGTCGCCATTGGTCAAGACAATCCGGTTTGTCGTGTCGTAGAACTCCTCCATCTTGTCATGTGGATAGAACCCACTGGTGATGAATTCGAAGCACTTACCACCTTCTGACAACCCAAGAATCTCGTGGAACACTTTGGCGTTGTTGAGTGGTTCGCCTTCACCACTGATGGAGATGCGCTTGACCTCCGAAGCATTGATCAACCTAGCAAGGTTTTCCCGCGCTAACGTTGATAGCTCCATGCTAATGCCCGCTTTGTGCTTGTCGGCGTACATACAGAAGGCACAGCCGATGCCGCATATTTGTGTAATGTCGATGTATAGGAGGTGTCCCTGAAGATGCATTCAAAGCCTCAATCCAACCTTGCGCCAATGCACAGGTTTTTTTGTAAACAATTTGAGATGATTGCGATGACGGATGAAATCTATGCGAACCAATACCGCCTGTCCGCGCCAAATCATTCAGCGCAATACTTTTTCTGGCCATCCGTTTATAAACATTGAGCCATCAGTTCTCAGGCGAACTTCAAGCACACGCTCGACTTCACCATCACTTTCAATCCGTGCGTCGTAACGCGTTGTCAGGTAATGAAATTGTTGATTTGTGGAGCCTGCCCAACGGCGATTTTGCTCCGGCAAATTCACCTCATACGGGCCATCTACCAACACATCCGTGTAGCGAATCAGTTGGTCAACCCCAGGCAGCTGCAGCACATCAAGCTCGTTTTTTGTATATCCACTAAATACCATCACTGACAGCCCCAGCGACTGCGCTCCTTGCGCAACAACAGTCAAGCCTTGTGCTTGCAACATGGGCTCGCCACCGAGAAAGGTCACCCCTTCAAGATCATGCGCATGGTGCGCGTCTTCAAGCCAGTCGAGAACCGATGAGGCCGAAACAAACTCACGCTCAACCAGCTGCAAATACGCGGGGTTGCAGCAGCCACGGCAACGCTTATTGCAACCTTGCACCCACAATGCTGCTCTTCGCCCCGGCCCTTCTGCTTCGGTGCAAGGTAGGCGAGATGCCATATTCAGCCAATGCACAAATTTCACTCCAGTTCGAATAACAATTTTCCACCGGCAATATGAACTTCAATTGCCTTTCCCCGGATCTGATCAGGGGCGGCCATTTGTGCAAATAGAAAATCGGCCAATGGATCAATCAGCTTATTGGTCAGTGCGTTAGGGACGCCGCGACCACCCGTTCCGCGATCCACTTCCCTGACCAGCAAGGCCAGTATCTCGGCCTCCTTAACTAGCCTCAAATCCGAAACACCCCATTTATCCTTCAGCCCTTTACGCAATGGCTCCAGCTTGGCTCGAGCGATATCAATCAAAAATCCATCATCACGCATGAAGTTGAAAGGAATGATGTTGGCTTCGCCAATGCGCCCTAGCAATTCAGGGCGCTTTAATTCATGCACGAAATGCTGTCGCACCTTTTGGATGAATGCATTGCGCACATCCTGGCTTTCATGGCTCACTTCGGCTGCGCCGATGTTTGAAGTGAATACGATGACGGTGTCCGAAAAAAGCACCGTTTCACCCTTGCCATCCGTTAAGCGCCCATCTTCAAGAATCTGTAAAAACTTGTCGAGAATGCGTGGGTGCGCCTTCTCGATTTCGTCAAACAGCAACAGGGAAAATGGCCTTTGTTTGACCGCATTGGTTAACTGTCCGCCAGCTTCGTAACCCACATATCCTGGAGGTGCGCCCACCAACCTCTGATCGGCATGTTCGTGATTAAACTCTGACATGTCGAAACGAAGACAGGCTTCTTCGTCGCCAAAGAGGAATTCGGCAATGGACTTTGCCAGTTCGGTTTTACCGACACCAGTTGGGCCAACAAAAAACAACACGCCCTTGGGAGTGCGTTGCCTGTACGAGTGTTGAAGCCCCGACAGCCCCGTGAAGGCACGCACGAGGATGCGCCGTACCGATTCAATTGCTTCCCCTTGACCTTTGACCCGACGCCCCAGGGTTTCGACAATGGTCTGAAGTTTTTTGTGATCCAGTTGTTCCCAAGGACTGTGTCTGCGTCCGTGGCGATAAAGATTGAGTAAAGACAAGGCACTTGAGACTTCAGTCTCCTGTCGTGAAAGTCGTGCGAGATTGTGAATGTCGCGGATACTCTGGCCTTCCAATCCGTCCACGAAGTCAGCCAACTCACGCCCTCCTTGCTGCAAAGGGGGCTGCAACCGAAACACTTCTTTCAAACCCAGTACAGCAGACTCACGAACCTGCCTTGTCGGCAAGGGAATTGCTATTTCCCTAAATAGTGGATTATTCAGGTAGAGCGATGGTGGCAGCACATTCAAGCCCCCGCACAGCAGCACTAGCAGTGATTGAGGCTGGCCAATGCTTTCAGCATTGCGAACCACGGCGGCATCACGAGTCGCTTGCCCCAGACGCAGCAGCCAGCCACGCTCGTTCTCACTCAGCGAGTTGACGCTACCAAACAAGTATTGCGTCCAGTCCAACACAAAAGCGACTGACTTTTCGGCGCGCGGTTGCCGCAGCCATTGTGCAGCAACAGTCAGTAAGTCATCCGCGCTGGCCGTGATGCCGTTGGATGCGGGGCTCGCCACAGGTGTAGGCGGCAAATCACCCATGTCATAGGCATTCCCCTCAGATGTGCTTTCTCTTGCGGCAGGTGGGGTAACTGAGCTTTGCAATTCCCCCCAAGTCCTCGCATCAACGCCGCTGACACCATTGACGCGGTTCCAGAAAACTACATGCTGATACCCACGCTGACGCAGCAGGTTCATCAACGCGGTAGGCAACGCTGTCCATTGCCCTGGTGCTTCGGGATCGGATGTCAAATCACCCGTCTTACCGTGCAAGATAACACCGCGCCGTATGCCGCATTCGCGGCGAAAGTCTTCCTGCCACGGCAACAAAGCTGAACTCATTTGCTTCTCTCCTGTGTCGCATCAGGGTAAGGGCGAGCATCCTGATCCTGGTCGTCGGGATTGACCCAAATCACGCGTTTGTCACTCAGGCTGATGCCGTAAGCATCTTGTAGCGTTGCCATGACGGGGGCGACATCTTTCTCGCACGTTTTGCCTTTGTATTGATGAAACTTGTAGCTGAGATGACCGCTCAAGTTGACGCGGAAATCTGCTTGCGCACCAGCAGGGCGACGGGCGCGAATCAGCACTTGGTCTTCCCCTTCCGATACAAGATGCTCTGGTCCATCCACAACAAAGCCAGCTTGTTGCAGTGACTGATAAACCGCCCGCACGACTTCACGACGCTGGCTTTCGTCTACGGCAGCTTCATCTTGTTCTTGCACCAGTTGGTTCAAGGCTTCAGCCTGCTCTGCAGGAGCCAGTCCTATTGCATGAGCCAATGCCTCGCGCAACTTGGCAGCGCGTTCGCCACCGTCCTTATTCGCTTCCTGCTCCAACTGCTCTCTTTGCAGCGTCAGTACGTCGGTCACGGCCTCGCGCTGCACACGATTTTTCATTTCTTGCAATTGGCGCTCAGCGTCCACTTCATATCGCTGCCGAACTTCGCGTAAGGCGGCTGAAATTTGCGCCGAGGTCATGTTGTTGGCAGCATTGCCAAGTAGCCGCTCCCGTAGTTTCTGCAACTCGGCAAACGCTGCGTTGAGTGCGACAGGTGTGCTCCAGCCACTCAAACCCTCGCGCCATGCTGCTTCAAGTTCTGCCTTCACCTGCAACTGTCGTTCGACCTCAGCTTGCTGCGCGTTGCGGAATGCCTCAGCTGCGGCTAGCTCCGCCTCTTGACGGGAACGGCGTTGCTCACGCGCAAAGCGTGGTAATCCGTGGAATCGACCACCCAGGGAACGGCTCATATCTCTGGCAGCAAACGGGTCAGACTCCAGCAGAGCCTCCATGCGCTGAAGATCAGAACTCAGCTCACGAAACTCCGCTGGAATCACATCGCCCAGCCCTTGGCTGGCGACATCATTCAATACGCTGCGGTAGCGCTCAAGGAACGGACGCGTTGTCTCGCGCACACGCTGTCGATCAAGCTCTTGTTTGCGTTGCCGTTGAATTTGATAGCGATATTCGTCTGCCCGACTCATGGTTTCATTTCCTTTGATTTTTTCTTTTATCTTGCTTCCGTGAATGTATGCTTGGCGCACCAGCAGCAGCAGCGGGCACAAGGTGCGAAGGCGCATATGACTTGGAATCTTGCGTGTTCAGGCCAAGAGACTGCGCCTTGGTGCGTAGGTTGATGTCATTGCTCACAAACAAAACATCATTCAGCCGAAAGAATAACGCCGTTGAAAGAATGGCATGGTCGGGCTGCCTGGCATCCCATTCAGCAGGCAGTAAGGCTGCGTAGTCTGTTTCATGGCGGATACGGGACGCGCTTGCATCCAACTGGCGAATGGCCGCGCGCGCCTTGACCGCGCGAGCCTCATCTTCACTGCTCTTCAAACCATCCAACTCGCTCAGCACACGAAGCGGCACCACCAAAATATCGTTGGAGATCAGACCATGCAAAAGCTCAGGATGCTCCATCAGAGCGCTGGTATCCACTACGACGATACGATGCCCAATCTCGACTGGAGCCAGCTTCTCTTGCGCCAGAAGGCCCCAGCTTTCTACCTCTTCATTCAACGCATCCCAGAGGAGTGACGATACGTTTAGAGTGTGGAGATTCCCCGCAGCTTTGCGCCAAGTGCGAACAGCATCCAAGGCATGAGGGGTCAAGGTGCGCACATCCATTTGGCTATTACCAGCCGCTTTCAACGCCTGTTCGCCAATACTCCGATAAACGTCCTGAACGGCTTTCTGTATATCTTGCATCGGCTGCTGTATGGCGTGCGGGCCATACAGCTTCAACTCTTTGCGCTCCAATGCGTGTTCCAGCCACACTTGCCGCAATGCGATGGAGAGCAGTTCTTCTGGAATTTCAGTGGTGGAAGGCAAGGCAGATCGCAGCTTTGCCAATGACTCCAAGGCGCGAATGGGCGCCGCATGATGCAGTAGCGCGGCTTGCAGAGGCACAGCCTTGTCAGCAGGCAGCATCTGAGCCACCTGAGTCAAAAGAGAAGCGACTTCTTCAGGCTCAAGCTGATTGGGCGTATGCCTCAACGATTCATCAATGGCTCTTGCCAGAGATACTTCCCACGCAGGTTTCCAGTCTTTCCCACCAGGCCGCCACAAACCAATTGCTTGTGTAGCGGGTTCGACCAATGCAATCAGATCGCCCAGTGGCTGTTTAGCACGTGTGGCAAGCCACGGCCACACCGTTTCGCCGAGTGCATCGACATCCCGCCATGCCACGGGCATGAAGGCAATGCGTGGGTCATCAGAGTGCTCGCAAGCCCCTTCTAAATCTCTGCGCAGCTTGGCCCAAAGCTCGGTTGCAGCCTGGTCGTTCAAAGTTACCGCCAGGCCACACAGGCGCGGCTGCCCGGCCCAATAGAGGCGGAGGTTACCGGCTACTTCTACTTGAACGCTCGCCCCATCGATCTGAGGCAGAGACAATCTACGAAATCCCGTCGTAATTCCTGCGGGGGTAGGCACAAGCAGTGTGTACACGGTCGGTTGTTTGCCATTGGCAACCAGTTCTGGTGCATTCACTTCAGACGATAAAACGATAATGGGTGTTGTTGCATCCGCTGCTGCAACCCCTTGCGCAACGATGCAGAACCGCGCCCTGGCTGTGCTCCCTTTAGCGGCAATGGGGCGGGCAGTGCGGGCCTCTCGTAAAACAGAAGAGTGAACGATGGGCAGCAAGGAATCTGGCTCGCTTGTCAGAGCATCAGCAAGCAGAACCTCCCATGCCAGTTCGAGTTGCGCTTGCTCCAGCCAACGCTGCAACGCTGCATCACGCGGAGCGCTCGCAGACAGTGCACCATCCTCGCTGCACGAGACTTCAAGTCGGCGCTCTATCCGTCCCGCTGGCTGAACAATGGGCGCGATGCGGTCTATAACTGTCGCAGGGGTTTTCCAGTCATACGTTTCCTGCGCTATGGCGCGCTCAACCTGCGGCAGCGGATTTTGCGGCCTTAAAGCTTGATCAGCGACACTAACGCGACTGAAATCACTTTGGCTGAGACGCGCTCCATCATTCTGTGTGGACTTAATCTCGTCGCTGATGGGATCATAGCGGTGCCAGACCTTAACCGTGCGCGAGCGCACCGGCAGGCTGTCGCTACGCAAAAATTGCAAGCCATCGGCAGTCAATTCAAGCTCAGTTAAAGGGGCCTCAAGCCTATCTTGAGCGTAACGCTTGGGCAGCGCTCCCAAAGCGGAAAGTTCAGATACGCAGCCTTCCAGCAGTTCACGCACATCACCTGCACCCAATTGATCGCGGAAAACGGCCAGCAAAGACAAGTTCTGTTTGTCGGGCAAATGGAGTCCAGGATCACACAGTCGCAACACCATCCGTTCAAATACTGTGGGCTTGCGCTCGGTGTGATAGGTCACATCGGATTCAATGCGATACAAGGGCAAGGGGACGGAAATTTCTGCTAGCTTCATGCGCGGCCTCCCCGGCTACCGTACTTGTCGTTTTGGGGCGCAGCCGTCCGATGAGTCGGAGCATTGAACCTGCCACGCTGTTGTTGCTGTTGGGGTAGCATCTCAGGCGACATCAATTGCCTTGCCGGAACCAGCCGTGCATCGCGCTCCAGTTGATCCAGAATGTCCTTGTAAACGGCTCGCTTCACGCTACCTGCGCTGTCCATGCGCGGCAAATCCACCTCATAGGATGCATACATGCTTTTTGCGCCGAAGACAATCAGCAAGGCCTGCGCGCGAGAAAAGGCCACATTAATAAATTCGAACCGGGCGACATTGGCCTTGCTGGAACGACGCCGGGGTTGATTGCCCGAACGCAAAGGGTCGTACCCATCGTGGCGCACCATGCTGACCAGCACGATTTCCTTTTCTTTGCCCTGATAACGAATCACGGTATTGACTTCAACATCGAGATATTCAAACCGACCATTGGAACCCTTTGGACGACGGCGGCGAATAGCAGCACGAATT
The DNA here is from genome assembly GCF_052931795.1 of Alcaligenes sp. RM2. NCBI lineage: Bacteria > Pseudomonadati > Pseudomonadota > Betaproteobacteria > Burkholderiales > Alcaligenaceae > Alcaligenes > Alcaligenes sp. RM2. The sequence goes on from NZ_JBRFIO010000002.1 coordinate 315,286, forward strand.
TCTCGACACTGATTCGCATAGAAAGACACCGCGCCGACTTTGCGTTTGTTCGTTCGTGAGTAGCCCTGTGCAGCAGATTGCCGCTCAATTTGCTCCAGCGTTTCCGCAATCAACTCCGCCTCCAAGCGATTGGTGCGCCGAGGCTGGTTACCGTCCATATCTTCACGGTGAATCTGGTTGTGCAGGTTGTAGGTTGTGTCCACCCACAACGCATGGTCATCCGGAGTGAGTAAGGGTGAGCCACCGTTCACATTCTTCAACGTCAGTCCGTGAACACGGCGAAGCTTCGGGTCTGGATCGTCGTCAGGCCGAAGGAGGCCGCATTCCAACTGACCTTCGTAAAAGTGGTTCACCATCGCCATGATTTGCGGGTGCATTCGGAACTGCACACTGAGTCGTGCGCGGATCGCATCGTCCGCCATCTCGAAATGCGACTTGAACAACGAGGCTGTGACCATTCTCTCGAAGCGGCGTAGGTTGTCGCGGGTCAGCAAGGCTTGCGCTTCGGCAACCTTGCCAGCGCTGTTTTCCTCTGCACTGGCCGCTTCGCTTTCTTCTACTTCATCCATGAAGCTACGAGCTTCGTCGCCTTCCTGAAACAGCGGCGGCAACTGGCGGTGGTCGCCCACCAACACAGCGCGGCGCGCACGCATCAAGGGCATCAGCAATTCCAGCGGAGTGGCCTTGCTCACCTCGTCAATGATGGCAACATCAAAACTCGTCTGCCCGGCATCGTCCAACGTGCGTTCGTTTTCATTGCAGCTAATGGCCACCACATTACAGCTCGCCAGAAAATCCGCGCCCAGATGCTGCCAATCTTCTTCTGCGGCGTTGTTGCGGCTCAAATCGCGTTTCCAATCATCCAGCAACGGCCCCCATGTCTGGCGTTGATGTTGCTGGCTGGCCTGACGTTGCTCCAAGACCTTGATGACTTGGGCAACAGTTTCGACGCGCTGCGACAAGGTCGCAGCAGGTTCCAGCGGCAAGCGGTTGCCTTGCGTGATTGAATCATCCTGCAACAGGGCCTGAACCTTCTGCTCATGCTGTCTGCGCTGCTCGACCCAGTCATCGATCTTGCTTTGGGCGTTGCGCTCCTGGTTCCGCGCGGCTCGCACAAGGCCATCGTTCGGGGCTTCAGGTGCGGGTTGCGACAATTGAGCCTGCGTGGATTGCTTCACGATTTCGATGGCCTGATCGATGACCGGCCGCGTCCTCTCCAATGCAGTTAGGCTGGCATCCATTTCGTCTGCCAGTTGAGTAGCGTTCTTAATCGGAGCGCACCATTCGGACGCTTGGCGAAACAGACTGTCATAACGGCTGCGCTCCAAGCCCACACCAACCTGCTCCAACTCTTTGAGCTCCTTGCGCGCGGCTCTCCAATCATCTACGTAAGCATCGTCCTTCTCCATCTGCTCCTCCAAGGCTTTGACCTCGCTTCGGAGCGATTCAATACGTAACCGGGTGCTGGCATCCTGAATCGGGGCGCCCGCTGCTTCGCGAAGACGACGGATGTCCGCAGCAATAGCTTCTCGCGCATTCGTGAAACGCCGCCACGCGGCCAACATATGCGCCAGCATTGCGCCCCGACTGCTTGCATCGGCCAGCCAATCGTCCATCGAAAATTTCACGAGCAATCCTGCAGCCTCGCAGGAAGCAAGGCCTTGCACCAGATTTCTGGCAGGCGCTTCCACATCCCGCAAGTCGCCATGCAACGTTTCGGCTTCGCCATGCAGCAAGGCCTGAATGCTGTGTAGGCGCTGACGTTTGGCCTTGTCCTCCTCCAGCAGCGCGCAGGCAGCGTCATACGCCTGCTGTGTCTGCGTTGTCTGGCTGCGGGCCGATGCAAAGTCCGCTTCAAGCTGCCCGCGTCTGCTGGTCAGCTCCTTCTCGTCGTGCAACACAAAAGCCGCGCGGTCATGCCACTCCAGCAAGAGACGCAAGTCTTCGTCAGCACGCTTCCACACTACAAGACGGTCTTCGGTTTGCCCGGCCAAGGCCTTGTAGTAACGCTGCAAGGCTGCCTGCCCCGCGAAGGCTGCTCCATCTTCTGTCACCTTGCGTTCATTTCGTGCCAACCGCACTACGCGCAAGGAACCGTCATGCCCCAACCTATCCAGCGCATTGTCCACTGCGGTATGCGCCTGAGATGCCAGCAGTACCCGCTGCCCGCGCCGCGCCAATTGGACGATGGCTTCCGCGATCACTGTAGTCTTACCCGTGCCAGGCGGCCCTTGAACCAAGCATAAATCCGGTGCAGACAGAATCTTGACCACGGCTTCTTTCTGGGCCGGGTTGAGCTTGTCATTGGCCCACTGCGTAACCGGCTCCAGACGCTGCGGTACGGAAACCTGTGCAGCTTCGAACAGATAATCAGTCAGATACGGCGCATAGCCGCCTTGCTCCTGCAGCTGCCGCAACGCCTGTTGATGGCGCTTGATCAGGCTCATGTCGCCTGCCGTTGAAATGGACAGAAAACCGGACTCCGGAATTTGACTCAGGATGCGCTGGCGCAGGGCATCCGGCTCCTCGGCATTGGCGAGATCATTCGCGTCGTCTTCGGTCAGTGAGACGGTCAGCTCGGCAAATACGGGCGTAGGCCAAGGACATTCCGGCAAGTTGTCGTCCTTGGGTAATTGCCGATCTTTCGGCACCGATGCAGGCTCCGAGAGTTTGCCAGCTTGCCCTAGCCGAGGAAGGCGGCGCTCCTCCCGTTCAGGCAATTCGAACACCCACGGTTCTTTGGATTGACCAACCTGAAACGCCACCAGATCATCCCGCCCCAAAGCCTTGCGGTCTTTTTGCAAAGCCTGTGCGCTCTGCGCGACCAAGGAAAAAACCAACTGCTCGTCACGCCATTCACGGCTGATGTAGCGCAAGCCGCGCGCCTTGTGGCGGATGAGGCTTTCTTTCCATCGAAGAAATTCAGTCCACTCGGTCAACTGCTTTTCGGTTTGCTGCGTGATTGGTGGCAAGTCGGCCAGCAGTTGCGGCGTGAGCAGATTATTGACGCGCTGAATGCGCTGCTGGCCCGGCGTGAATTGCAGACTGTCATGCACGGCAAATGCAGTGACTTCGCGCTCGAAAGATCGCGCAGGCAGATCGGCGGTCTCGATGAAGCCGTTTATGAGAAAGAGTGGCGAAGAGGATTCGGTGGGCCAACTTCCCGTGGCGATGAAGGCGCATCCTTCCGGAAAAGGCCAATCCCGCCCAGCGGCGTTAACTCGAATCGCCATCTGTGCGTATCGTGGATTCTGCTTGTCCCGCTGCCGATTGGAAACATAGCCCGTGATTGGCATATTGTTTGGAAAGAGCAGCTCATATAAAACTTCCACCCCTTCACGGCCATTGCACCAGTTTTTGAATGTCTGATGGCTGCGCTGAATATCGGCGATAGCTCGATTAATTCCTCTGTTACCTAGGTCAAGCGCAATATACAAATTCATCAAAAAACATAGCCTTGTTAGTCGTCATACGGATTGTTGGGGTCATGCGGGTCGAGGCGATACCCGTCCGGCGAGTACAAGCCGAATCCTGCTTCACCATGGCGCAGTTCGTCGCGTGGTTGCGAAAAATCATCACTGCTTCTGCGAAAACCGCGAGAGACAAGCAGCAAGCCCACCAGCAACAGCGTCATCCAGAAAGCTACATAAAACAGCAATCCCAACACAACCAGCTTAATCGCCCACACGAACACGGAGGCACCCGCTTGCGGCACTCCCTTCGATACCAACCAGTTCGACGCCCGCCGTTCGCCACGCACATAGGCGCGCCATCCACGGCCAAGGGTGCGTCCGAGGCGTTCTGCGGTGCTGGTGCGGGTCGTGGTGTTCATGGTCGTCTCCGGCTGCTTCAGGACGCTTCGTCATCCGGTTCCATCGGGCCGGGGTCGGGTTCCACACCGATGCGATAGCGGGCAACGAAACGTGGCCAATCCACATGGTCAACCAGGTCGATGTCCTCGATGACGCTGACTTTCGCGCCCGCACGCTCGAACAGGGCGATGCTCTTGGCGGGATAGTTGTTGCGCGACGGATAGAGCACGCCGTCGAACAGCGGCTGGCCGTCATCTCCGAGCATCGCATGCACCTGTGCGGACACCTGCTGCGTATGCCTGTAGTCGCGGCTGGCCAACTGCTCCAGATTCAGGCCAAAGTAGCCCGCCATGACGCCCGGTGCTGTGAGATCCGCCAGAAGCACGTCAGCCACCACGCCTACGGCGCGCACCATCCGGCTCTGGACTTCTTTCAGCGCGATCGAGCGTTTCTTGTCCGCAAGCCACTGATGTTTGTGGAACACCGACTCCATCAGCGCCGTGGGCAAGTCGCGCCCCAAGTAAAGCACGCCGTAGGCCCGCGTCGGGTCATCGTAGCGATTGGTGCGGCTGCGGCCATAGTACAGCGGGCTGCCCCGATAGACGACGCGGCTCACATGCTGGAGCAGTTCACCGGCATCGATCAGGAAGGATGGCAACTCGCGGTTCATGACGGTTTCACTTCAATGCACCTGGACGCCCAGCACGTTGAACACCGCCTCGGCCACGTCGTCGATCGTGCCATGCGTCACCGCATCCAGCGGCGAGCGACCGCCCAAGCCTTCGAGCGGTTCGGACAGTGCGCGGTAGATCGTCCAGTGGTCGATGCCCTCGACCTCCTGAAGTACGGTTTGGGTCAACTGCTGCTTCACCGGGTCGAGTTGCCAGTCGGGCAGCTTCTGACCGCGCGGCCCCACGTTCAGCGCCAGCAGCCGACGGGCAACGATGTCCTTGTAGATCTGCTGGCGGGACTTGTCCGCCAGTTTGGCGAACTCGGGGATCGGCAGATTGTGTGGCTGGTTGAAGGTTTCCAGCAGCACGGCGCGGCCACGCTGGACGTCGGTTTTACTCGGTGCCCAGCGCGTTTCGGCACGCAGCGCGGCCGCCTTGCGTGCAAGGGCCTGCTCCACCGTCTCACCCTCCAGGTTGGCGGGCAGTTTTACCGCTGCCACACGCTCGTGGACGAACGCCTGCAACTCGGCCGCAAACGCCTTGGCGTCCCGGATTTCGACGGTATCCGCGAAGCGACGCACATCCTTCACCGTGACGCGCGGCAGACGGTCGGCAATGAATTCAATGGCAGTGGGCATGGTCATCTCCCAAGTAGGTTTGAGACAGGATTCACTCTAGTCGCCCTTGTCGCATTTGTCAACTTAGACGCCCGGAGTGAAAGCAACCTACCTGGCGGAAGCAGCGTTCCCGCAGCATAGGCCGAGGCCAGCGCCGGGTCGCCGTTCAATCCATTCGAGCGGGTTCCACATTGACGCTGGAGCCGCAATCCGCGCCCCGCTATACCGAAACGGTTGAAGGCCAAAGGGCCGAAATGGCAAGGGAATGGGGTGCAAGGGGAAAGGCCCTACCCGAAAAGGCGAAAAGGCCTCCCGCTTGGCCCGCCACCAGGACACCCACATGCTCTCTCTGTTCCAGCGGAAACGGCCTCCGGTCGCTGCCGCTCCATCGCCAGCACCCACCACCGACCTCCCGAAAGGGCTGATCTGGCCGGAATCGGCCGCATCGCTGCTGGCGACACCGCGCCGGCAGAAGCTGCTGGAACACATCTGGCAGCGCACCTCGCTCTCGCGCAAGCAGTTCGCCGCGCTGTACCGCGCGCCGCTGGAACGTTATGCCGAGCTGGTTCAGGCTTTCCCTGCCTCCGAAGCGCATCACCACGCTTACCCAGGCGGCATGCTCGACCACGGGCTGGAAATCGTCGCCTACAGCCTGAGGCTGCGGCAGTCTCATCTGCTGCCCATCGGCGCCAACCCAGAGGATCAGGCCGCGCAAGCCGAGGCCTGGACTGCTGCCGTCGCCTACGCCGCACTGCTGCACGACATCGGCAAGATCGCCGTCGATCTGCACGTCGAACAGGCCGACGGCAGCACTTGGCACCCGTGGCACGGCCCGCTGCACCAGCCATACCGCTTCCGCTATCGTGACGATCGCGAGTACCGGCTCCACAGCGCCGCGACAGGCTTGCTCTACCGGCAACTGCTTGACCTCGAAGTCCTGGACTGGCTCAGCTGCTATCCGTCGCTGTGGGCGTCACTGCTCTAAGTTCTGGCCGGGCAGTACGAGCACGCCGGGGTGCTGGGCGAATTGGTGGTGCAGGCCGACCGTGCTTCCGTGGCCCAGGAACTGGGCGGCGACCCCACACGCGCCATGGCCGCGCCCAAGCACGCGCTGCAACGCAAGCTGCTCGACGGACTGCGTTACCTGCTCAAGGAGGAGTTGAAGCTGAACCAGCCCGAAGCCTCCGATGGCTGGCTCACCGAGGATGGTTTGTGGCTGGTCAGCAAGACGGTCTCGGACAAGCTTCGGGCGCATCTGCTATCCCAGGGCATTGACGGTATTCCTGCGAACAACACCGCCGTGTTCAACGTGCTGCAGGATCACGGCATGTTGCAGCCCACAGCAGACGGCAAGGCGATCTGGCGCGCTACCGTGACCAGTTCCACCGGCTGGATCCACTCGTTTACGTTGCTACGGCTGGCACCCGCGCTGATCTGGGAATCTGGTGAGCGACCGGTGCTCTTTGCCGGGACGGTGACGATCGACACGCCCCCCGCAGGTGAAGATGCCGAGGTAGCGGCCATCCTTTCTGCGGACGGCGCGACGTCCGCTTTGGAGAACCAAAACGCTCCGCCAGCGGAAGGTAGTGGCATCGCATCGGCCCCTCCATCCAAGGCCCCGGCCAGCCCCGACGTCATGGAGGACATACTGGCGATGGCGGGAACGGGAAATTCGCCAACCACCGATCAAGATGTGGAAACCGCCCCGGACGAAACACCCATCGTTCTTTCCGATACGCCCCTACCGACCTTGGCCGCCGCTGCGCCTTCGCGGCCGGCCTTCACGTCCTCGACGGCACAGCCATCCGGCGAGCACTTCATGGCGTGGCTGAAACAGGGCATCGCCACGCGGCGACTCATCATCAACGATGCGAAAGCGCTAGTGCATACCGTGAGCGACACCGCCTACCTGGTCAGCCCGGGCGTATTTCAGCGCTATGCGCAGGAACATCCGCAGGTAGGCAAACTGGCCAGGCAGGAGAGCCTGCAGGATTGGCAGTGGGTGCAGAAGCGCTTCGAGCGGCTGCAATTGCATCGCAAGCAATCCAGCGGGTTGAACATCTGGACATGCGAAGTCACTGGCCCCAGAAAATCACGGAAGCTACATGGCTACCTGCTTCTCGAACCCAGCTCGATATTCAGTGATGCGCCTGCAAATAACCCATTCTTGAAGCTGGCATAATTTACGCGAACTTCCTGTGCAATTGCTCGTGGCTGCCGCCATCTGCACACCGGCCCCTGCGCGAGATTCGCTCGGCTGAGGCTCATCGCTAAGCAGGTCATGGATTGTTCCAGCAACCTGGGCTTCGCGAATCGAAGAACGTCACATCTGTGGCAGGCAAGGATCGGCCAGCAGCCTTCAGAACTTGGTGGCAGAACGCTTGCTGATCTCCATCTGGCTGACCAGTGAAAACCGAGACGGCCATTCGCTTTGGCTTATTCGCCGCGATGGCATCAAGCACATGTTGGTCTCGTTCGTCAAAGCTCCAGCCATAGACGACCAGACCCTCCCCGAGCGCCGGCAGCACCTCCTCATACACATTCGTCAGATAGTGACTCCGGCGGATCGCAGCGACCTTCTGCTGACTGGTTCCCTCGCTAACGAACACCGGCACATAGTGCCCGGACGCCCACCTGCGGGTGATCGTGTCAAGCAAGTCACCTGCAGATCCTGCCCCAACTGCGAGCTTTGTCTCATCACCAAGGTAGTTACGCGCAACCGCAAGACTGCCGTGAGGATAGAAAACCAATGTTGCTCCTCCAGCAGGCCCATAGGGCCGCCGCAGATATTCCCAGTCTGTCTGGAACTCGCCGCCGTGGAACGCATCCTTGAACCAGCTGCCATTTGCCGCATTGAACAGCAGCATGGCCCAGTACAGGGTGAGATCGTAGTTCAGGCTAACGACGGTCGGAAAAACGCTGGCAAACGCACCCATCCGTTGTAGGTCGGCGGCGACATCGGCATGTATCGGATGCACACTGTGCACAGCTTCGACCAATGCCGTGCGCACTTCCGCATAAGCCGCAGAGATGTCGGCAGACGGTGATCCCAGGGCGGCGTTGACGTGCTCCGCATACCAGCATGCGAGCAACACATGCTCAAAGTCAGTCGTCCCGAGCTTGGCGAATATTGGCGCAGTGGTTGCGAGCAACCCTTTTGCGTCGGCAACGCTGTGAAGTGTTGGATATGCAAACTCCTTGTGGATGGCGATGCTGGCGCCGTTGCCCAGAAGGAGGGAGCTCCAACTTTCCGCGCTGATGCTTGCCCAAGTGTCGATTTCGATTCTGTCCATGTTCTTTCATGTACCCGTCTTCATCGCGTGGTCTGGCACGCAGAGTCTCAGCTGCAAGCCGCTCACATCAAATCGTGCCTCGCAACGCGACAAACTGGTTACTCGGTCCTTCCGACCGGAGGGTGAGGCTCGGGCTGTTCGCCACCAAGTAAGCCAAAGGCCGCGTCAAGTTGAACGGGAACAGCACGGGCAGCGACTGCAGGCTGGGCACTGAAACCGGCTTGCCGGCGTAGCGCACGACAGCTTCGATCAGCCAAACCGTGAGTGCATCGTTGTCGATGCCCGTCTGTGGCAGGCGAATGACCCGCTTGCCTTTCTCGACCCGTTCCACCGCGCCCCAGCTCGCCTGACTCTGAATCACCATGTTGGTCATGCGTCGGGTGCCTTCGCGCTCCCCATAGGTTTCGCTCATGCGCCGATGCACTTCGGCGGCTGCGCAGTCGCCCTGGATAGCGGACAGGCGGCCCACCAGCTCGGCCACCTTGCCAAAGAACGGGTAGGTCGCCACGGATATGCCCCAGCACAGTGCTGAGACGGGAATGTCCGGCTGCGTCTTGTGGATGGCCACGCCGCGATCGGCGTATTCGACCAGTTCGGCACGCGGCTCCAGCCACAGCCGATTCAACACGGTACGCGTTTTCTTCTTGGCTTCCACGCCAAGCTCGGCTGCATCGAGCAGTGCATTCAGATCATCTAGCCCAGCCACGCCTGCACGTATATTCAGTGCCGCAGCCGCCCAATCAAGCTGAATGAACCGATCAAAGCCTATTTTTGGGGCTGATGAATTCATTCGGTACCTATCACATAACTGACTTTCACAAAGGGCACGATCAGTTCTTCGACCGACACCCCGCCGTGGACCACCACCTGGTCGCCCTCCGGCACAAAGGCGGTTCGTCCGCCTGCGAACAGGGGCATGAAATTCGCGGGAAGGCCTGCGACGTCCAACTTGACCGTGTTGGGATAGGCCGCTGCGGAGTCGGCCAGCAATGGCTCACTCCGATACACCCGCACGCGCTCGCCGCGCGTCTCGGCAATCACGCCCTGGTTGGGTCTGCCGACGCCGGTGGACTCCACATTGCCGTGATCCGCCGTGAGGTAGATGTGATACCCCTTGTCCAGCAGCATCGAAAACAGCCGGTCAACGAAACCGGTCGTCAGCCAGTTGCCGATCCACATCGCCACGTCTTTCTTGGATCGTTCCTTGTGGAGCCGCTCATCCACCTCATCGATGACCAGGCCCACGACCTTCGGCCGCCGGTCGATCAAATCGACTTCCAGTGCATCGAGCTGACTGACTTGGCGCAGTGCGCGTCGATACATCACCTCATTCGAGTTGACGCCTTCGTTCTGCCAAAACGTCTTCCACAAGGATTCCTCTTTGTCCGTTCGGTCGATGGAGTCCTCGAACTCACGCGGCTTCAGGCCGGAGAACAGCGCCTGGCGTGACACCGATGTCACCGTCGGCAGCCATGCGAACGCGGTTCCCTCGTCAAATGCGAAGCGTTTTGTGGTGGCAATCAGCCGCTCGCGGATCTGCACCCACTGGTCAAAGGCCAGCCCGTCGAAAACCAGCAAAGCGAGCTTGGTTTCCCCTGCGGATCGCCGATGGCGCAAGAAGCGCGGCACGTGGTGCACCATTACCGGGCCTTTGCTCACCGGCTGCAGGATCAGGTCGGCGTAATGCTTGGCCGCGACCCAGGCTTGCAGACGCTCGTCAGATTGCGCCTGCAAGGTCTTGATCCGCTCTCCGATCTGTTGAGACAAGACCGGCAGGCTCGCGCTGCCTTCGGTGCCCGGCAGGCCCTGCATGCGGGCCAGGATTTCACCGTAACGCTTGGCGAATTCGCTCCAGTCCTTGTGCGAAGAGGCTGCCGTTGGCGTCGTCTCGATCAGACCATCGATGCCTTTGAGTACCAAAGCCTGCAACGCCGCCGGGTCCTGAACAATGCCAGCCTTGATCCAGCTCGGCATCCTCGCCGGAACACTGTGCACCGCCAGCGGATGCAAGCTGCCGTCGAGAAACATGGAATCGACCAGCACCTGCACATCGGAGTGGTCGAACGGAATCTCGATCTTGGCGATGCCGTCTTTCTCAACATAAGCGGGTGGTGGTGGCTCCCCTGTACGCGTGCCATCAAGTCCCAGGGTCGTCAGGTAGCGATACCACGCATCCTGCACCACGCGCAGCAACGCACTCTTGGAAGTCAGCCAGGTGGCGACGGGCAGGTCTGCGAATAATCCCTTGCCCTGGATGATGCTTGCCGCGTGCTGGGCGAACAGGGGCGGCAACGAGCGGTTGGCAAAGTGCATCCGCAGCAGTTCGCGCCAGAAGTCCACCGGGTTACGGATAGACCTGGGCGCAAGCTGGTAGACGTGTTCAAGGATGAAGTCCTTCGATTCGTTCTCGCCGCGCGCAGACTGCAATTCGGTCTGGTGGGCATGAAACAGCCCGGCAAAATGCTCCGGCTCGACTTGCTGTACCGCGCTGTATGCCAGCCTGGGGAAAATCTCAGCAAGACTGAGCCGAACCACGCGCCCGTGATGCACGATGTCCCACGGCAAGGCATTCGCATCGGCACTGCGCAAATGCAGAACCAACGAAGGCGCTGGCCCCTGCTCCCCCCGATCCCATGCTGCGCGGTAGCGCTCCTCGTACTCCGCACGGAAGGCGAATGGGTCTTCGTACAGCATCAGCTCGAAGCCTCGGCTGCGCAGTTCGCTTAGCAGCTTTTCGTCCAACAGCACGTCGTCGGGGTCGCAGGCCACCCACAGCCGGGTGAGATCGACCGTGAAGTGACTCAGGATGCGTTCCGTCCAAAGGCTCATGCCTCACCTCCGACGCGCACCATCATCACGGCGTTCAAATCCGGCACGCTGGCCTCCATGTCGTCCAGGGCGGCCATGCGTGCATCGTGTTCCTGTTGCAGCCGCTTGCGGCGGTGCTCGCGCACGGCGGGCAGGCCGATTCGCCCAATGGCCTGGCTCCGGGCCTCGAAGGCATACAGCGCTCGTTCGCGTTCTTCCTTCAACCGGGCGCGGTGTTCGGTCAGCAGCTCGGTGAAGATTCGCTCACCCTGGGTACTGGCCGCTGCATGGGATGCTTCAAACCACTTCGCAGACGCTTCGGCACAGGTCACGGCGTGCACGTCTACAGATTCAGTCAGCAGCAAATCCCACACGCGCTTGGCAGTCGGCACGAAGGGGCGGCCTTCTTCGTTGATGAACACCGGCAGGAAGCGCTTGCGGCTCAGGCCTTCTGCCGCCAGGCTGATTTCCCACAGCGACCAGATGCCGCGCACCGAATCCGGCAAACCCGTCGCGCGGATCACCGGCAGCGGCTGCCCGGCGACAAAGCGCGGCAGCTCGCTGATCACTGCCCGAGCGCGCGGGTCTTCCATGGTGACCCATTCCAACTCCGGGTTCTCATCCGCCGTGCGCGCGTCAAAACAGGCCTGGGCCGACTCGCTGCCGTCCGCCCACTTCACTTGCCACGCCTTGCCAGCCTTCGTTGCCGAGCCGCCGCGCGCAGCCAGCCCGTTGATGATGGCCCGTTCCAGCCAGAACTGCGCCGGGTGATCGCGCCACTTGCGGGCATCCTCGACGTCCAGATCGTGCTCGGTGGTGAGCAGGTCACTGTTGTTCTGGGACTCTGCCAACGTTGAGCGCAACTGCGACACCACCGCGTCGCACTCCTGCTCGATGGCTTCCGGGTTCTGCAAGCCATGCACGAACAGCTCGTCGAAGATCGGGTCGGCTTCGACCGAGTCCATCACGTCGGCCGCCTTATCGACGCCGAACTCCTGCGCGATGACCTCCAGTTTTTCTTCCAGCACCTGGCGCACCCGGTGCTCCACCGTGTCTTCAAGCACGAAGTTGATGGCGCGGACCACATGCTTCTGGCCGATACGGTCCACCCGGCCAATGCGCTGTTCGATCCGCATGGGGTTCCACGGCATGTCGAAATTGACGATGACATGGCAGAACTGCAGGTTCAGACCCTCACCACCGGCGTCCGTCGAAATCAGCACGCGCACATCCTTGGAGAACACCTGTTGTGCCCGCGTGCGCGCTTCCAGATCCATGCTGCCGTTAAGCGTAGTCACCGAGAAACCACGGCTTTCCAGGAACTCGGCCAGCATGGCTTGGGTGGGTACAAACTCGGTGAAGATCAGCACCTTCAACGCCGGGTCGCCTTCCTCTTGCTGCAGCTTGTAGATCAGCTCCAGCAGCGCTTCGGCCTTGGCGTCGGTGCCGGCGGCCTCGGTTTCGCGGGCCAGCTCCAGCAGCATCTCAACTTCGGACTTCTCCAGCTCCCAGCCACTGGACTGCATGGCCAGATCCACCTGAGACTGGCCGTCGAGGTCTGCCCATTCGTCGGTGCTGGTGTGCTCAAACAGGTTGGCCTGCGGCTGCGGCGCATCGAGCAGGGCCTGGCGCTTCTCCAGCGTGGTGCGGATGGCCGCAGTGCTGGATGTCACCAGCCGCTGCATCAGGATCATCAAAAAGCCGATGTGGCGCTGCTTGGCCGCCATGGCCTGGTTGTAGCCGTGGCGCACATAGTCGGTCACCGCCTCATACAGGCGCTGTTGCGCGCCGTGCCGGGCCTGCCAGGCGACCGCCTGCAGCCGGGTCACGCGCGGCTTGAACAGCGGCTGGCCTTCGGCGTTGATCGATGCGCGCTTTTCGGTGCGAATCACGAAAGGCCGCACCCGCTCACGGTTGACGCTGCCCTCGTCCGGGAAGGCTTCTCGATCCAGCAACTGCATCAGCCGCATGAACTGGTCGGTCTTGCCCTGGTGCGGCGTGGCCGACAGCAGCAAGAGATAGGGCGAGGCTTCAGCCAGCGCTGCGCCCAGCTTGTAGCGGGCCACCTGCTCGGTGCTGCCGCCCATGCGGTGGGCTTCGTCGATGATGACCAGATCCCACGACGCCGAGATCAGGTCCTCGAAGCGCTCGCGGTTGTAGGTGTTGAGTTGCTCCAGGCTCCAGCCTCGCCGACTTTCCATGGGTTTGACCGAGTCCAGCGAGCAAATCACCTGGTCGTGCATGCGCCACAGGTTCTCTTCCTCGCCCGCGCCGCCGCTGCGCCACTGGCGGAAGGCCGCCAGCTCGGACGGCTCGATGAACTGAAACGTCTCGCCAAAGTGCAGGCGCATTTCCGCCTGCCACTGGCGTACCAGCCCCTTGGGCGCCACCACCAGGATGCGCTTCACGCGGCCACGCAATTTCAACTCGCGCAGCACCAAACCGGCCTCAATGGTCTTGCCCAGGCCCACCTCATCGGCCAGCAGGTAGCGGATACGGTCGCGGCTGATGGCGCGGTTCAGTGCGTAGAGCTGGTGCGGCAGCGGCACCACGCTGGACTGGATCGGCGCCAACAGCAGGTTGTCCTCCAGTGCATCCAGCAACTTGGCGGCGGCTGTGGTGTGCAGAATCTGCTCCACACTCGGGCGCACGCTTTCCAGCGCGGCCAGGTCAACCGCCCGTGCACGTACCACCGCGTCCTTGGCGGGTAGCCACACGCGGTAGGCCACCTCGCCCCACACGTCTTGCCGCTCGATCACCCGGCACGGCGATGCCTGCCGGGTGAACCAGCACCAATTGCCGACGGTGAAGTCGCGCCCGGCTTGCGTCATTGGCCCACCTCATCGCGCAGCGCTCTGCCTTGCGCAGTCAGGCGATAGCGTTGTTTGCTGCTGTTAGGCTTGTCCGGGATGGTCATTTCGACCAGTTCCAATGCCAGCAAAGGCGTCAACACCACCTCGCGGAACTTGCTCCTGTTGCTGCGACCGACCCACTGCATCAAGGTTGCCACATCGTGTTCATCGGTCATCTGAGCCAACAACCTGTGTTGCTCGGCACTGAGTCCCAACTTAGGCCCGACTTGGTCCCGACTTGGTCCCGACTTGGCCCCGGCTTGATCCCTGGCCTGCGCTTGCGCCTCTTGGGCAAAGCGCTGACGAATCGCCTCGCGGGCCTGAAACTGGGTATCGCTGAGCGGATCGAGCAACTGCTGCCGCACCAGATGGTCGGCCACCGCGCGGGCTTGCTGGGTGGTGCTGATACCCAGGCTGCGGATTGCCGTGAGGGTGAGCGGTTCCCCATCTGGCAGCGACAGCGACAAAGCCAGCACATCCGCTTGCTCGGGCGTCAAGCTCGCCCCTAGGGTTTGGCGCAAGCGCTGCATGGCCTCGGTGACCAGGGGCTTGTTGACCAGCACCAGCTCAAAATCCTTGCGCGCCTTGTCGTTCTTCAACTGGGGTGGGGTGCGCCCCAGCTCATGCCAGTTACGGAAAATGGCGCGAATACCGGTGCCGGCCTGATCTGACAGGCCAATGCGCCGGAATGCCTTCACGATGGCAGGGTTGCGCACTTCCTTTTCAGTGGGGTCCAACAACTCGGCTTCTGTAGCGAAGGCATCGCCGGGGTTCCAGAACACCGTGCGGTCGGTAAATAGCTTGATCGATGCCTTGCGCCCGTGGTCGCCGTAGTCCTGGTGGATCAGCAGGTTGATGGCGGCTTCACGGAAAGCCACATAGTCGGGCGGATCATCGTTGCGGCGCAGGGTGGCCGGATCGAGCGAGAACGGATGTTCGGCAATGCGCATGTAGCGCGCCACCAGGCCCTGCCAGGTCTGAAAGACGTTCTCCTCGAATACATAGCGGTCATGCCAGCGCTGCTCGGCAGACCACTGCTCAAAAGCCGTGTCGATGCGCTGATAGTCCAGCACCGGCCTGGGCAGAATTTGGCGCACAAAACGCCCCGTGCCAAATAGCAGCACGCCTGCGCGGGTGGGGTGCAGCTTGCCGCCTTGCTCGACCACGAAATTCCAGTTCAGCAGGAAGGCAATCGGGTCGGTGATCTCGGCATGCTCCGGGTTACGCCGTGCAAACTGGGCCTGATACCACTTGACGGTATCCAGATCGAAGCAGGTGTCCGCAGCAAGCTCGGTCAGCACCGTGCCGTCATACCGCTCTTGTGCCGCGTCACGTAAAAAACGCTCCAGTTCGCTTTGGGTGAACTGTTCGTCGCCCGCGCCACGTCGCAAATAACTCTGGCGCGGGTCGCCCTTGAGGTAAACCGGCTTCTCCAGGCGCGGCATTTCCGGGATGTGGAAGGCAAACACATGCTTGCCGTCCAGTTCAAAGCGATGGGGCGTTACCCTGATCACCCGATTCAGTTTCTGCCCACCACGCAGTACCGCCAGAAAATCATTCTGAACCTTGTCCGGCTCTTCAACGCCGGTCACTTCCAACCGGCCATTGACCTCACTGACACCAAACACCAGCCAGCCGCCTGCCGTATTGGCAAAGGCTGAAACGGTTTTGTAGGCATCTTCCGGCACGGCACGCTGGGCCTTCTTGCACTCGAAATCGTTCCATTCGATGCCGTTGAGTCGTGCCAGCAGTTCATCTTGATTCATCGAGCGGCTCCGCGAGGTGTCATCAGATACCGTCCTCGGTACGGGTCAGGGCGAGGTCGTACAGCGTCAGCAGCTTTTCGTCCTCTTGCAGCGCAGCGTCGGGCACTTTGGCCGCAATGTCGATGATCGTCTGATAGTCTTTATTGCCCCATGCCGTTCTGAAACCAGCCCGCAGCGCTTCCAGGCGGAACTCCTTCAGGCGTCGCCCCGTGAATGCCCGGTACTGATCGAACTCCTTGAGCAGGGCCTTCTCGCGTTTTTTCTCCAGGTCTTGGGCTTTGTTCGGGTCGGGAACGTACCAACGCTCCTTGGCTTTCGCCACAAGGGCTGGACTGTTCTTCTCCAAACCGCGCAAATCCTTGTGGTTGGTCGAGAGGTAGCTATGGATCTGGCTTGGCACATCACCTGTGCCATCGTACTGAATGAAGTTGTCTTCGAGCAGGGCGGCGAGTTCCGGCTTCGATTCGTGCTTCTTCCAGCCCGCTCCGAGCTGACTGATGAAGTCGGTGTGGACCTCTTGGTAGGTTGACGGGCGACGCTTCAAGAAATCGGTTAGCCAATCAATCGCGCTGCGCTCGTCGGAAACGAACATCTCCATTTGCGGTGCAATAGCGACTTGCATACGCTTCTTGTCGTACTCGGTGACCTGATCAGGCAAAAAGATCATTCCATCCCGTTCTACAAACCGCTGATAGAGACCCGACTGAAACTCGTGTGTTGACATTGGAACAGGTGCGTTGTGCCGGACAAACCATGCCACCATGCGATCAAAAATAATCCTTGGATCACGCTCTGCGATGAACTCCAGTTCATCTCGCTTTGCCTTGACGACAGGGAGGTATTTCAAATGCGTACGAACAAAATCCCAAACAGATTCCTCAGTTCCTCCGGACTGGGAGAATCGATCTTCAAGGCCGCCATTCGGCTTGTATGCAGAAATAACCAAATCTTGCTTTACCGCCGTTGTTGTTGTTATGGCCTTAAAGCTTCCCTTCTGCTTATCAAGAGCCGCGACGTTGGCAACTACGAACCCGGCTTCCTGTAACGACGTTTGAATTGCATTCCAAACACTTGCTTGCGTATTTGAGAATTCGATGGTAACCCAGCGGCCGGGCTTAAGTGCCTCATAGACGTTTATTAATGCATCAGCCATCATTTTTCTATAGTCGTTCAGTGATTTCGACTGTGCTTTACTTTCGATTGCTTCCGCCTTGGTATCAGTCAGTGCACCAATCCAACCCTCCCAGAGCGCATTTAACTCCGAGTACATGATGTTGGCGCCAAAAGGCGGATCTATGAACGCATAGTCAATTGAATTGGGCGGCAGCTTCAGCCCCTGCGTTGATTGCGTGGACAATATTGCATTCAGCTCATTAATATCCGTTTTTGATTCGCTTTTTGAGACAGCGTTGTCTAGCATCTCAAACATATTCAACTCTTTGACAAGAGATGGAATATATAGAGTTCCGTTAGTCGGTCCGCCTCCCGCACCCCAAGTGCCTGCTTGATAAGTCAAGCCATATCTTTTTGTTATACGAAAAGCGACGGTTGTCACCAGTGACTTTAGTAGCGGGTGCTCGCACAAAGCATTAAACGCCGCCAATGCGATACGATTTCTTCCCGTATAGAAATGATGAATATGAGTCAATCCATGCGACTCAATTGGTTGCCGGGTATTAAAACCAGTCGGCAACGGAAAAGTTGGGCACCATTCACTTGCCCGTAGCGACTCCGTTTTTAGAATCAGGGCAACGTCAGCTTGATCAGGGATTTTTTGGAATCTTTTTTTGCCTACCTTGTAGTTGATCATTACTGGCACCTGAACAGCCTGCTCAACTATATGCCCAAGGTAGGGGTCCATCATTTTTTGCCACTTTCTTTCCATTGAGCGCTTCGTAAGTGACGCGGCGCATGAAGGGCAGCTAAATTGATCATTAACCTTCCCTCCTTCTATATCAACAGCGGTATTCCAAAACACAACATCGCCAGCGCATTCCGGGCATGTGAATACATCGGACCAGACCGTGTAATTGACTCTTCCGACCGCACAAAATTTCCCTAGATTGGGGGTGTCTTTGGAGTTTATCTCCTCTACGGCAAGCTGAATCTGATCGTTAGTCGGGCTATGCGCGGTTTGAAACATCCATCCATACTTGTCCTCAGTTGCACGGAGTATTCTCTGAGCATCGTGCTGAAATGAAATAGGGTCAGAAGGGGTGTTGTAAATATATGAAATAAATCCTGCGACTGGAGATAGGTCGCTCAATATGGCCTTTCTTGCGCCAATTTTTGAAAACGGAAGCCACGATTCCTTTCCATCGACAATTTCTTCTCTATAAACAACGCCATTTGAGTCGACTTTGTATCCAAGAGACTCAACAACAGCCTTGTTTCCGCAAAGTTGAGCTGCGACGCCGGTTGCACCACTGCCCGCAAACGCATCCTGGACTAAATCACCCGGTTCGGTGTACTGAAGGATGTAGCGCATGATCGCTCTATGCGGAACTTTGGTGTGATACGGATGGAGCTTATAGAGCGGATCGTATTTTCCCTCACTCACATCTGCAAAGAATGGCTCTCTGAGATATGGGACGGACGAGTCGTATGATTTTCCGTAGTGCTGGATGAAATTCTCAATGAACGGGTTTGGGCATGCCGTGTAGTACGGTGGATCAGACAGCGCCAGGATGTCTTCATCCGAGCCGATAGGAAACCCTTCGATCTTCCGGAACTCGGGATCCTTGAGTTTCTCGGCAAGCAGCTTCAAGTAATGCTCGCGGCGAACCTCATCGCTCGGGAACGTCTGCCCGAGACATTCAACTGGGCCAGAATTTTGTTGTGAAGTGCTAAATAGATCGATCATTTTTTTCCTCGGTGCTTTGGGCCTTGATTACCGCGCTCGCAGACTGCTTGATTGTGGCGGTCAGTTTGTCAATGGACTGCCGAACCCGTTCCAGCTCTTCCACCACAGGATGCTTGGGCACGCTGGTGCCGATATAGGGGCGGAGATCTACGTGGGTCTTTTCGCTGTACTTGTTTTTCCCATACTCGTATTCGGCTGACACTTGGAACGTATGCGGACAAATCGCCAGATCAGCTCTACTTGCAAATATCTCGAAGCCCATTCCAAGATCGAACAGCAGCTCCGACATTGGCGGCAGGCAGTCGATAGATTGCGAAAAGGCAGATTGCTTGGCGAGGTTGCGACGATCAACTCGCTCGCCAAACTGAAAAAAATCTCGATCCAGGCGTAGCCGAAAATTCTGCGCAGGCGAGCGTCCCACATTCTTGATCAGCAACTGGATAACAGGTGTGCCCATGCGCACCTGCGCAGTCACGGCGACAAACGGGCGATTCTGATCTTCTATCTGCTCACGCATTGCACCAACTGCTGCGCGGTTGGCACGCAGGATAAAAAACGTGAGCCCGGCGAACATCGCGGTCAACAGGACGTTGGCCAGCGTCAACCATTCTGGCAAGTTCGCTGGCGTCATCAATGAGGTGACATCATTCATTGAGTGTTTCCTCTTCTACTTCTTGATCATCTTCTCGGGGTTCGTCGGGCTTTTTCGGCTTGATCGCAATGGCTACCGCTTTACCCGTTTCCAGAGTTGCCCGAATCACATCCTGAAGCACCTGCGACTGGCTGGGCGTCGTGCCAACCCAAGCCTTGGACACTACGGTGGTGAACGCGGTGTTGTCGAAATGGCGCTGCGCGTTGTCATAGGTGATCCGCAGGCCACCTTTCGGCCCCTGGATGCCGGGGTCGCTTTCCAACAGCTTCCAGTAGTCCAGCGGCAGGTACATGCCGGGCACAAGGCCCACGTCATCCGGGTTGAATACCAATCTGGAGCAGAGCTTGAGGAAGAACGGGTTCTCGGACAGGCGGAATCCGCCAATGCCGGTGTTTGGCGCACAGGCCCTCAGTGCGCTGAGCACGGTATCCATGCGGTCGATTTCTTCCTTCAATTGCGCGTTGGGCAAGCGATAGACCGCTTCGACTGGCCCAACGCGCCGATCCTCACGCTCCATCGCCTTGTACTGAACCATGACAAAACTTTGGTAGGTTTCGTTGAAGTAGATGAGGTCGGTGCCAGTTTGTTCTTCGAGCGGCAGGCGGTTGGCGAGAATGACAGTGAGGCGTTCCGACGTCGCCTCGGACTCGAAGACTGCCGCGCCGTAGGGGTAGGTTTTGATCACCTCGAAACCGGGCAGGTTTTGCAAGTCGTTGACCACCATCGGGTCTTCGCGCAGCCGAACGCTGGGCAGGCCGTCGAGAAAAGACACCGGTGTTTCGTCCAATGGCGTCCATTCCTGAACAGGGTCGCGGCTCAGGCCAGCTATCGACAGCGCCGTAAGCAGCGCTTCTTTTTGCTGGGCCAAGCTGTCTCTGGCCTTGGCTGACAACCGCCGGATGCGTTCTGTTCGTGACTGACTGAACCGATCCAGCAGGGTGCTGGCTTGGGGGGCGATCTGGCGAATGGTTTCAACGACAGCGGAGAAGCCCTTTTCGGTCAACAAGCCGCCCGACTGAAACCGATTGCGCACGGATGCGACATTGCGCTTGGGCAGACGATTCAGCAGTTTCCGCACAGACAGCGGTTCGGCGAGTTCTTCGACTTTGTCGATATTCAAGCGACTCAACCCCGTACCAGCGCGCACGCCACGACGCCCCAGGCCGATATGCGTCAATTTTCCTGCGTTGACGACAAAGCAGACCAATGGTGTAGTTCGGCTGTGCTGAAAGTCAGCGACAGGCTCAGCAAACGCGTGCTCCTCGGCTACACATTCAAGGAATGTGTCCATCCGATCCTTCGAGAGGGATACGGCGAAGCCGCTTGCCTTGGCCATCTAGGAAGCTCCGCCTTCATCCGATGCTTCCTTGTCTGGAGCAGGTGCTATTTGTTGCCAGTCCTCTGCAATCGCTGTCCAATCCACGGTGCGCTCGACAGCTTCGATCTCGCCTGTTTCGTTCTCCTTCTTGCCCGACCATACCGCCCAGAAGTCCGGGTCATCGGATTTTGGCCGTTGGCCTTCAGGCAAGGCATTCATCTGCACCAGCACGGGCAACTCAGAGGCCCAGCCCAGCAGGATGGCGTGGCGCGAAGGTAGCGAAGGAAGATCGCGCAGCAGGCCACGCAGGTTGTCAGGAACCAGCTTGTGCACCAATTCCTGGTCACGGTCATTGCTGATGCGGTGCAGCAGGTAGCTGTTGCATTGAGACAGCACTGTAGGCGACAACTCGCTGGGGCGCTGGGATGACAGCACCAAACCCAATCCGAACTTGCGGCCTTCGCGGGCAATTTTCTCGAATACCTGACAACAAATGGCGGCTGAGTTCTGGTTCTCAGCATCGTCCTGGTAGCGTTTGATAAATGTATGCGCTTCTTCCATCACCAGAACGGTAGGCAGCGTTTTGCCGTGGTTGAGCTTGCGGTAGCGCTGCATGGATTCCATCGTCATACGAGCAATAACGGCGGTGACGATGTGCACCACCTCAGCGGGCACCAGCGATAGGTCGATGACAGTTACCGTGCCGTTGGACGCTTGGTTGTCGCCGATGATGTTGGCCAGCCAGTCCTGCAAACTTACCTGATCTGAAGCTGTAGTTATTCGGCTGATCCTTGTGTCCGACAACATAGTGCGGATACGCATAATCAGGTAATCAAAAAACTGCGCGTTGTTTTCCTGGCTGGCCAAACTTTCCAAGTGATCCGCAAATTGTGCACCGTTAAAACTCAAAGGTGCATCTTCATTAGGGCCAGCCTGGTAGACGATGCCACCAATGCTATTCAGATAGCCTTGAAGGTTGGATATAACGACTTCCACTGCTGTGGCAGGAAAATCGTTATACCCGGTTTGCCCATTTTGCTTTCGGTAAGTCTGCTGAGGCCGGTTGAGTAATGCCTGCATTTGATCGCGCAGGTACTCAATGCTGTCACTGTGATCAGAGAACTCGCGTGAATATGCCTCCAGGTCCTCTATGAATACAGGGAGCTTGGGGCCAAACTTCCAGCCTTCATAGTTTTCGCCATTCCTGACTTGAGCTTTAAGCGTGATCAGTATTGAGCTAATTTTTCTTCGTAATATAAAAACCGGATCTTCTGTGACGTCAGCGCCACTGCGCATTTCGCGTAGAGCGCGCCGAAGCAGTGGTCGTTGGGCACGTTCGCTGGCTTGAGTAAACGCACTCCACTCAGCGCTGTTCCAGAACCAAAGCGGCACCTGTAGCTGCTCAATGCCACTGTCAGGCTTCGGCTCGACAGCGAATACGCGCACTTTCCCCAAACCATCAAATGCCTTGGCGTATTCGCCGTTGGGGTCGAGCACAATGAAGCGGGCATTGGGGTCTGCTCCGCCGCGTGCTTTGCGGGCTTCTTCCATCGACCAGCGGATCAAACCGGCGACTGAGCAGGATTTGCCACTGCCGGTGTTGCCCAGCACGGCCAGATGACGACCGAACAGGCGATCAGGGTCGATCTTGACCTCTGCATTGGCGGCCAGCGGACTGACGCCGATTTTCACCCGGCGGTTATCGCCGGATTCGACGATGGCGCGTAGCTGGGTTTGGGTGGGTAGCAGTACGGGGTCACCTACCGTCGGGTAGGCTTCCACACCACGCCGGAAGGAATAGCGTTCCTTTCCAGCAATCTGACCCTCGTAAGCGAGGCCTCCCAGCGGGTTGAGGCTCATCTTGCGCAGCGGATAAGGCAAATCAACCAGGCCGAAATCCTGCATGCCCTTCCGCTTGGGGTACTGAGACCGCTCGATGGTGATCCACTCCACCTGTGCGACCAGATAGCCTGTCTCACTAGGCACGAGGACATAACCATTGATACGCGGGAACGGCCGTGGAGTGCCTGTGTTCAGCGCGAGGTTGTCGGGTGCTTCGATGTCCAGCAGAACCTTAATTTCGTCGGGTGAGACAAAGTCGATGCTGCCGATACGCAGTGAGTCGGCGTAGGCCAGGGGCGAGAAGCTCATACCAGGTCTGCCCCGTCAAAATCGCTACCAGGTTTCGCTGCTGCTGGGCCTGGATGGGCTTCGGTGCCGAACCGCTGCTTAAGCAGTTCGCTCATGCGGAAGGTGGTTTTGTCGATAGCAGCCTTGGGCAGGAAGTTTTCGGTCAGGATTTGCAAATCAGCCAGAGCGGGGCCGATCAGCAGGCTGATCTGCGAGGGGCGTCCCAACTCTCGATAGGTCTGCATGATGCGGCCAAGCGGATCGTTATAGGCAATGATGACCAGATGGGTGGACGGCACTGTGAGCATGTCGCGGATGACGCGGTTGATGTGCTCGTCACCAAAGCTGTAGCCATAGGTAATCAGCGTGCTGTTAGGGCGGCACACCGCTGCGGCGAGGTCTCGGAACAGCTCCACGTAGGGGTGATCCGAAGTCTCCCGGTCCTTGGCGGCATTGGGGTAGATCATCAGCTTGTGAGCACTGGCACCGTTAAGCCCAGGCGCTTGCAGATAGGGCGCGACATCGTCGGCGCCGAAGGGCAGCCCGACGCGGCGGATATCCCTATCAACCTGCACCCAATCCACCGAGCCGTGCAGCTTGGTAAAGCGGGCTACTCCCTCCAGGTAGCGCGGTTCACCACGAATGCCTGGCGGGTTGTAGTGCATGTCCAGATCCAGCCGTGATGAACGAAAGATCGGCATGAGGTTGCCGAGGAAGCGGTCCAGCAGATGCAGCCCGGCCAGTTCGGCACCAGCTTCGATCAGTCGGTCGTAGTTGGTGGTGAAGATATTCAGCCGGTCGCGCACGCCGGTGCGGCTGGCGAAGCTCATCAGGAATGTGACCAGCACATTGAGCGCTTGCTCACGTTTGTCTTCATCTGCCCTGGCAATCCCAGCTTCGCTTTCGAGGATGGACTTGGAGAAGTCTTCCAGCGTGCTGGTCAGCTCAGTCAGCAGCGTTTCGGCTTCTGCTGAATTGCCCAGTATCTCTAGCCCTCGCAGCAATTCGTTGGCGGCGCGAAGCTGGTCTTCCAGATTGCCTGTTTCCCGACCTGATCTTTGGGCGGCTTCTTTCGCCGCTTTCCTGATTGCATCCTCGTAGATGGTCAGGGTGACTTCGTTCATTCCGGCAGCGGGCTTTCCTGTCGCCAGATGGTGCACGGCATGGGTCAATCCTGAGCCAGCAAGCAGCGAAAGATGCTCCGACTGAAATAAGGCGGTCAGCCAGGGCTCGACACGGCTTCGCAACGCCTTGATGTCGAAAGTTTGGCTCTGAGTTAGCCAGGCGGCTTCTGCCCCTTCGCAAAGCTTGAACTTGCCGGCATCCTCGGCGCTTGCTTCGAAGCAGATAGGGGCGTGGTCGTCCCTGACTTTCAGTGTGTTGCTCATGGCAGCAGTTTCCTGTTCGTTTGCAGAGTCATGGCATCACTCGATCACGAAGCGCAGCTTGGTGGCGTCCTTGCCCTTGCAGCGCTCGTTCATGAAGGCATCGAAGCGCTTACGAAGCTCATCCGGCGTAGCCGGCGATCCGCCTTGCAGCAGTGCCTGCTTGATCTCCTCATTCTTGACCGCGATCTTCTCCAGCCCCGACAGGGCCTCTTGCACGGCGTTGGCGAACTCTTGGGTCAAGGGCTCCGGCAGCTTGCGTGAGGTCAGGAAGGCGTCGATCAGCTTTTTGCTTGCTGCGGGCAACAGGCCTAGGCTGTCCTGGGTGAACGGGTCTTCCAGGTTTTCCAGCAGGGTCTGCTGCCAGTTGGCCAGCAACGCATCCAGGTCATCGTCCAGCTTGTGCAGGCGGTTGGCGGCAGGCAGCAGCTCCAGTTGCTCGGCAGCCGGGCGGAACTGGCAGTGCGGGCAGACGGCGGCCGTGACCAGGGTCGGCTCATCCAGCGAAGAGCAGCTCTTGAGGCCATTGAGCGATTCCTCGAAGGCGGTGAGCTGGCTGGTGGGCATCAACGACACGCCGGCCAATACGCGCAGTGCCAGCAGACGCTCGTCGCGACGCAGGGCGTTGCGGGTCTTGTCTTCGGCCACGCCGAGCCGTGCCTTGCTGTGGCTGGCGATGTAGGCGGTGATGTAGTCCTTCTTGAGCTGGGCCAGCGTTTGCCGGCCATTACCCAGGATCAGGGCGGCGTGCTCGGCGCTGCGGTCCTGGCTGATCTTCTCGAAGATGGCCTTGCGGGCGGCTTCAGCCTGTTTCAGCCACGGGTGCTCGGCGGGCAACACCATCTCGGCCTGCGAGAGGTAGGACGCCGTGCTGCCCAGCTCCGCCACCAGTTCGAGCAGACGTTCTACGGCAGCCAGGATTTCCAGATTCTTTTTCTGGCCGTCCAGGTCTTCCTCGGTGACGCGCAGGTTCTTGAGTTTGCCGACGGTGTTGTAGGGTGTCAGCGACTCGGTGAACTTCTTCAGCGAATCGAGCCGGGCGTACCAGTCCTTGGCTTCTTCCTCACGCAGTAGGTTCTGGCCCCAGAAACCGAGCTTGCCTTGCTGCAGATCGGAGCCGGCCTTGAGCACGCGCGGCACCAGAGCGCTGACTTTCTCCTGCAGTTTGATAACCGGTTCAATGTCGCCCTGGCTGGCCTTCTGCGCCAAGCCAGACGGCAGATCGAACAACTCGAACAAGGCGCGCAGCACGGCGAGGTTGATCTCCTTGGGCGCCTCGATGTGCTTGAAAGCTTTGAGTTCCTCCAGTGAGCGTTCTGCCAGTTGGGTCAGCTTGCCGGAGTCGATCTTGTCGCCGGTGATCGACAGCACGATGTCACCGGAATAGACCAGCCCGCCCAGCACGGTGACCAGCAGGTCGGGTTCCAGCCGGTACTTGATCGGGGCGAAATACTCAATGTCGGACGAGCCTGACAACAGCTCGTTGCGGTTGAGCACCTGGCCGTGGCCCTTGGCTTTGAGCCGGCTCAGCACTTCCTGCGCGTAGCGGGAGTTGGCCGGATCGACGCGGTCGCCATCGAGCAGTTCCAGCGCATCGAGCATGGCCGCGGCATCCTTGGTGCGCGTGCCGCCAGCCAGAGCGCGCAATGCGTTGCCGATCAGTTGCTTGCGGTTGGTCTCGGTGACCAGCACGGAAAAGCTGGGGTATTCCGGCGCGAGATCGCCGAAACGCTGGCCCAGTACCAGGCCCGAAATGACGTTCACCACGTCACGAAAGTTGATGCGCTCGTCCGCACCGAGGCGCGCCCGGTCACGCAGCGACACGCCTTTGGCCCAGTCCTGCAGGTTCTTTTTCTTGCCCTGGTAGGTGACCTCGAAGGCGGTCATCTGCTTTTCCTGCAGCCACTTGCTCATGGCGCGCAGGAAATCCTGTGCCTTGGACAGGTAGATGGCCTTGGCGCCGCCACTGGCGGTGGATGCCAGATCGAGCGCCGCTGCGTAGGACGACAGGTGCCGCTTGAGATCGTCGTCCAGCCCGGTGAGGCGGAAGAAGACCTCATCCGACAGGTTGTTGTCGGCGAACTTCGGTTTGTCGAAGGGTTGGATGAAGTAGACGTAGAAATCGCGTTCGGGCTGGGCCGTAGGCCGATCATTCGGGGCGCCGAAGAACAGGTAGCCCATGCGCTCGACACGGCGTTCTTGCCATTCGAGCTGGTACTGCCAGATCTGGAAGCCGGGGTAACGCAGGTCGTCGCTGCACTCCATCAGCGCTTTGACGGCGCTGTAGTAGGCACGATCCAGCGCGTCGTCGGACAGGGCTTCGGCGCGCTTTTCGATCTGCGCGTCGTAGTCGATGTCTTTCTTGAGATCGAGGTAGTACTGCTCCGTATCGGGTGCCCTGGAGATGAACTGGCCGTTGACGGTCTTCAGCACTTCCCGCATCACGGTTTGCACCATCGACAGCAGGTTCTCGGCGGGGTCGCCCGGCATGTCCTCCACGCCCGGCTGGAACAGACACAGGGCGTCGCGCAGCTCGGCGGCGGTGGAGCCGATCGGAATGTGGATGTCGCCACCGGTGGTCAAGCGGTGGACGGCCAACGCATTGATGACGCGCAGTGCCATCGGCTTGTAGGCCGGGCGCGTGAAAGCCTGCTGCACGCGGGACTCCAGCACTTCGGACACGCGCATCACTTCCTTGATGTTCGGGTCGGCGCGCAAGACCGAGTTGGCCTTGATGGTGTTCCAGAAACTTTCGTAGCTGATGAACAGCGGCTTGTCGGCGGGCACTTCCTGGTCGAGGATGGCCAGCATGGCGGCCTCGATGGTCTTGAGCGCGCCGCGCTTCTCGGTGAAGTGGATCTGCTCGAAGGTTTTCAGGTAGTCCGGGTGCACAGGGAACAGTCGCACGTACTCGTCCATGCGCTCGTTCATGGAGCCGTAGAACTTGGCGAACGGCGTGAGGTATTCGCGGATCTTGTTCTGCTGGTCGGCAGTCTTCTTAAGCAGGCGCGCGGAGACGACGAAGCTGACGTCCTGGCGGTCGATGAGGATTTGGGTGAAGCGCTCGTTGACCCGGCGCATGCTGTCGGCAACGTGCTGGAAGCGCACGCTGTCGAAGATGGCTTCCTGCACGCCGGCCACGAAGCGGAACTTGAGATGTTTGGTGATTTCGCCGATCTGCCGCAGGATGGCCAAGTCGCGAATCAGTTCGTTGTCCTTGCGCGATTGCAGGTATTCCAGGAACTCATCGACCACCAGCAGCAGGCCCTGGTCTGGGTAGACCTCATGGAAAGCGGCCATCATTTCTTCAAGAGACTCTTTGTTGTTGAGTTCTTGATCTGCCGGCGGGAAGCTGTAGCTGACGCCCAGTTTGTCGAGGAAGCGCTCAAGCTGCTGGGTGATGACCTGGCGCAGCGGCATTTCCAGACCGCCCACCTCGATGCGAAGAACTTTGAATTTCCCGGCGATGGAGGCAACCGCCTCGGCGACCTTGGGGTGGCGAATCATCGGCGCATAAGCGGCGTCTTCTGCCACCAGCGACAGCACCGACATCAAGTGCGATTTACCGGTGCCGTAGTTGCCGACGATCAGCACGCCCTTGTGATCGTCCGAATCCTCGAAACTGAGCTGGGGAACCATGAGCTTGGAGATTCGCTCGGCCATGTCGTCGGAGATGACATAGGTCGCGACGAGCTTCTTGGCTTCGTCCGGGCGTCCGGCATCGAGCAGTTGAATGACTGACTCGATCTGCTCAAACTGGATCAAATCTCCGTATTTCATGTTCGTACCCATATGCTTCTCTCTTCCCGCAGTTTTCGTAAATTCGGCCAAATTTCGAGTACGACCACACCGTCCTGGCTGTAGTCACGATGTTCTGGATGGCTCATGTCGGCGTAGATCAGCCGATCACCGCGCAGCTCGCCAGGCCAGACGGCCACGACACGCCTGGCGTGAGCCAGCCGCCTGACGAGGTCAAGCGGGTTGATCTGCAAGCTGGGCTCGAACAGCAACTCCAGGTTGTCGAGCAGCAGCGGGGTTTCGGTTCGTTCCCCGAATTGTTCAAGCAGCGCAATCTCGCGCAGCAATTCGCCGGCAGAGAAACCCCGCTTGTTGTTCGGCGTAGCGGCCAGCCGGCGCCCCAGCTCCAGGCCAACGTTGAGCGGCTCGATGTTGAGCTTGGCGCTGAGCTGGCGCAGTAGTTGGGTCTTGCCACTGCGGCTGGGGCCGACCAGCAGGATCAACTTGCTGTTGAGGTCGCCGATTTCGCCGATGAGTCGTTCCAGTTTCGCGAGCATGCTCATCCCATCAGTCCGTCTCGGCTTCGAGCCGGTGTTGATCAGGGGAGCGGTAACCCGGCGCCAGCACCGCACTGCGCACACCATAGATGGCGAGGTGGTTCCTCAACCAAAGCCGGTATTCGGGGCCGCGCAGGTTGTGGTCGGGGGAGCAGTCCACACTCCATTTGCGCAGGATGTATCCGGCGGTGGCGGCGCGCAGCTTCATGTGCAGCACACCACCCTGCATGCCGTAGTCCATTTCGGTGATTTCTGGCCGGGGCTGATCCGGGTGAGGAACCAGCTCCAGCTCGACGATCCGGGTCCACTGAATGTCCTGATCGTTCATTTCGTGGGGCGCCACGGGCTGCCCCTTGCGCACCACAGGGCACTTGATCCGGGTGATGACGAAATCCCGGAACTCCTGCGATTTGCGGTCGAAGGCGCGGACGTGCCAGCGCAGGCCGTTGTCGATCAACGCGAACGGGACGATCTCGCGTGTGGTGCGGCCACTGGAGATGGAGTGGTACTCGATACCCAGCGGGCATTCGTGGTGGATGGCACGAGTCACGCTCGCCAGGATGTCCAGGTCAGGGTGGGTGAGCCGGGACGGGCTCTCGCTGGCCACCCAGGCTTTGATGCGCATCGGTTCACCGTCGCCAAAACCCTGCGTCAGCCACGACAACACCCGCTCGGGCGGGAAGGTGAAGATCGGCTGGAAGCTCGGGCCGAGGACGTAGAACTTGCCTTTGCCGTCGTAGTCGATGTTGCCGGGGGCGATTTCCTTGTACAGCGCCAGGTCCCTGGACGCAGCAGCGGACTGGATACCAAACCGCGCGACCAAGTCCTGGCGGCGCATCTCCCCAATGAAGCGCACGCGCAACTCCACGAACGCGAGCCGGTCACGCTGTGGCTGGGTTAGATCGGCAAGCTGTTCGTGGGGCATCTTGGTTGGCTCGTTCGGGTTAGCGAATGCTTATGCAGATTTCTGCAGAAAGTATATGAGCTGCTTAAAAAGACGTCTATAAATCCAAGCGGGTTTGCTAGTGCGCTGCATTATGATAACCATTTTTTGAGGCGCAAATGAGTGATCTGACACGGACGAGTAGACGATCAGCCCAGCGGAGCGCACCAGGAACGGCGTGGAAAGGGGTGCATCCAGCAGGCCATCGCGGACGAAAACTGGTGCGAATAGATCCTTGATAGGGAACAGGAGCATGGCCCATGGAACTGCGACACCTTCGCTGCTTTGTGGCTCTCGCAGAGGAGCTGCACTTCACACGGGCCGCCGAGCGCCTTCATATCGAACAGCCACCCTTGTCCCGCGCCATCAAGGAGCTTGAGGGCGATCTGGGCGTGGTGCTCTTCGTGCGCAACCGCCGAGGTACGGTGCTTACCGAGGCGGGCGCAACTTTCCTGCAAGATGTGCGCAGGGTGTTCGCCGCGCTGAAGCAGGCTCAGGAGAACGCTCAGGCGGTCGCGGCGGGCCTGAGCGGAAGCCTTCGCATTGCAGTGTCCGACGGCGCAATCGATCCCCGGCTGTCGGCCCTCCTGGCCCGCTGCCGCGAGGAGGAGCCGGAGATCGAGATTCGCCTGTCCGAAGTGCCGCTGGCCGAGCAGTTGCGCGGGTTGCGCTCGGGCGACTTCTCGATCGGGTTTGCTCACACGGCGGAGGTCGGCGATGACATCCTGACCGAGCCACTCTGGCACGACTCGCTGGTGGTCGCCGTACCTGCCCGGCACCCTTTGCTTTCACACAAGGCCGTTCCGCTGCACCAGCTTGCGAGCTACCCACTGGTCTTATGCGACCCGCAGACATGCGAAGGCTGCTACCGCGAACTGACGCGGCTGCTGCGGCCGTTGGAGCGTGAGCCCGACGTTGTCGAGCATGTGTCCTCGCTGGATATGATGCTCACCCTGGTCGGTGCTGGCTACGGCGTTGGCTTCATCACGGCAACCAGGGTCGCGGCGAGCCCGCGCCCCGATGTGGTGATCCGTCCCCTGGCTATGGATTCCGCGATCATCACGACCTACTTGCTGCGGCCCGTCAGCGAGGATTTGCCGGTATCGGTGGAGCGGTTCATTGCGCGCCTGCGCGAGCACTCGGGCGATTGATGCGGCGGCACGAGCTGTGACTGAAGTTCGCGGCTGTTTATGGCGAGTCTTGCGGCTCACTGCCAGAGTTGAGGTTCTTTTCAGTCGCCGCCATCAACTCGCTGGCGCTAATCCCGAGCGCGGCGGCAATTTTCAGTATCAGGGGAAGCGTCGGCACATGCTCCCCGCGTTCGATCTTGCCCATGTGTGAACGCGATATTCCAGCCTGAAATGCAAAGTCGTCTTGAGCGACGCCGTGCGCGACGCGGGCCGCGCGCACGGCCCGCCCGAAAGCTAATGCTGGTTCGGATTCATAGGTGGGTGTGCCAGGTGGACGACCTGGCTGAATAGTAAGCTTCTGCATCGGCAGAAGCGTCAAACAATCCTCTTAAATTAACCACGTTAAACATATAGACGTTAAAGTTCTCTCTTTAATATGATGCTGGTTTGCCCTTGACCTGCTTTGTCGCTTCTGTGGGTTCTCCATGAACAACATCACCAGCCAGCCCGCCCACCTCAGGTTTGCGATAGCGCCAGGCGTATCGTCATCTCGGCTTTCGGCGCTGCTCGCGCTGCAACGTGCGCAAGAACCAGAGGTCAGCATCGGGTTCTTTGAGGTTGCAGGTGACGAGTTGCTTGATGGACTTCGTGAAGGCCGCTACGACGTAGGGGTGTCGCTTCAAGAGGCGAGCGATCCGGTCATCCAAACCCAGCCCTTGTGGGTTGAGAGCATGGCCGTTGCGATGCCGCTGCGGTTTCCATTGCTGGATCAGGCATCGCTCACCATCGCTGACCTACAGAACTACCCGATCTTTCGCTTGCAGGCTGAGGCCTGTTCTTCACTGGATCATCGGCTGCTCTCGCTCCCGTCCGCCGACCCGCAAAAACTTCAATACGTGACGTCTTTCGAGATGATGGCGCTATGGGTTTCTGCCGGCTACGGTGTCGGGCTATCCGCGCAATCGCGCATCAAGCACGCCCATGGATGGGGAGTCAGCATGCGCCCCCTGGACGACGGCCCCTACGAGATCGTGACGCACCTGCATAGGCCCCAGGGGCAAGCGAACTCTGTTTCCGTGCGATTCGAGAGCAGAGCTCTGCATGTAGCACAAGCTCAGGGCGCCTGATGCCGCTTCGCTTAGGAGCAGACCGCTGGGCACACAACTCAGTGGCTGTCAGTGGCTGCCCTAAGACCGCAGTGGATGCATCTATCCATCAGGAGGGCAAAACTGGTATCATTTACGGCCCAAACCGGACATCCGAACTTGGGAAACCCGTTATTAATCAATGGGTTGAATGATTGGATCGATTCCCATCACCCGCTCCAGTTCTGATATCTCCCCCAATACTTTTATCGGCTGTTCACCGCACTGTCGCGTGATGAGCATATTGGCCATTTGCTTGTACAGGTGTCTTGTAGCGCTGTGCCGCTTCTTGGCGTGTGATCAAGCACCTGTACCCACTTGGGTATGGAGAGTTTCACTGAAAGCATATACTGCGTCCTTATTGTTCATATTTGAGTTCTTATGATTTATATTTGTTCATATATGAATGGATAAAAATATGACTGATTCAGAGAATAAAAATGCTCCTCGTAGTGTCATCTCCCGTCCTGTAGACCGTGCCTTGCTGCGGCTGGGGCGGGATATCTCTGCGGCTCGCCGTGCGCGACGATTAAGCCAAGAGGATTTGGCCCAGCGTATTGGTACGTCGTTGAGCACAGTCCGGCGCATGGAGGATGGTAATGCCGGTACTGCCTTGCATACCTTTTTAAGCGCTTTGCATGTGTTGGGACGCTTGAATGATGTGACTAAAGTAATGACCATGGAAAATGATGCCTTGGGGATGGACTT
The DNA here is from genome assembly GCF_052931795.1 of Alcaligenes sp. RM2. Lineage (NCBI taxonomy): Bacteria > Pseudomonadati > Pseudomonadota > Betaproteobacteria > Burkholderiales > Alcaligenaceae > Alcaligenes > Alcaligenes sp. RM2. Next base: position 347,674 of record NZ_JBRFIO010000002.1, read on the forward strand.
GCTGCGTGAGCAGTTGCCCCAGCGCGTCAGGCGGCCACGACGTATCAAAGCGGATCAAACCTCGGGGGCCAAGTCGCAAGATGATTCGGCCTCTGTGAATCCTGACAAGTTGGAAGGTTTCTGATGACGACACGATCTGCCAAGCGCTCAGACCTGGAGGTGCGCCTGGGTTCCAGGTTCCAGTGCGCATGTTGTGGGGCACCATACTTCAGGTTAACGGTGAAGGAAGCAGAAGCAATCTGGGCGGAGATTGTTCAGGCTGTTAGTCGTCGGCGTAGCGTCGCCAAAGGGCTAGGCATGCAAAGTACGGATCTGGTGGATTTTGAGCCGGCATTTGCTTAACTTCATTCCCATGGCACTATACCCAGCATGCAAGAAGATCTTTTCGGCGATGCCATTCCTCAGCCACCCGCCTCAAAGCCCGCTGCTCCTTCCCGACGCAAAATCACCAAAGTCAGCCTTGCTGCTTCCGCGCTGGAGCTAAGTGATCTGGCCACCCAGCTTCCTGAAACCTTGCGTTTCGGTGTCTCCACCTGGTCCTACCCTGGTTGGGAAGGCTTGATCTGGGATGGGGAGTACGAGTCGAGTATCTTGTCCAAGCACGGCCTGGAGGCCTATCACCAGCATCCCTTGATGCGCACCGTCTGTGTGGATCGCACCTTCTGGCGTCCTTTGACGGTCACGCAGTATTCCGCCTATGCCGCTCAGGTTGATGAAGATTTCCGCTTCGTTGTGAAATGTCCTTCCATGATTACGGATGCCCAAGTTCGTGATGAGCAGGGCAAGGTACGCAAATCTAATCCGGACTTTCTGGATATTCGTCTGGCTGTAGAGCAGTTCGTGCAGCCTGCAGTCGAGGGCTTGCGTGCCAAGTTGGGCGTCTTGGTCTTCCAGTTAAGCCCTCTGTCCTGGGGCTGGTTGAATCGTTCGGCAGAGTTGTTCGACAAGTTGGGGCAGATGCTGGCAGCGGCGCGTGAGGCTTTGCCGCAAGGCTCACAGGTGGTACTTGCGGTAGAGGTAAGAGATCCAGAGCTGTTGACTCAACATCTTGTCGATACGCTCAAGGCCAATGGCGCGACATTTTGTCTGGGGCTGCATGGCAAGATGCCGCCGATTGAAGAGCAACTGCCCGTCTTGCGCGCCTTGTGGCCGGGACCCTTGGTGTGTCGCTGGAACTTGAACCGGGAGTTTGGTGCTTACGGCTATGCCGATGCTCAAAAAAAGCATACCCCCTTCGATGCCATTGTCAGCGAGGACGTGCATACTCGCACGGTGCTGGCCCGCACGATTCGCGGGATCACGGGGGCGGGGCAGGCGGCGTATGTGACGATCAGCAATGATGCGGAAGGCTGTGCGCCGCTCTCCATTCAGCGGCTGGCGCAACTTGTTGTGGCACAAGAAAAATAACCACAGGTCTTGAGAAGCGATCCTTAAAAGTGGAGCAGTTCACAAGACCTGTGGTGTTGCCTGATGAGCTGGAGGCTCAATGCATACGGGTTCTGGTCCGGTTCGTGATTATTGTCTGGATTTGTGAATCAGCTCATCCGTCGTCATGACATGCGCGGTGGATACTGCCAGCACCCCCAAGGTGACGCGGTGTACTTCTTCAGCCGGAATCGCCCCAAAGCCCATATCCGGGTAGTTGTAGGTGCCTGTGGCATCAGAGATAAAGGCCACTTTGTAGCCATGGAACATGGCATCGCGAGCCGTAGCGTGGCAGCAGTTTTCGGTGGTCACGCCGGTGATGACAACGGTGTCGATCTTGCGAGTACGCAAGATGATGTCCAGGTCGGTGCCAAAGAACGCGCTGTACCTGTGCTTCTTGATGACGACTTCATCCCCCTGTGGGGCTACTTCGGGGTAGATATCAACGCCCGCTGTCTCATCTACCAGCCCCACCTGGTTTTGAATCGGAGGGTAAATCTCTCCGAACAGGCCCATATCGCAGCCGTTGCGGCGGTGGGCGTGGGCGGTGAAGATCACTTCCATGCCAGTTTGGCGAGCGTGGCCCAGCAGTTTTTGCAGGCGGGGCATCAACTCCATGCCCATGGGTGTTTCCAGTGGGGCGCCGGGTGCGATGAAGTCGTTCTGCATGTCGATCACAATGACCGCCGTGCTGCTGGGGTTGATTTGATCAATCTGAATAGCCATTTCATTCTCCTTTGGTTTGCTCACGGCCTGGCGACTGTGTATTTGGTATTGCCGCTGCCGGTGTCATAGACGCTTGTAGAGTAGGAGGGTGGCGCAGTTCTGGCTTGGCTGCCACTGCCAGTTTTACGTTTTTTTTGACTGTGCCTGCCATCCTGGACAGTACACGGGCAGGGAGCTGAGGCTTGGTATTGTCAGGGCTTGTCTGTCTTTGGGTAATGGACGTAATCTTGTTGAAAAATGATTAATCCATCGGTGCAGATAGCCCCGATTATGGAGACTGAACCTATGACAGCGATCATAGCGGTCAAGCCCGGAGACAGCTTTGAGCACTGGCACGAGGTCACTTGCAGGCAGTTTTCACAGACCGAGTGCAGCCAGATTGCCCGGCCCCAGTTTCAGGCGCGGGTCACCCTCACTAGTTTTGGTGGTTTGGGCCTGAGCAGCATCTGGTCTGCCACCCCTCAGGGGGAGGCGATACGGGTGAGCAGACGGCAGGCCGATATCCGTAAAGATCAGCGCGACTGTTTCATGCTGTGGCTCATGCTGGATGGTCATATTCAACTGAGCCAGGACGGACGCTACGTCAGCCTGGGAACAGGGGATCTGGTACTTCAGGATCAATCTCGGCCTTTTGATCTGGAGCTGGGCTCTTTGGCTCACGCGGCCATGGTCATGATTCCCCGCCCCTTATTGGCATCGCGCTTGCCCTCGGTGGGCAATCTGGCAGCGCGTCGTATTGCAGCCAACTCGCGTCTGGGGCCGATGGCTGGCGCCTTGGTCAAGCAACTGCTTGGTATGGGGGAGGCGGCAGCGGACGGTATGGATCAGCGTGTGACGGCTTCTGTGCTGGATATCTTCTCCGCGGTATTCGAGTCTGACGCTCCTGCGCTTTCTCGGGGTACTCGTCAGGAGCGGCGGCTGGAGCAGGTTCAGGCTTATATGCGTGCACATTTGCATGAGGATACGCTGGATGTGGACCAGATTGCCCGTGCTTCGTCTATGGCGACTCGCACTTTGTACCGACTCTTTGCTTTTGAGGCGACAACCCCCATGCAATGGCTGTGGGAGCAGCGTTTGATCCATAGCTACCGTTTGCTGGAGGGCGGGAAACCTAAACGGGTGACCGAAGTGGCCATGGCCTGTGGCTTCAAGGACCTCTCTCATTTCAGCCGTCTATTTCAGGCGCGGTTTGGGCAATCTCCGTCGACGCTAGGCTACACGGGCAGGTCTTGAACTTTGCCTGTTCAAGTGGCTTTATATCCAGGCTGCGTGTTGGGGGGTAGCAACGCGCGCAGGTGGTAGCTGCAAATCTCGTTTTTATGGTCAGAACGTGTAGGCCCAAATAGACCAGCCAGCCAATCGGAATGTTTGCTGGTTGACTGGCTCTATATTCAAAAATGTAAAGTAAACATTACTTATTGACAAGTAGTGTTGACTTCTATAAAGTCAGGTTTACTTTACATTCAGGTGCTTAACCATGCTTGCCAACCGGAACTCTTCCTCTGCGCCGTCACCAGGTCGTAGCTATCTGATTCGCACTTTGCTCTTTATGGGCGTGTATATCCTGGTCAATGCCTTGACCATTCTGGGGCTGTTCGACAGCCTGCTCGGTCGGCCTGTTGGTTGGCTGATTGCCATAGCCGTCGCCTTGCCTGTGGCCGGACAAGTCTGGGCCACCTTGCGCTTGATGGCGCAAAGCGATGAGTTCGTGCGGGTGATCGTGGCCAAGTGTTTTGTGCTGGCCTCAGGCGCAACCTTGACCTTGTGGACAGCCTGGGGCTTTGGGGAAACCTACGCCGCTGCGCCCCATATTCCTGCCTGGCTGATTTACCCCTTCTTTTGGGCGGTGTTCGCTCTGGTTTCACCCTTTGTCCGGACTAGCGATTAAATGAAAAATCGATTGCGTGTATTGCGGGCCGAGGCGAACTGGACGCAGGCAGATTTGGCGGAGCGCTTGGGGGTGTCCCGGCAGGCGGTCAATGCGCTGGAAACGGGCAAACATGCACCGTCCCTGGATTTGGCATTCAAGATCAGTGCCTTGTTCGAGCAGACCGTAGAAGATATTTTCGAGAACCCGTATCAGGAATCTCGGGTTTGAACGCGGTTACGTTCTGGCTGGCATTCCCACTTGTGGATGCCTTTTGGACATCCATGCGCAGGTATTGAGAAAAGCCAGTGCTCAAGCCCGAAGCAGTGATCTTGCAGGCTCAGACACTGGCTTGCCTTCTTACTTGGTGGTGTAACCACCGTTGATCAGAATGGTCTGGCCGGTAATCCACCAGCCGTCACTGACTAGATGACGGATAAAGGGCACAACATCTTCAATGTCCGTCAGCCCGGTCTTGGAGTAGGGAGACAGGGCAGCCGCGGTCTTGTGATAGGCCACGGCATCCTCGCCCTCGGCTGGATAGAAGAAGGGCGTATCCATAGGACCAGGGCCCACCGCCGTGACGGAAATACCGCGTGCGCCATATTCTTTGGCGGCGGCGCGGGTGTAGTGTTCTACCGGCGCTTTGGTGCCGGCATACGCGGCGTAAAAGGGGGTGAAGGCACCCAGCAGGGATGTGACCAGGGTGCAGACTTTACCATTGTCCTGTACGTGTTTGCCGGCTTCTTTCAGGAAGAAAAAAGCAGTTTTAGAGTTGATGTCGCTCATCTCCTCGTACTCGGCTTCGCTCACTTCGGTCAGTGGCTTTTTCAGTACTTTGCCCACCGTGTTGATGGCGATATCAGGGCGGCCAATTGCGGCGACGGTATCGCTAAACAGTTTTTCCATGGCACTGGCCGAACGCAAGTCGGCCTGGAAGGCGACGGCTTGTGCACCAGTTGCCTGGATGGCTTTGACGGTGGCTTCGGCATCCGCTTTGGAGCTGTCGCTGTTGTAGTGAATGGCAATGGCGCTCGCTCCTTGCTCTGCCAGGTCGCGGGCGATCAGGCCGCCCAGATTCTTTGCCCCGCCTGCAATCAGAACGGTTTTACCTTTGATGCTGTGCTTTGCCATGATGACTCCTTGCTAGTGTGGGCTGCGGGCTGCAAGCCTTTTCGTTTTTTCATGATATAAGTCGCTGAAATTGTTTAAATCATCTAGTTCTGACATCATTTGTCTGAAAAAACGAACAATACGCACCGCTGCTTGAGTCAACCGGGTCTAGCAGTTCAGCCCGTGTTTTGCTGCTGCTTATCTGGAGAAAGTTATGGACCGCATTGACCTGTTTCGCATCTTTACGCGGGTCGTGGAGTGTGCCAATTTCACCCGCGCGGCGGATACCTTGGGTATGCCGCGCTCTTCGGTGTCGGCCGCCATTCAGGAGCTGGAAGGGCGAGTGGGCGCTCGCCTGTTGAATCGCACCACGCGCAAAGTCACAGTCACGCAAGATGGTGCGGCGTTTTACGAGCGCTGTCTGCGCGTGATTGCTGATGTGCAGGAAACCGAAAACCTGTTTCGCCAAGCCAGTGTGGGGCCTAGTGGCACGATCAAGGTGGATGTGCCGGGGCGGGTAGGCCGCCTGATTGTGGCACCTGCGCTGCCGGAGTTTCTGGAGCGCTATCCGCATGTCCATGTGCATCTGGGCGTGACGGACCGCGAGGTGAATCTGATTGAGGAGCAGGTGGATTGTGTGCTGCGCGTGGGACCATTAAGTGATTCGGGCCTGATCGCCAGAAAAATGGGCAGCTTGCCCTTGATCAATGTAGCCAGCCCCGCTTATCTTGCCCGTTATGGCATGCCCCAGACGCCAACGGATCTGGAGAACCACCAAGTGGTCCGTTATGCCTCGCCTACCAGCGAGCGTGTGGCTCCTTGGGAGTGGATGGAGCAGGACAAGCGTCAGGTGCTGGATCTGCCAGGTCGTGTGACGGTGAATAATGCCGAGGCCTATATCGCCTGCTGTCTGTCAGGCTTGGGGCTAATTCAGATCCCTGCTTACGATGTGCAGGCGCATTTGCAATCAGGTGAATTGGTGGAGGTGCTGCCGGATCACCGTGCCGCTCCCATGCCCATGTCCTTGCTGTATTTGCATCGCCAACACTTGTCGCGCCGTTTTCAGGTGTTTGCGGATTGGCTGGAAAATTTGTTGCGTCATTCCGCCTTGGAATGAGGCTGGTCTCGAACGTTTTTGTCTGGGGCTGCTCCAAGCTGCAGCGGACAACTCAAAACGGGGTAGCGATGGAAATCAGAAGAATTCGTGCGACGGACTGGGACTGGATACAGCAATGGTTCCAGGACGAGGACTTGAACCGCGAGTTGGGGCCACTGGATCAGGAGTGGCTGGAGCACGTGTTGAACCAAAGCGATGGCGTCCAGCTGGTTGCCGAGCAGAACGGTCAGCCCATTGGTTTGATTGGGTGTGCCTGGGGAGACGGGCGAAATCTGCCACATGCAATTACCGATATTGCCGTTGCGCCGCCATTACGCGGCAATGGTCAGGCCGGAGCCATGCTGGAAGCGGTATTGGCTTGGCCAGGCCATCCCCCATGTCGTAAATGGGTGGCTTTTGTGTTCCCGGAAAACCAGCGTGCCTGCCGCTTTTTTACGCGCTTGGGGTGGGAACACGTGGACTTTGCCGATGGTATGAACGAGTTCGAGTATAAGTGTGTTCGTTCGGAACCGGATCGATCCTGAGCAGCTCGGTTTCTGTCAGTAAATCATGGACCTTGAGTGACAGGCGCTTGGGCCACGAAGGCCCGTTATGCTTGTCTGTCCCGTTGGATAGGTGCAAACAAAGCTGGTTTGGCTCTGTTTGCCTTGTTCTTCTCAGGGATAAAACAGCAGCAGCCCGAACACGGCGAAAACCATCAGATGCATATAGCCTTGAATGGGTGAGGTTCGCTTGCCGCTAAAGCTCAAGATACTGAGCAGTGCCGTGATCAGAAACAACACGATTTCCATATTGCTGATGCCCATGATCACTTGCTTGCCGGTGATCAGACCAATCATCAGCACCACTGGCACAGTCAGCCCCACGGTAGAGACGAAGGCACCCAGACACAGATTGATGGCGCGCTGCATTTCATTGTTCATGGCCGCCTTGATCGCAGTGATGGACTCCGGGGTGAATACGATAATTGCGATCAGTACACCGCCGACGGAAACGGGGGCGCCCGAGGCGGCGATACCGTAGTCCGTCACAATGGCCAGATGGTGTGCCAACAGGACGATAGGCAGGATCAGGGCGATCAGCACCAGACTGCGTATCAGCATCGCGCGAGTCGCCTGGGGATCACGCGATGTGGGTGTCGTATCTTCAGTGCTTTGAATCGCCTGATTGGGCTGCACATAGTCATGGCGGTGACTGCCCATTTGCAGATATAGAAAGATGGCATAGACCAGGCCCGTCAGAACCGAAATGCCAATGGCCTGGGTGGTGCTGAACTCGCCCGCATTGCTGGTGTAGTTGGGCAGAATCAGGCCCACACTGGTCAGCAAGACGATCATGGACAAGTAGGTATTGGTGCCTTGGCGATTGAACTCCTGATCGCCATTGCGCGCTGCGCCGGCAATCAGACACAGGCCGGTGATCAGGTTCAGGATGATCATCATCACGGCGTAGATCGAGTCCCGACCTATGGTGGGAAAGTCGCCCGGCCCCAGCAGTACCGAGGCAATCAGGATAACTTCGATCAGCACAATGGACAGGGTCAGGATCAGGGTACCGTAGGGCTCGCCCAGTTGGTGGGCCAGGTGGTCGGCTTCACGGACCACACCAAACGAGGCCGCCAGGATGGTCACGAACAGCACCAGAAAGACGATGGCCGCCGTGGTGCCGTTCAGGGAGTCTCCCAGCCATTGCCTGCCGAAAATCATGAACAGGACAACAATGGACCAGGAACCGAGCAGACGCAGCCAGGTGATGGGAGTAATGAGTTGAGTTGAGGGTGATGCAGGGTGGGCCATCGTGGATGCTCCGCCAAAGAGGTAGGGCCGTCCCTGTACTGAAAAGGCAGATCCAGGTCGTCCCGGATCTGTTTTGAATTGAACTATTCAAGTAGCCACGATTTTATCACCTTGCCCCCTGGCGGCAAGTGCGGACCCTCTGAAACCGGATTTGTGTGGCGTGCAGCCATCTTTTTCTGTATCTGGCCACGGTGGAGGCGTGAAGGGCGGGTTCCTTTATCACCTTCCTGGCATTGTTTCGTTCGGCTGTTTTATTTTTGTGTGAGTCTGGCGCGAGTCTCCTGTGGACCTTGTTCTTTTCCTGTTGCTATTTACGGCGGACACCATCCAGATGAGAAAACAGGTGGGCCCATGGAGCGAATACATGGTGTGTTTTCTGTATAGGGTTTGTTCTTCTCCATAGCCTGGCGGAATTTTCCGGGAGACACTCCCGCATACGTTTTGAATGCGGTAGAGAAATTGGCCGGGCTGGAAAATCCTAAATCGGTTGCAATCACATCAATTTTCAAGGCCGTAGTCTTCAGCAAATACTCGGCCCGATACATACGCTGCAATCGGATATAACTGCTCACACTTAGGCCAAAATTACGCTGAAATATATTCATGATTTTTCGACGTGAAATCTTGAACATATCGCACAGTTCTTTTTGACTGGGCGGTGCACCCAGATTGGCATCAATGGTTTTCTGAATGGCATGGATCAGCATGCTGGTTTCGGCTGTCGTGCTGGGCCGCTGGCTTGGCATCTTGCCCGGTACAAGTGCAGGCGCCATCTGCTTGGGGCAGCGCAAGGGCACGTTGATACGTTCTTTGACTTCATCGACCGCATACGGATTGCCAATGTAATCAACCGCACCAGCCTTTAGAAAAGTGACGCATTCATCGCTGCTGCCATCCATGCGTGAATCCAGAATGATGATGGGGATTTGAGCCGTGGCTTTTAATCCTTGCAACATATGGGTCAAGGACAGAGCGTCTATCCCCGTCAATTGCTTATCCATCAGGATAAGCTCGGGTAGCGTTAATTGGGCCTTGGTATATCCTTGCACTCCGTCAGCAGCAACAGAAACCCGAAAAGCACCAGCCAGCAGGGCTTGAAGAAGTTGTTCGTGCTGTCGAGTGTTATTGGAGATCAGCAGAATCCTGATTTTTTGATCTGGCTGATACTTTATAGTGGCGTATTTGTTCAATATAAAGCCCCGCGCCCTTCTTCTGACGAAGACGGCTACCTTTACTGGCATTGCTCAAGTAGCCAATTTCCTCAGAATACAGACTCAATGAATAGATAAAATCTATCGATATGATTCGTACGGCAGACATAACATTCTGTATCAATGGAAAAAGTAAATTTTCAAAATTGCTCATTGCATTTCATTTTTGGCAGGCGGCATGCCGAAAGCCCGAAACTCGGGCCTTAAGGCGGACCCAAAAGTCCAATTTCAGGAATGCTACGCTGGCGTATCGGTGAATTTTCCTGGCAGGAAAAGGCGTGATTCTACGGCTTTTACCTCTGAATAAAGGACTATGTTCAGGCAGGCCAGCCGCGGTTTTGCCCGCACTAGTGTGCATCTGGATGAGGTCGTCCGGGGAAGATTGTGAGGCTCTTTGGGTGACGATTTGTTCAAGCAGCAAGCGCAGCCCGTAGCGAGGCGTTTATTCGCCGCTTTTTTGTTAGATTTTGACCAAGTACGGATGCTCGCCGTTGATGACTGTTAGGGCTATTAGAGCGATTTCGGTATAGACCGTTTGAATCATTTTGATGGCTTGGGGGCAGGGTTTGAGCCTGCGAACCAAGCTGTAAACAAGTAGAGCGGGGCAAGGTAGATAAACCTTGCCCCGCCCTTGTTTTAAAAACAGTCAGGCTTGGTGTCGGGCTTGTGCTTCAAGCTGGCGCAGGATGCAGGGCGATGGCTTCGTCCAGCATGTCCAGCCTGTCCTGACCCCAGAACAGTTCGCCCTGATACACATAGGAGGGCGAACCGAAGACACCGGCTTTAATGGCCTCTTCGGTGTGGGCTTGATACTGCGCCTGCATCAGCGGTGCCTGTTTCAGCCAGTAGTCTGCATCCAGCTGCTGTGCTTGCAGGATTCGAGCCAGTTGCGTGGGGTCAGCAATGTTCTGCTCCTCGCACCATTGTGCCCGCAAAATGGCTTTGTACAGATCCAGCACCGGCATACCAGCCTGATTGATAGCAATCACCAGGGTGGAGGCCAGCGTGGCGTCTGGGCACATGAAGCGCGGTGTGGGATTTACCTGTATGCCCAATTTGCGACACCAGCGTTTAAGCTCTGCAATGCGATAAGCCTGACGTTCTGGTGAGCGCTGTCCCAGCAGGACACCGCCTGTACGTGCATAGACTTGCGGCAAGTCCACGGGTTTGTAGTGGATAGGGATGCCATGCTTGCGAGCAATCGCTTCCAGTCTGTCGGCTCCCAGGTAGGCCCAGTCCGAATTCATCCAGAAGTAGTAGTGAATACCGGCTGCGTTCATGTGCGTACCTTTCGGCTGGATAGGGCGGGAAGAGAGAAGTGCGTCGGCCCATGCATGAACCAGGTACTGGCAAAAGCAATCAGACCCAGCGCGCTCAGGTACCAGACGATGTAGTCGGGTTGACCGTCGCCATAGGCCAGCAGGGAGGTCGCCACCAAGGGAGCCAGGCCGCCACCGATGGCACCGGATACCTGCACGGCAATGGAGATGCCGCTGTACCGCACTTCAGGTGGAAATTGCGTGGAAAACAGGCCACCTTGCGGGCCATACAGCGCGGCATACACCAGCCCAATCGCAATCACCAAAGCCAGGGTGATGGTCCTGGAATCCAGGCTGCCCAGCATGGAAAAGAAGGTGGAGGAGAATGCCAGCATGCAGATCGTGCCTGCCATAAGGACCCATTTGAAGCCGATTCGGTCGCCCAATACGCCAAACAGGGGCATGGTGAACAAGGCCGCGAAGGCACCCCAGACGGTGGCATCCAGCATGACGCTGCGCTCTACTCCCAAGGTGGTGGTGGCGTAAGCCAGGGCAAAGGTCACCACGGTGTAGAACCAGGTCACTTCTGCCAGACGGCCTCCCACGACCAGCAGGACTTCGCGTGGGTAATGACGCAGAACTTCCAGAGCAGGAATCGGAACCTGTTTGCCCTTTTTGCTCATTTGCTCGAAGTCGGGGGATTCGGCCACTTTGGCGCGTATCCACCAACCCACCAGCAGCAGGGCGACGCTGGCTAGAAAGGGCAGGCGCCAACCCCAGGACAGCATGTCTTCCTCTGGCAAGCTGGCGACGGCTCCCATAGCCAGGGAAGACAGGATCAGGCCGGGGGCCACCCCTGTTTGCGGCAAGCTGCCAAAAAAGCCCTTTTTGCCTTCCGGGGCATGTTCAACCGCCATCAACACGGCTCCGCCCCATTCTCCGCCTACTGCGATACCTTGCAGAAAGCGCATCAGTACCAGCAGCACAGCGGCCCAGTAGCCAATGCTTTCATAAGAGGGAATCAGGCCGATCAGGATGGTGGGGATTCCCATTAGAAAGAGCGTGATCAGTAGCATGGATTTGCGGCCCAGCTTGTCGCCAAAATGGCCGAAAACAAATCCTCCTAAAGGACGGGCGAAAAAGCCCACAGAGTAGGTGGCAAAGGCCGCCAGCGTGCCCGTAATCGGGTCGAAGGCGGGGAAAAAGATCTTGTTGAAAATCAGTGCGGCAGCGGTGCCGTACAGGAAAAAGTCATACCACTCTATAGTGGTTCCCATCATGCTGGCCAAGCCAGCGGTAACGTACTGGCGCGACGAACGCGCCTGTCCATTGTTAGGCATCGTCATGGCGACCTCCTGGTGGAAGCGGGGTATTGGTTGCGGGTGTCAGCGAGTTTTAGTTAAGGGCGCAATGCCTTGGGTCTGACGGGACCAGTAGTCAAAGGTAGCGTTAACAATGGAGGGCTTGAGCAGATAGTCGTGCGCTTCGGCCGCCAAGGTATCGTCCACAGGGGTAAGTGGGCCAAAGGCCGCTTGTGCACGCACTTGCAGACGTGCAGCGCGTTCCAGATACACCGACAGGTAAGTGGCTTCCTGGCAGCTTTTACCTGCGGTCAGATAACCGTGGTGGGCCAGAATAATGGCACGCTTGTCACCCAGGGCTTTGGAGATGATGACGCCTTCCTGATCGGCAATGGGCACTCCAGGCCATTCGCCCAAAAATGCACAGTCATTATGCAGAGGCGTCATGTCCATTTGCGAAATTACCAAGGGCTGGCGGGCGGTGGCCAATACCGTGGCCCAGGGCGAGTGTGTATGGATGATGGAATTGACGTCGGGGCGAGCTTCGTAGACCCACAGGTGAAAGCGGGTGGCCGGGTTGGCCATGCCTTCGCCGCTAAGGGTATTCAAGTCGCGGTCAACTTCAATGAAGTCTTCGGGGGTGGCTTCGTCAAAACCCAGACCAAAGCGCAAGGTCCAATACGCACCGGGGCGCTCGGAACGGACGCTGATCTGGCCGGCCAAACCAGCTTCCTGCTCGGTCATGGCCAGGATGCGGCAGGCAAATGCCATGGTTTCGCGGGTGTCGCGTTGCACTTGCTGTAGATGAGTGGCCATCTCTTTGGTGGCGCGTTCATCAAAATAGGATTTGTCTCTGAGTGGGGTATCCATGTGCTTGTCTCCTTTGGTAGGCCTCGTCGATCCTTGTGCCGACGATGGGATTCATTGTCTTGATTTACATCAAGAGGAGCTATGCGCGCTGGCTCATAGCTCCTATTCCATTTGCTTGGGGCCTTATCAAGGAGACGAGCCCGGCAGTGGTGCCGGGCCGGGAGACAAGCGCTGGGGCTGCTTAACCCTGGCGCCAGCGGGAGCGCTCGCGGCGTCGCGAGCGGGACCAGGGATGTTGCACCTTATGCGGCTGTGGCCGGGGGTCGGGTGGATGTCGCGTGTCATTGCTTTCCACGGGATTGGAGTCCGGTTTAGGCGAGTCCAGAAAGACATTGATGGAACAATCGCAATCGAGGTACATGGACAGTCCTTTGTCAACGTGAAGAAAGGGGAGGCGGTACGCAGGCTCCGTTCCGGACCTGGGAGGCTCCCGAAAAAAACGTGTCGTAGCTTTCTTGCAGGGCATGCAGGACCATTTCGGGGTAATGGTCATGCTCGGTGGGCAGACGCAATTGCAGCTGTGCCAGATGCTCGTTGTCCTGCTGCCCGCCCCACTGCTTGTGATAGTGGCCGTGCTGATAGCCGCGCAGTTGGCGCAAGCGGTTCAGGGCATTCTTGCCCGCGTAGGAGTGGTAGAGCGTGTCCAGTGTCAGACCACAAAGAGCAGCCAGTTGGGTAAAGCCGCTGAAATCGAACTGGCGTGTCTCCAGAACGCGTAAGGTAAAGCGTTCCAGAGCCGTCATGATGGCCGTAGAGTCGCTGGCGGTGGCTGAAGCGTGCTGGAGCTGATCCAGTGCGGTGGCGGCTTCTTGCTCGCGCAGCGCATCGTTGGCACGCAGTACATCGCACAGACCAAAATGCAGGATGTCGATCAGCTCCAGTTGGAGTTGCGGCAGATTGCGCTCGTTATGCTGCCACCACTTCCAGTCCAGGTAATTCGCCAGCTCCGCACATTCCACCCAGATCGCCCGGTAGTAGTCCTGCTTGGCCACTCGCCAGTTCGGATCAATCAGCTGATTCAGCTCGGTTTGCAGGGCCAGCATTTGCTTTAAGCGGCGGGCCCCGGGACCGGCTGGAGCGACAGTTATTTGCTGCCCCAAACGATGTTTCTGACGACCTTGATCGTCAAAGTTTTCAGGTGCCAGCCAGGCCTGGAAATTCGCTTTCAGGGCTGGCCAGTCCTGGTCGGTAATGGAGAACCAGGCTGTATCGCGCGAGCGGCCCTTGTACACAATCGCCTGACGGAAGATACCTTCATAACGAAAGCCCAATCGTCGTGCAGCGGCTTGGGAGGGGGCATTGTGTGTGTCGCACTTCCATTCGTAGCGACGGTAGCCCAGTCCATCAATTGCATAAGCCATCAACAGGTAGTGGGCTTCGGTGGCCATACGTGTTTGTTTCAGAGCGGGCGACCAGGCTACAAAGCCCACTTCAATGCAGCCGTTTTGTGGGTCGATCCGCATCAGGGACAAGGTCCCCAATGCGCGACCCGTGGTTTGTTCGACGACGGCGTAATGCACGGCATTGCTGGCCTGGCTGATGGTTTGCAGGTGCTGGTCGAACTGTGCGTGGTTGTTAAAGGGGCCTACAGACAAATAGGTCCAGTCGCGGCCATCGCTGGCGTTGCTGTAGGCCTCGTACAGGCTGTCGCCATGTTGTTCCGGGTTCACGGCTTCCAGACGGCAGTATTTGCCGTGCAGAACGCAGCGTGCTGGCTGCGGGCGGGCCTGCCAATGAGGGAGCGAGGGGCCAATAGGCTGGTGATACGCGTTCAGCTGAACCATGACTTGTCTTCAATAGAAAACGCTCCAGAAATGCCAATCTGTGGCATAGCTGGAGGCGGGAAAGGGAGTGTGGGGCCGGGAGACAAGAGGCGTCTTGCTAGGCCACTAATTGATTCTATTGAGCAAGTGGCCGGTTGCAGCAATCCGCTTTGCTGCTTGTTTCCAGACCGCATTGCTAAAACAGCGTTGAAACGCCCAAGAGCCAGTGATGGCGGGCCTTGGCTTAGAGCTTGAACAGCGGACAAAACTATCCTGCGGCCAAGGCACAGATGAGGGGCAGGCCGCCTGGCAGACCAAAGTGGCAGGTACAAAAAAAGCCGAGCTGCCTTGTGGGCAGTCTCGGCTTGGGACCAGGCTTTAAGCCAGGGGCTTAGAGCTGATTCAGGTTCAGACGCAGAACGCTGTCCTTGGCACCTTTCAGGTAGTGCGGGCTCTTGTCGCCATGAGGGATTTTGATAGTGACAAAAGCGGTCTGGCCGTCAGCGCTCAGCGTGACGCTGTTGGGGTGCACAGGGGCGCTGATACGTTGTTTAACAGCCAAGGTGTTGGCATCCAAAATGGTGACCGAACCGGTACCGGCTGGTGTTTCACGATCCACGCCACGGTTGGTGGCGATCAGCTCTTTGCGAGCGTCGTTGTACACGATATCCAGCAGCCCCAGACCCACTTCAGCCGTGTTTTCCACTTTGCCGGAGCTGGTGTCGAATTGGTAGATCTTGCCGGTATTGGCGTCAGCACCAAACAGCTTCTTGCCATCCGCGCTCAGGGCGATGTTCACGAAGAAGTGGCGGGAATCTTCACGTTTATCGCTTTTTGCATCGCCAGTGGTGAAGCGCTGTTCGATAGCGCCGGTGGCCGGGTTGATGACGGCAATTTCATCCTTGCCGCCGTGGCCCACGAACAGACGCTTGGTGTTGGCATCGTAGGCAGCGCCAGCAGGCCACAAGCCCACGTTATCGATATTGTGCAGGATACGACCGTCGGCGCCATCCACAATCCATACGCGGCCTCCTTCGGAGGGATTGGTCACGAAGATGCGGTTGTCTTGCTCGTCAATAACGACTTTACGGGTGTGTTCCCAGCCGCCCTTGTCTTCTTTTTGACCCAGTTGGATCAGTTGCTTGACGGTGCCATTCAGGCTGTTGATTGCCAGCAGCGAGCCGTCCAGGGTGTTGCCCACGTACAGAGTGTGAGTTTTCTGGTTCAGGCCCAGTGCAAAGGCACGGCGCGGCAATTGGATCAGCTGCGATTCACGCAGCGTGTCCTGGTCCAGAACGTGCAGGAAGCCAGCAGCACGGTCTTCAAACAAAGGAGTAGCAGCAACAAACAACTGCTTGCTGTCCTTGGCGGCCAGAATTTCGTAGGCACCATCAATGGTGTCCTGACGGAAAGTGACCTGTGCCTGAGGCGCAGTCGCATTAAAGGACGATGTTTGGCCCGCTTGTTGCGATTGCGGTGCAGTCTGGCATGCACTGAGCAGCAAAGCGCCCATTACGGAGGCAACAATCATTTTTAAAGAGGCTGGGCGGGACGCAATCATGTATTTCCTTTGGGATTCAATAAATGAGAATCGTTACTATAACTGCTCTGTTTTATAAACTTTTCTGACTTGTCTGTCTATGTAAATACGCAAAACCCTGCTTGATGGCAGGGCTTTGAATGGTCGTTGTTTTAGTCCTGCTTGGAGCCTTGCCCAAACCGGGCTTGCCAGGCTTCATACACTTTGCGTTTTTCAGGCAAGGGCAGGTGTTCCATTTTCACGCCCTGTTTGCCAAAGTCCTGCTGCATTTTCTTGTAGAAGGATTCGGTGGACCAGCCAAAGGGTTCGCCCTCTTGATCGTCGGCGCAATACACCACGCGCTCCACGCCCGAGGCGATCATGGCGGCCATGCACATGGGGCAGGGGATGCCGCTGGCATACATGGTGCTGCCTGCATGGCTGCTGCTTTTCACGTTCTGGCTGGCAGTACGCAGCGCCTGGATCTCAGCGTGCGCGGTGGGGTCATGGGCAATGTAGGTCTCATTAACCCCTTCGGCCAGAACTTGACCATCGCGCACCAGCACTGCGCCAAAGGGCTGGCCGCCGCGGGCGACATTCTCTTCGGCGATCTGGATGGAGCGCAGCAGATAGTGTTTATCGTTCATGTTTTTCTCCTGTAGAGAAGCAAGGTTGGAATGAGCCTTGAAACCAGAGTCTCTATCTGTGCCGTGTGGGACCCCTGCGGGCACAGTCGGCATCAGGGGGACGCGTTCCGGTTTGGCGTGTTTGTAATGCAAAACAGCCGCTGACGGGCAGCGGCTGTTCTGTTTCAGACCCTATTAGCGAGTGCCGCCAAGTGTCAGATTGGCATGACGGTTTACGTCTTTGTACAGCAAGTAGCGGAAACGGCCTGGTCCGCCTGCGTAGCAAGCCTGCGGGCAGAAAGCGCGCAGCCACATGAAGTCACCGGCTTCCACTTCAACCCAGTCCTGGTTCAGACGGTACACCGCCTTACCTTCCAGAACGTACAGACCGTGTTCCATCACGTGCGTTTCAGCGAAGGGGATCACGCCACCGGGTTCAAAGTTCACGATGTTCACGTGCATGTCGTGACGCAGGTCGGACATGTCGGTGAAACGGGTGGTGCTCCAACGGCCTTCGGTGCCAGGCATGACGCCAGGTTTCACGTCTTTTTCGTTGGTCACAAAGGCTTCAGGGGCATCCAGGCCTTCCACACGCTGGTAGCGCTTGCGAATCCAGTGGAAGTTGGCCAGCTCGCCCGTGCGGTTGTGCAAGGTCCAGTTGGTGGAAGGAGGAATAAAGGCATAGCCGCCTTCTTCCATGATGTGCTTGGTGCCTTCCAGAACCAGTTCCAGCTGGCCCTTGACGACAAAAATCACGCCTTCGGCTTCGGGGTCGGACTCAGGATTGTTGCTGCCACCCTGTGGGCCTACTTCCATGATGTATTGGGAGAAGGTCTCGGCAAAGCCGGACAGAGGACGTGCCAATACCCACAGACGGGTATTTTCCCAACCGGGCAGGAAGCTGGTCACGATGTCTTGCAGCACGCCTTTGGGCAGCACGGCATAGGCCTCGGTGAACATGGCGCGGTCCGTCAGCAACTGAGTCTGAGGAGGATGGCCACCTGGAGGGGCGTAGTAATTGACTTTGGACATGTTGATTCCCATTGAAATTCAGTAAGGAAAAATCTGTCGAACGGCACGGCGCAATCCCGGCGGCTGGCAAAAGGCACAGGCGGGATGTCGTTGTAATGCGCGGGACCAATACACCTTAACGACTGCTGGTGATATTTACAAATTAAATGTATAAATCTCTAGTATTTGTTTTTTGAATAAACGGGCGGCGGGGTGGATTACCCTGGCGGATTTCAGAAAGGGTTTGAGCATATGGATCATCAACTATCAAGCAGTCCCAGCCTGAACCGGCCCTTGTACGACCTGGACCTGCTGCGGGCCTTGTTGACGGTAGTCGATTGCGGCAGCTTCACGGCGGCCGCAACGCGTTTGCATTCCACACAGTCCACGATCAGCCAGAAAGTGCGGCGCCTGGAGGAACTGGCCGGGCTGCGTCTGCTGGACCGGGCCAGCCGGGGCGTCAGCACGACTGAAGCGGGGCAGACCCTGTTGGGTTACGCCCGCCAGATGCTGGCTTTGAATCATCAGCTGTCTGAAGCCCTATCCGGTTCTCTGGTGACTATTTCCGTGCGTCTGGGCGTGCCTGAGGACTTTACCAATGGACAGACCATGCGGGCCTTGGCGGGCTTCAACCGTCGCTTCCCGCAGGTGCGTCTGGAAGTCAGTAGCGGCCTGAGCAGCGACCTGCTGGCCGCTTACGATCAGGGTGAGCTGGATCTGGTGCTGGTCAAGCAGCGTCACAATGCCCGTGAAGCGGTGGCTTGTCTACCCGAGCAGACGGCCTGGGTGGATAGTGCGACTGATCCGGTCTTTCATCTGGACCCCATCCCCTTGGTGACCTTCCCGCGTCGGGGTGTGTATCGAGAGGAAATCATCAGTGCTGTCGAGTCCTTGGGACGTCGTTGGCGTATCAGCTTTACCAGTTCCAGCTTGAGCGGTATTCAGGGGGCGGTGGCAGACGGGATGGGGATCAGCTTGCTGCCGCGGCGTGCGGTGCGCGATGACCATGTTGAATTGGGCCAAGCACAAGGTCTGCCCCGTATCGATGCTTTTGAACTGGCGATTTTGCATCGGCCTCATGCCAATGAGATGGTGACGGCCTTGTCCCGTGTACTGGTAGAGATGCTGGCACCCGAGAGCGCCCGCCGTCCTGGATAGCCTGCTGTTGGGCTGGCGAGGCTCGTAGAGCTTAGACAGGGTTTAGCGCTTGGGTGTGACCGGATCAAAGTGCGTCATGACATCCAGCACGGGCTCTTCGGCCATTACACGGTCCCGTGCGGCCACGGCAATGGCATGACCTTGTGCAATAGTCAGGGTGCCGTCCATTTCCAGATCCACTTCTACCCAGATCATGTCACCCAGCTTGCGGGTTCTTAGCTGGTGTATGCCTTCCACACCGGGGGTCTCGCGCAAGAGCTTGGCAATGCGCTCTTCCGTTTCCTGATCGACCGCTTTATCGGTCAGGTCGTGAAATGCGCCAATAGAAAACTTCCAGCCCATGCGCAGAATCATCAAACCCACAATACTGGCGGCCAAGGGGTCGCCCAAGGGCAGACCTGCCAGGTTGGCCATCACCCCGACGCTGACGACCAGCGAGGAGGCTGCGTCGGAGCGCGCGTGCCAGGCATTGGCAACCAGCATGGTCGAGCGCAAGCGCTTCGCGACACGCAACATGTAGCGAAACAGGAGTTCTTTACTACAGAGCGCGATGAAGGCAATGGCCAGGGCAATCGGGTGTACTGCTTCGATGCTGCTGGGGTCGCGCAAGGAAGACACGGCATTCCATAGCATGCCCAGTCCGACGGCCAGCAAGAGGCCGCCAATGGCCAGGGTGGCCGCCGTTTCGTAGCGCAAATGTCCGTAAGGGTGATCTGCGTCCGGACCTCGACGGCTATGGCGGTTGGCGATCAGCACTACAAAGTCCGACAGCAGGTCGGACAGGGAGTGGATGGCGTCAGCAATCAGGGCCTGCGAATGAGCAAACAGACCCACCACAATTTGCAGCACGCTCAAACTGATATTGACGATGACACTGACCCAGGTGGAGCGCTGTGCACCAAGGTGCCGATCCAGTTCAGTAGGGGGGATGTTTTCCATGCCAAGAGGTCCTTGCATTCAAAGCAGCAGACTGTGCATCAATACAGCAGTTTCAAGATAAAGAGTGTATCGGCTTTCCGGGGTTACGGGGCGCTGAAAGGGGCTTGGCAGACTGTTTTGAGCCTGTTCTTTGGTAGATGTAGACAAAAAAGCCTCGCTTTTTCGGCGAGGCTCTTTTGCGTATCAGGAATGCGTCTTAATTGATGCGCATACCGGGCTGGGCACCGGGGAATGGTTCCAGAATATAGATGCCTTGATCCACCGCATCATCCGCATGGCTGGCCGCCAGCACCATGCCCTCGGATACGCCGAAACGCATCTTGCGAGGAGCCAGGTTAGCGACCAGTACCGTCAGCTTGCCGATCAGATCTTCGGGCTGGTAAGCCGACTTGATGCCGGAGAACACTTGGCGCAAGCGGCCTTCGCCAGCGTCCAGGCTCAGACGCAGCAGCTTGTCCGAACCTTCTACGGCTTCGCAACTGACGATTTTGGCAATGCGCAGGTCCACCTTGATGAAGTCCTTGATGTCGATGGTTTCGGCAATGGCTTCACCACCGGGCAACACGACGGGAGCGGGTGGCGGAGCCAGCAGCTCGTCCACCATGGCGCTGTCTACTCGCTGCATCAGATGCTTGAAGGGAGCGATGTGATCAGGCAAGGCAGCCACGTCGTCCCAGACAAAGTCGCGGTCCAGACCAAACAGTTCGTGGGCCACGCGATGGGTCAGGGTGGGCAAGATGGCGGTCAGCATGACGGATAAGCCCTTGAAGCCAGCCAGGGTGCGCGAGCAAATATCTTGCAGCGCATCTTTCTGAGCTTGCTCGGCGGTCGCAATGCCTTTGGCCATGACCCAAGGTTGGGCGGTATCAAAAGCCTGGTTGATGATGTCGGCCTGAGCCATGATCTGGCGCACGGCACGACCATACTCGCGGCTTTCCAAGTCGGTGCGGACTTTCTCGGCGACTTCCTTGAGCTGGTTTTGCAGTTCGGAAGTGTCGCCCTGGTATGCCAGCTTGCCATCAAAATGCTTGCTGATGAAGTTGGCGGCACGGCTGGCGATGTTGACGTACTTGCCAATCAGGTCGCTGTTGACGCGGGCAATGAAGTCGTCAGGATTGAAATCCATGTCTTCGACGTGCGAGTTCAGCTTGGCGGCCATGTAATAGCGCATCCACTCTGCATCCATGCCCAGCTCCAGGTAGCGCAGAGGCGAAATGCCGGTGCCACGGCTCTTGGACATTTTCTCGCCGCTAACCGTGATGAAACCGTGCACGTTCAAGGCGTCAGGCACTTTACGGCCGGAGAACTTCAGCATGGCAGGCCAGAACAGGGCGTGGAAGTACACGATGTCCTTGCCGATGAAGTGGACCTGCTCGGTGCTGCCTTCCGGATCCAGCAAGGCATCAAAGTCCAGACCGGCCTTGGCGCAGTAGGCTTTCAAGGAGGCCAGATAGCCAACAGGGGCGTCCAGCCAGACGTAGAAATATTTGCCGGGAGCGTCCGGAATCGGGATGCCGTAGTAGGGTTCGTCGCGGGAAATATCCCAGTCGTTCAGAGAGGCCTCTGCGCCTTCGCCTGTACCCAGCCATTCGCGGGTCTTGCCCAGCACTTCCGATTGCAGACGTGGCTTGCCCTGGGCGTTCTTGCCCGTGGTCCACTCTTGCAGGAAGGCTACGCAGCGCGGGTCGGACAGACGGAAGAAAAAGTGCTCCGAGGTCTTTAACACCGGACGTGCATTGGTCAGGGTGGAGTAGGGCTCGATCAGTTCGGTAGGAGCGTAAACCGCGCTACAGACTTCGCAGCTGTCGCCGTACTGGTCCTTGGCGTGACACTTGGGGCACTCGCCCTTGATGTAACGATCGGGCAGGAACATGCCTTTGACCGGATCGTAGAACTGTTCGATGGTGCGGGTGTCAATAAAGCCGGCGCTTTTCAGCGTGCGGTAGATATCCTGGGCCAGTTCGACGTTGTCTGGCGAGTCCGTACGGTGCCAGTGGTCGAATTTGACGTTAAAGCCGTTCAGGTAGGTGGGGCGCTCGGCCGCGATCTTGTCTACCAACTGAGCGGGGGTAATGCCAGCGCTTTCTGCCTTGAGCATGATGGGCGCGCCATGGGCGTCGTCCGCACACACAAAATGCACAGTATGTCCCGACATTCGCATGGACCGAACCCAGATGTCGGCCTGGATATATTCCATGAGGTGGCCGATGTGAAACGAGCCGTTGGCATACGGCAGGGCGGTCGTAACAAATATCGTTCGTGACATGACTTAACAAAATAAAAGAGAAAGGGAACAAGGATTCTACGGTCTATTGCACACTTGTGCTGCGCCAGACCGAGGAATGTCCACGGGCAAAGTGCTGATCGGCAATTGCGAATGATACAAATGCACACACCCTGAGCCTTTGACGACTCAGGGTGTTCGGGGGCAGTGCCTAATCAGCGTTGCTGCTCGCCAAAGGCTTGGCGAACAGTCAAGAACTGTTAAGGAATCTCGCGCATCTCGATGTCGGTGACATCACGCGAACGTGGTGTGGTCGACTGTTTGCTGGCAGCGGCAGGGCGGCGGCGCTGGTCCCAATAGGCTTTGACGCCGAAAGGACGGCCACTAATACGCGCCACAATGTATAAAATGCCGATCGCAATAGCGGTAGAAACCATGAAGATAAACGCCATGATTGCACCGAAAATTGTCAGCAAGACAAAGAGGGCTGTGCGGATAATCTGGTTAAATGTGTTCATAGGGTTAGTATGACATCATAAGTGTAAAAAAATTCCTCTTGAACCGCTAATTTTCTGGTTTAAAGGTATGGTGATGTTTCTTTATATCAAGGTTTTGGATAAATGACAGTGAGTTCCGAGCGCGTGTTGCAAGCCCTGGCGAGTGTGACCGATCCCAACACGTTAAAGAAGTTATCGGTCGATGCGGGTCGATGCGAGCTGAGCATTGACCAGAACCAGGTTGAGCTGACTTTGCACCTGCCCTATACGGCTTATGACATTCAGGGACAGCTGCGCGAACGTATCGAGCAAGCCTTGACAGGCGTGGGTGCCACCCTGTCCAAGCTGCATTTGAATCCCCGCATTGGCGTGCATGCTGTGCAGGAAGGGTTGCGACCCATGCCCAATATCCGCAACATTATTGCGGTGTCCTCGGGCAAGGGCGGTGTGGGTAAAAGTACAACGTCGGTGAACCTGGCTTTGGCCTTGCATATGCAAGGTGCGCGTGTTGGTTTGCTGGATGCGGATATTTATGGCCCTAGCGTGCCCACCATGCTGGGCCTGCACGAGCGCCCGCGCAGTGCAGACGGCAAGATGATGGAGCCGCTGATCGGTCACGGTCTGCAAGCCAACTCGATTGGTTTCCTGCTGGACGAAGACGCTCCCGCAATCTGGCGCGGCCCGATGGCAACCCAGGCGTTGACACAGCTGCTTACACAAACGCGTTGGGATGATCTGGACTACCTGATTATCGATATGCCTCCCGGCACTGGCGATATCGCCTTGACCTTGTCGCAGAAAGTGCCTTTGACGGGTGCGGTAATTGTGACCACCCCTCAGGATCTGGCGCTGATCGACGCCAAGCGTGGCTTGAACATGTTCCAGAAGGTGAATGTGCCTGTTCTGGGTATTGTGGAAAACATGTCGGTCCATATCTGCTCGAACTGTGGTCATGCTGACCCGGTCTTCGGTCAGCATGGTGGTCGCGATATGGCCAGCCAGTTCAACGTGCCTTGGCTGGGTGCCTTGCCGTTGGCAATGAGCATTCGGGCTCAGACCGACTCCGGTACCCCGACGGTGATTGCCAGCGCAGACAGTCCCGAGGCCCGCCTGTATCACGAGATTGCCAATCGCGTTTCGGCTAACTTGTCGCAACTTCCTCCAGACACGTCGGGGCAGCGCCCCAAGGTTGTTCCTCGTCCTCTTTGAGTACGTATGCGCAAATCCGGCTTTTGCCTGTTGTTTTCGATAGTCCTGAGCCCTGCAGTATGGGCTCAGTCTTCCGTTCCCGATGTCATTATTGATCCGGGGGGAGTGCCCCCCCAGGCGCTGAAAGAAATTCAGCGCGCGGTCAGTGCCATTACACGTTTGGCGGAAGACCAGGACTTGGGAGAGGTCTCGCGTCTGCGGCGCCGGGCTCACGATGCGACCGTCTCTGCCTTGCAGACTCAGGGTTATTTTGACTCTGTGGTCACGCTGGAGGTGGGTGAGGATTCCAGCGGTGAATATTGGGACATCATTATTCAGCCGGGCGAAATCACGCGCGTACGAGACATTGCCCTGGACTTCAAAGGCAAGATTCAGGAGCCGGAATATCAGGTGCGTCTGGAAGGGATCAAAGCCAGCTTTCCTTTGAAAGTGGACGATCCCTTTTTGAATTCGGTCTGGTCCTCCGCCAAGTCGGATCTGCTGGAAAGTGTACAGCGCCAGGACTTTTACTACGCTCGTTACATAGACACGCGGGCAACCGTATTGGCCGATGAAGGCGTGGCCGACCTTTCCCTGAAAGTGGATAGCGGGCCGAGGGTTCGCATGGGGCCGCTGGAAACCACTGGCCTGAAGCGAGTTCCCCAGTCTCTGGTAGACCGCTATGTGCGCTATACCCCCGGTGATCCTTACGATCAGGACAAGCTGGACGAGTGGCAGCAATCTTTGGCTGCCACCACTTTTTTCCGGGGTGCCTTTGTCACCCTGGATGAACAAGCCGGCAAAAAGAAAGAGCTTCCAGATGGTGATGTAGAACTGCCTGTACGTGTACGGGTTACAGAAGCGCCATCCAGGCAGTTCACCGGCTCCTTGGGTTTTGACAGTGACCACGGCGCGCGTGTTGAGGCCTTGTATCGAAAGAATATTGTGTTTGGCCTGCCGATCTGGACCGAGGCCGGTATTGGCGTGGATAAAAAACGTCAGCGGGCCTTTTATGACATTCACTTGCCGCCCACCATTAGCGGCTACAAGAACAGTTTTGGTGTCTTGTACGATCGCTCAGACATTGAAGGTTTGGACACGGAGCGGGCGGCCCTGGGCTGGAAGCTGCGCCAGGAGCGACAGGCAGCGGGCAATAGCCGCGTGGAATATGAAACCGAATGGGGCTTACTGGGCGCCTGGGACAAGACCAAGATTTCCGGCCTGCCCACCCGTGAAACACCTTCTGCCATTGCAACCTGGCAATGGCTGCGTCGGGACGTAGACAAGAAGTACGATCCGCGCGAAGGCAATCTGATTGATTTCGGCGTGGGCGCCGGTGTCACGCTGGACAAGGGCGAGACCTTTTACCGCAGTAATTTGCGATTGCAGCAGTGGTGGCCAGTTGGGGAGCGGGATATTTTGTCCCTGCGGGGTGAAATCGGTAAGGTTTGGCGCATGACGGACCGCACACCGCCTGACTTCGGTTATCGCACCGGGGGCGCTCGCAGTGTCCGTGGTTACAAATATCAAAGCATTGGCCTTCGACAAGGCGATGCCGTGGTGGGTGCGCCAGCCATGGCCGTAGCCAGCGTGGAATACACGCACTTTTTCACCAGCATGTATGGCATGCGAGCTTTTGTTGACGTGGGTGACGCTGCGCCCAGCTTTGGTGATATGGATTTAGCCTGGGGCTACGGTTTGGGTGCGGTGGTGCGCACCCCTGCTGGCCCTTTCAATCTTGATCTGGCCTATGGTCAGCGAGACAAACGCGTACGTTTGAGCTTTTCTTTGGGAATCGCATTTTAATGGCTTGGGTTCGGCGCTGGTTCCGATATTTCGCTTTGTGGGGCATTCCCTTTGTGGTGATTGCCCTGCTGCTTGTTTGCGGCTTTGTGTATTGGGTGCTCGCCAGTCAGGCCGGTACAAGCTGGGCCTTGCGCACGGCTTTGCCCTATGCGCAGGGCAGCGCCCAAGGCGTGCGCGGAACCATCTGGGATGGCTTGAGTATCGACCACCTAGTGCTGGGCTTGCCGGACACCCATGTGGATATCGAGCGTTTTCGCTTGCAGGCCAACTGGAAAGAACTGTGGGAACGCCGCCTGCACGTGGTAGAGCTTAGTGCTCAGAAAGTGGATGTGGCCTTGACCTCCTCGGACGAGCCCAAGTCCGAGGAGCCCTTCACAATGCCCGAGCTGCCTATCAGTATTGCCGTGGATAAGCTGGCTTTGGGGCAGTTCTTGTTAACGCAGGATGGCACGCCCTTGCCGGTCGCGATTGCGGATTTGTCTTCGGCACTGGCGTTGGATTCCGACAGCGCGCAGCTTCGACTGTACGATTTGATGGTGGCTAATGAGTCCATCCGCGCTGGTTTTCAGGGTGAGGTGGAACTGGCGGGACTGCAAGCGCCTTACCCGGCACGAGCCGATATTCAAATCATTGCTCGCGGTTTGACGGCCGATTCGCCTATTTGTGCGAAACAGTATTTGCCTGCTTATGCAGAGCCGTCGAAATCCGGCAAACCTGCCGAGAAGGCAGTAGTCGATCGGTCCAAAAAAATAGCCACTGTTGAAACGGCCAAAACCAGTGCCAAGGCTGCAATAACACAGCAAGGTCAAGCTGAGGCCAGCGCACCGAGTCATGCAACTCCTGCCAGCCAGCCGGTCGATCAGCCCGTAGACGCCCATGGTGTCGCCGGAGTCATCAGCTCCGAGCCCGAGGGTAGTACGGGTCTTGGCGATGAAGAACGTATCCAGGAACCAGTTGCTGTTCCTGAGCCCGAGCCTTTGCCCGATTGTGTGGTCAACGCTCAAATCACCTTGAATGGCTCTCTGGAACAAGCCACCTTGCTGCTTAACGGTCAGGGCCAGGGCTATAGCCTGGACGCCAGCGCAGAATTGAGCCCGCTGGATTCCGTGCCAGTGCGTCAGGCCAAGGTGGCGGTGAAACTGCCGGACGAGTCCTCGCTGGATGCAGACTTCGCCTGGGATGCCACGCAGGAAGGTGTGCACGTTCAGGATCATTTCAAAGGTCAGTTCCGCAGCGACAAGCTGGATCTGCATGCCTTGTTGGGCGATGTGCTGCCCGACGCCCTGATTAATACGCAAGGTCAGTTCGATGTGGTCTTGGCGGATAAAGAACAATTGCTCTCCGCGGATGTGGATGTGCAGCTTTTGCAGGGCAGTCGCTGGAACAAGCAGGCCGCTATCGGGCAGATTAAGGCAAAAGCGTCGGCTCCGGCTCAGCCGGGCCAAGCGGATTGGTGGCGTTTGCTGTCGGTTTCGGATGTGCTCACCGATATGAAGATCGGGGATAACCAGGTTCAGTTGAAAGGTGGTTTTGGCATGTCTGGCAAGGCCGAGCTGGATTTGCTGGCGAAGATGCCTCGTGCCGAGCAACTGTGGCCTGGCCTGGAGCTGGGCAAGGCGTCGGCAGAAGGGCAGTTGCGTGGCGATATCGCTCATCACACCCTGCAGTTGAAGGGTCAGTACGACTTGGGCGGCAAGGCCAAGGGGCAGTTGGGCCAAGGCATGGCCGAGGCCGATCTGGCACTGGAAGGTGGCTGGCATTTTGCCGATCAGGGCAAGGCCGCGTATTGGGATGGCAAGGTAAATCGTTTGGTGGCCGACCATGCCGGTTTGATCGTGCGTTTGCAGTCGGCACTGCCTGTGCGTTTTACCGATGCTCTGCGGGCGCCGGAGCCTCCTGTTCAAGTTGCCACAGCAGAGGCCAAGGGCCAATCCAAGGTTGAAGGTGATGTAGCAGGCCAGGGGGCCGCCAAGGAAGAAGGAGCGGCTCAGGCCGGTATAAATCCGGAAACTAAGGACAACCCCGATACTAAGCCTGCTGCTGCGGCCAATGCTGCTCCGTCTGCTTCATCGGCAGCAGAGCAAGCGAAGGCACAGGCTGGCGTTCCCGAAAACGCAGCCGATAAAACAGCAAACGCTCCCAAGGCACCCGAGCCTTTGGCTCCCTGGTCAGTGCGAGTTGGTGCCGGTACGTTGAGCACCACAGTTGATGGCGAACCCTGGATCAATCTGCGTCATCAGGAATCCACTTACCAGCCTGGACAATGGGCCAGCCGTGGTGAGTTGTTGGATCTGGTCCTGTCCGAGCCTCGCATCGCGCGCTTGCTGCGCAAAGTTGGCGTAGAAGAGAACGCTGACAAGGCCAAGGGTGGTGTCAAGATTGCCAAGAACAAGAAAACCCAGCCGCCCGAAATTGATATCAAAGCGCGCTGGGACCTGAAATTTAATGGCGCCTTGTCCGGCCAGGTGCGCGTCGACCGCGTGGCGGGGGATGTACAGGTTTTTGCTGAGCCGCCCATGTCCCTGGGGCTGGAAGATCTGAGTATCGTCATCAATGCGAAACCTACCTCGGCCACGACCAGCCGTCTGGATGCCCAGATGGATGTGCGTACCAAGGAAATGGGTTACGTCACAGCCAAGGCCCAGACCCCTCTTCACGGGCTGGCCTTGAATGAGAACGATCGCAAAACGGTCAGCATACAAGCCAATATTGATGACTTGAGCTGGACGCGCCTGTTCCTGGGCGATGCCATGGAGCTGGGCGGTCGCTTGAATGCAGACGTGAATATTGATGTGGGTGCGAAATGGGCCTGGACCAGTCGTGGCACGGTAAGGGGCCGCGAGTTGCGTTTCACACGTCTGGATGACGGCATCCGTCTAATTGACGGTCAGTTGGATGCCCGTTTCGATGGTGACATTTTCCGCCTGGAGTCCTTGACGTTCCCGGCTCGCCCACGAGTAGAGCCGCAGGAATGGCGTACCGCAACCTGGCTGAAAGAGAGCCCGGACGCCAAGGATGGCAAGCTGACTGTGTCGGGGCAGTGGAACCTGAGCACTCAGCAAGGGGCCTTTGACGTGGATATTTTCCGCTTCCCGATTCTGCAGCGCTCCGATCGTTACGCCATGATGTCCGGCAATATCAATCTGGACATGGAACTGCCGCGTATTGCCATTACCGGCAAGGTTGTTGCTGATGCGGGTTGGTTCAACCTGGACATGTTGGGTGGTATTCCCACTGTTGATAGCGATGTGGTGATTGTGCGGGCAGGCGACGAACCGGCTTCCGAGCCTTCCCAGGCTGCAACCGACATGAGCATGGAAATTGATGTGGATCTGGGGCCGCGTTTTTACCTGACGGGTTACGGCGTGAACTCCGGTCTGGTTGGCAGCCTGAGGGTCACCATGATCGGCGGCAAGTTGACCGGCATGGGTGCCTTGCGCACTCGTGGCGGGCGAATTGAGCTCTATGGTCAGAAGTTGCTGCTCAAGCGTGGAACCGTGACCTTCCAGGGTGACATTACCTCGCCTATTCTGGACATCGAAGCCTTGCGTACCGGTCAGGCAGTAGAGGCAGGTGTTAAGGTAGCCGGTACGGCTCGCAAGCCCAGAATTGATTTGGTGTCCTACCCGGAAGTCAGCGAAGTTGAAAAACTGTCCTGGCTCCTGCTGGGCCACGGGCCGGATGATTCTGGTGGTGACATGGCCTTGCTGCTCAGTGTCGGGACGTCCTTCCTGGGCGATGGCGAGCCCTTCTACCGCAAGTTCGGGATTGATGAAGTGGCCATGCGCTCGGGCGACCTGGGCAGTGCCGGTAGCATTTTGCCGGTGGAAAGTGTGGTCAAATCCCTGAACAGCGGCACCAGCAACGAAGAGCGCAAGTTTATTGCGATCACCAAGGCACTGACGGCGGATATTTCCGTTAGCCTGGAGCAGGCCATGGCCGATACCGGAACGGTGGGTCGAGCCAGCTACCGCCTGGCACGAGGCCTGACGGCTGAGGTCAGCGCCGGTACGGTAAACGGTCTGGCCCTGATTTACCGCTGGTTCTCGAAGGATTGATGCGGGCTTGCCCGGCGCAAAGCGGGCAGAGAATTGTGGCGCAAATGACATATTTGCGCCGCAATTGGCTTGTGTGTGTATCTAAACGATAAAATAACCGGTTACTGATTTAAGGCGGCTAATTTCTTATGAGTATCAAAAGCGACCGTTGGATTCGGCGGGCTGCTGCCCAGGGCGTGATCGAGCCTTTCGAACCAGGCCAAGTGCGCAATGTAGACGGACAACGTATCGTCAGCTACGGCACCAGCAGCTATGGCTACGATGTGCGTTGTGCCAACGAATTCAAAATTTTCACCAACATCAACTCGACCATCGTGGACCCCAAGGCTTTCGATGAGAAATCCTTTGTGGATTTTGTCGGTGATGTGTGCATTATTCCGCCCAATTCTTTCGCGCTGGCCCGCACGGTTGAGTACTTCCGTATTCCTCGCAGTGTGTTGACCATGTGTCTGGGCAAGAGCACCTATGCCCGTTGCGGCATCATCGTGAACGTGACTCCGCTGGAACCCGAGT
This sequence comes from Alcaligenes sp. RM2, assembly GCF_052931795.1. NCBI lineage: Bacteria > Pseudomonadati > Pseudomonadota > Betaproteobacteria > Burkholderiales > Alcaligenaceae > Alcaligenes > Alcaligenes sp. RM2. The sequence continues at coordinate 377,661 of NZ_JBRFIO010000002.1, forward strand.
GGGAAGGCCACGTCACCCTGGAGTTTTCCAACACCACCCCGCTGCCAGCCAAGATTTACGCCGGTGAAGGGTGTGCACAGATGTTGTTCTTTGAAAGCGATGAAGTGTGCGAAGTGTCGTACCGCGACCGCGGCGGCAAATATCAAGGTCAGCTAGGCGTTACCCTGCCTCGTACCTAGGAGTTCTGGATGAAGTTTCGTTTTCCCATCGTCATCATCGACGAAGACTACCGTTCCGAAAATACGTCGGGCCTGGGCATTCGAGCCCTGGCCTCGGCGATAGAGGCCGAAGGCGTAGAGGTTCTCGGGGTCACCAGCTATGGTGACCTTAGTTCTTTTGCGCAACAGCAAAGCCGCGCGAGCGCCTTCATTTTGTCGATTGATGATGAGGAATTCGATGTGGATTCCCCGGAGGATGTCGCCAATGCGATCAAGAACCTGCGCTCCTTTATTGGCGAGCTGCGGTTCCGCAACGAGGACATCCCCATCTATCTGTACGGCGAGACACGCACCTCGCAGCATATCCCCAACGATATTTTGCGCGAGCTGCACGGCTTCATTCACATGTTCGAGGACACGCCCGAGTTCGTGGCGCGTCACATCATCCGCGAAGCCCGCTCCTACCTGGAAAGCCTGGCGCCGCCGTTTTTCCGCGAGCTGGTCAAGTACGCTTCTGACGGCTCCTATTCATGGCACTGCCCAGGGCACTCGGGAGGCGTAGCCTTTCTGAAAAGCCCGGTTGGTCAGATGTTTCACCAGTTTTTTGGTGAAAACATGTTGCGTGCCGACGTCTGTAATGCGGTCGATGAATTGGGCCAACTGCTGGACCACACCGGCCCGGTGGCCGAGGCCGAGCGCAATGCTGCCCGTATCTTCCATGCCGACCACTGCTTTTTCGTGACGAACGGAACGTCCACGTCCAACAAGATCGTCTGGCACGCCAATGTGGCCAATAACGACGTGGTGGTTGTGGACCGTAACTGCCACAAGTCGATTCTGCACGCCATTACCATGACGGGCGCTATCCCGGTGTTTCTGCGCCCCACGCGCAACCACCTGGGCATTATTGGCCCGATTCCGCAAGATGAGTTCCTGCCGGAAAACATTGCGCGCAAGATCGAGGCCAACCCCTTTGCCAGCAAGGCCAAGAACAAGAAGCCCCGTATTCTGACGCTGACGCAAAGCACCTATGACGGTGTGATCTACAACGTGGAAATGATCAAGGAAACCCTGGACTCCAAGATCCCCACGCTGCACTTTGATGAAGCCTGGTTGCCGCATGCGGCGTTCCACGATTTCTATCACGACATGCACGCCATTGGTGCGGACCGTCCGCGCACCAAAGACACCATGATCTACGCCACGCACTCCACGCATAAAATGCTGGCTGGCTTGTCGCAAGCGTCCCAGATTACGGTGCAGGATGCGGAGAACCGCCCCTTGGACCGCAACGTGTTCAACGAAGCCTACCTGATGCACACCAGCACCAGCCCGCAGTACGCGATTATTGCGTCCTGTGATGTGGCGGCGGCCATGATGGAGCCGCCCGGCGGTACCGCCCTGGTCGAGGAAAGCATTTGCGAGGCCATGGACTTCCGTCGCGCCATGCGCAAGGTATCAAAGGAATATGGCGAGAACGACTGGTGGTTCAAGGTCTGGGGCCCGGACAATCTGCCTGAAGAAGGCATAGGCGAGCGCGACGACTGGATTCTGCGCTCCGATGCGGAGTGGCACGGCTTTGGCAAGTTGTCGACCAACTTCAACATGCTGGACCCGGTCAAAGCCACGGTAGTGACTCCTGGCCTGGATATTTCCGGCACCTTTGCTGAACAGGGTATTCCTGCCGCTCTGGTCTCCAAGTATCTGGCCGAGCACGGCGTGGTAGTCGAGAAAACCGGCCTGTACTCCTTCTTTATTCTGTTCACTATTGGCATCACCAAGGGCCGTTGGAATACCTTGTTGACCGCCTTGCAGCAGTTCAAGGACGATTACGACCGCAATCAGCCCATGTGGCGCATTTTGCCGGACTTCTGCAAGACTCAGCCTACCTACGAGCGCATGGGTTTGCGTGACCTGTGTCAGCAGATTCACCAAGCCTATCGCAAGTATGATCTGGCCCGTCTGACGACCGAGGTGTACCTGAGCGACATGGTTCCCGCTTTGAAGCCTTCGGATGCCTATGCCAAGATGGCGCACGGCGATATCGAGCGCGTTGGCATTGACGAACTGGAAGGCCGTGTAACGGGTGTCTTGCTGACGCCTTACCCGCCCGGTATTCCCTTGCTGATTCCTGGCGAACGCTTTAACTCGCGCATTGTGGAGTACCTGCAATTTGCACGCGAGTTCAATGCCCGCTTCCCTGGCTTTGAGACCTATGTGCATGGACTGGCGCAGGATATCGGCCCTGATGGACTGCCACGCTACTACGTAGATTGTGTGCTTGAGTCTGAAACCAACGAGTAAATCCGCGTGATCCCTTTTTTTGATGTTGCCGTCATCGGCGCAGGTGCGGCCGGTATGATGGCTGCCAGTATCGCAGGCCAGCGTGGCTTGCGAGTGGTACTGATTGATCACGCTGAAAAGCTGGCCGAGAAAATCCGTATTTCCGGTGGAGGGCGCTGCAACTTCACCAATACGGGCACCTCACCCGAGAATTTTCTCTCCAAGAACCCGCATTTTTGCCGTTCGGCCTTGGCGGGCTATACCCCTCAGGATTTTCTGGAACTGGTGCGGGAGTACCGCATCGGCTTTCATGAAAAGCACAAAGGCCAGTTGTTTTGTGATGACTCCAGCGAGTCCATCATCCAGATGCTGCGTCAGGAGTGTTTGAAAGGGCAGGTGTCCTGGCGCATGCCCTGTTCGGTGCAGTCCATTGGCCGTACCGAGGACGGCTTTGTGCTGCGCACCGGTCAGGGGGATTTGAATGCCTTGCAAGTGGTGATTGCCACGGGCGGCATGGCGATTCCGCAGCTGGGTTCCACGGACTATGCCTTGCGCGTGGCGCGTCACTTTGGGCTGAAAGTGATTGAGCCACACCCCGCTCTAGTCCCTTTGACCTTTGACGGTCGGGATTGGAAGCCATTTTCTGCCTTGAGTGGCATGGCTTTGGAGGTGGAAGTCAGCACAGGGCAGGGCAAGCAACGTCAGGCCTTTCTGGAAGATCTGCTGTTTACGCACCGTGGCTTGTCCGGGCCGGGTATCTTGCAGATCTCCAGCTACTGGCAGTCGGGCGAGAGCATTAGTGTGGACCTGGCTCCCGGTCAGGACATCGCGCAACAATTATTGGATCTGAAAGCGGGTAACCGTCAGCAACTGGTCACGGTCTTGTCGACCTTGTGGCCGCGCCGTCTGGTCGAACAATGGCTGGATACCTCGGACTTGTTGCCCAAAGGCGTGGGACAGCAACGTCTGGCTGATCTGCCGGATCGCGTGTTGCGCACGGTGGGACAGGTGATTAATGGCTGGGAGTTGAAACCTAGTGGCACCGCAGGCTATAAAAAGGCGGAAGTGATGAGCGGTGGCGTGGATACACGCGAGCTCAATCAGAAGAGCATGGAAGCGCGTAAAGTACCTGGTCTGTACTTCATCGGTGAAGCGGTCGATGTCACCGGCTGGCTGGGCGGGTATAACTTCCAATGGGCCTGGGCGTCGGCAGCAGCGTGTGCACGCGCCTTGAAGACACAGGCAGAGCAGGGTTAAGTATGCGAGCAGGAAGGGCAGTGGGCATGGTCTGCTGCCGTTTCTGAAATCATCGGGATTGTTGGCTGGTCAGTCAGGGAGGCGATATGCAGCTGCCAGGAGATAGAAAGTACGTAGTAAGCCACGAGTGGGCCAAAGATGAAGACGGTGTTGTGCTGGTTGGCATTACCGACTTTGCTCAAGATCAGTTGGGCGACCTGGTGTTTGTGGGTGACTTCACCCCAGGGACGCGTCTGGCTGCGGGTGCTATAGCGGGTGTGGTGGAGTCGGTGAAGGCCGCCTCCGACATTTACGCGCCTGTAGCGGGCGAGCTGGTGGAGTTCAACCAGGCCTTGTCCGATGCACCGCATCTGATCAATGAAGCTCCATTTGATACCTGGATTTTCAAGCTCAAGGCTGACAATCCGGCTGATCTGCAAGGTTTGCTGGATGGCCCTGCTTATGCCGCGGTGGCTGAGTAAGTTCAGATATTGAGTTAGCAGGAATACGCCTTGGTCTTGCCTGATTTTGGCGGACTGATCGCAAAAAAGGCCTGAATCCGTGTCATCGGATTCAGGCCTTTTATTTGGTTTCGAGCCTACGCGGTTAAGCGTGCAGTGAGACGGATAGCTTGGGCCAAGTAGCCGGTTTTCTTAACTACGGCGGCGGTACGTCACGTAGTCGTAAGTGAAACCGTTTTCCTCAGGCTGAGGCAGGCGCTCCACTTCTTGCCACTCACCGGCGGGCAGTTCCGGAAAGAAAGTATCTCCGTCCACATCAGCCTTGATCTCGGTCGCAATCAGTTCTTGCGCCACAGGCAGGGCCAGACGGAAAAGCTGTTCGCCACCAATCACACAAGCGGTTTCAAAGCCGGGGCAGGCTGCCAGGGCATCGTCCAGATTGCTGAATACCTGCGCACCTTCTGCCTGGTAATCCGCATTGCGGCTGATCACCAGATTCGGGCGGCCGGGCAAGGGGCGGCCCAGAGACTCCCAGGTTTTACGGCCCATGATGATGGGCAAACCCATGGTTACGCGTTTGAAGTGCTGCAAATCGGAAGGCAGGCGCCAGGGCAGGTCATTGTCCTTGCCAATGCAGCGATTGGCCGCATAGGCAACGACCAGGCGAATGAAAGGAGTGGAACTCATACGGCAACCGGCGCCTTGATGTGGGGATGAGGATCGTAGTCGGTGATTTCGAAGTCTTCGTACTCGTAATCAAACAGACTGGCAGGTTTGCGCTTGATCGTCAGCTTGGGGTAGGGGCGAGGCTCGCGCGAGAGCTGTAGCTCTGCTTGTTCGAAGTGGTTGGAGTACAGGTGACAGTCACCACCAGTCCAGATGAAATCACCCACTTCCAGATCACATTGCTGCGCCATCATGTGAGTCAGCAAGGCGTAGCTGGCGATATTGAAGGGCACGCCCAGGAAAATATCGGCACTGCGCTGGTAGAGCTGGCAAGACAGCTTGCCGTCTGCCACATAAAACTGGAACAGGGCATGGCATGGGGGCAGGGCCATCTGGCCCACATCCGCTACGTTCCAGGCCGAAACAATCAGGCGGCGTGAGTCGGGATTTTTGCGGATCTGTTCCACCAACTGACTGATCTGGTCGATATGACGGCCATCGGGAGTGGGCCAGGAACGCCATTGCACACCATAGACCGGGCCCAGATTGCCGTCCTTGTCGGCCCATTCGTCCCAGATGGAGACGCCGCGCTCTTGCAGCCAGCGCACGTTGGACTCACCACGCAAAAACCACAGCAACTCAATAAAGATGCTGCGGGTATGCAGTTTCTTGGTGGTGATCAGCGGGAAACCCTGCGACAGATCGAAGCGCATTTGGTGACCAAATACCGAGTTCGTGCCGGTGCCGGTGCGGTCCCCTTTGGGAGTGCCTTGGGTGTAGACCAGGCGCAGCAGGTCTTCGTAGGGATACAGGGACATGGTGGCCTCAGGCTTGCTGAATGTCGACGGAATAGGTGATCTCGGCTGTTTTGCCCAGCATGGCCGAAGCGGAGCAGTACTTGTCGTGCGACAGTTGTACGGCACGCTCAACCGCGGCCTGGGGCAGATCCTTGCCAGTGACCACAAAAGTGAAGTGAATCTTGGTAAAGACTTTGGGGTCGGTGTCGGCGCGTTCGGCCGTCAGCTTGACCTGGCAGCCGGTAATGGCGTGACGACCACGCTTGAGGATCAGCACCACGTCGTAGGCTGCGCAGCCACCGGCGCCGGTCAGCAGCATTTCCATGGGGCGTGGAGCCAGGTTATTGCCGCCACCTTCGGGTGCACCGTCCATGGCCGTCACATGACCACTGCCTGTACGGGCAACGAACAACATTCCGTCTTTGCCGCCCCAGTCGATTGTGCATTCCATAAGAATTCCTTTGTTTGCAGTGCGAGCCAAGACTCGTCAGTAGATTGATAGCGGTGATTGTACTTTTTGATGAGGGCTGTGTCGCGCCTGGATGGAAACCAGGTTTAGCGTGATTTGATGCGGATTTTTGCAGCTTTATTGCTAATTGAAATGTGAAGCCCGGATGTGGGCCTTGTTACTTCTCAGGGCATCTGATGGTGGCGGATGTGGCACCCGTATAAGAAATTCCATATGGACAAATCAGAGCAGAACCATGCTCTTTGTAAGATTTAGACTGGTTTTGTTGTTTGTCCTAGGATAAACTGCTGTGCGGTACACGGCATTTTGAAACAGATATGTCACAGGGGTTTACCCTCGCCTATAATGGCTGTCGCCCGTATACCAAAAAATGTCGTGCTCGTATTTGTTCTGTCTCAATAAACCTTGCTTTCAATGGGGGCTTTATTCGGACGTCACAAGCGGGTGTTTTAACATGACGGCTCTCGCGACCTAGGCAGTCGCAGATTTTTTGCGTCCATGCTCTTTTGATCTGCGACGCGTCAAGGTGCCGCCGAGCTGCTTGGCAGCTTCACATTAACCAGGCCTGGATCATTGTGAATACCGTTTCAATACTGCTACTAGCTTTCATATTGTCCGTTACAGGACTCTTTGTTTTCATCTGGTCGTTACGCCGTAACTTCTTTGACCACAGTCCCGCTGCTTCGCGAGAGATCTTCTCCAAAGGCGAAATCGGGCAGGTAGATGACCCCTCCGCCACCCCTGAACAACGTCAGGCACTTCAAGAAGAAATGGGCCGCAAGGCAATTTCGGCTGAAGATCGTCAGGCGCTGAGCCTTGAATTGGCAGAACGCGTGGAAGCCGACCGCTCCTCCGCCAAGGTCACTTTCATTTTGCTGGCCTGTTCGGTCTTCTGGCTGCTCTTTGCCTCGACGGCAGGCTTGATCAGCTCGATCAAGCTGCACGATCCCGAATTTCTGACGCAACACGCCTGGATGACCTTTGGTCGCATGCGTACGTTGCACCTGAACGGTGTGGCTTACGGCTGGGCTCCAATGGCCGCGTTCGGCGTTGCCATGTGGATGCTGCCTCGTTTGCTCAAGACTCCCCTGATCGGTGCGCGTTATGCCATCACGGGCGGGATCTTGTGGAACATTGGCCTGGCTATCGGTCTGACATGTATCGCGATGGGTATCACCGACGGTATGGAATGGCTGGAAATGCCTTGGCAGGTTGATATCCTGATGGTTATCGGTGGTGCTCTGGCTGCCTTGCCTTTGGTCTTCACCTTGCAAAACCGTCGTGCTCACCACCTGTATGTGTCGGTGTGGTACATGGGCGCAGCCCTGTTCTGGTTCCCCATCCTGTTCCTGGTCGGTAACCTGCCTGCCGTGCACGTGGGTGTTGAACAAGCAACCATGAACTGGTGGTTTGGCCACAACGTGCTGGGTCTGTTCTACACCCCGATGGCTCTGGCTTCGGTGTACTACTTCCTGCCCAAGATCATCGGTCAGCCTATCAGCTCCTACAACCTGTCTCTGGTGGGTTTCTGGGGTCTGGCATTTTTCTACGGTCAGGTTGGTGGTCACCACCTGGTTGGCGGTCCTGTGCCGCAGTGGATGGTTACCCTGTCCATCGTGCAAAGCATGATGATGATCATCCCCGTGCTGGCTTTCTCGATCAACCAGCACTACACCATGAAGGGTCACTTCCGTACCCTGATTCACTCGCCTACCCTGCGCTTTATCGTGCTGGGCGGCATGATGTACACCGTCAGCTCCATTCAAGGTTCTTTTGAAGCGCTGCGCAGCATCAACACGATTACCCACTTCACGCACTTCACGGTTGCCCACGCCCACATCGGCTTGTACGGCTTCTTTACCATCGTGATGTTCGGTGCCATCTACTACGTGATGCCACGCGTGCTGTCCTGGGAATGGCCTTACCCTAAACTGATCTCCCTGCACTTCTGGCTGGTTGTGATTGGTTTCTCCATCTACGCTATTGGTCTGAGCATTGGCGGTTGGCTGCAAGGTCTGGCCATGCTTGATCCTGCCAAAGCCTTCATGGAATCGGTGTTTGTCACGATGCCTTACCTGAAGTCGCGCTCGATTGGTGGTGGTTTGATGACTCTGGGTCACCTTGTGTTTGCCTTCCACTTTGTGGCAATGGCTTTGCGCTATGGCAGCCGTCGTATTGGTCCAGCCCTGTTTCACCAGCGCTCGGCAACTCGCAATGTAGTGGAGGCATGATTTAGTCATGGAAAGCGAATACAAACTATTGGGCGGCGCCATGGTGACGCTCGCCCTGGCCACATCGGCTCTGGTCGTTGTCCCTTACCTGCAAGTTAAAAAGGTGGAGCCTTCTCCAGGTCTGAAGCCTTACACGGAAGTGCAACTGCGCGGCCGTCAGCAATACATTGATATGGGCTGTGTCTACTGTCACTCGCAGCAGCCACGCAGCCAGAACCAGGCTCCTGACTTCCAGCGTGGCTGGGGTCGTGCCTCGGTAGCAGGCGACTACTTCTACGACACACCTCACCTGCTCGGCACCATGCGTACTGGTCCAGACTTGCTCAATATTGGTGCTCGTCAGCCTAGCGTGGACTGGCACCTGGGTCACTTGTATCAGCCTCGTGCTTATACTCCTGGCAGCAATATGCCTTCTTACCCCTTCATGTTCGAGCTCAAGGACAAGGCAGAGGAAGGCGACAAGGTTGTCAACTTGCCAGGTGATTTCGCACCAGAAGGCAAGGTGGTTGTGGCCAAGCAAGAGGCCCTGGACCTGGTTGAATACCTGTTGGCGCTGGATCGTACGTATCCCGTAGCGCCAGCCAGCGTTATCAAATAAACAGGCATTGCTGAGCTAGCGCGCCCCGCAAGGCGGGGCGCCTCGGAGAATTAGAATGAGCGACAATCGTAAATATGAAGCACAGCTGCGTGAGCATTCCGATCCGGAAGAAAACGCAGCACCGATCCCTTGGGTGGTTCTGCTGATCATTGCAGGTCTGTTCCTGTGGGGCATCTACTATATTTTCAGCAGTGACCTGAGCCATGACGCAACCGTGGGCGACAACCGTATCGTTGCCGACTTCGAATTGCCAGAAGGCGCGGTAGATGGTCAGCAGCTGTTCGTAGCCCAATGTGCCGCCTGTCACCAGGCAACGGGTGCCGGTGTTCCAGGCGTGTTCCCTCCGCTGGTGGGTTCCGAATGGGTACTGCGCAAGCCTGAAGTTTTGGTCCAGATCATGCTGCACGGTATTACGGGTGAGATCACGGTCAAGGGTAATAAGTACAATGGTGCGATGCCCGAGTTCCGCGAGAAGTTCAATGACGAGGAAATGACGGCCGTTGTTAATTACCTGCGTACAGAATTGGGTGGCAATAGCGCCGATCCTGTGGACGTGGCCTTTGTCAAAGCCGAACGTGAAAAAACAGCTGATAAAACCGATCCTTGGAATGGGGACGCTGATCTGGCTCCCATGGAAGAGTAAGACTGAAATGATGGGCCAGCGATGAGACTATTTATAAGTATTCTCCTGGTCTTCGCCCTGGGTATTGGGGCACTGGCCCATTTGACGCAAGGGTTCTCCGCCCTGACAGCCGAGACGGCCCGTCGCAATGATGTTGCCGCCTCGCCGCGTCTGATCTCCGATGTCGAAGTACTGCTCCCTGCCGGGGGCAGTACCCAACTAAGCTCTCTGCTGCAAAACGATGGCCGTATTACCATCGTCAATTTCATCTATACCCGCTGTGTCACGCTATGTCTGGCGATGGGCTCGGAGTATCAGCAACTGCAAAAAGCGATTGTGGACGAAGGCTTGCAGGACCGTATCCGCCTGCTGAGCATCAGTTTTGATCCCACCGATTCGCCTGATCACCTGCGCCGCTATAGCAAAACCATGAAGGCCAATCCGGACGTCTGGCAATTTGTCACCATGATGCCCGGCGAACAGCGTCAACGTGTGCTGGATGATTTTGGTATCGTCGTTATTCCCGCCCCTTTTGATGAGTACGAGCACAACGCGGCCTATCACGTTGTCAGTGCCGAACCGCGCCTGGGTCGTATCGTGGATTACGGTGAACCTATGTTGGCCCTGGCGTATGCCAAGCGTGCCCTCGAGGATCTGGATAAGAAGGGAGCGATGTAATGTCCTTAAAACGTGTCGTCGACTCCCCTAAAGTACGTCCTTATTTTGGTAGTGCCCTGGCATTGGTGGCAGCTTTGCTGTTTGCTGCCGCAGCCTTCTGGGATCGCCCGCTGACCGCCTCCATGAGTCTGCACATGCTGGTGCATATTCCCTTGTTGGTCCTGTCGGGCATTACCTTGCAACTGGCCTTGCGCTACCAGGGAGTTGGACGTTCGGCTGCCATGCAGTCTTTACTACGCCCGTATTACGCCTTGAATGAATATGGTTTGCCTGGCCTGATCATGGTCAGCTTTGCGGCGGCTTACTGGATGGTTCCCAAAGCACTGGACGATGTGCTGGTATCGCCTCCCATGGCTACTGCCAAATATATCGGTCTGGTCTTGATGGGCATGTTGTTCATGGAGTCCTGGCGCCGCGCCCATCTGGTGTTTCGTCTGTTCTTCTTTGGTAACTTCAGTTGGATGATGGCCATTGTTGGTCTGCTGTATTACGACAATCCGGTTCGGCTCTGTAATTTCTATCTGCAGTCTGACCAAGAGATTGCCGGCATAGGCCTGGTTATCATGGCTTGTGTGCTGCCATTGCTTTGGCTCTTGTCTGAGAGCAAGGCAGTGATCGCCTTTTTGCGGCAATAATACCCATCCATTTTGTTTTGCAGGTGTCCTCATGAGCCATACCGTTTCCAACAGCGATACCCGTCTGTACCGACGCAACAGCTTTTTTGACCAGATTCTGAGCGAGACGAATCGGGCCCTGGAAGTATTGGGACGTTCGGCACGCGCGTCGCGCCCGAATCCCGCTGGCAAGGAAGTGTCCGAGATCACGGCTGACGAAGCCCGCCATGCTGCCGGCCTGATGCGTGTGAACCATGTAGGCGAGATTTGCGCCCAAGCCTTGTACCGTAGCCAGGCCATGTTGTGCAAAGATCCCCAGGCAAGCGAAGTGCTGCTGCAAGCTGCGCAGGAAGAGGTGGATCACCTGTCCTGGTGCGATGACCGTTTGCGCGAGCTCGATAGCCGCCCCAGCGTGTTCAACCCCTTGTGGTATGCCGGTTCTTTCGCGTTAGGCTTGCTCGCCAGCCGGGCAGGGGTGCCTTATAACCTGGGCTTTATGGCCGAGACCGAGCGCCAGGTTGAAGAGCATCTGGAAAGCCATCTGGAGTCCTTGCCTGCTACAGACAATCGTTCGCGCCGGATCGTAGAAAAAATGCGCGATGACGAGATTGAGCATCGTCGTACCGCCGAGAATCATGGGGCTGTGGGTTTGCCTCCACCTGTCAAAACCTTGATGCGCATGATGTCCAAAGTCATGACGACAACGGCGTATCGCTTGTAAAAGGGGTTCTGGGCCTAGTCACTTCTTCGTGAGTGCTGAGCTTTCAGGGATGCAAGCAGCAATAACGGGTCAATTACTGACCCGTTTTTCTTTGTGGGTTTGGAGCTTGTTTGGCGGCTTAGGGTTAACGACTAGATACCTGGACTGATATTTGCGTTAGGAAATTGATGCATTAATGCGACAAGATACGCATCTAAGGGTTTTCCACAGCATTTATCTTGCATTGCACCATTTTTGTGGGTAGACTTTAGTTATTGGATGTTGAAAAGAAAGCGGGAAAAACAAGCGTAATAACCCTTAGCTTTCTGGCTCGATACTTTATCTGGTAGCCCAACTTGCCACGATTGTCTCCTCCACCCTCCTCCTTTGGTGGATTTGCCCGAGATCTCTAGATCTCGGGTTTTTTTTGCCCGTATCTTTTGTTTGTGAGTGTCCTGTCTTGAAGGGCCAGCATTTACGGGGCTTCTGGCCTTGTTGATACCCGTGCGGCTCGCCGCCGCTGTTTTGGCTTCACATGAAAAAAAATACTGCACAGTCTGAATAGGAAAAGCCTTGCCCATCATAGTGGATGGACAAGGCTTTTTTTATCGCCAAGGTTGAGCGAACTTACTTCTGTGGAACCGTGGCCACATGCAGCAGGTTGGTGCGACCGCTGGTGCCAAAAGGAACACCGGCAATCATCACGATGGTGTCGCCCGCCTGGGCGAACTCATGTTGCGCTGCCATATCGGTAGCGTGGTCGATCATCTCGCCCAGATCGCTGACGTCCTCGCAAGGCACGGCATGGACACCCCAGGCCAAGCTCAGACGGCGTGCGGTTTCCACACGGGGTGTCAGTGCCAGGATAGGGGCGATGGGCCGTTCACGGCTGGCACGCAAGGCGCTAAAGCCAGTCGTGGTGTAGGCCACGTTCGTTGCCGGTTCCAGAATGCTGGCCACGCGACGCAGGGCGCAGCAGATCGCGTCTGCGGTGCTGGCTTCAGCGGTGCTGTGGTTGGCTTCCAGAATGGTGCGCCAGCTAGGATCGTTTTCGATTTCCTTGATGATGCTATCCATGATGGACACTGCTTCCAGTGGAAACTGGCCGGAGGCCGATTCGGCGGACAGCATGACGGCATCGGCACCCGAATAGATGGCGGTAGCCACGTCGGAAGCTTCAGCACGTGTAGGCACCGGCGAGGTAATCATGGATTCCAGCATCTGTGTAGCGACAACCACCGGACGGCCTGCCGCACGGGCAGTACGCACGATTTGACGCTGCAACACAGGCACGCGCTGGGGTGGGACTTCCACGCCCAGGTCGCCACGTGCCACCATCACGCCATCACACAGCTGGACAATTTCTTCCAGGTGTTCCAGCGCTTGCGGTTTTTCCAGCTTGGCCATGATCCAGGCCTTGTCGCCGATCAGCTCGCGGGCTTCACGGATGTCGCCAGGACGTTGCACAAAGGACAGCGCAACCCAATCCACGCCCAATTCCAGTCCAAACTTCAGATCGATCAGGTCTTTTTCGGTCAAGGGCGAGATAGGCAGTACCACGCCGGGTACGTTCACGCCCTTGCGGTCGGACAGCGGGCCGCCGACCATGACCGTGGTTTCTGCAAAATCCGGACCAAAGCTGTCCACACGCAGACGCAGCTTGCCGTCATCGAGCAGCAGGTCTGTCTCATCTTCCAGTGCAGCGAAGATTTCGGGGTGAGGCAGGTAGGCACGCTGGCTGGTCCCTTCGGCGGGGTCCAGGTCCAGGCGGAATTTCTGGCCGGTTTCCAATGTCACGCGGCCATCTTGCATTTTGCCAACGCGCAGCTTGGGCCCTTGCAGGTCCATCAGAATACCGATACTGCGACCGGTTTCCTGTTCAATCTGACGAATGGTGTGATAGCGCGCGGCATGGTCTTCATGTGTGCCGTGGCTGAAGTTCAGGCGGAACACATCAGCGCCGGCCTCGAACAGTTCACGAATGCGTTCTGGCGTAGAACTGGCAGGACCCAGGGTAGCCAGAATGCGGGAATGACGTTGACGTTTCATGGGTTGTTGTCCTTAGGGGGATCGATAGCTCAAAGAGCAGCGATACCGGCGCGGGCGATCTGAGCGTCTTCAGGTGCCTTTACGCCGGACACGCCGACTGCACCAATGACTTGACCGTCCACCACAATCGGCTCGCCGCCTTCCAGTGGCGTGATGGGCATGGACAGAGCGGCAAAGCGACCATTGTTGACCATGTCTTCAAAAACCTTGCTGGGCTTGCCACCGCCCAGCACGCATGTGTGTGCCTTGGCGGGAGCAACCTGCGCGCTCATCAAGGGAGCGCCGTCCATACGTTGCATCCAGAGCGCGTGACCGCCTGCATCGCAAATGGCGATGCTGACAGCCCAGTTGTTCTTCAGCGCTTCTTGCTCGGCAGCAGCAGCAATTTTTTTAACATCGGCCAGGGTCAGTACTTTCGTGTCTCTCATGTCCAGTCCTTTAAGAAAAGCGTTAATCGCTAGGGGTTAAAACCAGAATTGCACGGAAATCGTTGACGTTGGTCAGGGTAGGGCCCGTAACCAAAGCGTCATCCAAGGCTTCAAAGAAGCCATGACCATCATTATTGTCCAGACTGGCCCTTGGGCGTATACCTTGTTGCCAGGCACGCTCCAAAGTGTCCGGACCGCAGAAGGCTCCGGCAATTTCTTCCTGGCCATCCACACCGTCGGTATCGCCGGCCAAACCGTAGATACCGGGTGCCCCGTTCAAGGCAATGGCGGTGGACAACAGAAACTCCACATTGCGACCGCCACGGCCCTGGCCGCGCAAGGTCACGGTGGTTTCTCCGCCCGAGAGCAGCACGCAGGGGGCCTGGGCAGGCTGGCCATGCTGGGAAACGCTCAGGGCAATACCAGCCATGACTTTGCCTACATCGCGCGCTTCGCCTTCAATGCTGTCGCCCAGCAAGACGGGACGCACCCCACGGGCTTCAGCGACACGAGCTGCAGCCAGCAGGGCCAGTTGGGGTGTGGCGACCAGATGGGTGGTGACATGAGCCAGGCGTGGATCGTCAGGCTTGATGGTTTCGCCATCGCCGCTCTCCAGCAGGGCGCGGGCTGCGGCAGGAATTTCGATGCCGTAGCGGGTAATGATTTCCAGCGCTTGCTCGCATGTGGTGGGATCTGCCACCGTGGGGCCAGAAGCGATGTCCATGGGCTTGTCGCCGGGAACATCGGAAATCAGCAGGTTCAGGACGCGGGCGGGGGCACAAGCCGCTGCCAGACGGCCACCTTTGATGGCGGACAGGTGGCGGCGTACCGTGTTCATCTCACCAATCGAAGCGCCCGATTTCAGCAGCGCTTTGTTGATGGCTTGTTTATCCGCCAGGGTGATGCCTTCTCCGGCCAAAGGCAGCAGAGACGAGCCGCCACCGGAAATCAGGCAAATAACCAGATCGTCTTCGTTCAGATCGCTGACCGTGCGCAAAATTTCGCGGGCCGCGTCTTCACCGGCCTGGTCCGGCACGGGGTGAGAGGCCTCCAGAATCTTGATGTGATCACAAGGCACGCCGTAGCCATAGCGGGTGACGACAACACCGCTGATGGGGCCTTTGTCCCAGTGACGCTCCAGTGCCTGGGCCATCGCTGCCGATGCTTTGCCAGCACCGATCACAATGGTGCGGCCTTTGGGAGCATCGGGCAGATAAGGCGGGATGCAATGTTCAGGCTGAGCCGCGTTGACGGCAGCTTGAAACATTTTGCTGAGTAAGTCTTGTGGCTCGATCTTCATGGGTCAATCCTAATGCAGAGTGACGGCAACAAACCATCTTACTGCGCTACAACACGCCTTCACCTCCCCGCTTTGACTTGCAGCCTTCGAGAAAGATTGTGCTGTCTGGGGGGCTTGGCGGTAAAAAAAAGCGGGCCGCAGCCCGCTTGCTGGATGCCCCGACCGTGGTGGCTTGATGCATGGAAGAAACCAGCCCGGACAGGAGCATCCTTGAACCGATCTTATTGACCAATCTCGTAGTTGGCCATGATTTCCAGAGCGCGGACCATGGCGGAGTGATCTTGTGCGGCGCCACCGTGGGCGGCGCAGGTATTGAACAGCTCCTGGGCCGTTGCGGTGTTGGGCAGTGCTACACCCAGCTGGCGCGCCGTGGTCAGGGCCAGGTTCAAGTCTTTCTGGTGCAGTTCGATGCGGAAGCCTGGATCAAACGTGCGCTTGACCATGCGCTCACCGTGAACTTCCAGAATACGGGAGTTTGCGAAACCGCCCATCAGCGCTTCACGAACCTTGCCTGCATCGGCACCGGCCTTGGAGGCCAGCAACAGGGCTTCGCCCACGGCTTCAATGGTCAAGGCCACGATGATCTGGTTGGCCACTTTGGTGATCTGGCCGTCGCCGTAGCTGCCGACCAGGGTGATGTTCTTGCCCATCAGTTCAAACAGGGGCTTGACCTTGTCGAAGGCCTCCTGCTTGCCGCCGACCATGATGGTCAGCGAGCCAGCCTTGGCACCGACTTCGCCACCGGACACAGGAGCGTCCAGGTATTCGCAGCCCAGCTTGACGATGCGCTCGGCAAAGTCTTTCGTGGCCACGGGGGAGATGGAGCTCATGTCCACCACGATCTTGCCAGCGGTCAGACCGGCGGCAATGCCGTCTTCGCCAAACAGCGCATCTTCCACGTGCGGGGTGTCGGGCACCATCGTGATGATGATGTCAGCCTGACGGGTTACTTCGGTGCCGTTGGCGCAAACGGTGGCGCCAGCTTCTTTCACGCTTTTGGGGAAGTCGCCACGGGTGTAGGCAAACAGCTCATGACCACCTTTGATCAGGTTGACGGCCATGGGTGCGCCCATGATGCCCAAACCAATAAAACCGATTTTAGCCATTGTGTAATCTCCTAATAATTATCTGCAGGTATTCGACGATCAGGCAGTGACTTCAGTCAGTTCAGTCATCCAGCCCAGGCCATCCTTGGTCACGCCGGCGGGCTTGTACTCGCCGCCGATCCAGCCCTGGTAGCCAATGCTGTCGATGTACTTGAACAGCCAGGCGTAGTTGATCTCGCCTGTGCCCGGTTCGTTGCGGCCTGGGTTATCCGCGATCTGGATGTGTGCAATCTTGTCCAGGTGCTTTTTCATGGTGGCAGCCAGCTCGCCTTCCATGCGCTGGGCGTGGTAGACGTCGTACTGGATGAACAGATTGTCCGAACCCACGTCCTGCAACAGCGCCGCGGCCTGTTCGGTACGGTTCAGGTAGAAACCGGGAATGTCGAAGGTATTGATGGGTTCAACCAGCAGGCGCAGGCCGGCGTCTTTCAACTTGGCGGCAGCAAACTGCAGATTGCTGACCAAGGTCTTGTGAGCCAGTTCGCGGTCTGCACCTTCGGCCAGCTTGCCAGCCAGGCAGTTGACTTGCTTGCAGCCCAGCGCGGTGGCGTATTCAATGGCACGGCCTACGCCGTCCTGGAATTCACCCACGCGCTCGGGCAGGATTGCAATGCCGCGCTCGCCGCCGTCCCAGTCGCCCGCAGGCAGGTTGTGCAACACTTGGGTCAAACCGTGTTGTTGCAGTTTGTCAGCCAGCTGCTGTTTGTCGTAGGCGTAGGGGAACAGGTACTCCACTCCCTTGAAACCAGCTTCGGCCGCTGCCTGGAAGCGATCCAGGAAGTCGTGCTCGTTAAACAGCATGGTCAGGTTGGCGGCAAATTTTGGCATAGTGCTACTCCGTTTTTTAAATCAGCAATCAGTCCATCAGCGAGATGGCGGTGGGGGCGTCAATACCCGCTTCGGCCAGGGACTCGAATTCCGTCACATTGTGCAGTTCGGTACCCATGGCAATGTTGGTGACGCGCTCCAGGATCAGTTCGATCACAACCGGCACGCTGAACTCTTTCATCCATGCGCGAGCCTGTTCAATGGCGGGCTGGATGTCTTCGGGTTTGTGTACGCGGATGGCCTTGCAACCCAGACCTTCCACCACGGTGATGTGATCCACACCATAACCTTCGGTTTCAGGGGCGTTGATGTTGTCAAAGGCCAGCTGTACACAATAGTCCATCTCGAAGCCACGCTGTGCCTGACGGATCAGACCCAGGTAGGCGTTGTTGACCAGAATATGGATGTAAGGCAGCTTGAACTGCGCGCCCACGGCCAGTTCTTCAATCATGAACTGGAAGTCGTAGTCGCCCGAAATGGCCACCACTTCACGACCTGGGTCAGCGGCGACCACACCCAGGGCGGCGGGAATGGTCCAGCCCAATGGGCCTGCCTGACCGCAGTTGATCCAGTGACGTGGTTTGTACACGTGCAGGAACTGGGCGGCAGCAATCTGCGACAGACCAATGGTGCTGACGTAGGTGGTCGAAGGACCAAAGGCGCGGTTCATTTCTTCGTAAACGCGCTGAGGCTTCAGGGGTACGTTGTCGAAATTGGTCTTGCGCTGCAAGGTGGCCTTGCGCTTCTGGCAGTCGGCTACCCAGGCGGCGCGGTCGCGCAGCTTGCCAGCAGCCTTGTATTCCTTGGCGACTTCAATGAACAGTTTCAATGCAGCGCCAGCGTCCGAGGCAATGCCCAGATCAGGGCCAAATACGCGGCCGATCTGTGTAGGCTCGATGTCCACGTGCACGAACTTGCGGCCTTCGGTGTAGACGTCTACGGAACCGGTGTGGCGGTTGGCCCAGCGGTTACCGATACCGAATACAAAGTCCGATGCCAGCAAGGTCTGGTTGCCGTAGCGGTGCGAGGTTTGCAGGCCAACCATGCCAGCCATCAATGGGTGATCGTCGGCCACAGTACCCCAGCCCATCAGAGTCGGGATAACGGGTACGTTGACCAGCTCGGCAAATTCCTGCAGCAGCTCGGATGCGTTGGCGTTGATGACGCCGCCACCGGATACGATCAGCGGACGCTCGGAAGCGTTCAGCAGTTCGATGGCTTTTTCAGCCTGGGCACGGGTGGCAGCAGGCTTGTAGGCTTCCAGCGGGGAGTAGGTATCCAGATCAAATTCGATCTCGGCCATCTGCACGTCGATAGGCATATCGATCAGCACAGGACCAGGACGGCCAGAGCGCATGATGTGGAAAGCCTGCTGGAACACGCGCGGGATCAGATCGGGTTCGCGCACGGTGACGGCCCACTTGGTCACGGGCTTGGCAATGGATTCAATGTCCACAGCCTGGAAGTCTTCCTTGTACAGGCGGGCACGAGGGGCCTGGCCGGTAATGCACAGAATTGGGATCGAGTCAGCCGATGCGGAGTACAGGCCGGTGATCATGTCTGTGCCAGCGGGGCCGGAAGTACCGATACATACGCCGATATTGCCGGGATTGGCACGGGTAAAACCTTCGGCCATGTGGGAAGCGCCTTCCACGTGGCGGGCGAGAATGTGATCAAAGCCACCTTCCTTGCGCAGTGCGGAGTAGAAGGGGTTGATTGCGGCGCCAGGCACGCCAAATACGGTGCTCACGCCTTCTTTACGTAAAATCGCGGCGGCGGCGTCCACTGCTCTCATTCGAGCCATTGATATCTCCTAGATCATCGTTTGACGAAATTCACAACTCGATAATAAGGAGTGATAGCCCTGCCTAGAAATGGTGGTACGATTGTTTCTATCGATACTTGGAGTATTGAATGAGCCGTTATACCGAAATTCGAAGTTTTGCGCTGGTCGCTGAAAAAGGCAGTTTTGCGGCTGCTTCCGTGATCGAAGGCGTTACCCCGGTGGTGATGGGTAGGCGCCTGGATGCCTTGGAGCAGAGACTGGGGGTGCGTTTGATGCACCGGTCCACGCGCGGGCTGACGTTGACTGATCTGGGCGAGCAGTTTCTGGAGCAGTGCAAACAAATTCTGAAGGATTTTGAAGAAGCCGAAGCCAGCATAAGCGCCCAGCGTAGAGTGGTGCGCGGGCACTTGGTGGTATCGGCTCCGGCTGCCTTTGGGCGCCGTCATGTGGCACCGCATGCCTTGTCCTTCAAGAAGCGTTACCCCGAGCTGAAACTATCTTTCAACTTCACCGACAGCGTGGTGGATCTGGTGCGCGAAGGTTATGACATGGCCTTGCGTATTGGCGAGGTCACTGACCCCAACTATGTGGCGGTACGTCTGTATCCGAACCGCCGTGTGGTGTGTGGTACGCCCGAGTATTTCGAGCGTCACGGGGTGCCGCGCGTACCGGAAGATCTGGCCCGTCATAACTGTCTGGCCTTCAACTTGCAGGGTGGGCAGCAACGCGGCTGGACCTTCTTGCGGGATGGTCGTCCTTTGGCGGTACGGGTTGATGGTGATCTGGATTGCAATGACGGTGAATTGCTTTTTAACTGGGTCAAGCAGGGCTGGGGGATAGGTTGGCGCTCCACCTGGGAAATTCAGCCAGAGCTCAAGCGGGGCGAGCTGGTGACGGTGCTGAACGAGTTCGAGATTCCCAGTTATGACATTCAGGCGGTGTATCAGCAGCAGCGCTATCTGCCGGCCAAAGTGCGGCGCTTTATTGATTATTTGCGTGCCATCTACAACACGCCGGGTTACTGGGACGGTGAGGTGCAGTTCTAGGATTTTTACGCTTTGGAATGAAAAAACCGCTTCGAAAAGCGGTTTTTTTGCTGCGTACGACTTAGAAATGCCATTCCAGCTGTACGGTTGGAGCGCTGGTTTTGATACCGGGTTTCAGGCTGCCGTCTGCCTTGTAGCGGTTACCGAACTTGTTGTACCAGTACTCGTAGCCAATCCCCACCCACAAGGTGTTCTTCTTGTCGAAGGCCACTTTACCCACGTCGGCCATCAGGGATGTACGGACCAATACTTCAGACTTGGTGCTGATGCCCGCGTAGTCATCACCTTTGGGGCCGGCGTAGTTGGCAAAGCCCTGGAACTTCAAAGGCACTGAACCCACATCAAAGGGCAGATTCCAGTTCAGGCTGGCTAAAAACTGGGTGTCGAAAGAGCGGCGGCTGTCCGGGCAGGCGGGAGCACTCAGACCGCAGTGGTTCCACTCCTTACCCACCATCAGGCTCAGGTCCACAAAGCCTCGGGGTACATCGAATTTGAAGGTTGGGCCCAGTACCAGCAGGCGTTTGCGCGGTGCAAAGGCGGTGTTTTTGGTGTTCAGGTCAAAGCCCGCTGTGATGGCCACATCTTTTACGGGGCCGAAGCTCAGATCCTTGTCGAATACCTTGCCCATGGAGAGCTGGTGACGATAGGTGGCGTAGAACTCGGTGGCGCCATTGCTGCCATTCCCGTTGGAGGGATCGTAGCGGTCCGACTGCAGGATATCCAGGTTGAAGAAGTTCTGGCCCAGGCTGTAGCCGTTGACGTGTGTCAGGCTCAGGATGTGCTTCTGAATAGTCCGATCGTTCATCGGCTCGGTGTATTGCGTGCTGAAGCGGTAGCCTAAAAAGGTGTCGCTCCAGTCAGCTGCCAAGGCGGGGCTGGACAGCAGGGCGGCGGCCAGCGGGGCGCATGCCCAGCGAGCAGGGTGTAGCTTTTTCATGGTGTCTCCTCTTTGTTTGAGCACAAGCAGGTCCCTGGGATCTGATGTCCCTTATGGCCTGCGGCCTTAGTTTTCTTTGAGTGGGTGTTACTGACCTTGCTTAGATTAATTATGGGCAGTCGATACTTTTATGAAGGTACTGCGGAAATTTGAACAGCCGCCCATTTCAGGCAGGACGGCTGTTCAAAAAGGGGCTTAGCCGTTTTGCGAGGCCAGGTGATTGCCGCTGTCTTCAGTCGCTTTTTGAGCAGCGGCCTGTTTGCGGGCCTGGGTAGCAGCGGTGGATTCAACGGTGTGGCCTTGGTCGGCGTATTTTTCCATGCCGTTGAAAAACAGGTTCAACAAGATGGCAGATACGGCAGCCAGCAAGATTCCGCTATGCAGCAAGGGAGCCAGAGCAGGGGGCATCTTGTCCAGCAGGTGCTCGGCAACCAGGGGAATCATGCCAAAGCCCAGGCTGATGGCCACGATATAGGGGTTGTAAGGGTTGCGGTTCAGGTTGGCCGACATCAGGATCTTGATGCCGGTAGCGGCCACCATGCCGAACATCACAATGCCAGCACCGCCCAGAACGTAGTTGGGGATGGAGGCCACAATGAAAGCCATTTTTGGGAACAGGCCCAGCATGATCAGGAAGGCACCACCCATGACACATACCCAGCGGCTGCGCACGCCGGTCACGCTGACCAGGCCCACGTTTTGCGAGAACGAGCTGTGCGGGAAGGTGTTCATGATGCCGCCCACCAGGGTACCCAGACCGTCGGTACGCAGACCGCGCACCAGCGCTTCTCGGTCGGTAGGACGGCCGCAGATGGAACCCAATGCCAGGAACATGCCCAGAGACTCAACCATGATCACCACCATGATCAGGGACAGGACTGCCGCTGCGCCCAGCAGGGCCCAGCTGAAAGTAGGCACGCCAAAGTGGAATGGAGTCACCACCGCAAACCAGCTGGTCTGATCCAGACCTTCAAAGGTGATGCGACCCATGGCCAAAGAGACAAAGAAACCGACCAGCAGACCAATCAGCACTGCCACGTTTGCCAGGAAACCGCGTGCAAACTTGGTGATCAGCAGGATCACAGTCAGCACCATCAGGGCAATGCCCAGGTTTTCCAGCGAGCCGTATTCGGGGTTGGGGATGGACAGGCCGGTGGCCGGATCTGTAATAGTGGGAGCGCCGCCACCAATCCAGTTCAGACCTACACGCATCAGTGTCACACCAATAACGGTGATGATGATGCCGGTCACGACCGGGGGGAACAGGCCCATCAGACGGCTAAATACCGGAGCAATCAGAATACTGAAGATACCGGCCAGGATGGTGGCGCCAAAAATACCGGGCAGGCCCAGTTGTGGATCCAGGCCAATGGCGATCATGGGGCTGACCGCTGCAAAGGATACGCCCATCATGACGGGCAGTTTGATGCCGAACATACCCAGGCCACGAGCCTGGATGATGGTGATCAGGCCACAGCACAGCAGGTCGGCATTAATCAGGAATGCGATCTGTTCCTTGGACAGGCCCAAGGCCGCACCAATGATCAGGGGGACAGCAACTGCGCCCGCGTACATCACCATGACGTGTTGCAAACCAAGGGTTGCCAGGCGCCCCGTTGGTAGGCGTTCGTCTACACCGTCACAAGCAGCAGGTGTGGACACTTCTGGGTTGGCGGACATCCGGGTCTCCTTATTAATACGTTATGCGCAGCCGATGCCTGGGCCGCGTAAGCATAAAGTTATCGGATGGGCCCTATCACTGGAAGGCAGTACGGCTTGATAAGTAGAATACGTAAAAGCGTATGGCAGGCTGATGCTGACAGGGGGGGAAGGATATATGCCCTGTAGATGGGGCCTGTGTTCAGGCCACGCCCTAGCAGATTCCTGCTTTTTTCATGCATTTTTCAGCGCTAGGGGTATTGCCCACCTAGTCCATCCTGAAAATCTATGTTAGTAGCCTCCAAACTACTGTTTGATTTACGTTTGAAGAGCCGTTAAGGTGCTGAAAGATATAAAAAAAGCGGCCCTGTGGCCGCTTTTTCATGGGTCTGATTTACTTGTCCGACCACAGGACGCCGGCCGTGGCCCAGTCCTCGCGTTTGACATCGGTAAAGACCACATCGACGGCCTCCGGGGTACAGCCAAGCACGCGACAGGCTTCTTTAGTCAGGGCCTGGGCGAGCTCACGCTTGATTTCCACGGGACGGCCGTCGAATAGTTGTACGTTAATAGAAGGCATAAAAGCTCCGTAGGGGTGGAAAGGGTCTTAGCGGCAAAAATCCGGCTCGCTCTGATAGAGCTTGCGCAGCAAGGCTGGCCATTCTAACAAGCCCTCTGGCTCATCCCCGGGTAAAAGCTGGCGATGTGTCAAATCCAGCACATCCGTCGGGGGCAGGTGCAGTTGCGGGCTGGCAGCCATGGCCGAGAGCTGAATGCGACAGGCGCGCTCCAAGGCATCCATCAGGACATAAGCTTCGGCAACAGTACGGCCACAGGTCAGGGCACCGTGATTGCGCAAGAGCAGGGCGGGATAGGAGCCTAATTGCTTGAGCAGGGCCTCTTGCTCCTGGGGCGGGAAGGCCAGACCGGCATAGTCGTGATAGCCAATATCCTGCCAGAACCGCATGGCGTGTTGCGATAGAGGCAGCAGTCCACAGGACAGAGCCGAGACGGCAATCGAGGCATCTGTATGTAAGTGGATGACACAGTGTGCATCCGCTCGGGCGCGGTGAACGGCTCCGTGAATGGCAAAACCGCTGGGGTTGGCACGACGGCCAGTGCCGTCCACAACCTGGCCCTGGGTATCAATCAAGAGCAGATTGGAAGCGCAGATTTCATCAAAGCGCAAACCGAAGGGATTGATCAGGAAAGTGTCGTCGTGGCCGGACAGGCGCAGGGAGATATGGGTGTAGATGATATCGTCCCAGCCCTGGCGGGCCGCCAGCCGGTAGGCGGCGGCCAGATTGA
This sequence comes from Alcaligenes sp. RM2, assembly GCF_052931795.1. Classification (NCBI taxonomy): domain Bacteria; kingdom Pseudomonadati; phylum Pseudomonadota; class Betaproteobacteria; order Burkholderiales; family Alcaligenaceae; genus Alcaligenes; species Alcaligenes sp. RM2. The sequence continues at coordinate 401,621 of NZ_JBRFIO010000002.1, forward strand.
CACGGGCGCGCCAGTGCTCAGGATCAATATCGGCCGGACGATGGGCGTAAATGGCCGCTATGTCCGGCGTGATGGGACAGGACTGGCTCACGCTGCTGTGGTTTCCAGTTCAGCAATGATGGCTTTTTCTTCCAGCTGAATCACATCGCAGTTGTCGCCGGGACCTTTGCGGTCAATCACGATAAAGTCGGCCACTTGATTCAGTGCCATCAAGGGGTGGTGCCAAACGCCAGTTGCGTAGTTCACGCCCTGGTCGCCACGGGCCAGGAACAGGCGTAGATCGCTTGCCTTGGGAGTCGGGCCAGCAGGGGCCACAATCACCAGATACGGTTGGCCGGACTGCGGAATGAAGGCCTGGCTCCCTTTGGGGTGGCGTTCCATCATTTCCACGGTAAAGGGCAGGGTGCGTGGCTGACCACGGAAAATGGACACAATCGCGTGGCCGTCTGCACCCGGCTCGATCTTGGCCAGGTCGTGGTAGCGCTCGGTATTGCCCTCATTGATGGTGAAGTGCTGAACCGTGTCGGAGGCCTCGATGACATCACCAAAGGGGGCGAAGGCTTCGGCTGTCAGGGTTTCCAACTTCAATGTGATTGTCATGGTAGAGGTCCTTGGTAGGGCAGACCCGCGTGGGGCTGAAAGCAGCCGCGCCACGAAGGGTCAGAGGAAACAAAGGGCAGCGTGCCCGCAGGCTGGCGCTACCCCGTGAACTGGATGGGTCAACAAGACCCGGCAGGCAGCAAAATCAGCCCAGCAGCGCATCCAGACGGAAACGGGCAATCTTGCCGATTTCAGTCAGACAAGCTTGAAACTCGGTTTCAGCACTGTTGTTCAGACGAGCTTCTACTGTATCCATGATTTGGTAACGGCTCAAACCCTTGACGGCAATCACGAAGGGAAAACCGAAGCGCTCACGGTATTGGGCATTCAGGCCACGCAGACGGGCCAGCTCTTCGGCCGAACACTGATCCAGGCCGGCGCCACGTTGTTCGCCTGTCGATGCGGTGGTCAGGGTCCCTTGCTCGGCTTCTTTACCAGCCAGCTCGGGGTGAGCACAGATCAGGTTCTTCTGTTCTTCGTGCGATGCTTCTTGGACCACTTGCACCATGCAGGCGTGCAACTGATCCACGCTTTCAAAGGGACGCTGGTTCCAGCTACGCTCAGGGACCCAGGGGGAATGTTCAAAAATACCTTCGAGCTTTTCCACGAATTGGCTCTGATCCAGGCTGGAGAGTTCGGTGAGCGCCTGTGTGGTGGTAAGGGTTTGAGTAGTCATGTGTCAGTCCGATTATCTAAGCGTAAATAGTGCGAGCCGAGGCGGCTCCAGGACCAGGCCTGGAGGCCGTTTTATCAAGGGTAGTGGGTGGGCGTTTACACGGTATGTTTGATTTATTCAAACCCTTATAAACCACCGCCTGTGGGCTATGATTTTCTTATATGGGACCAGTTTAAGTTTTCTGTTTATAAATAAAATAGAATTAGGCGTATAAATGATATATGCCATCTCGTATTGTGCATGTATGTCATTATCATGGTGGAAAAAAGCGTAAGAAGGAGAGAATAAGATGGCCGCCCGACGTGGGGATAACCCGCTTGATACCTATCTCTTGAGGGTATTTTGCTTACTCGTTACCGAGCGCAGTGTCTCGCGTACCGCGTTCAAAATGAACCAGTCGCAGCCTGCTATCAGTGCGGCCTTACGACGCTTGCGTGACATTATTGGCGATCCTTTGCTGGTGCGTGAAAAAGGGGGCATGGTGCCTACCGAGCGCGCCATTGGCCTGCTGGCTCATGCCAAAGGAGCCTTGGCCGAGATTGACTGTATGGTTAATGCACCAGACAGTTTCGACCCTCAGGTAAGTCGCAGTGAGTTTCATATCGGAGCGCCAGATTATCTGGCGCCTGTCTTTATTGGCGGAGTGGTCGAGCGTATGCGTCGCGAGGCACCGGGGGCACGCTTGAATCTGCATTCTCTGGATGCCAGCTTTGATTTTGAGCGTTCTTTGGCGGAAGGCGACCTGGATATGGTCATTGGGAACTGGCCCGAACCGCCCGATCGCATGCACCTGTCCGTGCTGCTGGAAGATCAGATTGTTTGCCTGGTAGCGGCAACGCACCCCTTGGCTCGCAAGGGGTTGACCATGGATGATTACGTGCGGGCGCGCCATGTGGTGCCTATGCCGTATTCCATCAACCAGCGCGGTGTCATCGATACGACCTTGGCGACCCTGCGTATTCAGCGTGATGAAAGTGTGGCGGTGCAGTCCTTCTCGGCAGCACCGTATTTGCTACAGAATACAGACCTGATTTTTACGACTTCGCGTCATTTCGCCGAGTTTTATTGTCGACTATTGCCCCTGGCGATTCTGGAGGCCCCGCTGGAGTTTCCGCCCATGCGCTTTTATCAGCTCTGGCATGAACGTAACCGGCATTCGCCCAGCCATCGCTGGTTACGGCGACTCCTGACCGAGTGCGGTAATCAACTGGCCTCGACAGAACCGTTGCCGCAACCCGATTCCTGAGCCCCAATCCCGCAAAATACTTGCTTTCGGGCTCGCGCTCGGGCAAATTAGCGAGCTACTCCTGCCTACACGAAAGTGATACGGGACTTGACGGAAATTGTTGCATTTAATGCGACTGGTCACGGACACAAGCCGGAAGGCAGGTTGATAATGTGTAGTTCCTAACCTAGCAGGTGTTTTGCGGTGTCTTTACCTCAGATGGGGGAGTCTCTTACCTGGTTGTATATCTGTGTCGTGGCTTTTATGGTCGGCGGGCTGATCGTGGCCTCCGAACGTTGGCATGGCCGTCTGACCGGGGACAGCGACCTTAGTAAACCCCAAGCGTCCCATTCTCGTCCTACCCCGCGTGTGGGTGGTCTGGCCGTGGTGGCAGGCAGTTTGGCTGGCTTGCTGGTCCTTGGGCCCAGCAATATGACACTGACCTGGCTGTGGCCGGTCTTGTTTCTGGCTGCCATGCCGGTATTTGTGGCGGGCCTGGTCGAGGACATCACCAAGGACGTAGGTTCTCTGAAACGCTTGCTGGCCGCTTTCCTGTCGGCCGCGATTGCCTGGTGGCTGTTGGGTGGTGTGTCGCGTGTTGGGGTGAGCTGGGCTGATTGGGTTCTGGGTTTCTGGCCCATTTCGCTGCTCTTTACCATGATTGCGGTAGGCGGCTGTACCCATGCCCTGAATATTATTGACGGTATGAATGGCCTGGCCGGCATGATCGCCACCTTGATGGCGCTGTCCCTGGCTCTGGTGGCCTTGCAGGTGCAGGACATTCCGATTTTCCTGATTGCCGCCTCGCTGGCGTCGGCCACCCTGGGCTTTCTGGTATGGAACTTTCCTTTTGGACGGGTCTTTCTGGGGGATGGGGGCGCATATTTCCTGGGCTTCATGCTGGCTGAACTGGCTGTGCAACTGGTGGTGCGCAACCCCAGTGTGTCGCCGTTTTACGCCTTGGCCGTGCTGTTTTACCCTGTTTTTGAAACCATGTTTTCGATCTGGCGTCGCCGTTTCAAACGCGGTGTGCCTGTGGATCAGCCGGACGCGCTGCACCTGCATCAACTGGTGTTCCGTCGTCTGGTGCGTTCCACGTTCAGTCGTGACAGTGGCGGAGCCTTGCCCGCGTTTTGTAATGCCATGACCTCGCCTTACCTGTGGGTACTGGCCCTGATCGGTTTGGTACCAGCCACGATCTGGTGGGACAATACTTGGGCTTTGTGTGCCAGCATGCTGGCCTTCTCACTGGTTTATATCTGGCTCTATTCCCGTCTGGTTTCGTGGCGTCGCCCTTCCTGGCTGCTGCTACCCTCGGTACGGCGGCGGATAGATCGGGACTGATACTGTCAGGCGTTCGAGATTATTCCTTGCGCATAGCGCTAACTGGAGAATGAAGTTGCAACTTGAGAATGTGAAACTGGCCGTCATCGGCTTGGGATATGTCGGTTTGCCTTTGGCTGTAGAGTTTGGCAAAAAGCGTTCCGTTATTGGTTTTGACATTAACGCGCGTCGTGTCGCCGAACTCAAGGAAGGGGTAGACCGCACGTTGGAGGTCGAGAGCGAAGAACTGGCCCAGGCCAGTGGCTTGAGCTACTCCTGCGAGGCCGATGAACTGGCCCAGGCCAATGTGTTCATTGTGACGGTGCCCACGCCTATCGATGAATTCAAACAGCCTGATCTGACTCCTCTGGTCCGCGCTTCCGAGACCATCGGTAAAGTGCTCAAGCGTGGTGACATCGTGGTTTACGAGTCCACGGTTTACCCCGGTGCGACCGAAGAAGTGTGTGTGCCTGTGCTGGAGCAAGTGTCGGGCCTGCGCTTTAACGAAGATTTCTACGCGGGGTACAGCCCGGAGCGTATCAATCCAGGCGACAAGGAACACCGCGTCTCCACCATCAAGAAAGTCACTTCCGGCTCGACCCCTGAAGTCGCTGAATTGGTCGACGCCTTGTACCGCGAGATCATTGTGGTGGGTACCTTCAAGGCTAGCTCCATTCGTGTGGCAGAAGCGGCCAAGGTGATCGAGAACACCCAGCGCGACGTGAATATCGCCCTGATCAACGAATTGGCTCTGATCTTCAACCGTCTGGGCATCGATACCCTGGACGTGCTGGAAGCGGCGGGCACCAAGTGGAACTTCCTGCCTTTCCGTCCTGGTCTGGTGGGTGGTCACTGCATTGGCGTGGACCCGTACTACCTGACCCACAAGGCGCAAGCCATTGGCTACCACCCCGAGATCATTCTGGCTGGCCGCCGTCTGAACGACTCCATGGGCGGCTATGTGGCCTCCCAACTGGTTAAAGCCATGACCAAGCGCCGCATTCAGGTGCAAGGTTCGCGCGTCTTGTTGCTGGGTCTGGCCTTTAAAGAAAACTGCCCGGACCTGCGTAACACCCGTATTGTCGATATCGTGCATGAACTCAAGCAATACGATGTTCACGTAGATGTATACGATCCATGGGTTGACCCTAAAGAAGCGCAACATGAATACGGTATTACTCCGGTCGAGACTCCTAAAGCGGGTGAGTACGACGGGGTGATCGTGGCTGTGGCCCACAAGCAGTTCAAGGAATTGGGTGTGGAAGGTGTGCGCCAATGGGGCAAGCCCGAGCATGTGCTCTACGACTTGAAGTATGTGTTTGATCGCGAACAATCCGATCTGCGTCTTTAATTTTGGAAAGCATTATGAGCGCTGCATTTGAACAGGCGAGCCAGCAACTGCGTAATCAGCCTAAAACCTGGCTGGTTACGGGTTGTGCCGGCTTTATCGGTTCCAACCTGCTGGAAGCCCTGCTGAAAATGGATCAGCAGGTGGTAGGTCTGGATAACTTTGCAACCGGCCATCAATACAACCTGGACGAAGTGCGCGATCAGGTTGGTGCCGAGCGCTGGGCCCGTTTTCGCTTTATTGAAGGCGATATCCGCAATCTGGATACCTGTCGCGAAGCTGTTAAAGGCGTGGACTATGTGCTGCACCAGGCCGCTTTGGGGTCGGTGCCTCGTTCCTTGAACGATCCGCTGACTTCCAATGAGGTCAACGTGAACGGCGCCTTGAACGTGATGGTGGCTGCGCGTGACGAACAGGTTAAAGCCTTTGTTTATGCGGCTTCCAGTTCCACCTATGGCGACCATCCCGGTTTGCCCAAGGTGGAGGATACGATTGGTCGTCCACTGTCTCCCTACGCCGTCACCAAGTTCGTGAACGAGCTGTATGCGGACGTGTTTGCCCGTGCCTATGGCTTTTCCAGCGTGGGCCTGCGTTACTTCAATGTATTTGGCAAACGTCAGGACCCCAATGGTGCTTACGCTGCGGTGATCCCCAAATGGGTATCGGCCATGATCCAGAACCAGGATGTGCAAATCAATGGGGATGGCCAAACCAGCCGCGATTTCTGCTTTATCGACAACGTTATTCAGATGAATATCCTGGCCGCCGTGCAGCAAAAACCTGCTGTGGCCGAAGTCTATAACGTGGCCGTCAATGCTCGCACCAGTTTGAATGAGCTGTTCGAGCACTTGAAGCAGACCTTGAGTGCAAATGGTGTGAACTACACCAAACAGCCCATCTATGCGGACTTCCGCGCGGGCGATGTGCTGCACTCTCAAGCCGATATCACTAAGGCTCGCACCCAATTGGGTTACGAGCCGACTCACACGATTTTGCAGGGCCTGAATACAGCCATGCCCTGGTACGTGGCGTTTCTGAGTTGATTTGGGCCAGCCTGAAAGCACGTCTGTCTAGTTTGCATGACGACCACCGTCGCATCGCCCTGGGGGCGATGCGGGTGGCGTTTTTTCTGTTGCTGGGCAAGGCAGCGGGCGCTTTCAAAGAAATGGCGGTGGCTTATCGCTACGGTGTGAGCGATGTAGTCGATGCCTATCAGTTCACGATGGTCATGGCCAATTGGCTGCCAGTGACAATCGTTGGCTCCATGTCCGTTGTGCTGATTCCCGTTCTGGTGCGCTTGCATCGTCTGGAACCGGCAGCGCGCAGCCGTTTTCTGGGTGAACTCAAGGCCTGGTGCATTGTGCTGGGCTGCGTGCTGGGTGCATTGATCTGGATTAGCTGGCCCTGGGTGCTGCAATGGACGGGACAGGGTTTAAGTCCTGCAGTCCATGAAATGAGCCAGGAACTGCTGTTTGCCTTTGCGCCAGCGGCGGTTCTGACCCTGATGATTGGCCTGAGTGCCGCCCGTTTGCGGGCGCATGAGCGTCACATCAACACCCTGCTGGAAAGTGTTCCTGCCTTTGTCATCCTGATCTGGGTGCTGGCCGCAGGGGCCAATGCCGGCATTGGCCCCTTGTTGTGGGGCACCTTGCTGGGTATGACGATCCAGGCCGTGTGGCTGATGATTCTGGCTTCTCGGGCTGATCAGATCTGGGCTCGTCCCACGATCAGCTTGCGTGCCGAACAGTGGCCGGATTTGCTCAAGGCCGCCACGATCATGCTGGTGGGGCAGGTTGCCATGAGCTTTGTCGGCCCTATCGACCAATATACGGCGGCCAATCTGGGCGCGAATGCCAACGCGACCTTGGGTTATGCCACGCGCTTGCTGGCCCTGGTTCTAGGTGTGGGGGCGGCCTCTGTAGGCCGTGCTGCCTTGCCTGTGCTGGCTGATATTCAAAGCCGGGGCGATAACGCCCGTGCTCGTTCCATGGCCTTGAAATGGTCGGTCATGATGTTGGCGGCTGGTGGAGTAGCGGCGGCCATCGGCGTCCTGCTGGCTCCTTGGGGCGTGGCACTGCTGTTTGAACGTGGCGCGTTTACCGCGCAGGATACGGCTACCGTCGCCCAGGTTTTTAGCTGGGGACTGGTGCAACTGCCTTTTTATTTTGGGGTGCTGATTCTGGTGCAGTTACTGGCCAGTCAGAACCGGTATAAATCCATGGCAATTATTGCCGTGATCAATTTTTTGGTGAAAGCGGCCCTGAACCCGATTCTGGCGGCGCGCATGGGTCCGTCGGGCATCATGCTGGCGACCAGCCTGATGTATGCGGCTTCTTTCACTTGTTATTTCATCTTGGCTTTGAAGCCAGCCAGTGCCTTTGCGTCTGGTTCGCAGGAATAGGAAAACGTGCACAGTCATTCGGGAGTTCGCCCTCATATCATGCTGCTTATCCACTCTTTGGGTGGGGGCGGGGCAGAACGTGTCGCCGTCGATTTAAGCGCAGCCTGGGTGGCACGCGGCTATCGAGTGTCTCTGGTGACGCAGGCCGGCCGTGACAAAGACGCGTATACCGTAGCAGAGGGCGTAGAGCGCCACGTGCTGGGAACGGCAGGCAGCAGTCGTGGCCGCCTGGATGCCTTGTGGAAGAACTGGCGGCGCGTGAGCCGGGTGCGATCCCTGATACGCAAGAACAAGCCCGATGTGGTGCTGGGGATGATGACGACTTCTTCTGTGCTGGCCATTTCTGCCGCCAAAGGCTTGCCCTGCAAGGTGATTGCTACCGAGCATACGCATCCGCCCTCCCAGTCCTTGTCCTCTTTCTGGCAAAAAGCCCGTTTGCGTACCTATCCGCAAGCTCATGCCGTGATCGCGCTGACTGCTGGTACTGCAGACTGGTTGCGCGAGCATGTGCCCGGCAGCCAGGTTCAGGTAATTCCTAATGCCGTACGCTGGCCTATGGATAGTGCCGAGCCTGTCGTGCCGGTGCCCGAACTGCCAGAAGGCCGCAAACGTTTGCTGGCTGTGGGGCGACTGCACCCGGTTAAAGGGTTTGACACCCTGATCGAATCCTTTGCCATGTTGTCCAACTATTTCCCGGACTGGGACTTGGTGATTCTGGGCGAAGGCGAGCAGCGTGCTCCTCTGGAAGCACGAATTGAAGAGTTGGAGCTGCAAGAGCGGATTCAGCTTCCCGGCCGCGTCGGCAATATGGCGGACTGGTACGAGCAGTCTGATCTGTATGTACTCAGCTCCCGCATGGAAGGCTTGTCCAACAGCCTGCTGGAAGCCATGGCCAGCGGTTTGACCGCGGTTGCCTTTGATTGCGATACCGGCCCGCGCGAGATTATCCGCGCCAATATTGACGGCGTCTTGGTACGCCCGATTGAAGACGTGGAAGCCCTGGCAGCCCATTTATCCGACCTGATGTCCAACGACGACAAGCGTCAGCGATTGGCACGCCGCGCCACGGATGTGCGCGATCGTTTTTCCTCGGCCCGAGTTCTGGCGCTATGGCAGCAAGTGTTGGAACAGTGCTTGCGTCGGCCTTAAAATGGCGCTTTGCCTAGTGCCAGCAGGCCCAAGCTACCCGGTCGATGAGCCCACGGAGGCCCAGTGAATATTCTGTTTTTCGTCAGCTCCCTGAACGCAGGCGGCGCCGAGCGCGTCGCTTCCACCCTGGCCAATGCCTGGGGTTTGCGGGGCGATCAGGTCACCCTGGTGCCTACTTATAGTGGAGGAGGCAGCGCCTTTTACCCTATTGACTCCAAGGTGGAACTGGTGTGGCTGGCCCATCGCATGCGCGGTAGCTGGTTGCCCAAACCCTTGGCCAAGCTGCGCGCCATGCGCAAGCTGGTGCATGAAAAACAGCCTGATGTCATCGTGTCTTTTCTGACCAATGTGAATATCAATGTGTTGCTGGGGCTGGGCGGCATGGGCGTCCCTATTGTGGTGGGTGAACGCACCAACCCGGCCTTTAGCAGCAGCGCAGGCAAGCTGCTGCAAAGCCTGCGCCGCCGTCTGTACCCCAAGGCGCAGGTAGTGACTGTGCAAACCCGAGCCAGTGTGGCGGCGTTCCAGGCCATGGTGCCGGGCATGAAGCAGGTCATGGTGGTTCCCAACCCCTTGCCGCAGGCCTTGAATGCCGTGCAGCGCGAGGTGCGGGTGGAGGAGAACCGTCACTGCACCTTGATGGCCATGGGGCGTCTGGTGCCCTCCAAACGTTTTGATGTCTTGATCCGCGTATTTGCAGGCCTGGCCGCCGAGCATCCGGAGTGGAAATTGAAAATCTGGGGTGATGGCCCGCAGCGAGCCCAATTGGTGCAGCAGATTGCCATGTCCGGCGCGGGCGACCGTATCGAACTGGCCGGCAAGACCGCTGAGCCCTGGCAGGAAATGGCGCGCTCCCATGCCTTTGTCATGACTTCGGAAGTAGAGGGCTTTCCGAACGTGTTGCTGGAAGCCATGGCCATGGGCCTGCCCGCCGTGACGGTTGATTGCCCCAGCGGCCCGCGCGAAATCAGTTCCGATGGCAAGGATGCCCTGCTGGTGCCGGTAGGGGATGAAGGTGCCTTGACTGCCGCCCTGGCCGAGCTGATGGGGGATGGCGTCTTTCGGGGCGTCTTGGGCCGTCGTGCCGCTGCAGCGGTGCGTCAGCGTTATGAACTAGAGCAGGTTTTGCTTAACTGGGACCAGGTCTTTCAGGCCGCCCGTGGCGGTATCGAAGAGGGAGCCAAAGCATGAGTGCAATGCAGCCAAGGTCGTTGAATCAGGAAACAGACGCCGTGGATGACAAGCTGGAAAAAGTAACGCCGCCTTTGCGAGTCGTGCATATTATTGCTGGGCTGGGGCAGGGGGGGGCAGAAACCGTCTTGTTTCGCTTGGTGACGGCGCCAGGTCAAGAAACCGAGCATATTGTGATTTCTCTGGGCGAGGAAGACGTTTTCGGGCCGCAATTGCGGGCTGCAGACATTCCTTTGTACTGCCTGCACATGCACTCGCCGCTGGGCTTTTTGAAAGGTCTGCGATCGCTGACGCGCTTGCTGCGCGATTTGCAGCCCGATGTGGTGCAGACCTGGATGTATCACTCCGATCTGATCGGTGGTGCCGCAGCGCGACTGGTCGGGATTCCGGCTGTGTCCTGGGGTATTCGTAATTCCGGCGCGAATCTGTATCAAGGCAGCCCGAAAGCTCGTATGGTGGCCTGGCTGTGCGCCCGCCTGTCACGCTTTATTCCCAATTTGATTGTGTCCTGCGCAGAAAATGCCGCCCGACGTCACAAGCAGTGGGGTTATCGTGCGGACATCATGAAAGTGATTCCCAATGGCTACGATCTAAGCCGTTGGCATCCTGACCCGCAGGCACGTGAAGAAGTGCGCGAAGAATTGGGCCTGTCACTGGATACGCCTGTTATTGGCAGTGTGGCCCGCTGGAATCCGCTTAAAGATCATCCCAATCTGCTGGCCGCCTTAGCTCGCAGCCTGCACCGTCATCCGGGCTTGCGTTGCCTTTTGATTGGCGATGGCATGGACAGCAATAACGAAACCTTGATGCGCTTGCTGGATCAGCATCAGTTGCGCGAGAGCGTCATCCTGATGGGACGACGCAGCGATGTCCCTCGCCTGATGAATGCGCTGGACGTGCATGTCTTGTCCAGCTCGGCAGAAGGTTTTCCCAACGTGGTCTGCGAAGCAATGGCTGCGGGGGTGTCCAATGTGGTCACCGATGTGGGTGATGCTGCCTTGATCGTCGGTAATGAGGGCTGGATTGTTCCCCCCAGCAATGCTGAAGCCTTGGCAGGCGCGATCAATAGCGCGGTTGATGAACTGGGTGCGCCTTCCTGGCAGGCTCGTCATGAGCATGCGCGTGAACGGGTTGCCCGCCTGTTCTCCCTGGAAGGCATGGTCAAGAATTACACGCAGGCCTGGAAGACCTTGACGGCGCAGTATCCCCCCAAGCGCAAGCGCAGCCGTCAGGCCTTGAGTGCCTTGACGGACGAAACCAGCAAGAAAACGCGCATGCTGATGTTCGTGGTCAATAACCCCGCTTTTTTCCTGTCACATCGTTTGCCTTTGGCGCAAGCCGCTCAACGTGAGGGTTATGACGTGCATGTCGCCACCATGGACGGCCCGGCGGTTGCCGAGATCGAGCGTCACGGCCTGCATCACCATGCTTTGCCCATGACACGCAGCGGGACCAACCCATTGCAAGAGCTGCACACCATTTGGGCTCTATGGCGCTTGTTTCGCCGTGAGCGTCCGGAGCTGGTGCATGCGGTCACCATCAAGCCGGTTCTGTACGGCGGGATTGCAGCGCGACTGGCCGGTGTGCCTGGTTTTCTGGCCGCTGTATCCGGGCTGGGCTATGTATTTACCAAGCGCGACAAGTCCTTTGATCCGGTGCGCTGGATTGCCCTGCAGCTTTACCGCATTGCCTTGGGACATCCGAATAGCCGCGTGATTTTCCAGAACAGCAATGACCGTGATGTCTTGCTGGAAGACCGTGTTGTCAAACGCGATCAGTGCGTCCTGATTCGTGGCTCAGGCGTGGACTTGAATCAGTTTCAGGCTTTGCCGGAGCCCGAAGGCCCGCCCGTTGCCCTGATGGTATCGCGCCTGCTGGTAGATAAAGGTGTGCGTGAGTTTGTTGAAGCTGCACGCATCAGCGCTGCTCAAGGTAGCCCGGTTAAATGGGTACTGGCTGGCAGTCCCGACCCCGGTAATCCGGCCAGTATCAGCGATCAGGAGTGGCAGAGCTGGCAAAAGCAGGGCGTGGTGGAGTGTCTGGGCGAACGTAGCGATATTGCGCAGCTTTACGCTCAATCACACATTGCCGTGCTGCCGTCCTACCGTGAGGGCCTGCCTAAGTCCTTGGTAGAAGCCGCAGCCTGCGGGCGCGCGGTGGTTACAACGGATGTACCCGGTTGCCGTGATGCCATCGAACCTGGAGTAACGGGCGTGCTGGTGCCAGTACGTAATGCACAGGCTTTGGCGGCGGCTGTGATGGACTTGGGTGAAGATACGGCCAAGCGGCAAGCCATGGGGGCGGAAAGCCGCCGTCTGGCTGAAGAGGCTTTTGATATAGGCCGTATCAGCGAGGCTCATCTGGATCTGTATCAGTATTTGAGCCGTTAAGGCTTTGGCTGCCTTGGTCCTGGGCCAAAGCATAAAAAACGGGCTGAACTGCTTGCTGTGACTTAGGGTTGAATCCAAGGTTTCAGAGGCAGTGCAGCTCTTTTTTTATCGCTGGGCTGCCCCAAGGCTGGTCGTCCCGGTAAAAAGTGCCCCCTTGGGGGACAGCAAGCCAAAGTTGCCGCGTGGAGGCATTTTTATACTGCGCTGGAGACTAGAGACTAGAGACCAGCGAGCAGGGATCTGGGTATGAGTGCACTTCCACGGCCTTAGAAAGGCAATGCTGCATCCGGCTTCAAAGCCAACAGTGCCGCCCGGAATTCTCCCTGGATCCGATCCAGCGCCTCTTGGGACTGGGCCTCAAAACGCAGCACAATCACTGGAGTGGTATTGGAGGCGCGAGCCAGACCGAAGCCGTCCGGGTACTCGGCACGTACACCATCAATCGTGTTGAGCTGATTGGAACTGGGGAAACGGCCTTCTTTTTGCAGGCGGGCGATCAAGGCATGAGGCTCACCTTCGGCCAGCGGCAGTTTCAGTTCCGGTGTGGACAGGTCTTGCGGCAAGGCTTCCAACTCTGCCGTCGGGTTGTCACCGCGCGAGAGAATCGCCAGCAGACGTGCGCCTGTGTACAAGCCATCATCAAAGCCGTACCAGCCTTCCTTGAAGAACACGTGGCCGCTCATTTCGCCAGCTAAAGGGGCACCCGTTTCGGCCAGTTTGGCCTTGATCAGCGAATGGCCGGTTTGCCACATCAAGGGCTCACCCCCGGCCTTGGCAATTTCCAGGGCGACGTGGCGGCTGCATTTCACGTCAAAAATAATCGTGGAACCAGGTTCGCGCTGCAAAATATCGCGCGCGTACAGAATCAATTGACGATCAGGCCAGATGATCTGACCCGTTCGAGTCACTACACCCAGGCGGTCGGCATCGCCGTCAAAGGCCAGACCCACTTCGCAGTCCGTGTTTTGAACATGGGAGATCAGGTCTTGCAGGTTGTGCGGCTCGGCCGGGTCCGGGTGGTGATTGGGGAAGCTGCCGTCTACATCTTCAAACAGCATGTCCACTTCGCAACCCAGGGCCTTGAACAGGCGAGCAGCCACGACGCCACCCACGCCGTTGCCGCAGTCCAGGGCGATTTTCATGGGACGGGCCAGTTTGACACGTTCGGCGATGGTGCTGACGTACTGGTCCAGCAAGTCCTTTTTCTCGCCAGTACCTGCTTGAGCCGCAGGCTCAATACCGGCTTGCATGCGTTTCATCAGGCCCTGGATATCCTGGCCGTGCAAGGTCTTGCCGGCCATCATCATCTTGAAGCCGTTGTAGTTGGACGGATTATGGCTACCTGTAATGGCTACGCCCGAGCCGGTTTCCAGTACATTGGCCGCAAAATAGACGACGGGAGTAGGAACCATACCCAGATCGACTGTGTTGATTCCGCCTGCCTGGATCCCTTGTTGCAGGGCACGAGACAGAGCAGGGCTGCTGTGGCGGCCGTCGTAACCCACTACCAGGGTTTGCACGCTTTGTTCACGGGCCAAGGCCGCCAGGGCCAGACCTAATTGGTAGGCGAAGTCGGGATTCAGTTGCTCGGGAACGGTGCCCCGAATATCGTAGGCTTTGAATACAGCGGTCGGTAGAGCGGGAATGTGGGTCACTGTCACGTCCTGAACGAATACACAAAGAAAGAAGTTTAGCGCGAATGCCACCGGCTTTCGTGAGTTACCATTAAGAGCTGTAGCGCGACAGCAAGAGCGCCTGATTGTTTTTCTTGAGTGGCTTGGGTCATGACTTTTCTGAACGAACTTGAACAGCGTATTGGTCAGCAACATGTGCTGACAGGACAATCCATGCAGCAGTACCTGGAGGATTGGCGTGGACGCTATACCGGTACTGCCTTGGCGGTGGCCCGGCCTGCAACGACGGAAGAAGTGGCCCAGGTTGTGCGTCTATGCGCGCAGCACCGCGTGCCTATTGTCCCTCAAGGCGGCAATACCGGTTTGTGCGGGGGCGCAACGCCGGACAACAGCGCCACTGCGCTGGTGCTGTCTTTGGAGCGCCTGAACAAGATTCGCAGCGTGGATACCGACAACGATACCATGGTGGTGGAAGCAGGCTGCATTTTGCAAAATGTGCAGCAGGCCGCCCGCGATCATCAGCGTCTGTTCCCCTTGAGTCTGGCCGCAGAAGGCAGCTGCACGATTGGCGGCAATCTGGCCACCAATGCAGGCGGTACACAGGTTTTGCGTTACGGCAATGCTCGTGACCTGACCCTGGGATTGGAAGTGGTGACTGCCCAAGGTGAAATTCTGCATGGGCTGCTTGGGCTGCGCAAAGACAATACCGGTTACGACCTGCGCAACCTGTTTATTGGTAGCGAAGGCACCCTGGGTATCATCACCGCCGCGACCATCAAGCTGTATCCCCAGCCTGTAGCAGCGTGCACCGCTTTGCTGGCGCTCAACACAATTGAAGATGCCGTACAAGTGCTGGCTCTGGCCCGTCAGGGTCTGGCCGCTTCCTTGACGGGCTTTGAGTTGATTGCAGGCAACTGCTTGCAAGCTGTGTTGCACTGCTACCCCGATCAACGCATGCCTTTCCAGGGCCCAGCTGAAAAAGCAGCTTGGTATGCCTTGCTGGAGCTGTCTGATAGCGAAAGCCTGGAGCATGCCCGCGAGCGTTTTGAAAGCGTGATCGGTCAGGCTCTGGAGCAAGATCTGGTGCAAGACGCCGTTATCGCCGAGACCATCGCACAAAGCAAGGCGCTCTGGCATTTGCGTGAAAGCATTCCACTGGCAGAGAAAGCCTATGGGAAAAGCATCAAGCATGATGTGTCCATCCCTGTGTCTGTGATGTCCCAGTTCGTGCACGAGACGGACAAGGCTTTGCAAGAAGCCTTCCCGGGTCTGGAAAACGTGACATTCGGGCACTTGGGTGATGGCAACCTGCACTACAACGTCGCGCGCGGCACGGCCTTCACGGAGGAAGAGCTGCTGAAGCGTCAGGATGAGATCTATGCGCTGGTCCATGACAGCGTGCACCGTTTCCATGGCTCCATCAGTGCCGAACATGGCGTAGGCCAGCTCAAGCGCCAACTGCTGCCCCGTTATAAAGACCCGGTTTCCCTGGCCTTGATGAAGCAGATCAAGACGGCGCTGGATCCTTTGGGGATCATGAACCCCGGTAAAGTATTGCCCGATTGATTGAAGCTACTTGGTGTGTAGATGTTTTTTCGTCCTTATATCGTTGCCAGTGCCGTTTTTTTTACTGTTTTGGGAATCGTTGCGGCAGTGACGATGGGTTCAGCAACGGACCTGTCACTCAGTGCCTATTTCTATGACCCACAAGTCCAGGATTTTTCCTGGCGATTGCAGCCTTTTGTCGATTTATTCGGGCGCAGGCTGGTGTGGTTCGTTCCCTTTGGCGGCGCAGTGGTATGGACGATCGTGGCCTGGCGGCAGCCCAAGGGTTCCCGCCGCCAACTGGCTTGGGCGGGGGCGGCTTTCTTCATGGGTAGTGGCCCGTTAATGGTAGGCGTCCTGAAACATCTGACCGCCATGCCAAGACCCTTTAATCTGGCCATGTTTGGCGGTACAGAATCCATGCCCACCTACTTCTGGGCGCATTCCTGGGCTGAGGCAGGCAATGCCTTGCCCAGTGCTCATGCCGCATCCGGCTTTGTGCTCCTGTCCCTGTTCTTTGTGGGCGTCATGACAGGCTGCCGCAAACTGGCCGCCGGGGGCTTTGTGCTGGGTATCAGCGCCGGTTTGCTGTTCGGCTTTCTACGCATCATGCAGGGCTACCATTTTCTTAGCCAGGTGCTGGCTTCAGGCGCTGTGCTGGGGCTGTATGGCTGCGTTCTGTTTTATATCCTCTGGTCTTGGGCCAGACATAAGCAATTGCCTGCCTAGTGGCTCTATGAATCTGCAAAAGGGGAATTCAAGTCCCTTTTTTGTTTTTGCGAGCCTGTTTCTATAGGTTTTACGTAACAACACCCCGAAGCCAGGTAGCGGCTGCGGGGTGTTGTTCACAAGCAAGCGTCTCTTGCCAATCAGACCTTCGCAGGTTTTGGTGCCTTGAACTTAAGGCACGGCAGGTAATACTCGACCGGCGCATTCACCAAAAGACAGGGTCGGGTAGCCATCTTGACGGCACAGGCCTTTCAAGATGATCTCGTCCTGATCTTCCAGGAATTTACGCTGTTCGCCCCAAGGCAGGTCGATGGGGTTTTTGCCGCCCTGGTTCATTTCCAGCAAGGAGCCTTCCTGACCCTTGGCCGGGCCGGACAAGGTGCCGGTGCCCAGCAGGTCTCCAGTTTGCAGATTGCAGCCGTTGACGCTGTGATGGGCGACCAATTGGGCCACAGTCCAATACGCTTCCTTGAAGTTGCTGCGCGAGAGCAAAGCGGGGTCTTTCTTTTGCTGGCGAGACTGCTCGGTGCTCAGGTACACCTCCAGTTCCACGTCCAGAACGCCACTTTCCTGGTTGGTCTGATCCTGCAAATAAGGCAGAGGCTGGGGATCAGACTCGGGGCGGCTGAAGGGGCGACGGAAGGGAGCCAGGGCTTCCAGCGTCACTACCCAGGGGGAGATCGTCGAGGCAAAGTTCTTGGCCAGGAAGGGGCCCAGAGGCTGGTATTCCCAGGCTTGCAGATCGCGCGCCGACCAGTCATTGAACAGGCACAGGCCAAAAACGTGCTCGTCTGCCTGAGCGATAGGGATACGGCGACCGGCTTCGTTGCCTTTGCCAATCAGAATGCCCATTTCCAGTTCGAAGTCCAGGCGTTGGCAAGGACCAAAATTGGGCTGCTCCTGCCCTTCGGGTGGGCGGGTCTGGCCGACGGGTCGTGGGAATTGCTGGCCGGACACACCGATGCTGGAGGCACGGCCGTGGTAGCCAATGGGTACCCACTTGTAGTTGGGCAGCAAGGGAGCATCAGGGCGGAACTGTTTGCCTACCGCCGTTGCGTGGTGCACGGAAATATAGAAATCGGTGTAGTCCCCAATTTGGGCGGGCAGGGCGTATTCCAGCTTGCTGCGCTCGATCAGCATGGGGCGCAGGCGCGACTCGGCTGAGGAGCCTTGGCGCAAGTCATGTGACAAGGCGGCACGCAGCGCGCTCCAGTATTCCTGGCCTAAGGCCATCAGGCCGTTCAGGGCAGGTTTGACGCAAGCGGCCAGGGCGTCGGCGGCTTTGCCGTGCCAGGGGGTATCGCAGGCCAGCAGGCCCAGGTCCAGCGCGTAGGGGCCAATGGCCACCATGACGCGGAAGTCTTCCTGACTGTCACGGCGACGGGCCACGGCAAAGGGCAGGTTCTGGATAGGGAAACCGTTATCGGCCTCGTTGGCGCCGGGCACCCAGCTTTGCAGCGTGGGGTCGTGAGTGTCATTCAGATAAGGTCGGGTCATGCCTTTTGTTCCGTAGAGAAGTGTTTTTCCAGTCCGTCCCAGACGGCATCGTAATTGGCTTGCAGGCTGCCGCTTTGCAAGGCCTGTGGCGAGGGGCGGATGACTTTGCGGGTTTCGAACATAAAGGCCATGGTACCGCGCAGATAGTCTGCCTTGCTCAAGTCCGCACTGCTGGCCTTGTCAAAGGTGTTGGCATCGGGGCCATGCGGGCTCATGCAATTGTGCAGGCTGGAGCCGCCGGGTGCAAAGCCATCGGCCTTGGCATCGTACACACCCTGGATCAGGCCCATGAATTCGCTGGCGAAGTTACGGTGGAACCACGGTGGGCGGAAGGTGTTTTCCATGGCCAGAATGCGTGGCGGGAAAATCGCAAAGTCCAGGTTGGCCGTGCCGGGGGTGTCGGAGGGCGAGGTCAATACACTGAAAATGCAGGGATCGGGGTGATCGTAGCTGATCGAGCCGATCACATTGAAGTCGCGTAAATCGTATTTGTAGGGGGCGTGCGTGCCATGCCAGGCCACGACGTCCAGCGGCGAGTGCGTCAGTTGCGCAACCCAGAAGCCGCCTGTGAATTTGGTGACCAACTCATGAGGCTCGCTGACATCTTCGTACCAGGCTACCGGCGTTTTGAAGTCACGGGCATTGGCCAGGCCGTTGGAGCCGATCGGGCCCAGTTCCGGCAGGCGCAGAGGCGCACCGAAGTTCTCCAGCAAATAGCCGCGAGCCACATCGTCCAGTAACTCCACCTTGAAGCGGACGCCACGCGGTATGACGGCAATCTCGCAAGGCTCGATTTCCATGATGCCCAATTCGCTGACCAGACGCAGGCGGCCCTGTTCAGGCACGAACATCATTTCGGCGTCGGCGTTGTAGAACACGCGCCGCCCCATGGACTGGTTGATGGCGTACAGATGGATGGCAACGCCGCTTTGCGAGTCGCTGCTGCCATTGCCTGCCCAGGTATGGACACCAGCCAGAAAATCGGTCGGCTTGCTGGGCAGATTCAGCGGGCTCCAGCGCAGGCGATTGGGGTTGGCCGGGCCTTGTCCAAAGTCTTCGTTCCAGTGGGGAGCGCCTTCAAATGCCGTAAATGCTCCTTGCTTGGCGCTGGGGCGAATGCGGTACAGCCAGGAGCGGCGGTTATCGGCGCGCGGAGCGGTAAAGGCCGTGCCGGACAACTGCTCGGCATACAGCCCGTAAGGGCAGCGCTGCGGCGAGTTGCGTCCCAGTGGCAGCGCACCGGGCAGAGCCTCGGTGGCAAAAGCGTTACCAAAACCAATCTGATAATTCAAAGAGCTCATTAGGGGTCTCCAGATTCAGGCAGCCTGCTCCAGGCAGGTCTGGCGGGCGGCGTCCAAGGCTTGCTTGATCACATCCAGCGAGCCGACATGATTGCACAGCAACAGCACCAAAGCGGCATTCATGGCATGACTTTGTGCTGTGCTCAGGCCTTGGTGGGCATCGATCAACATTTGGTAGAAATCGTCAGCCCGTTCCAGGGGGGTATCGGTATTCAGTGTAGACATGAAGCACTCTCCAGGAAATGGCCACAGGCTTTGTGCAAGGCAGCCCGGACAGCTTGCCCATCCAGATGACGCCAGCGGGCGCACAGGTGTTGATCGGGGCGAATCAGATAGCAGGAACCGGGTTGGGCGTCGTAACGCTGACGCAGCATATCCTGGCTGTCGATGATGCCGCCCTGGGCCTGGGTAGCGCTGGTGCCAGCAGGCCAGACACGCAGGCGGGTCAAGAGACCTTGGGCGACCAGTTCGTTTACCACTTCAGACTGGCTGGCCTGGCCTTCGCCAAATTCCAGCAGAGTGAAGCCGCTGCCCAATTGACCCAGCCACCAGCCTTGCTGACCGTTTTGTTCTATAGGTGCATCGGGGACGCAGGCTCCTAGCGGTGTGGCCGTGGCGGAGAACTCGTGTGTGTCAGCCGTATTCAAGGGGCTGTCCGGGTAGGCGCTGGGCAAGGACAGGCGGCCGCTATTGACCAGTACACGGGCAAAGGCGTGGCGACGCGCCAGAATCAGGGCCGCATCACGGAACAGGCGGCTGACTTCGCTTTTAGGCGTGATGAAATCTGTTGAACGGCTGGAATGGCGAATGTTCTCGTCTGCAGCCAATTCACGTTCATGGCTGTAGCTGTCCAGCAGGCTGTCGGGAGCCTGGGCATTCAGAACCAGATTCAGCTTCCAGGCCAGGTTGTCGGCGTCCTGGATACCGCTGTTGGCGCCGCGTGCGCCAAAAGGCGAGACACGGTGGGCCGAGTCTCCGGCAAACAGAATACGGCCATGGCGAAAGCGCTCCATGCGCTCGCAGGCAAAGGTGTAAATGCTGACCCATTCCAGCTCAAAGGGGGCGTCGGCACCCAGGAGGGCACGAATGCGGGGCAGCACGTTTTCTGGTTTGACGGCTTCAACCGGGTCGGCATCCCAGCCCAATTGGAAGTCGATACGCCAGACGTTGTCCGGCTGGCTGTGCAACAAGACAGATTGATTGGGGTGGAAGGGCGGGTCAAACCAGAACCAGCGCTCGGCGGGGAAGTCGGCTTGCATGCGCACGTCTGCAATCAGGAAACGGTCCTTGAATACGCGTCCGCTGCTGCTTTCACCCAAAGCACGGCGAATGGCCGAGCGCGAGCCGTCGCAGGCCAGCAGCCATTCTGCTTCCAGGGTGTAATTGCCTTGCTGCGTTTCTACGTCCAGATGCACGCCTTCTGCCTGATTCACCACGTTCAGCACTTTATGGCCGGAACGCAGTTCGATCAGGGGCTGAGCGCAGACTGCTTCGTAGAGATAACCTTCGCAGTAATACTGCTGCAAATTGATAAAGGCGGGGCGCTGGTGGCCTTCTTCGGGCCGCAAATTGAAGCTCCAGACTTCCTGATTGCGGAAAAAAACCTTGCCCACATTCCAGGACACGCCTTTGTCCATCATGCGCGAGCCCACGCCCAATCGATCCCAGATATCCAGGGTGCGTTTGGCAAAGCAAATGGCCCGTGACCCTTTGGACAGCGTGGTGTCGTCGTCCAGAATCACGACCCGGTGGCCTTTGGCCGCCAGATCCAGGGCCATGGTCAGCCCCACCGGGCCGGCACCCACCACCACAACGGGGTGGCGGGCATGGGTAGCCGGTGGGGGCGCTTGCGTCAGCTCCAGGGTCTGGTAATTAATGTCTCCCATTTTCTTTCTCCCTGGCCTTGCGTCTTACTGACCTTCGAGTTGTTTCCACATCTCCAGATCGCGTTCGGCGGTCCAGATGCGTGGGTCTTCGTGGCCGTTGACTTCGTCGTAGGCACGGGACACGTCAAAGGGCATGCAGTGATCAAAAATGACCCAGTCTGCGTAGCGAGGCTTCATGAAATCGTAGGTTTCGCGGTAAATGGTCTTCAGATCTTTACCGGCTGCCGCGCCTTGCTGCACGCTGGAGTACAGGTCTGTCAAAAACGCGCGCGTGCCGGCCAGGGCCTGACGCACTTCAGTGGCGTTTTTCAGTGCAGGGCCACGGCCAGGAACCATTTGTTCAGCTTTGAAGTCGCCCAGACGGTCCAGTGTGCGGGGCCATTCGCGGAAGTAGCAGTCGCCTGCGTACGGGGTGGATTGGTATTCCACCAGGTCACCGGCGAACAGGATTTTTTGCTTGGGTAGCCAGGCGATGGTGTCGCCCTTGGTGTGGCCACGACCCACTTGCATCAGGTGTACTTCCAGATTGCCCAGGTCCACCGTCATATGACCTTCAAAGGTCATGGTGGGCCAGGTCAGGCCGGGAGGAATGGATTCGGCGTTGCGGAACAGGCGGGGGAAACGGCCGATTTCGCTGGCCTTGTCCTGCTCGCCACGTTCCACGATCAGGTCGTAGGTGTCGCGGCTGGCCAGGATTTCCTGGGCGTTGTAGGCCGAGGCACCCAGCACCCGTACGGCGTGGTAGTGCGACAGCAAGACATACTTGATGGGTTTGTCGCTGACTTCGCGGATGCGGCGAATCACGTCTTCAGCCATGACAGGCGTGGCCTGGGTGTCGATCACCATAATGGCCTCGTCACCAATGATGATGCCCGTGTTGGGATCACCTTCAGCCGTGTAGGCGTAGGCGTTGTCGGACAGTTTTTCAAAGGCAACGACTTTGTCTTCCAGGTCGTTATGCGAGGCGAAGGACTTGCTCATGAAAATGACTCCACAGTCGATAGGGATGGTGTCAGATTAGTTTATGGCGAATCAGTTAGATATAGGTGAATACCTGAATAGGGTAGGCTTAGTTGGAAAAAAAGCAGACGAGCGCCTGCCTGCCGGAACCGGCATCAGACGCTGTCAGAAAAAAGGGGGAGGGTTTAGCGGCGCTGGCAGCGCGAGCAGTAATAGGTCGCGCGTTGGCCTTGGACTATCCGTTTGATAGGTTGTTGGCAGCGTGGGCAGGGTTTGCCGGCACGCTCATACACATTGGCGTGAATGTCGAAGTAAGCGCCCGGTTCACCACTTGCATTGACGTAATCGCGCAAGGTGCTGCCCCCGGAGTCCAGGGCGGATTGCAAGGTGCTCAAGATGGCCGAGTGCAGTTTTTCGCAACGATGCAAGGAAACTTCACCGGCGGGCAGTTCGGGGTGAATACCGGCCAGGAACAAGGATTCGGAAGCGTAGATATTGCCGACTCCCACCACAATCTTGCCGCCCAGCAGGGCCTGTTTGATGGCGACGCGCCGCCCTTGCAGATGTCGGTGCAGATACTCGGGGGTGAACAGGGGATCGAAAGGCTCTACGCCTAAAGTACGTAGTAAAAGGTGGTTTTCCAGAGGGCCGTCCCTATGGGCATGCCATAATATCGCACCAAATCGTCGTGGGTCGTGCAGCAGGAAGCGGGCCTCATCAAAGATCCATTCCGCATGATCATGCTTGCGGCGTTCTTCATCCAGATCCACACGACGCAAGGAGCCGGACATTCCTAAATGGACGATCTGGACACCTTGTTCAAAATGCAACAACAAGTATTTGCCTCGACGCGTGCAATTCCGGACGACCTGGCCTTCAATCCATTGTGGCAAAGAGGCAGGCACGGGCCAGCGCAGACGGGGCTCGTGAACCAGGAATTGTCGGACATTTTTTCCCTGGATAACCGTCGCAATTCCGCGACGAGTTGTTTCAACTTCTGGCAGTTCAGGCATGGGGGGGTGATACCATCAACAAATCTGATTCCTTTATTGTGCCATCGGGCGTTTTGTCGCGCGTATCAGGGCACGGGTTTTTCTGGATGAATGCTCTGACCTTAGCACTAAAGCTGGGCCTGATGTCGTTGCTTGCAGCGGTTTCGGTGCAAGCCCAACCCTCACTTCCCATACTCAAGGCGGAGCCGCCTGCTGACAAGATTCGTTTGCGCAGCGGGCAATTGCCTTTGGTCAGCCTGACTTCGGACATTCTGTATCGCATTCTGGTTGCCGAAGTGGCTGCTTCGCGTGGTGAATACGACGTTGCCAGCCAGACTTTCCTGTCTTTGGCGCGTGACACCAGCGATCCTCGCCTGGCTCAAAACGCCTTTCAATACGCCATGGCCGACCGTGATTTGGGTCGTGCGCTGCGTGCCGCTAAAGAATGGGCCTTGCTGGCCCCGAATGATCCCGAAGCTAAAGCAACGGCTCTGGCCCTGGAAGCCTCCAGCGGTCAGACCGAAGGCTTGGCCGATGCCTTGTGGCTGCGTATCTCTCGCGCCCAGGATAAAGAGCAGGCCGTGGTCCAAGCCATGAGCATGGTCAGCAAGATGGTGGATCGCCGTTTGGCGCTGGAAGTGCTGGACAAGGCCTTGCAGCAACCCGTGCGCTCCTTGCCCATTGCCCGTCTGGCCTTGGCGGATACCGCCTGGAGCGCCGGGGACATGAGCCGGGCCGAGCGCGAAGCACGGGAAGCCCTGAAGCTGGACCCGCATTCCGAAGCCGCCGCGCAGCGCGTGCTGGAATACGGTATCAAGATTGATCCTTCGGCTGCCTTGCAAAGTGCACGTATCTTTGTGCGAGCCAATCCGGATAGCCGCAAGTTGCAACTGCTGCTGGCCAACCGTCTGGTAGAGCGCCAGCAGTTCGACGAAGCCCAATCCATCGTCAGCGCCTTGCAACGCGCCAATCCTGAAGATTTTGATCTGCTCTACACCCAGGCCGAAATTCATATTCGTGCCCAGGAGTTTGACCAGGCCCGTAAATTGCTGGAGCAATACATTGCGGTCCAGCAGCAGCGCCGCCAGTCCTTGAACGACGCCGTCAACACGGCTTTGGCCAGTATTTCTGAAGCCCGCTTGTCCTTGGTGCAAATTGCTGAAACTCAGGGCGATATGAACGAAGCCATTCGCCAGCTGGACTTGATTGAAGAGCCCGCGCTGCGTTTCCAGGCCCAGATTCATAAAGCCGTCCTGCAAGCCCGCCAAGGCAATCTGCCGCAAGCACGTCGTACCCTGGAGAACTCTCGCCCACGCGACATGAGCGAGCAGGTCGTTGTGGCTTTGACGTATTCCTCTATCTACCAAGACAGCGGTCGTACGGACCAGGCTCTGGAAGTGCTGGAGCGGGCGGACCGTGAGTTGCCTGATAGCGCCGAGATCAAATACAACCTGGCCATGTTGTACGAGCAGCGCGCCAAGC
Organism: Alcaligenes sp. RM2; assembly: GCF_052931795.1. NCBI lineage: Bacteria > Pseudomonadati > Pseudomonadota > Betaproteobacteria > Burkholderiales > Alcaligenaceae > Alcaligenes > Alcaligenes sp. RM2. The sequence continues at coordinate 425,950 of NZ_JBRFIO010000002.1, forward strand.
ACGACAAGTTTGAAACCTTGATGCGTCGTGTTATTGAGCTGCGCCCGGACCATGCCAATGCGTATAACGCTTTGGGCTACACCTATGCGGATCAGAATCGCCGTCTGGACGAGGCCCAGGATTTGCTGGAACGCGCCATGGAACTGGAGCCGGACAATCCTTATATTCTGGATAGCGTAGGCTGGTATCTGTTCCGTGTTGGCGATCTGCAAGCCGCGCTGGAATACTTGCAGCGTTCCTACGAGCGCCTGCCTGAAGCGGACGTTGCCGCCCACTTGGGTGAAGTACTGTGGGTCAAAGGCCGTCGTGATGATGCCATGCTGGTCTTTCGGGCTGGCTTGAGCAAAGACCCCGAAAACCGAACACTGACAGAAACCATCAAGCGTCTGGGAGTACCGCTGCCGTGAGTATCTTGAAACAGCGGGCTTGGACCCGAGCAGGGGCTTTGGTCCTGGTTGCTTTGCTCAGTGCTTGTGCGACACCGCCCAAATCTGACCTTGGCAGCGTTACGGATGCGTTGCAAGAGGCAAGCGCCTTGTCTCGTTCAGGCCGTTTTGCGCTGAGCGTGACTCACTCCAGCTCGCAGGTCGAAGCCGTGCAGGGTGGCTTTTCCTGGCGCGACGACGGCCAAAAGCTGATGCTGGATTTGAGCAATCCTTTGGGTAATACCTTGGCGCGAGTCTGGGTGTTACCGGGGCGCGCCATTCTGGAACGCACAGACGGTAGTCAGGAAATGGCCTCCCATCCCGATGCCCTGGTTGAACAGGTCTTGGGCAGTCCTGTTCCTGTTGCAGGCTTGCGTGACTGGCTGCATGGCCGCACGGGTAGTGCCCCGGTTCAAAGCGAACGCCGGGATGATCAGCAAAAGCTAAGCAGTTTCGAGCAGTCCGGCTGGCGTGTGACGCTCTCGCGTTACGACGAACAAGGCCCGCGCCTGCTGCAATTGAATCGTCATGAGGCCAATCGCTCCATCAGCGTGCGTTTGGTCGTGGATCAGTAAAGCCCCGAGCAGGTTTGTGTAATGGCGCTCTACAACGTCCCGGCTCCGGCCAAGATCAATCTGTTTTTGCACGTCACGGGTCGTCGTGAGGACGGCTACCATTTCTTGCAAACTGCTTTTCGTTTTGTCGACCTGAATGATTACCTGAGCTTCGTACCACGTAGCGATGGGCAGATCCATCGGGCACACAGTACCTTGAGCGATGTGGAGCCTGAGCAGGATCTGGTGATCAAAGCGGCTCGTGCCCTGCAACAAGCGACGGGCACTCGGCAAGGCGTAGACATCTCTTGTATCAAGAACATCCCTTCGGGAGCGGGGATGGGCGGTGGCTCCAGCGATGCGGCCACGACCTTGATTGCCTTGAACCGTTTGTGGAACCTGGGGCTGAGCCGTCAGGCCTTGATGGATATTGGCCTGCCCCTGGGTGCTGATGTGCCGGTTTTTATATTCGGACAGGCCGCATTTGCGCAAGGGATAGGCGAGCAGTTGCAGGCCATTCAAATGCCGCCACGACACTACATCATCATCCGTCCGCCGCAATTTATATCCACGGGGGAAATATTTACCTCCAAATGCTTGACACGTGATGAAAAACCCATCACAATGACGTTCTTTACTGATTGGCAAGAAAAATTCTGGCAAGCCAAGGACGACAATCCTTATTTTGGCAGAAACAATCTGGAGTCAGTAGCATTCAGTCTTTATCCTGGTTTAAAAAATTTAAAACAGGGCTTGCAAAGATTAAAATTGAATGCTAGAATTACGGGCTCAGGTTCTTGTTTGTTTGTTGAGTGCAGAGACGAACAAAGCGCCAAGACAGGTCAGTTTGAAATTGACCAAAATAGCAGTAAAATAGATTTTTCTGGTAGCGAAGAATCAAATAGTGGTAAATTGCTGGTCGAACAAACTTGGGTTTGTTCAGGTTTGCAAGATCATCCGCTACGCGACTGGATTAAGTAAGTATTTGGGGAATCGCCAAGCTGGTTAAGGCACTGGATTTTGATTCCAGCATGCGAAGGTTCGAATCCTTCTTCCCCAGCCACCTTTCAGGCCTAGCCTGCGATAATGTAAAGCTGTTGAGTCGTTTCCTTGTAGGGGTTTCGATCAACAGCTTTGCTTTTCCTGCATCAAAATCTATCTCCCATCATGGCACAAGACCGATTCATGATCTTCACCGGCACGGCTAATCCTCGCCTTGCTGTCGATGTCGTCAACCACCTTGATATGTCGCTGGGGAAAATGACGGTGGGTCGCTTCTCTGATGGGGAAGCCATGGTTGAAATCAACGAGAACGTGCGCGGTCGCGATGTTTTCGTTCTGCAGCCCACCTGTGCTCCCACCAACGACAATCTGATGGAAATCATGGTGATGGTCGATGCCTTGCGCCGTGCTTCGGCCGGTCGCATCACCGCCGCCATCCCTTACTTTGGTTACGCCCGCCAGGATCGACGCCCCCGTTCGGCGCGTGTGTCGATCTCTGCCAAAGTCGTGGCCAATATGTTGCAAGTGGTCGGTGTCGATCGCGTCATGATGATGGATCTGCACGCTGACCAAATCCAGGGTTTCTTCGATATCCCTGTCGACAATATCTACGCTTCCCCCATTTTGCTGGGCGATATCTGGCGCTGTAACTACCAGGATATGGTGGTTGTCTCGCCTGACATCGGTGGTGTGGTGCGCGCACGTGCACTGGCCAAGCAACTGGAAGTGGACCTGGCCATTATCGACAAGCGTCGCCCACGTGCCAACGTCTCCGAAGTCATGAACATCATTGGTGATGTCAATGGACGCACCTGCATCCTGATGGACGATATGGTGGATACGGCCGGTACGCTGTGCAAAGCGGCTGAAGCTCTGAAAGAGCGCGGTGCCAAGGCGGTTTACGCCTACTGTACGCACCCTGTGCTCTCGGGCGAAGCTATCGAACGTATTACGCAGTCCCAATTGAACGAGCTGGTTGTAACGGACACCATTCCTTTGTCCGCCAAGGCACGTGAATGCAGCAAGATTCGCCAGCTGTCCTGTGCAGCACTGTTGGGCGAGACCATCTTGCGTATCTCCAACGCCGAGTCCGTCAGCTCCTTGTTCACTGATTAAGTTTTTTAGCGTGCGCTGGTCGCGGCGCACGTCAACTTGGTAGTTCGCTACCACTTTCCGCAGTACGTATTCAGCGTTCTGCAATTGGAGTTCTACATGAAATTCACCGCTACTTCGCGTGATGTACAGGGTACGGGTGCGAGCCGCCGCCTGCGTCGCGCTGGCCAGGTTCCAGCTATCGTTTACGGTGGCGACGAACAACCCGTCGTGATCGCTCTGGATCACAACGAGACCTACCACAACCTGCGCAAAGAAGCCTTCCACGCTTCCATCCTGACGATGGAACTGGACGGTAAAGCTGAAAAAGTGCTGTTGCGCTCGGTTCAGTGGCACCCCTACAAGCAGCAAGTTCTGCACGTTGATTTCCAGCGCGTTCTGGCTTCGCAAGCCATCACCACCAAAGTTCCTCTGAACTTTGAAGGTGGCGATGTGTCCCCAGCCGTCAAGCTGAGCAGCCAAGTTATCAGCCACATCCTGACTGAGCTGGAAATCACCTGCTTGCCAGCTAACCTGCCAGCGTCCATCACTGTGGACCTGAGCGGCATGACTGCCAACGCCAACGTGCACCTGGACAGCATCAAGCTGCCACGTGGTGTTACTTACGCTGGTAACGAAGCCAACCCTCTGCTGGCTGCTGCCTTGCCAGTTGGCGGTGGTGCTGCTGCTTCGGAAGCAACAGAAGAAAGCGCCGAGTAATCAAGATTGCCAGCCGGCTTCGGTCGGCTTGCAGCTTGGCGAATCAACCCCTGTCAGCGTATGCTGGCGGGGGTTTGTTATTTGTGCCTGCGCCTTTGCCGGAGCAGGCGCTTTCTGCGAAAACATTCATGTCTGAGCCTATCCGTTTGATTGTTGGCCTGGGTAATCCTGGCCCTGAGTACGAAACCACCCGTCACAATGCGGGCTTTTGGTTGGCAGACCAGTTGGCTGATGATCTGCATGCAACGTTCAACCTGGAAAAATCCTTTTTCTCCTGGGTGGCCAAAGCGCGTTTTGAAGGTGAAAACGTCATCATCGCCAAACCCATTACCTTCATGAACAAGTCCGGGCAAGCCGCCGGTGCCTTGATGCGTTTCTACAAGCTCAAACCCGAACAGGTGCTGGTCCTGCATGACGAACTGGATTTGCTGCCCGGTCAGGTGAAGATGAAAAAAGGCGGTGGGCACGCCGGGCATAACGGCCTGCGCGACATCCAGTCCGCCTTTGGGACACCGGATTTCTGGCGCTTGCGCCTGGGCATTGGTCACCCTCGCACCTTGGGCCTGGCCCAGCAAGTGGTGAACTTTGTACTGCATACCCCTCGCAATGAAGAGCTGCGCGAGATCGAGGACGGTATGAACCGTTGCCGCGTCATGATGCCTGCTTTGCTGCGTGGCGACTTTGAGCAGGCGACCCGCCAGCTTTACGCGCCCCAGAAGGCTTGACGCATGAAGCCAGCGCCAAGCAGCCAGATGCGTTTCCGGGACGAGCTTAAAGATTTCTTCTATTTTCTGCGTCACCCTCGTAGCGCCCGGCGTTTGCCTGGCAGAGTCCAGGGTGACGGCTGGTATCTGGATTGGTTTGCTCCCTTGCCCTGGAAGCGTCTGCTGCAATGGGCGGGCATGCTTTGGCTGATCAATGCGCTGGTGCTGGGGCCGATCGCAGTATCGGTAGCAGGTGTGGGCGGTGCGCAGCATCGCCTGGACCCGACGCGTATTCCTTGGGTGCAAGCCATTATCTGGGCACCTATTGTGGAAGAGCTGGTCTTTCGTTTCGTGCTGAGACGGCCGTCACAATGGCTGACGGTTGTTCCGCTGGCGGTGTTCCTGATGTTTCAGGGACCAGGCTGGTGGTTGATACAAGGCTTGCTGGTCTTTTGTCTGGCAATCTGGATCAGCCGTTATACCGGCATGCCACGCCAAGCCTTGCCCGCAGGCAGCAGCTGGTGGCGCAAACTGGTGGGCGCCTTGCAGGGAAGGGCATGGCGCTTTTCATCCATGCGACGCTATTGGCGTTTCTTTCCCTGGGTGTTTTATGGTGCAACGCTGGCTTTTGGAGCGCTGCATTTGTATAACTTCCAGCTCAACAGTATGAGCTGGTATTTGCTGCCCATGCTGGTGCTGCCCCAATGTTTGACAGGGTTGGTACTGGCCTGGCTGCGAGTGCGTCGAGGCATTGGTGCATCGATCGTGCTGCATGCCATCTTCAATGGTGGCCCGGTCTTGCTGATTATTGGCTTGCTCAAGCTGTTTGACGGCATTCCAGTCTAGACAAGCCCGCGTCTCAAGGCGCTATCCTGTGTCCCCGGCACGACTGTTCTGATCTGTCTGCAGGCTCTGTAGCGCCCAAGGGCGCTACAATAGCGCATCGTTTATATAACTCTTTGATTTTCAGGATACTCATGGCACTGCAATGCGGCATCGTTGGCTTGCCCAACGTTGGTAAATCCACTCTGTTCAACGCTCTGACCAAAGCCGGCATTGCGGCTGAAAACTACCCCTTCTGCACCATCGAACCGAACGTCGGTGTGGTCGAAGTTCCTGACCAGCGTTTGCAAGATCTGGCCAAGATCGTGAACCCCGAGCGCATTTTGCCTGCCGTGGTGGAATTTGTAGACATCGCTGGTCTGGTCGCCGGTGCTTCCAAGGGCGAAGGCCTGGGTAACCAGTTCCTGGCCAATATCCGTGAAACCGACGCCACCGTGCACGTGGTGCGCTGCTTTGCCGATGACAACGTCATTCACGTTGCCGGTAAGGTTGACCCCTTGGCTGACATTGAAATCATCAACACCGAGCTGGCGCTGGCCGACCTGGGCGTGGTTGAAAAAGCCGTGCACCGTAACCAGAAACTGGCTCGCTCGGGCGATAAAGACGCTGCCAAGTTGGTAGCCCTGCTGGAGCGTATAGAGAAAGCACTGGGCGAAGGCAAGTCCGTGCGTTCGTTGAAACTGGACGCTGAAGAGCTGCACCAGATCAAATCCTACGGTTTCATCACCGCCAAGCCCACCATGTACGTGGCCAACGTGAAAGAAGACGGCTTCACCAACAACCCACACCTGGAAGCTGTGCAGAACTACGCTGCTGCCGATGGTGCTCCTGTTGTGGCTGTCTGTGCTGCTGTAGAAGCCGAAATCGCTGAGCTGGATGATGCAGACAAGCTCGAATTCCTGTCTGATCTGGGCATGGAAGAGCCAGGCCTGAACCGCGTTATCCGCGCTGCCTACAGCCTGCTGGGCCTGCAAACTTACTTCACTGCAGGTGTTAAAGAAGTCCGCGCCTGGACCATCCGCGTGGGCGATACCGCCCCCCAAGCTGCAGGCGTGATCCACACCGACTTTGAGCGCGGCTTCATCCGTGCACAGACTATCGCTTTTGATGACTTTGTGGCCTGCAAGGGCGAACAAGGTGCCAAGGAAGCCGGCAAGATGCGCGCTGAAGGCAAGGAATACGTTGTGAAAGATGGTGACGTGCTGAACTTCTTGTTCAACGTCTAAGGATTTTTTAGGGCTCAGGAGTCTTCAGTAGTGCTGGCAAATTGAGTGAGTCCTTTGAGATCAAGGGCTTGCTGAATAGACCTGCATGGTGAGCGCTGCTGTTGTTCATAGTGGTGTGAATAACGCCGGAGGTTGTGTGGCTGACTGAGGACGTGAGGAAAAGTAGTTTCGCGTTGATCAAGGGGGGGAAGGTGAAGACTGGACAAGGTAATTACAACCTCGACGTTTATGATCACTACACTTTTGTTAATGTGCTCGCGCTCCAGATCGAAGGAGTGGTCGTAGCTAGTCTACTTCTTCATTGTCAAGGAGGTTAGGCATGTCTAAATCCGAGGCACAGACACGAGCCGACTTGATTGACCAGCAACTCGCGTTATCAGGCTGGAACGTCAAAGACCCCACCCAGGTCGTCGAGGAATTCGACATCCTCACCGCCTTGCCATTGGGCGTGGCCGAGCCGCGCACGCCCTACGAGGGCCACCAGTTCAGCGACTACGTCCTGCTCGGCAAAGACCGCAAACCCCTGGCAGTGATCGAGGCCAAGAAGACCAGCCGCGATGCTGCCATTGGCCGCGAGCAGGCCAAGCAATATTGCTACAACATCCAGACCCAGCTGGGTGGTGAGCTGCCATTCTGTTTCTACACCAACGGCCACGAGCTCTATTTCTGGGATCTGGAGAACGCGCCGCCGCGCAAGGTGGTTGGCTTTCCCACCCGCGACGATCTCGAACGCTTCGCCTACATCCGTCGCAATCGCAAGTCGCTGACGCAGGAATTCATCAACACTTCGATTGCCGGACGTGATTACCAGATCCGCGCGATACGCTCGGTGCTCGAAGGCATCGAAAAGAAGAAGCGCGATTTCCTGCTGGTGATGGCCACCGGCACCGGCAAGACCCGCACCTGCATCGCCATGGTCGATGCCTTGATGCGGGCTGGCCATGCAGAAAAAGTGCTGTTCCTCGTGGACCGTATCGCGTTGCGTGAACAGGCACTGGCCGCCTTCAAGGAGCACATGCCCAACGAGCCGCGCTGGCCCAATGTGGGTGAAAAGCTGATCGCGACGGATCGCCGTGTGTATGTCGCCACCTACCCGACGATGCTCAACATCATCCGGGACGAGGCACAGCACTTGTCGCCGCACTTCTTCGATTTCATCGTCGTCGATGAAAGCCATCGCTCCATATACAACACCTTTGGCGAAGTGCTGGGCTACTTCAAGACCATCACGCTGGGCCTGACGGCCACGCCGACCGACATCATTGACCACAACACCTTCCAGCTTTTTCATTGCGAAGATGGCATTCCCACGTTTGCCTACACCTATGAAGAAGCCGTGAACAACGTGCCGCCCTACCTCTGCAACTTCCAGGTCATGAAAATTCAGACCAAGTTTCAGATGGAGGGCATCAGCAAGCGCACTATTTCGCTGGAAGACCAGAAGAAGCTGATCTTCCAGGGCAAGGAAGTTGAAGACATCAACTTCGAAGGCACTCAGCTTGAAAAGCAGGTGGTCAACAAGGGCACCAACACCCTGATCGTCCGTGAGTTCATGGAAGAAGCCATCAAGGACGCCAATGGTGTGCTGCCTGGCAAGACCATCTTCTTTTGCGCCACCAAGGCCCACGCCCGGCGCATGGAAGAAATCTTCGACAAGCTCTACCCGCAACACCACGGTGAGCTGGCCAAGGTGCTGGTGTCAGACGACCCACGCGTCTACGGCAAAGGTGGCCTGCTCGATCAGTTCACCAACAACGACATGCCTCGCATTGCCATCAGCGTGGACATGCTCGATACCGGCATCGACGTGCGTGAAATTGTCAACCTGGTGTTCGCCAAGCCGGTCTACTCCTACACCAAGTTCTGGCAGATGGTCGGGCGCGGCACACGCCTGCTGGAAACCAGCAAGCCCAAGCCCTGGTGTCTTGAGAAGGATGTGTTCCTGATCCTCGACTGCTGGGATAACTTCGAATACTTCAAGCTCAACCCCAAGGGCAAGGAACTGAAACCGCAGTTGCCGCTCCCGGTGCGGTTGGTGGGCCTGCGCCTCGACAAGATTGAAAAAGCCAATGACAGCGGCCATGCCGACATCGCCACGCGTGAAGTCGCCAAGCTCCGCCTGCAGATTGCCGCGTTACCCAAAGAGTCGGTGGTGATCAAGGAAGCCGCAGCCGCGCTGGCGCGGCTGGACGATGACAATTTCTGGATCAGCCTCAGCCACGAGCGCCTTGAGTTCCTGCGCGCAGAAATCAAGCCGCTGTTCCGCACCGTGTCCGAGGCCGATTTTAAGGCCATGCGCTTCGAGCGCGATCTGCTGGAATATTCACTGGCCGTTTTGAGCGAGGAGAAGGAACAAGCCGACACCCTCAAGGAAGGCATCGTCGAGCAGATCGGCGAATTGCCACTCTCGGTCGGCTTCGTCAAGCAGGAAGAGGACCTGATCCGCGCAGCGCAAACCAGCCACTACTGGGCCAAGGCGGATGAAGACGCCTTCGACGAACTGGTCGCCAAGCTCGGCCCGCTCATGAAATTCCGCGAGCAATCCAGCAGCCAGGAGCAGACCCACCTCGATCTGGCCGATGAACTGCACAAGAAGGAATGGGTGGAGTTCGGCCCACAGCACGAGGCGGTCAGTATCACCCGCTACCGCGAAATGGTGGAAAACCTGATCGCCGAACTCACCGCGCACAACCCGGTGCTGCAGAAGGTCAAGAACGGCGAGGCAGTGAGCAGTGAAGAGGCCAAAGAGCTGGCCGAACTGCTACACGAAGAACACCCGCACATCACCGAAGACCTGCTGCGTCAGGTCTACAAGAACCGCAAGGCGCGCTTCATCCAGTTCATCCGTCACATTCTGGGTATTGAGGTGCTCAGGAGCTTCCCTGACGAAGTCAGCGCCGCCTTTGACCAATTCATCCGCGCCCACACTACGCTCAGCAGCCGGCAGATGGAATTTCTCAATCTGCTGAAGGGCTTCATCATCCAGCGCGAAAAGGTGGAGAAGAAAGACCTGATCAACGCCCCTTTCACGGTCATCCATCCGCAAGGCATCCGTGGCGTGTTCAGTCCACTTGAAATTAACGAAATCCTGCAGCTGACCGAACGGTTGGCAGCCTAAATAGCAGAGCACACCATGCTTCAAAACAATCCCGAACTCAAAAGCAAGATTGACCAGCTCTGGAACAAATTCTGGAGTGGTGGCATCAGCAACCCGCTTACCGCTATCGAGCAGATTACCTACCTGCTGTTCATGAAACGGCTGGACGAACTGGATCAAAAGAGACAGGCAAATGCCGAGTGGATCGGCGAGAAATACACCTCCAAGTTTGAGGGTATCTGGGTGCCGCCCGAGTATCGGACAAAGCTGAGTGGTCGTGAAAGCGCACTGGAGTTGATCGACATTCGTGCGCAAGACGAGCGCAAGTACGGCATCGACAAACGCACGCTGCGCTGGAGCGAGTTCAAGCGCATGCAGGCTGAAGAGATGCTGCAACACGTTCAGGGCAAGGTGTTTCCCTTCCTGAAAGACCTGAACGGTGCCGAATCCAACTTCACCCACCACATGAAAAACGCCGTGTTCATCATCCCCAAGCCAGCGCTACTGGTGGAGGCGGTGAAGACCATTGACGAAATTTTCGAAGTGATGGAAAGGGATTCACAGGAAAACGGCCAAGCCTTCCAGGACATCCAAGGCGATGTCTACGAATTCCTGCTTTCCGAAATCGCCACTGCAGGCAAGAACGGCCAGTTCCGCACCCCACGCCACATCATCAAGCTGATGGCCGAGCTGGTACAGCCACAGCTAGGTCACAAGATCGCCGACCCGGCCTGCGGCACCGGTGGCTTCCTGCTGGGTGCCTACCAGTACATCGTCACCCAGTTGGCCATCAAGGCAGGCGCCAAGAGCCTTGAGCCCGATGAAGACGGTTTTGTTCGCACCTCGGTTGCTGCCGCACTGACCGAAAAGGCCCAGACCATCCTGCAGGAAAGCCTGTACGGCTACGACATCGACGCCACCATGGTGCGCCTGGGTCTGATGAATTTGATGATGCACGGCATCGACGAGCCGAACATCGACTATCAGGACACCCTGAGCAAGAGCTACAACGAAGAAGCCGAATACGACATCGTGCTGGCCAACCCACCTTTTACCGGCAGCATCGACAAGGGCGATATCAACGAAAACCTGCAGCTCTCTACCACCAAGACCGAACTGCTATTTGTCGAGAACATCTATCGTCTGCTCAAGAAGGGCGGCACTGCCTGCGTGATCGTACCGCAGGGCGTGCTGTTCGGCTCCAGCGGGGCATTCAGGACGCTGCGTCAACTGCTGGTGGAACGCTGCGACCTCAAGGCCGTCATCACCCTACCCAGCGGGGTGTTCAAACCCTATGCCGGTGTCAGCACCGCCATTTTGCTGTTCACGAAGGTCTGGGGACCGAAGGACAAGGTGGCCAAACCCGCCACCGAGCATGTCTGGTTCTACGAAATGGTCGCCGATGGCTACTCGCTGGATGACAAGCGCACCAAGCAGGAAGGCTACGGCGACCTACAAGACATCATTGCCAAATACCACGCCCGCGACGCTACCACCGACACCAACCGTACCGCCAAGTGCTTTATGGTGCCGCGAGCCGATATTGAGTCCGAGAACTACGATCTCTCCCTGTCGCGATACAAGGAAGACGTGTTCGAAGAAGTTCGGTACGACGCGCCAGGCGTGATTCTGGATCGGCTGATTCAGGCGGAAGTAGGTGATGTGGATGAAGCGGAACTGGCCAAGGTGCAGAGCGGAATCGTCCGTGAACTATTGGAGCTGAAGGGGATGGTGGAATGATCCCAATGAAACCAACTCCATTGAGCCAACTGGCGATTGTGTCAGCAGGGCAAGCAGCGCCAAAGAGTGACGAATTTTCCGACTACGGAACACCATTTGTCCGAGCAGGTAGCCTGGATAGACTGCTGTCAGGTGAACCCGAGTCTGGCCTTGAACTTGTCAGCGAAGAAACAGCCAAGCGACGGAAGCTGAAAACCTATCCGAAGGGCACCATCCTCTTTGCTAAAAGTGGCATGTCTGCCACCAAAGATCGTGTTTACATCCTTCAAAATCCAGCCCACGTTGTCAGCCATCTGGCGACATTGATCCCCAAAGATGGTGCCCATGTCGATTACCTACGACTGGCTTTGAAGCGCTTCCCGCCGTCGTCACTGATTAAAGACCCGGCATATCCAGCCATCGGTCTTGGTGAAATTGAGAACTTCGAAATCCCTGTCCCCGAAGAATTCGACAACCAAATCCGCATCGCCCATCTGCTCGGCAAAGTCGAAGGGCTGATCACCCAGCGCAAACAACACCTGCAACACCTCGATGACCTGCTAAAGAGCGTGTTTTTGGAGATGTTTGGCGATCCGGTGCGGAATGAGAAAGGGTGGGATAAAGCGACGTTCGGCCATTTTGTCAAAGAGGGGGCAATTCTGGGAATCCAGGACGGAAATCATGGAAACGATCACCCCAAGGTTTCCGACTTTTCCGACACAGGCTTGCCATTTGTTACGGCAAATGTTGTTAGGAATGGCCGGATACTCTTTAATAAATGCTATTACTTGCCACCCATTTGGCTAAAAAAGCTCCGCATTGGTTTTGCTCGAGCAGGGGATGTGCTTTTGTCGCACAAAGGAACACTGGGATTGACGGCCATCCTGAGTAACAAATTTGATACTTACATTTTTAGCCCGCAGACCACCTACTACAGAGTCAACCCTGAAAAAATCCTCCCCACTTATCTGAAGGCATACTTTGATTCAGACTACTTTCAATGGCTGCTTCGGAAAGAAGGTGGCAATCAGGCAACAAGGGCTTACTTGGGCATCACAAAGCAAAAGGAACTTCCCCTAATGTTGCCACCGATAACTCGGCAACAGGAGTTTTCTTTGATTGCAAGCCGAATTTCGGCTGCCCGGGACACATACGAGCAAAACATCACCGATTTTGAATCTCTGTACATCGCCCTGAATGAGAAGGTATTCAAGGGCATGTTAGATTTCTCGCGTGTACCCATGCCGAGCATAAAAGCAGAGGAAGAAATCTTGGCAGCAGAACCATTGCAAGCACCCGCCGAACAAGACTTGGCCATCAACTTGCCTGACACCGGCAAATTGCTTGATGTACTTGAGAATGTTGAGGAGCGACAGATATTGATGTCGCAGTGGCTGGAGGTCTATCGTGCCCAACTGGGCAGCACGCCGTTTTCAGTGCAGCACTTCATGGCGGCGGCACAAGCCCGGCTGACGGAATTGCACCCGAACAATGACTTCGCGCTGGGTGCCAACGACTACGAACACATTAAGTCTTGGGTGTTCGAGGCGCTGACCGTTGGCCAGCTTGCGCAGGCGTTTGACGACGCGGGCAACTGCATCGAACTTAAGGCCGTGCAGGCATGAAACTGCTGCGTCTCAAGATCACTGACCCGGCAGGCTTTCGTAGCCTGCCCTGTGGTTTTGAGCACTACTTCCGCACTGAATGGAGCTTGCAGGATGAACTGGCGCAAGCAGACCACTTTGCCCCCTTCGTCTGTGCCGGGCCGAATGGCAGCGGCAAGTCCAACTTGCTTGAAGCTCTGGCGGCGATCTTCTATCAGCTGGAAGTGCTGCGCGTGCGCCGCAGCTTTCTACCTGAAGCTTTGCAAGACGAGGCGCTGGATTTTTCACCTGTTGCCTTTGAGCTGGATTACCTGATCCGTGTGCCCTCCGAGTACCGTAGCCCCGGTAGCCCGGAGTGGGCGAAAGTGGGCGTGTGGAAGAATGCTGGCGAATCAGTGCGCTTTCTTTGGGAAAATCAGAGCGACTTCAGTACCGATGTGTACGAGGCGTTCAAGGGTGGCCATGCCGATATCCTGCTGCCGCAGTACGTGCTGGGCTACTCTTCAGGCGAGAACGAAATCCTCAGCCTGCCCTTCTTTAAAATGCGCTTCGTGCAATTTGACGAGTACTGGGATGCACTGGTCAAACAGGATTCTTATTCCGGCTTTCCCGATGCTCGGCTGGCTTATCTGGATAGCGGGTTCAGCCAGGCCATCCTGCTGTGCAACCTATTGTTTCAGGATGAGATGACACTTCAACCCTTCCGGGAAGATGTCGGTATTGAGGAGCTCAAGGAGTTTCGCATCATTCTGCGGCGGAGTATTCCTCTTACACGGCAACAAGCCGAGGCTTTTACCTCCGGCGACTACGCCCTGCCCGGGTACACGCAGGATGGCTACTTTGCAGACAACGCCTCCATCAACCTTGACCCGGAGACAGGGGATTACCGCCTCAAGTTGCTGCATGGGCTGGAGGGCGACGAGCGGACCTCCATCATCGAAAAGCTCAAGCGTTGCGCCACGCTGTATTTCCATGATGAGGCCACCGATACGTTGATTTTGGACTATTGGGTCAATGAACGGACGAGAGACGCCTTCCGCGACAATTTCGATGGTTCCGCGTTATCCCTGTTCCAGGCGCTGCAAGTCCTGCTGACGCTGAATCTGTATTCAGTCAGCGATGCGCTCAAGGCGGATCTATACACCTCGACCAGCCACTACGTCAGCGAGACAGTGCCGATCCTGGCTTCCGACCAGCGCATCATGCGCTTCAAGTTTGTACGCTTCACCAAACAAGGTGTGGTTCAACCGATGATGCTCAAGGAGTTGTCGGACGGTGAGCATCAATTGCTGCACAGCCTCGGTTTGTGCCTGCTGTTTCGTGAGACCAACAGCCTATTCTTGCTCGACGAGCCCGAGACGCACTTCAACCCGGACTGGCGCGCCAACTTCATCAGTCGCCTGCGCCAATGTCTGCCGGGCAAGGGTGAATACGCGCAGGAAATGCTGATTACTACTCACACGCCTTTTCTGATCTCCGACAGCAAGCCAGAGAAAGTGTTGGTGTTCGCCAAGGACAAAACCAGCGGCACGGTCAGTATTGAGCCTCCCGGCTTTAATACGTTTGGTGCTTCGATAAACAAGATCACAATGAGTAAGGTGTTTGGGAAGCGCGAAACCATTGGCGGCCACGCGCAGGATCTATTGGAGGCGTTACGGACGCGCTTTGAGCAGGGCGGCGAGGATAACGAAGCGTTGATAGCGGAGATTAACCAGCAGCTCGGCGACTCAGTGGAGAAAGTGCTGCTGATCAAGGCTATCCTCGACAGCGATCAGCCAGACAATGGGGAGCAGCAGGGCTGATGTTATTCTCGTATACCTATGTGCCACACCAGATGGAGAAGATGCAGGTGTTCATTGACTTCATTTTTCATGAGGTCTGGTGCAAAGCACCGATTGGCTTGGTCTTCCATCCGAACCTTTTTGACGGCAACCCGGAACTCAAGGAGGTCATGGGCGAGTTCGGTTTTTCCGCGCAAGCGGCAGAGCGCGGAAAGGCGTTTTACAAAGATGTGAAGGCAATCTACGATCTTTTCGCATCACTCTCACCACGAGAGATTGACCAGTTCAAGCTGTGGTATCAGGGCAATAACGATCTGGAAAAAGTCTGCGCCAATGATCCGGCAACGCACCTCGCCCGTTACGCCGACATCGCCGTCAATCACAAAGACCTTGCAGCTCAACTCGGTATCTTCTTCAAGGGACTGTATTCGCAATCGCTTCTGGGTCTCACTGCACTGCGCGCCAAGATCGGTGATATCGACGATCACTATCAGGCCTTCGTGTCCACCAACAAAACAGGGAAGTGTCCGTTCTGCGGCATAGGCGATATCAAGGGTGAGAATCACAGCAAACGCGAAGCCTACGACCACTATCTGCCGAAAGCGCTATATCCATTCAATTCCATCAACTTTCGCAATCTCGCACCCGCCTGCCACGAGTGCAATAGCACCTATAAGCTGAGCAAAGACCCCGCACACAATGCAGTTGGACGGCGCAAGGCCTTCTATCCGTATGCCGCTGTCAGCCATATCGTTGAATTGCAGGTTGCTTTGCTGCATGCAGACCTCGATAAATTGGGGCCTGCCGACATCACAATTCAACTCGGCCCTGCGGCATTGGCTGAAGAACTCGACACATGGAAGGACGCATACGGGATTGAAGAACGCTACAAAGCCAAGTTCTGCGCGGAGAACGACGGCAAATACTGGTTGACGCAGGTGCTGGACGAGTGGAAAGAGGACGGTAGAAACCCCTCCGACTTCATGGCCACGCTAGCGCGACAGGTGCAGAATAACCCGTACGGTGGTTGCAACTTCCTCAAAAAGCCGTTTCTCGATGCTTGCCAGCAGATTGGTGCTTTTTGATGGATTTTAGGCAGCCGACAATTCGGCTGCGGATCTTTGGAGGCTCGGGCTTGAATCAGCTTCCCAGATAGATCGCTGTCACCTTCATCCTCTCATGCCCAAGTTCACGACTGATCTGCTGTCGGACTTGTTGGTCAGCCAAGCGCTGCGACAGCCCGAATTGAGCCTTGTCAGGTCCGCCTGCTGCCGGTGGCCTCCATCCCGTCAATGTTTCATATCGCATCTGCGCATATCGATGCCGCAGTCCGTGCATGTTGCTCAACCCGGCCGCTTTGCACTGGCCGTCGTAGACGTGCCGCTGCTGGATGTAGGTCTTGTTTGCCGGGATCAGTGATCCTGTGCCCGCTAGGCGGTGTGCTGCGTGGAGCGCGTCGCGTTGCTCTGTCGTGGTGATGGGCACCGTTCGCTCCCGACCGCCTTTGGTCCACGATCCCTTGAGGGCGATGTGGTCGCCCCGATCTGCGTAACTGGGCTGGAACTTGATCGCTTCCTCCCGACGCAATCCGAAGGCGGCCTGTAGCTGAAGGCTCATGCGTACGTGCGCGTCGGTGACCTGTTCAAGACCTGTGCCCAGTTTTTGGGCCTTGCTGATGTTGGTCACATAGCGGCGCTCGGCCACGCCGAGTTGCGTGTTGTCCGCCGGCAGGACGCCAGCCTTGCCGATCTTCTCGGCCCACCAGCGCAGGTGAGAGAGCCGATTCTTGATGGTGCCGGACGACAAGCCTTCTCCCTGCCAGCGATCCAGCAGCGCCTGGACGTGCTTGCCCTTGAACGACGGGGCTTTCATCTGCCGGAAACCGGCCTCCCGCAGTTGCCGCGCGGCCAGCGACAGCGAACGCATCCGGTCGGCCTGTGTGTTGTGGCTGCCGTCACGGTTGCGCTGGCAAAGCTGCCGCAGGGTGTAGGTCAAGTCGTCCATCGTCCGGCCTCCAAGCAAAGCGCCGTACTGCGTTGTCCTGAAATTCAGTGGTTAGTGTTGGTGCCAGCTCGTCAAGGCGAGATCCCGTGAGGGCAAGGGCATGGTGTTCAGGAGACACACCAGAGCCTCGAATGAGGCGTCCGTCTTGCTCCCTGTTGGAAGCCCGGACGGAGGTACTGCAAGACGAAAGTGATGTGAACGTGGACGAGCCCTCCTATGAAGTGAGTGGGATGAGAAATGCAGCGGTAACCCTGTGCGTTGCACACAAGTAATTGCCGCAAGGGACAGTGCGCCAGGTGGCGCGGTAGGGATGAGTTCAAACAGACGAAGAAGGCTCCGCCCTGGGTAGGGCCGGTATGCGGTCGGAGCCTGGGCATACCTGGGGCGGTTCCACCCTGTCGGGCTAGCGCTTGCAGGAACCTGCGCTGTTGGGGTTTCCGATGTACGAAGCCCATCGGTCTTGGCAACTGCCCGGTCAGTGTAGGGCGGCCATCATCATGTCTGCCGCACGCAATAGGATTCGGCATTTGCCCGCATTGTTGCTGGCGTGGGCGGGGTCGTCACTGCGGCGTGCAGTGACGACCCGTTTCGCGGCAGCATTTGCTACGCAGGATGCGGCTGCCATCCCCTGGCCTGCATTGCCTGTGCCGCGATGTCCCCAGCGTTCGTCGGGGCACTCAGCATCTTGCGGATGCTGGCGATGTGTGCCAGGGCGGTTTCACGCGATGCCGGTGGCGCAGTCGGTTCTGGGCGGTGTTCGGTGCGTGGCACACCAGCAGGCCGATTTTTGACAGGCCGTGAGGCGGCAGCCGCCGCAAGGCGGCCTGCACGTCCTTTTGCTGATCTGCCTGGGCATTGCTCAGGCAAGGCGGCAAGCTCACCGACTGCGATGCCGTATTGCCGTCGCCTTCGCGCGCGCGGTACGTACGTTCTTTTTTATACATATACGTCTTATACGTACTGCCCTGCTCAGCCGTCACGTGGCGAGCGTGTCCGGTCTGTTGCGGAACAAGCGTGGTGCCAGCGGAATCGCCAGACATTGGCAGTGGGGCGGCTGCCTCGCTCGCCTGCGGCGGCGGAGTAGGGGGGCAAATCATCGTCGTCGTGGCGCTGATCGTGGGTCGCAATGGAGGCGGCTTCAGGTGCCTGCGCCAGCGTTGCCTGAATGTGGACGGCCACCCGATCCACCTGGTTGTTTTCGTGGCCGATGGAGGCTTGCAAAAGCGCGGGCAGACTAGCATCGAGTGCGCAGGCCTGCTGGAAGTGCAGGGCGCTTTCGTGAACTTGATACAGCTCGCTGAGCACATGGCCGGTCAGAGGATCGCTTTGCTGGCCCACCAGACTGATCCACCCCGTCAGCCGAAGCACGACGAGGACACGCCGGGCCGTCTCGTACCCGGCCCGCTGCCCCAGCGGGGTAGAGGTGAGATAGCGGCGCAACTGCCCCAGGTTCGCCAGCGGGCTGATGCCTTCCGCAGAGCGCAGCATGCGCAGAACCTGCCAGCCGTTGCGCTCCAACGGCGTGAGGCGGGCATCGAGCATGAGAGAGGCCGGCGTAGTGAACAGGGCATCTTGCCCCAGCGAGTTGTGGCGGGTGTGCTGGTCTGCCATGAGAGTTCTCCAAGGTCTGGGCCACAGCGGCCCGTTCCCCTGCATCTCATCGCGTACCGCTCCAGGCGTCAGCCAACAATGTGGTCTGCGCCATAACCGTTTTATCCGGCAGGCGCAGCGCTGGCACCCGCATCCAGACTGATCTATCATCCCGATACCCCTATGGGGGTACAACTGGGGGTACTTCCAACGATTCCCGCAAAGGCCGCAGCCCGATTTCTCCGCGAAACCAAGCATTCACAGGCCTTTGCCGACCGATCAACGTTTAAACGTGTGATCAACGTCTAATACCCTAGAGCGTCTTTTGACGTGCAGAGTAAATAGCAGGCCTTTGGATATTCCAAAGGCCTGTTTTTTTATGACGCGTGACGTTGCTCTTAAAGTTTATAAAAAAAGCCAGAAAATTAAGCTAATGAAAAGCAAGCGTTAGACTTAATAAACCGGCACTTCCCTGCTCGTCGCCAGATACTGGCTAGGCGGTTGCCCCAAAGCGCGACGAAAAATAGTAGAAAATGCGCTGGGGCTGCTAAAACCCAGATCCGAGGCCACTCGGGTGACCGGCTCCCCATTTCCCAAACGAGTAATCGACACCAGCAGACACATTTGCTGTCGCCAGGCCAGGTACGTCATGCCCATATGCTCCTTGAAGCGGCGGGTGAAGGTGCGGCGGCTTAGCATGGCCCAGGCGGCCATCTCATCAGTAGAGATATTCTGGGTGGGATTATCCAGAAAGCGCTGACAGGCGGCCCCGAGTCTGCTGTTAGAGGGTAGGGGGGCACTCAGGCCCAGCCTGGGCATCAGCCGGATTTCTTCTACCAGTAGACCAATGACGTGATGAGTACGTTCGCAATCCGGCCGTTCGGCAGGTAGTTCCATGGCTGCGCTAAAGAGATGCCGCAACAAGGGCGAGACGCCGAACACCTGGCAGTCGTCAGGCAGTTGCGCCTGTTCGATTGCCTGTCGTGTCAGATAAGTATTCACCATCGTGACATCGCCACGCATATGCATTTCATGCGCCACGCCCGGCGGCACCCACAGTGCCCTTTTGCTGGGCACGACCCAGTTTCCCTTTTCCGTGAACATCGACAAAACCCCCGATGCGGCATAAGCAAGCTGTCCGCACTGGTGCACGTGCTTGGGAAAGATCGACCCTGATGTGAAGGCACGCAGGCTGACTTCCACATCCCAGTTCGAGTTTTCCAGAGGGTAGTCATTCAAAGAAATGCTCATGGCCCAATTTTGCCAAAAACTGACCCGCTTTTAAAGGTGGGAATCCAGCAGTCCCCATAAGATCAGCAAACATTAATTACTTGGGGATAAGAGGGAATGGACGATTTTGAGTATTTAACGGTGCAGCAGGAAGGCGCGGTGCTGCTGGTGGGCTTGAACCGGCCAGAAAAGCGCAATGCCATGTCCTTGGCGGTGATGAATGAATTGCGTCGGGTTTTTTCCACGATAGGCAGCGACATTGGGGCCGCTGTTCTCTACAGCACCAGCAAGCATTTTTGTGCGGGCCTGGATCTGGGTGAAGTGCGCAATCAGTCGGTGATTGATTGTGTGCATTTCTTCCGTGAGTGGCACGAGACCTTCGAGCTGATTCAGTACGGCAAGGTCCCTGTCGTGGCGGCCATGTCGGGCGCGGCAATTGGTGGCGGTCTGGAAATTGCCACGGCATGCCATATCCGCGTGGTCGACGAGACTGCCTTTTTCTCTTTGCCTGAAGGCATGCGTGGTCTTTACGTGGGGGTAGGTGGTTCTGTGCGCTTGCCTCGTCTGGCGGGCTTGAGCCTGATGACGGACATGATGCTGACAGGCCGTAGTGTCTATGCCGAGGAGAGCATCACCAAAGGTATTGCCCAGTATCTGACGCCCGAAGGCGAGGCCCTGGCCAAAGCCAAGGAGCTGGCCAGGACGATTGCCTCCAATCTGCCCATGACCAATTACGCCATTACCCATGTTCTGCCGCGCATCACGGATCAAAGCCAGCAAGACGGTTTGCTAACTGAGGCCTTGATTGCCGCCGTGGTTCAGTCTGATCCGGAAACCAGTGCCAGGCTGGCAGATTTTCTG
Organism: Alcaligenes sp. RM2; assembly: GCF_052931795.1. Classification (NCBI taxonomy): domain Bacteria; kingdom Pseudomonadati; phylum Pseudomonadota; class Betaproteobacteria; order Burkholderiales; family Alcaligenaceae; genus Alcaligenes; species Alcaligenes sp. RM2. Next base: position 446,402 of record NZ_JBRFIO010000002.1, read on the forward strand.
GATAAGAAAAAGAACAAGGTGAGCTAAGCCCGGCATTAGCAAGAAGCAGAAGTTTCTCAATTAAATCGCCAATCAAGCGATGGCGCTGTGACTTGGCATCAAAAATAAATGAGCAGTAAGGGAGAGCTGTATGTGTGGTTATGTCGGTGTGTTCTCTGCAGTCCCTACGGACTTGCCCCGAAGTATGTTTGATCAGGCTTTGCGCGAAATTCACCATCGCGGGCCTGATAGTTCCAGCACCTGGTTTGACCCCATGGGGCAAGTGGGTTTTGGTTATGTGCGACTGGGTTTGGTGGGCCTGGGAAATGGCACCCAGCCTATTGTCGCGGACGAGGGTGATCTGGTTCTGATGGTGAATGGCGAGTTTTATGACTACAAGCGCATTCGCAAAGAACTGGAAGACAGTGGTTGCCGCTTTAAAACATCGTCAGACAGTGAAATTGCGCTGCATTTGTACCGGCGACATGGTGTGCGTGCTCTTAAAGAGCTGCGCGGCGAGTTCTCGATTCTATTGTATGACCGTGCGCGTCGCCAACTGATTGCGATCCGGGACCGGATCGGGGTCAAGCCCCTGTACTATGCCGAGCATAATGGCCGGTGGTACTTCGGCTCCGAAATCAAAGCCTTGCTGGCAGCTGGTGTGCCGGCTCAGTGGGATGAGGATTCGTACGCGAATCGCTATTTCATTTTGCGCGATCGTACCGTGTTCCAGAAGATCCGCAGCGTGCGACCAGGCTCTTGGCTGATCGTGGATCAAAGCGGCGTTCAGACCGAGAGCTATTGGGATTGGAGCTTTCCGGATTCAGGCCAGATTCAGGAAGTGCGTTCTGAACAAGAGCAGATTGAGGGGCTGCGCGCAGTGGTCGAGGAGTCGGTCAAACTGCGTCTGCATGCGGATGTACCAATTGGGGTTTGCCTGAGTGGCGGCCTGGACTCTTCAGCCATGCTGGGCATGTGCACGCAACTGCAAGGTCAGAAATTGCAAGCATTTCACCTGTCTTTTGAGGGTGAAGAAGGCTACGACGAGCGTCATTTTGCCGAGATCGCTGCCCGGCACAATCAAGCACACATGAATGTGCTTAGCGTCAGCTCTAACGACCTTGCAGACAATTACGAACATGCCCTCTGGCACGCTGAAGTGCCCTTCACCAATGCTCATAGCGTAGGCAAGTATCTATTGTGCAAATTTATACAGAGCAATGGGATGCGAGCCGTTATTACCGGCGAAGGGGCAGACGAGGTGTTTGCCGGTTATCCCTATAGCCGCCGTGACATGCTGCTGTACGACAACCAGGGCCAGGACCAGACCGTAGTGTCCGAGTTGTTGCAGCAGATGGGGGCAGGTTCTGGTCGCTATCTGGACAGTCAGGAAGTAGGGACGGCCTGGGTGAATCGCGAGTTGGGGCACAAAGTCTCCTGGCTGGATGGGCAGGCCGGAATTTTTGATCCTTTGGCCAGCCTGTACAGCACGGGCTTTATGGACAGAAATGCGTATCGCGATCCCTATGGCCAGTTCTATAACCGCCTCAAGCCGCATTCCTTTGCGTCCTGGTCGCCTGTGAATCGGGCCCTGTATATGGTGGCCAAATCCAGTTTGCCCAATCTGGTGCTGACGTCGCTGGGTGACCGCATGGAGATGGCAGGCAGTCTGGAGGGACGTCCTCCGCTGCTGGATCACCGTGTCGTGGAGTATGCGTGCAACCTGTCCATTCCCATGAAAGTACGCGGCAAAACGGAGAAGTACGCCTTGCGTGAAGCAATGCGGCCTTACCTGCCTGCTGAAATCTACGAGCGCAAAAAACAGTACTTCCGTGCGCCGCCAGCCAGCCTGGCACCTCAGTCGCGGCTGCATCAGTTTGTCAGTGACACCCTTCATAGCGATCTCTTGAATCGGGTGCCCTTTTTCGATGCCGGTCGAGTCAGAAATTTCCTGAAGAAAATCCCCACGCTCTCTAGTGAGCAGCGCTTGTCTGCTGATCACTTGTTGATGGAAATCGCGGGGCTTTGCCTGATGCAGAAGCGGTTTTCAATCAACTAGTGGAGCAGGCCGGGGGAATTGACCCCCCGGCCTTGTCTGGAGCTGTCGGACATGCAAAAAAAACACCTGATTCTTGCCATTTTGGTCACTCTGGTTTGGGGAGTGAATTTCCCGATCACCAAGCTGGGCTTGCTTTCCATGGAGCCTTTTCTGCTTACGGGGATACGTTTTACTCTGGCGGCCTTGCCGCTGGTGTTCTTCATTCCCAGACCCAATATCCCGTTTCGCTATGTGGTGATTTATGGCTTTATTTTTGGCCTGGGCATGTGGGGGATTATCAACTATGGCATTCAGGTGGGTGTCCATCCGGGCGTGGCCTCGCTGCTGATTCAGCTTAGTGCCTTCTTTACGATGGGCTGGGGCGCTTTGCTGTTCAAGGAACGCTTGCGAGCGACGCAACTGCTGGGAGCCTTGATCGCGTTTGTGGGCCTGGTGGGCATTATCTTGTCTCAGGGTGGTGGGGATGCCACCTTCGGGTTGGTGCTGGTTGTGTTGAGTGCCGTGTCCTGGAGTATCGGGAATGTGATCATCAAACTGTCCGGTGTGAAGGAGATTTTCTCGTTCATGGTGTGGGCCAGCCTGTTTCCACCTATTCCACTTTTTCTGGTTTCTTACTGGCTGCACGGGGCCGAACCCTTCACGACTCTGCCAGAGGCGATCAACCTGATGTCGGTCATGTCGATTCTGTTTCAGGTTTATCTGGCTACGCACTTTTCTTACTGGGGCTGGAATTCCTTGCTCAAGCTGTATCCGGTGTCCACGGTAGCCCCCTTGTCCTTGCTGATTCCGGTGTTTGGTTTGGGCAGTTCCATGCTGATATTGGGCGAGCAAGTAAGTTTTGTGGAGGCCTTGTCGATCTGCGCGATTATTGCGGGTCTGGCCTTTGGGCTTTATAAAGGGCCGGTGCGTCCGGTTTCGTATCCAGCGACGCGCTAAGAGTTTGACGGGCAGTCGGGGTTTGTGAGGGTGCATGGCAGGAAGGGGCCACCAACCTTGATGGCTGTCTTATGTCGCTAATCCTGTTTTTGAAGAGACTTTGTTGAATGCTGGATTCAGAAAATCCAAACAGCCAGTTGCGCGCTACCTTGGAACTCGTACAAAAAATCTTGACCCCTAATGTGCAAGCTCTTTATCTGCACGGTTCCGCTGTGGCCGGAGGGCTCCGGCCACAAAGCGATCTGGATGTATTGGCGGTCGTTGATGCTCCCCTGTCAGATGAACAGCGTCAGGATCTGATTGCGGCTTTATTGTCTGTTTCAGCCCCTCATCCGGCCACGCCTGGTGGTCCGCGTTGTATCGAGCTGGTGGTGTGTCGTCTGGCAGATATTCAACGCAATGTTCATCCGGCCCAGGTGGAGTTCATTTACGGTGAATGGCTGCGGGATGCCTTCAAGGAGGGCTACTTGTCCGACGCCGCTGCTGACCCGGAATACACCTTGCTCTTGGCCCAGGCCCGCCAGCAGGCGCAGTTGTTGTGGGGTAGGGATGTGCTGGCCGATATGCCTGCCACGCCGATCGAGCATATACGCCAAGCAATGCGGGAGGGTGTAGATCCCTTGTATGAAGGGCTGCGTGGAGACGAGCGCAATGTTCTGCTGACCTTGGCGCGCATGTGGCGAACAGGTGTTCATGGGGATTTTGTGACTAAGGAGCAGGCTGCTGAGTGGGCTATCCCTAAACTACCTGCGGAGCTAGCCAAGACTTTGGAGTATGCGCGTCTGGCCTATGTGGGTGCGGTGGTTGATCGCTGGGACACAAGGGGCAAGGAAGCAGAGCGTTTGGCGCAGGCACTACTTGGGAACATTAAGCAGGTTTTGTAAGAGTGCGCCCTGAATTTGGCCCTCGGTCCCACCGCTATAAGTGGTTGTCGTTCAGATAGCGGGAAAGCGCCACTTATGTTTTGCGCCGCTACCAAGGTAGCAATCTCCAGCCTTCTTCACTAAATTCCAGCCGTTCCGTCAGCCCAAGATTGTTCATGAAGGCATCGTCGTGCGAGACCACCATCAGCGTGCCCTGGTAGCTGCTCAACATGGTTTCCAGGGCCAAGGTTGAAGGCAGATCCAAATGGTTGCTGGGTTCATCCAGAAGCAGCAGTTGTGGTGGAGGATCTGCGTACAGCACGCAGGCCAGGGCGGCTTTCAGGCGTTCGCCACCGCTCAGGGCAGCGCTGGGGCCGGTGACTTTTTGGGCGTCCAGTCCCAGCTGTGCGAGACGCATGCGTAAATCGCCCTCGCTGCTTTTGCGGTTGACTGCCTGTATTTGTTCCAGCACGGTTTGCTGCGGGTCCAGATCGGCCAAGCCCTGATCCAGGTAAACATGTTGTGGCACTATTTTGCAGTGGCCAGCAAGGGGCTCCAATTGGCCTGTAATGACCTTGAGCAGCGTGGATTTGCCGCAGCCGTTCGGACCTATGACTCCTACTCGTTGCTGGCCGCTTAACAGCAGTGTGACCAGGGCTTGGTTGGCCGGGACATAGGGGAGCTTCACCTCATCCAGTTCCACAACGCGCTGGCGGGTCAGCGGCATCAAGGGCAGGGCGTGCAGATTGATAGCGGTGTCCTGCTCGATCAACTCGGCAGCCTCCTGTACGCGTTGTGCCAACTGCTTTTGAGCCGTCACGTGTTGCTGGCGCAGCTTGCCGGTGGTGGCTTCACTGCGACCTTTTTGCCTGTCCAGCAGGATTTTGGCCTGATTGGCCTGCTTGCCCTGTTGATTGCCGCGTGCCTGTCTACGCTCCTGACGTTGACGCTGCTCTTGCATGGTGCTTTCTGCGCGCTGACGCTCCAGCTTGCGGTGCTCCAGCTGGTCCATGGCGCTTTGCTGCTCCAAGGCTTTCTGCTCGGCGTAGTGGCTGTAATTGCCGCCATAGCTACGCAGCCCCAGGGAAGACAGCTCCACAGTGCGCTCCATCGTGTCCAGTAGTTGGCGATCATGGCTGATGACCAGCAGGCCGTGGGGCCAGTGTCGTAGCTGCTCAATCAGCGCAAGCCGGTTGTCGCGATCCAGGTGGTTGCTGGGTTCATCCAGAATCAGGAAATCGGCCTGAGACAGCAAGGCATTGATCAGCGACACCCGCATGGCCTGGCCGCCGCTTAATGTTTCGGCAGGCGTCTCGGCAGTCAGATGACCCAGGCCATTGCGCTCCAGCGCTTCCTGCAATTGCTGTCGAATATCCCAACGGTCTTCGATCAGATTGAAGTCTTCTACGGCGCTACTGCCGGATTCAATCCGGGCAAGGGCGTCCAGTGCCGGTCCTACGCCCGCCAGATCGGCGACGCGCAAGCCGCTGACAGAAGCCACTTGCTGCGCCAGATAATGCACTTTTCCCGAGCGTAGGCAACGGCCGCTGCTAGGCTGAATTTCTCCGGCCAGGATTCGAGCCAGAATGGTTTTGCCTGCACCGTTGCGTCCGACAAGGCCAGTGCGCCGCGAGTCGAAGGTTTCGTTCAGTTGGGAAAACAGGGTCTTGCCTTGCGGCAAGGTATAGGACACGCCTTCCAGCGTCAGATAAGGATTCGTCACGCGTCATGCTTCCATTAATGCCAGGAACTCCCCCTGAGTCGTAGTGGGGGCGGGTGGAGACTGGCCGTCTAGGGGACGGCGGCATTAGTGGCGCATTGGACGAATACCTCACGGGAAATGAATCGAAGCCACACTATAAAAGCATTTTGCCGGGAAGGTAAAGCCGGTCGGGCTTTCAAGGGAGCCATGAAGGTCGTGTGATTCCAACACAGGAGCGGGTTTGGGCTCAGAAGCCTGGGCTTGTCTCACAGTTTTGGGATCTTGTTTTACAAGCTTCAGCGCGGTGAGGCCTGTGCTGCTGCAGGCCGCTTGAAATATCGAGCCGCGAGAGGCTGCCACCCGTCAGGAAATGAAGTTTATTGCCTGACGTTTATTCAATAAAGTGGAGTCCTCGTCTTTTTATCCTCTGCGTCATTTCATGTCTGGGGGCTAGGATCAGGAGTGCCGTTTCTCTCCCATTCCGGGAAGCTACACCATTTTTAGGGAATGTCATGAACACATTCAATTTACCCGCTCGTTCGATTGTGTATGTGCAGGATGTGTATTGCGGTTGGTGCTGGGGTTTTGCCGAACGCATGGTCGAGTTCGAGGCGGCTAACAAGCATCGCATTCCTTTTACCGCTGTCTCGGGTGGCTTGTTCGTGGGTGACCGGGCTGCTCCCATGTCCCGCTACCCTTATATTTCCGAATCCAACGAGCGCATCGCGCAAATGACGGGGGCGACGTTTGGGGCTGCTTATAAGGCCTTGGCAGAGGAGGGCTCGACTGTTATGGATTCACTGGAAGCGGCCACGGCCTTGGCGGTGCTGCGAGCGCAAGATCCGGAGCAGGCCATTCATTGGGTGCACGAGTTGCAGCAGGCTTTCTACTTGAACGGACGCAGCTTGTCTGATCCGGAGGTCTGCCAGGGGATTGCTGCTGTCAATGGCCTGGACGTAGATGCTGTGCGACGCCATTTGACTGACGGTTCAGGCCGGGAACAAGCCTTGGCTGATTTTGCCCTGGCTCGGGCTTTGGGCGCGCAATCCTATCCGACCTTGCTGTTTGTGGATGGTCGAAAAGTGACAAAGCTACCGGCGGTTGGTACCACTTTGGAAACGCTGAATCAGACCCTGGATTCCTTATTGGGCTGACTAGCAGTTCGGTACATAAAGCAGATTGAAATTGCGGCATCCGGGCCAGGCCAGGATGCCGCAATAGTTTTGAAGACTTGCCAACTTAGAAGCGGTAAGCCGTATTCAGATACAAGGCTGTTTGAGCGCTGGTGCCTTTACCCACTTGGGTGCTGACACCGGCTCCCAGCGTCCAGTTATTGCTGAGCTGACCCGTCGCACCCAATTCCAACAGGCCTGTGTCACGCACGCGCTCCTGATCCGTAGGCAGATAAAAGTGGCGGTGGTTGTAGACGCCGTCCTGCAAGCGCGCGCCCAGCAGCTCTGCCGGTTTCTTGAATTCATGCAGCCACTGTGCGGAGGCATGAACGGACCACTGATTGCTGACAGCAACATTGATCTGGTAACCGAGGCTGCTTTGTACCGAGGTCTGGTCCTGAGCATCAAAACCCATGGAGGTAGACAAACCTCGGCCATCTTCCGACAGAGCCTTGATCTTGGATTTCTGCATGCTCAGGCTTAACAGCGGGCCATGGGTGACGGCACCGGCCTGCCAGTCGTAACCCGTGCTGATCTTGCCGCCGTATTGGCTGCCGCCTGCTTTGGCCTGGTGTTCGCGTGTGGTGGCACCCAGACGGATATGACGGCGGGTTTTATTGTCCAGATCGCTGTAGAAAAGCTGGGCGTTCACCCATAGATTCTCGGTCTGCCAGCGGCCGTACAGACCAGCGGACTGACGCTTCTGGCTATAAGTGCCTTTTTCGTCCGTATCGCCATCCAGATTGTCGTAAGACAGGTAGGCACCTATCGTCCAATCAGCCAGACGCTTATCCAAACCCAGCTTCCAGGCTGCCTGCGCGCCATCCAGACGTGAGTTCGCACTGCTGCCATTACGCGTGATGGCCTCGCCCTGGAACCAGACTGCCAGATCCCTGTCTTGTGACGAACTGACGGTTTGAAGACGACGGTCAATGTGCTGCATTTGCATCTGCCCGGCGGTATTGGCTGCGGAGGCCAGCATGGCGACCTGACTGGGGGCGCTGACGACAGCGTGGGCATAGTCGGCAATAACAGCATGGCCGCCTGACGTGGGGTGGACACCATCAGCAAACAGATAGTTTTGGTCCGCACCAGGAGCCACCAGATCGGCAGGCGTACACAGGCGAGAGGACACACTGCCGCAAGCTGCTGTATTGACGTTGCTGAAGCCGTAGGCCTGCGGGTCGGCAGCCACTTCGTGCAATAGCGCCGAGACGTTCAAGGGGATGATATTGGCAGCACTGGAACTGAGCTGCTGGGTAAACGCCTGGTTGTAGCTGTCACTGAGCAAGGTGGCGATACCCGCGCTGATAGGGGAGCCGGCGAACTCTGGAGTCATGCCCAGATCAGGAATGTTGGGGACCAGAATGTAGCGAGCGCCCGCTTGCGATAGCGTGTTGATCAAGGCGGCTTGATTGCCGACGGAATCAGCCACGATTTGGGACATATTGAACGGATCTTTTACGGCGGCAAACAAGTCATTTGCGCCACCCCAGACGGTGTACAGGGCCTGTCCGTCCAGGCGTCCATTGTGCATGGCCAGCAGTTGAGCGGTCTGCGTGGTCATGGCGGGCAAAGGGGGATTAGTGGGGCTGGGAGGCTTGCTGGGATCCAGCAGCTCATCGATAGCCACGCGGGCTCCGCCGACGGCATAGTTGTTACCACCTTGGCTGCTAGGGGCCGCGTCGGTTCCCAGTTTCTGAGCCAGTACCTGGGACCAGACCTGGCCTGGATTGGTGGTAAGGCGCGAGCCGAACTGCCCACTGTCAGTCAGGCTGTCGCCGATAAAGTAGGTGTTGGAGAAGCCTTGTGCCTGTGTCCCGGCATGCAAGGCCATCAAGGCCAGGGCAAGACATGTTTTTTTCATTGTTCAGCCATTAAAAAAGAGTCTCCGAGCGGCATGTTCTGAACAGCGCTTTGCTTGTTATATCGTGATGTTCAAGATGAACGCGCGACCCGGATGGAACAGAGGGATGAAAAGATCATCGGATCAGGACCATCATAGTGGGGAGGCGTTTATTCCTGACACAGACAGGCACAGGTTTTTGAGGGGGGGATAAACGTAGGCAGGTAGCAAAAAAAAACGCCATGCATTTGCATGGCGTTTTTTATTTTGTCCGCTAGGAACTTATCGGCGTACCAAGGGAGCAGCACATACATCCGGGTTGTCAGCCAGGGACACAAATTTCATGCTGCCACCGTCATAGGCGTCGATCGTGCCCGATTCAATGTCGTAGACCCAGCCGTGCAGGGTCAAACGGCCTTCGGACATGGCCAGCCGCACGGAAGGGTGAGTCTGAATATTGGCCAGTTGGGCTACCACGTTTTCACGCACCATGGAGGAAATTCGTTCTTGCTCGTTGGCGTGGGTGCGGGCTTCATTCACCAGACGGGCCGAGTCGGCGTAGCGTAGCCAGTGTTCTACAGCGGGCATATGGTCCAGGCACTGACAGGAGGCAATGGCGGTCATGGCACCACAATCCGAGTGTCCACAAATCACAACGTCGGATACACGCAGGGCGGACACGGCGTATTCCACGGAGGCGGTCACACCACCGGGTTCCGGACCATAGGAGGGAACGATGTTGCCAGCGTTACGAATCACGAACAGATCGCCGGGTTCACGTTGTGTTACCAGCTCGGGGACCAGACGGCTATCGGAGCAAGAGATAAACAAAGCGCGGGGGTTTTGTTGTGTGGCCAGATTTTTGAAGAGCTTGGCGCGCTTGGGATAGGCTTCCCGTTGGAATTTCAGGAAACCGTCGATAATGTCTTTCATCCTTGTCCTTGTAGTTCGGCTTGGATAGAAGATTAACCCTTCAGGGTCATAAGGTAAAATACCGATTTCTGATGCTTTGCATTGGATTTGCTTATAGAAGGGTCCCTTATGCTTTTGCGCCATCTTAATTATTTTCTGGCGGTTGCCCAGTATCAAAGCTTTACCCGCGCCGCACGCGCCTTGCACGTGTCTCAACCGGCCTTGTCTCAGCAGGTACGCCAGCTGGAAGAACATCTGGGCGCACAACTGTTTGATCGCACCGGACGTCTTGTGCGTTTGACGGATGCGGGCGAGGTCTACTTGCGCTATGCCCGGCAAGCCTTGCAGGATCTGGAAGAAGGGCGGCGGGCCTTGCATGACGTCAGCGATTTGAGTCGAGGCTCCTTGCGAGTGGCGGTGGCGCCTACCTTTACGTCTTACTTGATTGGCCCTCTGGTAGAGGCCTTTTACCGCCGTTATCCCAATGTGCGCCTGGTGGTGCAGGAAATGCTGCAGGAGCGTGTGGAAACGCAATTGGTCGAAGACGAGCTGGATATTGGTATCGCTTTTGAAAAGCCGACTTCGGCTGCCGTGGAGTTTCAGCCTTTACTGGTGGAGACGCTGGCGTTGGTGATGAGCCGCACGCACCCCTTGGCCGAGCGCCGCAGCATCGATAGGGACACGCTGATGCGTGAGTCTTTGGTTTTGTTGACGCCCGAGTTCGCCACGCGTGGGCAGATCGAACGCCATTGCCGTCAGCATGATCTGGATTTGAAGGTTTCGATGGAGTCGAACTCGCTCAATGCCGTGATCGAGGTGGTTCGGCGCACGGGTCTGGCGACCTTGTTGCCTGCCGCGATTGCCGGCAATAGCGAGTATTTGGTGGCTGTGAGTCTGGACCCGGCCCCGCCGCAACGGCGGGCCATTTTGATGCAGCGCAAGGGTGCCTATCAATCTGCTGCAATGCGCGCCTTTATTGAGCTGGCGCTGAAATACGGCGCGGCATCGACGTTTTGATGCGGGTGTCGGGCAGAGCGATGGTCGCGCTCTGCTGCGGGCACCTTATAGCGCCACCACCACGCTTTGTTCCAGAGGACGCAACTCGCTTTCCGTGGCGGGTTTGCCCTCGTTCAAATGGGCGACCAGATCTACCGTGGTAGAGATACGCGTCAGCATCAGACAGGCGACTTCACCTCCGGCTACACGGCTGCTGTGCCAGCAACCGGGGCGCATGCAGACGCCTTGCCCTTGAGGAATGCGAAAGGCTTTCAGGGTCGACAAATCCGGACCTCCTTCGGGCTTGCTGTCAGCCACGATATGGATCACTTCGCCAGTCAGCGGGATCAGTGCCTGTTGCGTCAGCAGGTGGTTTTCCAGGGTCGTGATGTTGGGGTCTTGAATGCGGTAATTCACCCATAGCACTTCGGTCTGACCGCTTGGACCTGTGTCAAACGCATGTTCGTGCCAGAAGTCAGTGGCGGCATTGCTGAAGGCGGCCGTCGCTGGCGCCGTGGCCAGACCTTTACCCAACATCCAGCCATAAGGAGCAAAAGCCTCGGGGCTGAGGGGCTGGGGAGTCAGGGTGATTGGGGTGCTCATGGTTTATTGCTCAAAGAAAGTACTAAGGCAGCATCTTATCAAGAATGCAGCCTTGAACCCGGATTGGCCTAGATCAATAAGCTTGAGTTTCTCGTGGGTATTGTGGAACTAAGTAAAACATCCCCTGTCTTGAAGAGGGCTCGTCTTTACTTAGCGAGCTAAGCAAGCCGCCTTTTTTCAGGGGCGGCTTCGCTCTGTTTGCTTTCTTGACAAGGGGTTGCTGTGCTTCAAGCTGTTTCGCTGACCTGTAGACGGGGCCAGCGTCGTGTGTTCTCCGAGCTGAGCCTAAGGCTTGAAGCTGGCCAATGTTGTTTGGTCAGTGGGCCCAATGGCAGCGGCAAAACCAGCTTGTTGCGTATCCTGGCCAATATCGCCCAGGCCGACGAAGGCCAACTGATCTGGCACGACCGTCCCGTGCAAAGCAACGATAGCGATTACCGACGGCAGCTGGTGTATGGCGGGCATGCGCCGGGGCTGAATGGCAGCTTGTCGGTGCAAGAAAATCTGGACAGCCTGCTTATGCAGGATCGCGTTCCCCTAGAGCGGGACGCTTGCGACCAAGCGTTGTTGGCTGGCGGTTTGCTGGCTTACCGTCGTGTGCCTGTACGGCAACTGTCAGCCGGACAACGTCGCCGCGTGTTTCTGGTGCGCCTGTCTCTGAGCAATCGCCCCTTGTGGATTCTGGACGAGCAGCTGACTGCGCTGGACAGCGCCGGTCAGAAGTTTCTGGGCGAGTTGATTGCGCAGCATCTGCATAAGCAGGGCGCTGTCATTCTAACTAGCCACCAGACCTTGCCCTGGGATTTGAAGGTGCAGCATCTGGATCTGGGGCAGGCATGTTGAGTCTCTTTTTAGCCTTGATGAAGCGCGAGTGGCGCCTGGCGATGCGTCGCCCCGGCGATGTCCTGATTCCACTGGTTTTCTTTTTGGTGGTGTGCAGCCTGTTTCCCTTGGGTGTGGGGGCGGATGCGGCCTTGCTGTCCAAGATGGCGCCTGGCGTGCTGTGGGTGTCGGCCTTGCTGGCGACCATGCTGTCGCTAAGCCGCCTGTTTGAACAGGACGAGCAGGATGGTGCACTGGAGCAGGTTCTGTTTTCTCACCTGCCGCTTAGCCTTTGGGTTTTGGGCAAGGTGCTGGCGCATACCTTTTTGACAGGCCTGCCCTTGCTTTTGCTGGCTCCGATTCTGGGGCTGCAATTCAGCCTGCCTACGTCCAGCCTGGGCGTGCTGATGCTGTCCCTGGCGCTGGGCCTGCCCGTTCTGACCTTGTTGGGGGCGATTGGCGCGGCTCTGGTGTTGGGCCTGCGCTCGGCAGGGGTTTTGCTGGCTTTATTGATTTTGCCCTTTTACGTGCCCGTGCTGGTTTTCGGGGCGGGGGCGGTGCAAGCGGTTCAGGCAGGATTGGGTGCGCAAGCGCATCTGTCCGTTCTGGCCGCTTTTTTACTGTTGGCTTTGTTCTTTGCGCCACCTGCCACGGCAGCGGCGTTGCGCCTTGCTCTTGAGTAAATTCCATGAACTTTCTGTATCGCTACGCCGCTCCTCAAAACTTCTATGTTCTGGCCGGACGCATTATCCCTTGGGCTGCCATCCTGGCCTTTCTGCTGTTTCTGGTCGGCGCTTATGTAGGCTTCTTTTTGGCCCCTACCGACTTCCAGCAAGGCGAAGGCTATCGCATCATTTTTCTGCATGTGCCCGTGTCCTGGATGTCCATGCTGATCTATCTGGCCATGGGCTTCTGGTCCTTGATCTGCCTGGTTTTCAACAGTCGCACCGCCGCCATGATGGCAGCCGCGCTGGCCCCGACCGGGGCGATCTGTACGGTCTTGTCCCTGGTAACCGGAGCCCTGTGGGGCAAGCCTATGTGGGGCGCCTGGTGGGTCTGGGATGCCCGTCTGACTTCCGAATTGCTGCTGCTGTTTTTGTACATGGGTTTCATGGGCTTGCGTGGTGCCATTGACGACCCACGTCGCGCTGACAAAGCCGCTTCCATCCTGGCCCTGGTCGGGGTGGTGAATGTGCCCGTTATCTATTTCTCGGTGCAGTGGTGGAACACCTTGCATCAGGGGGCTTCGGTATCGCTGACCAGCTCGCCATCCATGGCCACCGTCATGCTGACGGGCATGTTGCTGATGAGTCTGGCCATGTGGTGCTACAGCATTGCCATCGCACTGTACCGGGTGCGCAATTTGATTCTTGAACGTGAGGCGCATACCGCCTGGGTTCGCAACTTGACGGAGGGCTGATGATGCATTGGTCGAGTGTGGGCGATTTTTTCGCTATGGGCGGCTATGCCGTGTATGTGTGGGGCTCGGTGCTGGCCTGTACCGTGTTGATGCTGGGTGAAGTGCTCAGCGTCCGGGCAGGGCGGGCACGGGCCTGGCAGCGGGTACGTGACGAGCGCGCCCTGGGGGGCCAGCGCCATGACTAAGCGACAAAATCGTCTGGTCCTGATTCTGGGCGCATTGATCGTGCTGGGGGCGGCAACCGCCCTGATCCTCAATGCCTTCCAAAGCAGCCTGGTGTTCTTTTTTACCCCTACTGAAGTCAGCCAGGGGCAAAGCCCTGAAAACCGGACCTTCCGGGTGGGTGGCATTGTGCAGATGGACAGCATCCGCCGTGGTGGCGCCCAAGGCATGGCCGTGAACTTTGTGGTGACAGACGGCGCGGCCCAGGTGCCTGTCAGCTATACGGGAATTTTGCCGGACCTGTTTCAAGAGGGGAAAGGCGTGGTGGCCCAAGGTCGCTTGAACGAGCAGGGCCATTTTGTGGCGGAAGAAGTGCTGGCCAAGCACGATGAAAACTACATGCCGCCCGAGGCCATGCATGCCATGGAGCAGGCCGAGCGCGCGAAACAAGGAGCCCAGCCATGATCCCGGAGCTTGGACACTTTGCCCTGATTCTGACTTTTGTACTGGCGCTGGCCCAAGGCATTGTGTCCTTGTATGGTGCCTGGCGTGGCAATTTGGCCTGGATGGCTTTTGCACGTCCCGCAGCCCGCTGGCAATTCGGTTTGGTGGCCTTCAGTTTGCTGTGTCTGGCCTGGTCCTTTGTGAGCTTTGATTTCTCTGTCGCCTATGTGGCGCAGAACTCCAGCACCAAACTGCCTTTGTTCTACCGCATTGCTGCTGTGTGGGGCGGGCATGAGGGCTCGCTGCTGCTGTGGATGTTCATGCAAACGGGTTGGGCCTTTGCTGTCAGCATTTATTCGCGTTCCTTGCCGGAAGCCATGCTGGCCCGTGTGCTGGGCGTCTTGGGTCTGATTACCGCCGGTTTTCTGCTGTTTGTGTTGATTAGCTCCAACCCCTTTGAGCGCATGTTCCCGGTTCCGGCTGAAGGTCTGGATCTGAATACGCTCTTGCAGGATATTGGCCTGATTGTTCACCCTCCCTTGCTGTATATGGGCTATGTGGGCTTTTCGGTGGCCTTTGCTTTTGCGATTGCCGCTTTGCTGGCAGGCCGTCTGGACGCCAGTTGGGCGCGTTGGTCGCGTCCCTGGACAACCTCGGCCTGGCTGTTTCTGACCTTGGGTATTGCCGTAGGTAGCTGGTGGGCCTACTACGAGCTGGGTTGGGGCGGCTGGTGGTTCTGGGACCCGGTAGAGAACTCCTCCTTTGTGCCGTGGTTGGCGGGGACCGCCCTGATTCACTCGCTGGCGGTCACGGAGAAACGTGGCAGCTTCAAGAACTGGACCGTGTTGCTGGCAATCAGCACCTTCTCGCTGTCCATTTTGGGCGCTTTCCTGGTGCGCTCCGGCGTGCTGACCTCAGTACACGCGTTTGCTACAGATCCGGCCCGAGGTGTGTTCATTCTGAGTCTGTTCGCCGTCATTGTGGGCAGCTCCCTGATCCTGTTTGCCTGGCGCGCACCGCGTGTCGGAGCAGGTGGGCAGTTTGCCGTGGTGTCGCGTGAGTCCTTGCTGCTGGTCAACAACGTTTTGCTGGTAGTGGTGACGGGCACGGTGCTGTTGGGCACCTTGTATCCCCTGATTATGGATACGCTGGGCCTGGGCAAAATCTCCGTGGGGCCACCTTATTTCAACAAGGTGTTTGTGCCTTTGATGATCCCGGCTCTGGTTCTGATCGTGTTTGGCGTCATGGCGAATTGGAAGCGTGCCAGCATGATGGATATGGTGCGCCAACTGGCCCTGGTGATCGTGTTCAGCATCGTGCTGGGTGCAGCCATTCCTTTGTTGTACGGCCAGTGGCAGGGCACCGCCGCCTTGGGCGCGGGTCTGGCCATGTGGATTGTTTTGGGCAGCTTGTTTGATGTGGTCAAGCGTGTGCGCGCCACGCGTTCCGGCGTGTTCTCGCAACCACGCAGTTGGCTGGGTCAGCACCTGGCCCACATCGGGGTCGCTGTCTTTGTCCTGGGGGTGACCATGGTCAGCCACTACGAGACAGAAACCGATGTCTTGTTGCAACCCGGTCAGACGGCGCAGGTGGGCGCGTATGACGCGCGCTTCCAGGGCGTGCGTATTGTGCCGGGCCCGAACTATTCGGCCGAACGCGGCACGGTAGAACTGCTGCAGGATGGCAAGGTGGTGTCCACCTTGTATCCGGAAAAGCGCACCTATCTGTCCTCGGCCTTGCCCATGACGGAATCGGCCATCAACGCCAATGGCTTGCGTCATATTTACGTGGCGCTGGGCGACAACTTTGATCAGGGCGGTTGGAGTGTTCGTCTGTACTACAAGCCTCTGGTGGACTTTATCTGGCTGGGTTGTTTGCTGATGGCCTTGGGCGGTGCGCTGGCAATCAGTGATCGACGTTATCGCGCCAAGCAAACCCGTGCCGCTGTGCAAAACAAAGCCATGAATACGCAGGTGCAGGCATGAACCGTTTTACTGTTCCCTTGATCGGTTTTGTACTGTTGCTGGTATTTCTGGGCATTGGTTTGACCTTGAAGCCCAGCGAAGTGCCTTCGCCCTTGGTCGATAAACCGGCTCCGGCGTTCAGCCTGCCTCAATTGCACAATCCCGAAGCCAGTTTTTCGGGTGAGCAAATGAAGGGACGCGTCTGGTTGCTGAACGTGTGGGCCTCGTGGTGCTACCCGTGCCTGACCGAACATGCTTTCATCAAAGAGCTGTCCACCAAGCACAAGGTGCCGATTGTGGGCTTGAACTACAAGGACGTACCTGAAGAAAGCCGCGAGTGGCTGCTACGCAATGGCAATTCTTATGAAGTCTCTGTCATGGACAGGGACGGTCGTGTGGGCATTGATTTCGGTGTGTACGGTGTGCCGGAAACCTTTGTGATCGACAAGCAGGGCATTGTGCGCTTCAAGCACATAGGCCCCGTGTCGCGTGAATCCATGGAGGAAACCTTGTTGCCTTTGATCCGTCGTTTGGAGCAGCAGCCATGATGATGCGTCAATGGATGGTGGCCTTGATGGCCAGTGTGTGGTTTCTGGTGCCGGCGGCGCAGGCCCAGTCGGGGGAACAGGGCGCCCAGGAATCGGTGATGCTGGAAATTGCGGCCGAGCTGCGTTGTCTGGTGTGCCAGAACGAATCCATTGCGGCATCGCGTGCCGAGCTGGCGGTGGACTTGCGTCAGCAGATCATGGAGCAGTTGGGGCAGGGGCGCAGCCCCGATCAGATTCGCACGTATATGGTGGATCGCTATGGCGACTTCATTTTGTATCGCCCGCCCTTTAAATCCACCACCTTGCTGCTCTGGTTCGGGCCAGCTCTGTTATTGCTGACTGGCTTTCTGGTCTATGCCTTTACGCTGCGCCGTCGACGCCGCGCGGGTGATGACACGGCCTTGACCGAGGAACAACGTCGTCAAGCCGATGCTCTCTTGCAGGGCTCTTCTCGGGATGAACAATCGTGACTATTGTTTTTTATATTGTGGCCGCGCTACTGGTGCTGCTGTGCGCGGTGTATTTGATGTTGAGCGTCAAGCGCAAGCCCGCCGTGCAGCGTGTGGTTGAACACAAGCAGGCCAATCTGGCGATTTTGCGTGAGCAGCTCAAGGAAATCGAACGGGACAAGCAGGCCGGTGTCTTGTCTGCCCAGGACTTTGAACAGGCGCAGATGGATTTGCGCCAGCGTGTGCTGGAAGAAAACGAAGGGCTGAAAACGGAATCTGTGCAGCAAGCAGGCGCACCGAAGCTGGCCTGGACCTTGATGGTCAGCATTCCGGTCGCGGCTATCGCCTTGTACTTTTATCTGGGCAATCCGGCCATGCTCGATCCTGCCGCCGTGCAGCAGCAAGCCAACGCACAGCCCGTGGATATTGAGGCCATGGTGGCCCGTCTGGAGCAGCGTCTGAAAGAAAACCCGGACGATCCGGGCGCCTGGTTGATGATGGCCCGTTCACATCGCTATTACGGCCGCCATCAGGAAGCGACACAGGCGTATGCCAAGGCCATGGCCGTGGTGGATGGAGACCCGACGGCATTGGCTGAGTATGCGGAATCCATGCTGCTGGCCGGTGTCGATACCTTGGACGGTTTGCCGGGTCGTTTGGTCAAGCGATCGCTGGAGCTGTATCCCGAAGAGCCATTGGGCTTGATGCTGGCCGGCGCTGCCGCTTTGCATAAAGAGGAGTATCCGGCTGCGATCGACTACTGGCAGCGTTTGCTGGCGCAGTTTCCACCCGATTCGGAAACCGCCAAGGTCGTGAACCAGGGCTTGCAACTGGCGCGCGAACGTATGCGTATGCCGGCCGCCCCTGCAGCGGAACCTGCCACGGCCCCTTGATATGGAAATAGTGTCTTTGGATTTGGGCCTGATCGCCCTGATAACGGCGTTTCTGGCGGGGATGGCTTCGTTTCTCTCCCCCTGCGTCTTGCCCTTGGTTCCCGGCTATCTGTCTTATCTGGCCGGGGACGGGCAGGTGTATACGCAGGTCAAGCGCAGCCAGCTACTGGGCCGCAGCGTTTGTTTTGTGGCTGGCTTTTCGCTGGTTTTTATCGCCTTGGGAGCCAGCCTCTCTTACCTTGGTCAGCTGTTGATGGCCTATCGCTATGAGTTGAATGTGGCGGCAGGTGTCATGGTGGCTTTGGCGGGCTTGAGTGTGATGGGGGTGCTGCGCATGCCCATGAGCCTGCAACGCTACTATCGCTTTGAATCCGGCAAAGCGGCAGGCCCTGGCGGGGCAACGGTAATGGGGCTGGCGTTCGGCTTTGGCTGGACTCCCTGCATCGGCCCGATTCTGGCGGGCATTTTGATGATGGGAGCCAGCACGGCCAGTGCGGGCAAGGCCAGTATCCTGTTGTCCGTCTACGCTTTGGGTCTGGGCGTACCTTTCATCCTGGCCGCCTGCTTCCTGACCCCCTTCTTGCAGCGCATGACCCAGATCAGGAAGATCGGGCGCTATGTGCGCTGGGGGGCGGGTCTGGTGCTGATTGTGATGGGTTGGGCCATGGCAACCGGCGAGCTGGCGCGGTTTGCGATCTGGGTGCTCAAGACATTCCCGGTGTTAGGACAACTGGGCTGAACCGTCGTCTATCACTTCACGGCAGCATTGCCGCCATCGGCGAACAGGGCTGATCCGGTCACAAAACTGGACATGGAGCTGGCCAGAAAGAGCGCTGCGGACGCAATTTCTTCAGGTTGGGCGATTCGCTTCATGGCGTGCAGCCCCGCCGCCCAATCCTTGGTGCTCTGATCCCCGGCAATGTCTGTGTCAGTTCCGCCAGGCAATAGAGCGTTAGCTCGTATTCCTTGCGCCGCATAGTCTGCAGTGATGCCTTTGACCAGTCCCATGAGTGCCGCTTTGGCGGCACCATAAGCGCTCATCCCGGGTAGGCCGACACTGGTGCCCACAAAGCTCGAGGTGAAAACAATCGAACCGCCACCGCGATGGAGCATGGCTGGAATCTGGCTACGGGCACCCAGAAAGGCTGCCTCAAGATTGGTATCCAGTGTTGTTTGCCATTCTTCCAGTGACATCTCGGCCAGCGGCTTGAGGGCACCGACAATACCGGCGTTATTGATCGCAATATCCAGCCCACCGAATCTGCTGTTCGCGGCTTCGATCAGTTGCTCATGGGTTTCAGCCTGCGTAATGTCCCCCGTCACAAACTCGGCACGGCCGCCAGACTGCCGGATCTCCTTGGCGACGGCATCAAGCAATGCGCTACGCCTTGCCGTAAGAACAAGTGCCGCTCCCTGCTCAGCAAACTTCAATGCGATGGCGCGTCCAATACCAGAGGATGCGCCGGTAACAAGGGCAACCTTTCCATCAAGCAAAGCCATGAGTGAAATCTCCTGTATTTCTATTGGGAGCTCACATCGTATGTGTCCTGGCCTGACGGGGAACTCCGTTTCTTGCCTTCAAAACTCGTTCTTGATGATTGGGCAGGCAGCCGACTATCAGTCTTGTACTTCGCGGCGTAGCAGTTCACGTTTTCGGTCTATCCCCCAGCGGTAACCGGCCAGATCGCCATCGCGTCGTACGACGCGGTGGCATGGGATGGCCACGGCAATGTGGTTGTTGGCGCAAGCCTGGGCCACGGCACGCACAGCTTTGGGCGAGCCTATGCGTTCGGCGATGTCGGTGTAGCTGACGGTGACGCCTGGCGGGATCTCACAGAGCGCGCGCCAGACTCGTTCCTGGAAGGCCGTTCCTTGTACATCCAGTGGCAGGTGCAAGCCAATAGAGGGCGTTTCGATGAAGCCCACGACTTGAGCGATCAATTGCTCGAACTCCCCGTCGCAGCCGATGATTTCGGCTTTGGGAAACTGATCTTGCAGGTCACGAACCAGTTGATCGGGATCGTCGCCCAGCAAGATGGCGCAGATGCCGCGTTGGCTTTGGGCTACCAGAATCGCTCCTAGAGAGCACTGACCTACAGCGAAACGGATGACAGCACCGGCCCCTCCAGCCCGGTAGTCCCGTGCACGCATGCCTAACAGCTGTTCAGAGGCTTCGTAGAATCGGCTGTTGGAGTTGAATCCGCTGTCGTAGATCGCATTGGTGATGGTCGTATCCGGACTGCTCAGTTCCTCGCGCAGTCTGCGAGCACGATAGGCCGAGCTGTATGCCTTGGGCGTCAGACCTGTTTCGGCTTTAAACAGCCGATGAAAATGGAAGGGGCTTTTGCCCACCGCGGCTGCCAGCGTGTCCAGCGATGGCGGCGTCTCCGAGGTTTCGATCAGGCGGCAGGCACGAGCCACGATGGCGGCCCGTTCGGCTGCGGCGCTGGTTTGAGAGCCATGGGCCCTACGGCTATAACGATAGCCTGCTGCTTCAGCGTTCTGGGGCGAATCGAAAAATTCGACATTCTCGCGCTTGGGCAAGCGTGTTGTTGAGCTGGGTTGGCAGTACACGCCTGTGGTACGCACCGCATAGACGAACTGGCCATCGGCAGCGGGGTCTCGTGCCTGCACAGCCGCCCAGCGCTGATCGTCGGTTTTGTAAGCAGAGTTCGTAGTCATAGGGCAGGGATCCTGACATCATCAATTACGAAGCCAGAATACGCGGGTCTTTCATCGCAAGCACTCCGATTCTTGCGGTCAATATTGACAGACCCGGCTGACACCACACAAGAGCCTGTCAGTTGTTGACGGTATGTGCGTGCTAAACGAAGCAGCATGAAAAAAAGGCCGGTATCAACCGGCCTTTTTATTGGCTCTGAAGCGCTGGCACCTTGAAAGGCGCATTGTGCTTACAGGGCGCTGGGGGTGTAACCCGCTTCTTCAATCACTTTCAGGGCTTGTGCGCCATCCAGACCTTGAACGGTAACCTGGTGTTTTTCCAGATCCGTGCTGACGGTGGCTTGAGGGGCAACAGCCTGAATGGCTTCAGTGATGCTGCGTACACAGTGGCCGCAGGTCATGTCGGGTACGGAGAAGGTGGACATAGCTGACTCCTTTGATAAAAACAATGGAGTCAGCTTAAGGCTTGCCACGGGGGCAAGGTCAAGTGCTGTTTTTTTTAAAACAGGGCCGGTGACATCAGGCGGATCTGATCAAACTCGGGATTGCCCAGCCATTGAATCTGGCTGCTGGCCAAACCTGGGCCTGATTCCTTGTTTTCCACAAAAGCACCGTAGGAGATGGTCTGCTTTTGAGTGTCCAGTAGCACTACGTAGCTGGAGCTGGTGCAGTCATGGGGTTTGCAGCCCTGGAAAACCTGGTAGTCGTGGCCATCCAGAGAAACGGTTTCGCCCGGCGAAGCCGTACCGAAATCTTTAACCCAGCTGGCGTTTTTGGCGACGTCCTGCATCAGGCTCTGATACTGCTGGGCCACTTGCTTGTTGGACTTGGCCAGGTCAGCCAGATAAACGGATTCCGAGGACTGTGCATTGCTCAGGAAAGGGGCGAGCAGGGCGCTGCCAAGGACAAGGCGGCACAGAGAATGGGAAATACGCATGGGATCTCCAATAATGAGGCGAGCCTTCAGTTTAGCAGCGCGCTTAGTGCGGGATTGTTAACAAAATCAAGGAAAACCTGCATAAACGGCTATCCCTACAGTCGTTATAGTGCTTATCCGTCCATGGGATTGGCACGGGGCTTTGTTTCCTGTCGAATTACCAGGGCATTTGAGGGGTGTAGGTAAAAACCACAGCTTGCCAGCAAAATTGTTTCATAACTAAACTATTTATAAATGAATGGTTGGCATAGTTGAATTTGTAGTTCGATCTGCTGTGCATCTTATTTAAAGACAGCCTATAAGCGCGGTGGCGCAAGGAGATAACATGAAACGTATTGCATTGACCGTAGCTCTGGCGGCGGCTTTTGGCGGTTCTTTGGCTCATGCCGATACCATCAAAGTGGGGATGGCAATGGACACATCCGGTCCGTTCGCTGCCGTTGGTGGTGAAGTTCGTGATGGCTTTAATCTGGCCATCAAACAACTGGACGGCAAGCTGGGCGGTTTCCCGGCCGAGTTCATTCAACAGGATATGGCCGGTAACCCCGACCAGGCCCGCCAATTGGTCAATCGCTTCGTGCAGCGCGACAAGATCGACTTCTTTACCGGCCCCGTGGGTTCCAACGTGGCACTGGCAGTGGCTCCCGCCCTGTTCTCGGCCAAAGTGCCTTACCTGACCAGCAACCCGGGCCCCAGCCAACTGGCCGGTGCCGGTTGTAATCCGTACTTCTTTGGTGTGTCCTACCAGAACGACGCCTTTGACGAGGCCGCCGGTAAAGTGGCTGCGGATCGCAACTACGAAAAAATGTTCATCATTGCCCCTGACTATCCGGCCGGCAAGGATCACCTGAACGGCTTCAAGCGTGGTTACGGCAAACCCGTCAACGACGAGCTCTACACCAAGCTGGGCCAGATTGACTACTCGGCTGAACTGGCACAGATCCGTGCGGCCAAGCCCCAGGCCGTGTTCTTCTTCCTGCCCGGTGCCATGGGCATCAACTTCATCAAACAGTTCGTGGCCGCTGGCCTGAATAAAGATGTGGTGTTGCTGGGCCCAGCCTTCTCGGGTGACGAGGACATCATCCCCGCCGTGGGCGAGCCTATCCTGGGCATGTTGAACACGGCTCAGTGGTCGCCTGACCTGGATGTTCCTGCCAACAAGACCTTTGTGGAAGAGTTCCGCAAAGCCTACGACGGCCGCTATCCATCGGTTTACGCTGCTCAGGCCTATGACGTGATTCTGGCTATTGACGCCGCCGTCAAACAGGTTGATGGCAAGGTATCCGACCGCGAAGCGGTGCTCAAGGCACTGAAAGCCGCCGACTACAACTCGGTTCGTGGCCCATTTACCTACGGCAACAACAACTTCCCCGTGCAGGCTTACTACTTGCGTGAAGTGGTCAAGGATCAGGACGGACGTCTTGTGAACCGTATGGTCAGCAAGGTGTTTGACTCCTACCAGGACGTCTACGCCAAAGAATGCAAACTTAATTAAGATTCACAGGTGGTAAAAGCATGTCGCTCATTCTGATTAGCGAGCAATTGCTGAATGGTTTGCAGTTTGGTTTGATGTTGTTTCTGATTGCCGCGGGCCTGACGTTGGTCTTCGGCATTATGGATATCATGAACCTGGCCCACGGCTCCCTCTATATGGCGGGAGCCTATGTGGCCGCGGAAACCATGCAGCGTACAGGGTCTTTTACCGCCGCCATTGTGGTGGCGGTGGCGGTGACAGCCCTGGTCGGTATTGCCTTGGAAATTCTCATTCTGCGCAAGCTGGTCACTCGTGATCACCTGGCTCAGGTACTGGGAACCTATGCCGTTATTTTGATCGCCAATGATGTGGTCAAAATGATTTGGGGCCCAACCCCCGTTATGTTGAATATGCCTGCCTTGTTGTCCGGGCCGGTAGAACTCTTGCCTGACTTTCTCTATCCCGCCTTCCGTCTGATGATTATTGCGGTCGGTCTGGTGATGGCGCTGGCCCTGTATGCCTTCGTGACCAAAACACGGGCTGGGGTGCTGGTGCGTGCAGGAGCCTCCAATCGACAAATGGCCACCCTGATGGGGGTGCGTGTGCCTATTCTGTTCCTGGGTGTGTTCACTCTGGGAGCCGCTCTGGCTGCGCTGGCCGGTGCCTTGTTGGGTCCGATTACCGCGGTTCAGATCGGTATGGGCGAGGACATTCTGATCCTGGTTCTGGTCTGCATCGTGATTGGCGGGATTGGCTCGATTCGTGGCGCGTTTGTAGGGGCCTTGCTGGTGGGTATGGTTGATACCGCTGGCCGTGCATTCCTGCCCATGTTGCTGCGTAACGTTTTCCCGGCAGATGTGGCTTCCAGCGTCGGTCCTACGATTGCTGCCATTTCGATCTATGTCCTGATGGCGGTTGTTCTTGTTTTCCGTCCTTCGGGCCTGTTCCCGGCGCGAGGTTAATGTATGTCTACTTCGCGTATTTTTTCCGCCCTGGTGCTGGTGGCCTTATTGGCTTTCCCCTTGATTGCACCGATGTACGGACTTGAGTTCTACATTTCGTTTGTACGCCGTATCTTCATCTATGCCCTGGCTGCTAGCGCCTTGAATCTGGTGCTGGGTTATGGCGGGATGGTGGCCCTGGGCCATGCCGCGTTTTTCGGGGCAGGGGCCTACACCGTGGGTATCCTGGCTACCGAAGGCGTGCAAAGCGGCCTGATTGCCTGGCCTGCCGCCATGGTGATCTCCGGCTTGCTGGCTTTCCTGACCGGTGCCGTGTCGCTGCGTACTCGTGGTGTGTACTTCATCATGATCACGCTGGCGTTTGCCCAGATGATCTTTTATCTGTTCATTTCCTTGCGCCAGTACGGTGGCGAGGACGGCCTGAACATGTACAGCCATTCCTCCTTGCCCGGGATTGATCTGAGCAATGAGCTGAGCTTTTACTACCTGGTTCTG
The DNA here is from genome assembly GCF_052931795.1 of Alcaligenes sp. RM2. Classification (NCBI taxonomy): domain Bacteria; kingdom Pseudomonadati; phylum Pseudomonadota; class Betaproteobacteria; order Burkholderiales; family Alcaligenaceae; genus Alcaligenes; species Alcaligenes sp. RM2. Next base: position 470,722 of record NZ_JBRFIO010000002.1, read on the forward strand.
GCTATTCTGGTGGCGGTGCTGTTCCTGTTCAATCGTCTGGTTAAAGCCCGTTTCGGGCAGGCCTTGATGGGCACGCGTGAAAACGAAAGCCGCATGACAACCTTGGGTTACCCCGTCTACCGCATTCGCCTGACGGCTTACACCTTGAGCGGAGCCATCATGGGTCTGGCCGGTGCCTTGCTGGCTAACCACAACCTGTTTGTCTCGCCTAGCCTGATGAACTGGACCCAGTCGGCTGACCTGATCATCATGGTGCTGGTGGGGGGGATTGGCTTGCTGTATGGCGGTGCTCTGGGCGCGTTCGTGATGTTGGTGCTGGAAGAGTTGCTGCGCAACTGGACCGAGTACTGGCACATGCCTTTGGGTATCTTGTTGCTGCTGGTGGTGTTTTTTGCACCCAAGGGGCTGGCCGGACTGGTGCGTATCCGCTCGGCCGCTGATCCCGCTACTACCGCCAAGGAGCAAGCATGACGAACACGATAGCAACCGCCTCCAAGGCGGGCAGCGGCTCGGCCGCTTTGCAAGCGCGTGGTCTGATGAAGCGCTTTGGTGCTTTGCAGGCTACCAATGATGTGTCCCTGGACCTGGTGCCCGGTGAAATTCATGGTTTGATCGGCCCGAACGGCGCAGGTAAATCGACTCTGATTCACTTGCTGTCGGGCACCTTGACCCCGGATTCGGGCCAGCTCTTGCTGGGTGGCCGGGATGTGACTTCCTTGTCGGGTCACCAGCGTGTGGCTGCCGGTCTGGCTCGTTCGTTCCAGATCACCAACATCTTCAAGAACTACACGGTGCTGGATAACCTGGTGCTGGCTTTGCAGGCATGCAGTGGCAGCAGCTTCCGCTTCTGGCGTGCGCGCCAGGCGGAAACCGAGCTGTACGAGCAAGCCCGTGCTTTGGCTGCCGAATGTGCCATTGATGCGTCCTTGCTGCATACCCAGGCCGGTGTGTTGCCGCATGGCGAGCAGCGCAAGGTGGAATTCGCCCTGGCTTTGGCCAGCCGTCCGCAAGTTCTGCTGCTGGATGAGCCTATGGCCGGGATGGGGCCGGACGAAACGCTGCGCCTGACTGAATTGATCGAAACCATGCGTGGCAAAGCCACCATGTTGCTGGTCGAGCATGATATGGAAGCCGTTTTCCGTCTGGCTGACCGGATTTCTGTGCTGGTGGCGGGGCACATTATTGCTACCGGCACGGCTGCCGAAATCCGCGATAACGAGGCTGTGCGTCAAGCTTATCTGGGCGACGACGACACGCCAGTTCCAACCAAGGTGGAAAGCCATGCTTGAAACGACTCAATTACAAAGCGGCTATGGCGCCAGCCAGGTGCTGTTCGGGGTAGATCTGTCCATTCGTAGCGGGCAGGTTGTGACTGTGCTGGGCCGTAATGGCATGGGCAAGACCACCTTGCTGAAAACCATTCTGGGCCAGTTGCCGGTGCGCGGCGGCGATGTGAAGTTCGACGGCCAGTCCATTGCGGGCTGGAATCCGGACCGTATTGCCCGTGCCGGGATTGCCATTGTGCCCGAAGGGCGTCAGTGCTTTCCCAACCTGACCGTGGCCGAGCACTTGACGGCCTTTGCTTGCAACCGCAACCCCAAAGCCAACAAGACCTGGACGCCCGAGCGTGTCTATGACTTTTTTCCGCGCTTGCGTGAGCGTGCGTCCAATATGGGCAACCAGCTCTCGGGCGGTGAACAGCAAATGCTAGCCATTGGCCGTGCGCTGGTCACCAACCCCAAGCTGCTGATTCTGGATGAAGCCTCCGAGGGACTGGCGCCCAAGGTGCGTGAAGAAATCTGGAACTGTCTGGCCGTCTTGCGTGAAGAAGGGCAAACCATCTTGCTGATCGACAAATATGTCGAGCGGCTGATGGCCTTGTCGGATCACCACATTATTCTGGAACGTGGCAAATTGGTCTGGCAGGGGAACTCCGAAGCATTGGGGGCTGATCGCACCTTGTGGACGCGCTATCTGGGCGTGTAAAAAAAACAAACTGCAACAATCCCAAGATGCCGCCTGCTTGATTGCAGGCGGCATTTTTTATGCTTATCGTCAAGGCGCTATAGGGGATTGTGGCGGAGGAGTTGCACTTTCTTCTGAAAGTTCCCTAAGCATCTCTGGAAAGATTATTTCCTTGCGATGTATCAATGTGTAATGAAATGGCATTCCTTACGATGTCCATAAGGCCAGCAGGGTTATGGGTCCTATCCGGACCACTCACTGGCAGGAAGCTCTGTCATCCCATAAGGAAGTTGTTATGAAATTACGCCTGTTCACTCTCTCTGCTCTGGCCGCCGGTCTACTGCTCGGCAGTGCCGCGCAAGCTCAGGAAAATGAGCCTGTACAGCCGATTCCCGCCGCAGTTGTCACTGATCCGGCACGCGTTGAACTGGGCAAGAAACTGTGGTTTGAACCTCGCCTGTCCCGTTCTGGTTTCATCTCCTGTAACTCCTGTCATAACCTGAGCATGGGTGGCACGGACAATATCCGTACCTCCATCGGGGATCGCTGGCAGGAAGGCCCCATCAACTCGCCTACCGTCCTGAACTCCAGCCTGAACGTGGCCCAGTTCTGGGACGGCCGTGCCAGCGACCTGAAAGAGCAGGCCGGTGGCCCGATTGCCAACCCCAAGGAAATGGCGTTCACACACGAGCTGGCCATGGAGTTCCTGAGCTCCATCCCCGAGTACAAGGCCGAGTTCAAGCAAGTCTTTGGCAAGGCCGACTTCGGCATTGATGAAGTCACCTCCGCAATTGCCGCCTTTGAAGAAACCTTGGTGACGCCTGATTCGCGCTTTGACCTTTGGCTGAAGGGCGACAAGAAAGCCATTACCGATCAGGAGCTGGCTGGCTATCAACTGTTCAAGAATAGTGGTTGTGTGGCCTGCCACAACGGTCCTAATCTGGGCGGTACCTCCTTCCAGAAAATGGGTCTGATCGAGCCGTACCAAACCACCAACCCGGCTGAAGGCCGTGCGGCTGTGACGGGTAAGGATGCTGACCGTTTCAACTTCAAGGTTCCTACCTTGCGTAACGTCGAGCTGACCTACCCTTACTTCCACGATGGTGCCGTCAATACCTTGACTGAAGCCGTGGATACAATGGGTCGTCTGCAGTTGGGTCGCAGTTTCTCTGCAGAGGAAAATGCCCAGATCGTCGCGTTCCTGAAAACGCTGACGGGCAAACAGCCTGAAATCGTGCTGCCAATCCTGCCACCTTCGCGTGACAACACACCACGTCCGGTGCCATTTGGTTCTTGATAGCAGGCTATTCAGGCGGCTTTTCATGAGCTAGGCCGCCTTGAAGTGACCCAGGTCCTGGATTTTTTATTTTCCTGGCCTGGGTTTTTGTATTTGGCTGTGGATTCATGGCCTTGCTTGGCGTTCAAGACAAGAATCCCCTGCTGTTATTGTTGATGCTCGATCAGGCGGGCTAAAAAAATAGTACCATTTAGATACTATTTCAATGACTGGAACCATCATGAGTCGCATTGTCCTGTTTGAGAACATTCATCCTAGCGCCCGTGAAGTTTTTGAGGCTGCGGGTTTGACCGATATTCAGACCTACAAGGGAGCCTTGTCGGGTCAGGAGCTGCTGGACGCTGTCAAAGGCGCCGAAGTTGTCGGAATTCGTTCCCGTACCCAGTTTGACAGGCGGGTGCTGGAGCACGCAGACCAGCTCAAAGTGCTGGGATGCTTTTGTATTGGTACCAACCAGGTGGATCTGGATCAAGCCCAGAACTATGGTGTACCGGTCTTTAATGCGCCGTTCTCCAATACCCGCTCCGTTGCCGAGCTGGTGCTGGGTGAGGCCATCTTGTTGCTACGTCGTATCCCCGAGAAGAACCTGCGCGTACACCAGGGTTTCTGGGACAAAAGTGCCGATGGCGCTTTCGAGATCCGTGGCAAGACTTTGGGCGTGATTGGTTACGGCAATATTGGTTCCCAAGTCGGTACTCTGGCCGAAGCGCTGGGTATGCGTGTGCTCTACCATGATGTGGAATCCAAACTGCCGCTGAGCAATGCCCGTGTCTATGGCAGCCTGAAGCAGATGCTGGCCGAGTCCGATGTGGTCACCTTGCACGTACCAGGCGGGCAGGGCACGCATAACATCATGAATGCCGAGACGATTGCGGCCATGAAACCCGGCTCCATCCTGATCAATGCTTCGCGCGGTACGGTGGTGGATATTGATGCCTTGCACCAAGCCTTGGTCAGCGGTCATCTGGCGGGTGCTGCGCTGGACGTGTTCCCAACCGAACCGAAAAGCGTGGACGAACCGTTGAAGAGCCCCTTGATCGGTATGCCTAATGTGATCCTGACGCCGCATATTGGCGGTAGTACTCAGGAATCCCAGGAAAACATTGGCCGTGAAGTGGCCGAGAAACTGGTTAGCTACTTGCGTAGCGGCGCTACCAAGGGCGCGGTGAACTTCCCCGAAGTGTCTTACTACGACATCCAGGGTGCTGTGCGTCTGCTGCATGTTCATCGCAACGTTCCCGGCGCGATGGGTAGCTTGAACAATATTCTGGCCCAGCACGGTATCAACATCACCCGCCAGCAGCTGCAAACGCAAGGCGAGTTGGGTTATGCCATGACGGATCTGGATCGTGTGCCCGAGCAGGGTTTGCTGGAAGCTGTGCGTGCCCATCCTGGTACTGTACGGAGCGATCTGATTTTCCCGGCTTGAAGCGGTAGTCGGACCCTAAACAAACGGCCCCGGATTCTTTTGAGTCCGGGGCCGTCTGCTCGTCTGCTATCCGTCCGTCTGCTATCAGGCCGAGTGCATGGACTTGGTGGGCCAGGCAATCGTCTGTTCCGGGCTGCTGCCGGGCACAATAATGTCGCGCAAGGTGTAGTTATCCAGATAACTCAGGAACTGGACCAGCGCCTGTTTAAGGATGTTGCTCAGGTTGCAGCGACCGCTCAGGATGCAGTGGGTGCCGCTGCCCAGGCACTCCACCACCGCCAGATCGGTTTCGGTATAGCGCACCAGCTCGCCCAGATTGATGTCTTCCGGCGCACGGGCCAGCCGCATTCCGCCGTTTTTCCCGCGCTGTGTCTGAATCCATCCGCCCTTGGCGAGCAGGTGGGTGACTTTCATCAGATGGGCTTGGGAAATCTGGTGGTACTGGGCAATTTCCGCGATGGTACAGAGCCTGTCTTCGTTCTGACCCAGATACATCAATTGACGCAGGGCGTAGTCGGTAAGGTTGGTCAGACGCATGATCAGGGCAGTTGCAGCTCGCTGGCCACTTGAGTGGGGTTGTGCTGGAACTGGTAGCCAAACCAGAAGCTGCGGGCGATGCGCTGGGCATATTCCAATGCCAGCGCGGCCATGGCCTGGTTTTCACGCTCCTGGCAGGTTTCCTTGAACAGGCGTAGCCATTGTTCAAAGTGGCTGGCCTGAATATGCTTGAGCGACAAATGCTTGGCCATGGGATTGCCATTGAAGCCATCGGTCTTGAGTAATAGAGATGACCAGAACTCTTCCATTACGCCCAGATGCGTATCCCAATCCTTGATGCGCTCGGAGAAAATGGGGCCAAGGACATCGTCCATGCGGATACGATCGTAAAAGTCCCAGACCAGGTCATGAATTTCCTGGCGGGTACACAAAGGGTTGAGAGCCATAATATTTTGAATTTAAAGATATATATTTTATCTATCTTATTGGTATGACTCATCGGGGTCAAGCCGGAAAGAAAACGCTTGGGAACGGAACATTTTCACGCCGGATTTCACGCTGATTCAACGCTTGCTTTCCTACACTGCTTGCACGTTTCAGCGTATGGATGTTGCGTTTGCGGTGTTTGGCCAGTCTGGCCGGCTTGCAAGGGCTGTACAAGTCTTGAACGGTGCTCTTTAAGAAAGACAAGTATCACCGAAGGTAAATTGCACTAGGCGGTCTGGCGGGCTACGATTACTTTTTGTTCGCTAGACCTTGGTTTTGTTACAGCACGGTGCTCAAGGAATAATGATTACAAAACGACAGGCCCAAACGCTTTCTTGCGTTATCCCTGGTTTGAATGAAGCAGAAAACCTGCCCGCATTGCTGCCGGTTTTGGTGGCAAAGTTGCGCGAACTGGTTCCGGACTTTGAAATCATTTTCGTTGACGATGGCAGCACAGACGCAACGCCTTTGGTTATTGAGCAATTGCGTCAAACCTACCCTCAACTGGTCTATTTGCAGTTATCGCGCAACTTTGGCAAAGAGGCAGCGTTGACGGCAGGGCTGGAGGCCAGCCGCGGGCAGGTAGTCGTGTGCATGGATGCGGATTTGCAGCATCCCCCTGCCTTGATCGAAGCTATGCTGGAGCGCTGGTCTACAGGCCTGGAAATGGTCTATGCCGTGCGGGAAACCCGTGACGACGAGACCTGGATGAAGCGGGCGGGCACCAGTTTGTTTTACAAGCTGATGCGCACCTCTAACGGTTTGCGTGTGCCGCGTGATGCAGGCGATTTTCGCCTGATGGATCGCTGCGTCGTTGATGCCTTGATGGCCTTGCCCGAACGCAGCCGCTTTATGAAAGGCTTGTTTGCCTGGGTGGGTTTTCCGTCCGAGCCCATTTACTACTCGCCTGCCGAACGCTTGCATGGTGTCAGCCGATTCCGTCCCACTAAACTATTGCGCTTTGCGGTGGATGGTTTGACGGCATTCACCACCTGGCCACTGCGTTTGTTAAGCTTGTTAGGTGCAGTGTTGGCCATGCTGTCTTTCAGCTACGGCTTGTTCATTATCTTCAAGCACTTGTTGTATGGGGATGCCGTTCGGGGCTGGACAACCTTGATTACGGTGGTACTGTTTTTCGCGGGGGTGAATATGCTCTCGCTGGGTGTGGTGGGCGAGTATGTCGCCAGCATCTTTGCCGAGGTCAAGCACCGGCCCTTGTATCTGGTGCATCGTCGCCGTGGGCAGGGACTGGCTCAGGCCTCTGAACCGGCACCTGACCAGAAGCAGTTAGCGACCCCCGATCAGGACCCGCAGCAAGGCTGAAGGCAAGCCTGGTTTTGAAGGCAGGCCGGATCGTTTAATTGGCGAACTGCTCTCATTTGTAATTGAACGCTACATCGATACTCTGAATCGCTTCGACAGCTACGCAAGTAGCTGCCTACCCCTATTGGTTTGGCTTTGAGCGATGAGTATCGATAATTCCTTTTCCTCTTCCGGTGCAACACTACCGCTTGGACAAGCGCGTGGACCGGCCTATTGCTTACGTTGCGGCGTCCAGCGCCTGGGTACGCTCTCTAGTGTGTCCGTGGGGCTGCTGGCACTGCTGTGGTTTGCGCTGACCCTGGGGGCGTACCCCTTATTGATTCCGGATGAGGGGCGTTATGTCGGCGTGGCCCTGTCCATGCTGGAATCCGGTGATTATCTGGTGCCGCGTCTGGACGGCCTGCCGTTTTTCCATAAACCCCCCTTGCATTATTGGCTGACTGCCCTGAGCCTGAAAGTGTTGGGGGTGAATTTTGTGGCTGCTCGTCTGGTACCTGCCTTGATGGCGGCCTTGTTGATTGCCGGTATGCACGCGTTCTTGAAGCGTCATGCCAGCCAGCAACATGCGGGCTGGACGGCTTTGATTCTGGTCAGCAGCCCCCTGCTTTTCGGTGCTTCCCATTACGCCAATCTGGACATGACGGTTGCTGCCTTGATCAGTAGCTGTGTGCTCTTGGGTGGTCATGCTGCCTTGCAGATGGAGCAAGGGCGCTCCTATCGTTGGGCCTTGATGGGGCTGTATGCCACCGCAGGCCTGGCTTTTCTGGCAAAAGGCTTGATCGGGATTTTGATCCCCGGCGGTATCTTGGTGTTCTGGCTGCTGGGTCGAGGCCAGTGGCGTACTTTGTTGCGTCTGTTTTCTGTGACAGGCCTGGGGGTTTTGCTGCTGGTTGCCACGCCCTGGATGTGGGCCATGCAAGCGCGCTACCCCGGTTTTTTTGACTATTACATCGTCTATCAGCACTTCCAGCGTTTTCTGGAAGCCGGCTTTAACAACCCTCAGCCTTTCTGGTTCTACTTTGCCCTGATGCCTGTTGCCACCTTGGGTTGGACGCCATTCTTGTTCAAGCGCTTTCGTGGTTCTGTTAATGCTTCCGACGGTTTGGGAGCGATACGGGGCTTGATGCTGTCGGCATTGCTGACTGTGCTGGTTTTCTTTTCCATTCCTTCGTCCAAGCTGGTGGGCTATGTCCTGCCTGCGATTGGCCCTTGGGCTTTTTTTCTGGCGGATGTGGTGATTCGCCGCAGTCAGCGGGATGGAGAAGCAAAGGTAGAGCGCTTTGCGGTCTGGAGCCTGGGTGTTTGTGTTGCGATTTGTGCGTTTGCCGTGGCGACGATGATGCTGCGCCCACAGGTCAACAGTCAGGCCTTGGGCCGTGTACTGGCCAGTGAATACCAAAAGGGTGACCGTGTCGTCTTTCTGAATAATTACCGTTATGACCTGGGCTTCTATGTTCCGGGCCTGAAGAACATCAGCGTGATGGGGCGCTGGGATGATCCGGAAATCATGCGCACCGATAGTTGGCGCAAGGAGCTGCTGGAGGCAGCTCGCTTTGAGCCGCAACGTGGGGCGCTGACCTTGATAGATCGGGCAACCCTTCGTCAGCAGTTATGTCGGGACAGCAAGGCGGTCGTCTGGTTGATCGGCTCGCCAGATGCCGTGCGCCAAAGCCAGGTGCTTAACCATGCTCAGCGCCTGTATGAAGATCAGCGTATTGCTCTATGGCGCTTTGATCACGACGAGTACGAGCTTATGTGCGGCGGAACGCCCAAAGCCGCCCAGCCAGAAACGTCAGCACAGCCAAACCGATAAGAATCAGGCCCAGCAGCAAGTCGTAGCGCAGACCGGAATGATTCAGTAAAAACGCATAGCTGGCTTCGTTGACGGCGAAGCCAGCGGCAGACACCAGAAAAAAACGTGTCAGAGCCGGCAGAAAGCGGGCATTCTGGGAGCGGAATGTCAGCCAGTAGTGGCCACCAAAGGACACCAGGAACGCAATCAGCCAGCCAAAAAGATTGGCCAGCAGCGGAGACAGGCTCAGCGTTTGCACCAGGGCGATTACAATGCCCCAGTGCGTGAAGGCGGCCAAAGTGCCGACCAGTATGAACAGAATGATTTGACGAGACATAAAGCGGAGCGAGCAGTGGCCAAGGACAGGCAGATCAGTATATGCGCGGATGATTTTGGCATGGCCCCCGCCGTGGACGAGGCCATACTGAAATTGGCCCAGGCCCGGCGCCTGACAGGAACATCCTGCCTGGTCGATGGGGACAGCTTTGTGCAAAATGCACCAGCACTGCACCAGAGCACGCTGCAAAAAGGTTTGCACCTGAATTTTACCGAGTTTGCTTCCCAAGCGGGCGTGTATGCCATGCCGCTCAAGCAGGTGATTATCCGCAGCCTGCTGCATCGTCTGGATGCCCAGAAGGTCAAGGATAGCGTGGCTCGCCAGCTGGATCGTTTTGAGGAGGTGATGGGGCAGGGCCCGGACTATATCGACGGGCATCAGCACGTGCATCAGCTACCCATGATACGCGAGGCCTTGCTGGCAGAAATGGAGCGCCGTTATGCCGCTTCCATGCCTTGGCTGCGTTATACCGGCGCCCAGCGTCTGGCTACGAGTTTCGCGTTTAAAGACAGATTCAAGGCGCAGATTATTGCCGGGCTGGGTTCCAAGGATTTGCTGCGCCTGGCCAGAGCCAAAGGCGTCACCTTGAATACCGGCTTCACCGGCGTGTACGACTTTCAGGGTGGCAAGGAGCGTTACAGCGCCTTGGTCAAAGCCTGGCTGGCGGTGATGCAGCACGGGGACAGCATGATGTGCCATCCCTCCTTGAGCAGCGTGCAGGACGATCCTGTGGGCTTGCAACGTCAGGCAGAGTACGAGGTGCTGGCTGGCGATGAGATGCAGCAATGGCTGGATCAATACAGCCTGCGCATTGCCTGAGAAGGAAGATCAGGGCGTCTGGGCTGGCTGGCTTTGGCTGCCGTCACCCAGACTGCGCTGCATGATGACCACATCAATCCACTGCTGGAACTTATAGCCCACGGCTGGCTGAGTACCTACATGGGCAAAGCCCAGCGAACGGTGCAGGGCAATCGAGCCCCGGCTGTCATGGCCGGAGATGATGGCCACCATTTGCCGCCACGGGCCTTTCTCACACTCCAGCAGCAATTGTTCCAGCAAGGCTTTGCCCAGACCTTTGCCAATCTGACCTTGAGCCAGATAGATGGAGTCTTCTATCGTGAAGCGATAGGCCGGGCGGGAGCGATATGTTCCTGCGTAGGCATAGCCCACGATCTGCCCGTCCAGCTCTGCGACCAGCCAGGGCAAATTCTGCTCGCGCACTTGCGTGAAGCGGGCACGCATTTCCTGTTCGTCCGGTGGGCGTTGTTCAAAGGTCGCCGTGCTGTGCAGTACGTGATAAGCATAGATGTTTTGCACCGCTGCCATATCGTCCAACGTGGCCTGACGTATCAGCAAGGCACTGGCGTGATTGCCTTGCGGCAGGGAGGCAGAGAAAGGGACTTGCGTACTATCGGGGGGGAACATACTATTTTTCCTTTGAACTGATTTAGTTTATCCCGATTTCAGGAGTTTCTATGTCCTTCCCGCACCAGTTTTTGACCGAGCAATTGGCCGTCGCCCCTCAATTATCGGGAGAGGACATGCAAGCCGTGGCCGATGCCGGTTTTAAAAGTGTCATCATCAACCGTCCCGATATGGAAGGCGGTCCCGACCAGCCCTTGTCGGCAGACGTGATGAAGGCCGCCCAGGCGGCAGGCTTGCAGGTGGAATATCAGCCAGTAGTGGGTAGCGCTATTACTTCTGCTGATGTTGCTCGTTTTGGTCAATTGCTTGAAGCCTTGCCAGGCCCGACTTTGGCCTACTGCCGCACGGGTACTCGCTGTGCCGTATTGTTCCGCGCATTGAACGAATCCTGACCTGGCTCAAGGTTCAGGTCTGTACTAGCTTGTCCTGTGTCGGTATGCAGCGGTAAGCTATCTGTCTCCATTCAAAGGGGTTATGCCATGTTCAAGAAAATTCTGATTCCAACTGACGGTTCCGAGCTCTCCTCCCAAGCAGCCAACAAAGGCGTGACCTTTGCCCGCCAAATTGGTGCCGAGGTTCTGGCTTTGCACGTGACGCAGCCATTTGCTGCCACCGTTGGTTTTGATGGTATGGCTGCTGCCTACGCCATCACCGACGAGGACTACGACAAGACTGCCAAGGAACAGTCGCAGAAGTACTTGCAGCAGATTCTGGACCGTGCCGAGACCGCTGGCGTCAAGGCCACTGGTAGATCCGTATCGAATTTCAATGTGGCCGATGGGATTGTGCAGGTCGCTGAGCAGGAAGGCTGCGACCTGATCTTTATCGGTAGCCACGGCCGCAGTGGTCTTTCCCGCCTGTTGCTGGGTAGCGTGACCATCAAGGTGCTGAATATGGCCAAGAATACCGTGCTGGTGTACCGCGTCAAAGAAAGCGATTAATCGTTTTCAGCCCAAAGAAAAAGCCCGCCTAGGCGGGCTTTTCTGTGTCTGCGGCACGTCTTATTGGCTGCGTGGCTCCAGCTGCTGTTTATGGGTCACGACTGCCTGCAAAACAATAGGCAGCAGCTCGCCATCTTCGCTTTTACCGCTGGGATTTTGTTCCACAAAATCCAGCAGGGAGCGGCGCATGCGCGGGTCCCAGAATTTCTGGATATGTTCCGCAATCTCGCGCAGTCCTTGCTCCCGATTGCTCAGGATTTCAAAGAACTGACCGATCTGGTTGGCCATGGGAATCAAAGGAACAATGTTCATGGTGATGTGGCCGAGCGTGACTCGGCAGAATTCAGATAGTGGGGATGGCTGTACAGCGTGAAGCTGCGGTCACGGGCAAAGGCGGCCAGCATGACACCCAGTTCATCGGCAATCTGCACGGCATAGGCGGTGGGGGCGGATACGGCCACCACAAAGTTGATGCCCATGGCAGCGGCCTTCTGGACCATCTCGAAGCTGGCACGGCTGGAGATCAGCACCATGCCAGAGCGGGGATCAATATCGTTGCGCAGCATGTGGCCCAGCAGCTTGTCCAGCGCATTATGGCGACCTACATCCTCGCGCACGGCCAGGATATCACCTTGCAGATTGCACCAGGCCGCCGCATGGGTAGCGCCCGTCAGACGATGCAAGGGTTGGCTGGAGCGCAAGGCATCCAGGGCCTGGAAGATGGCGGCAGCATCGGGGCGGTGCTCGGGAGCGTCCAGACGGGGTAGCTGTCGGCGTACCTCGTCCAGACTTTCCAGACCACACAGGCCACAGCCTGTACGGCCAGCCAGCTGACGGCGACGCGCCTTGAGTTGATGCTGGCAGGCACTGGCAATCTCGATTTGCAGCAGGCTGCCGCGCTCGCCTTCCAGCACATCCACGCCGCGTATATCGTCAGCGGTACGAATAATGCCCTCGGTCATGGAGAATCCGTAGGCCAGATCTTCCAGATCACTGGGGCTGCACAACAAGGCACTATGGCTGATGCCATTGAACTCCAGAGCCACGGCTTGTTCGCGCGCCAGCGCATCCTGATCCTCTTGGGGCAGGGTGTCAGCTTGTGTTTCAGCTGGGGTACGCGCCTGCCGCCATACGGTGGCAGGGGCGCTAGCATCACGAAAATCTGCCTGGCTCACGTGGGCAACTCCTTAGGGCCTGTTGGGACGCATCATACTTTCGCGACGGCCTCGGCATGCTCATGCGAATGGCTGTGATCCGCCTGGGCCAAATCCTCGGCCGGGACGGTCTCGCCTTGCAGGAGACGCTGCTGAATATCGTGGAAACGGTTCCAGCGATTTTGCCAGGCCGACTCGGAGGTCACGCGCTGAATTTGCACGGCCGTCACCTTGTACTCGGGGCAGTTGGTTGCCCAGTCCGAGTTGTTGGTGGTGACCACGTTGGCGCCCGACTCGGGAAAGTGGAAAGTAGTATAGACCACCCCTGGCTGCACTCGTTCGGTCACCGTCGCGCGCAGGGCGGTCTCTCCCGCACGGCTCTTGACCGAGACTTTGTCGCCACTGCGAATGCCGCGATCTTCGGCATCCACCGGGTGAATTTCCAGCAAGTCCTCTGCATGCCAGGCCACGTTGTCGGTACGGCGGGTTTGTGCGCCCACGTTGTATTGCGACAGGATACGGCCGGTGGTCAGCAGCAAGGGGAACTTGCGGCTGCTGCGCTCTTCGGTGGGTACGTACTGAGTCAGCATGAAGCGGCCCTTGCCACGCACGAACTCGTCGATGTGCATGGTGGGGGTGCCTTCAGGTGCCTGTTCGTTGCAAGGCCATTGCACGCTGCCACCCAGTTCCTGGATGCGATCGTAAGACACGCCAGCAAAGGTCGGTGTCAGACGGGCGATCTCGTCCATGATCTGGCCGGGATGCTCGTAGTTCATGGGGTAGCCCAAAGCACGGGCCAGGGCGCAGGTGACTTCCCAGTCGGCCATGCCCGCCTTGGGCTCCATCACTTTGCGTACGCGCGAAATGCGGCGCTCGGCGTTGGTGAAGGTGCCGTCTTTTTCCAGGAAGGACGAACCGGGCAGGAACACATGGGCGTACTTGGCGGTTTCGTTCAGGAACAGATCCTGCACCACCACACACTCCATGGCGGCCATGGCAGCAGCTACGTGTTGGGTGTTCGGGTCGGACTGAACAATGTCTTCACCCTGGCAGTACAGTCCCTTGAAGCTGCCACTCAAGGCGGCATCAAACATATTGGGAATGCGCAGACCGGGTTCAGATTGCAGGGACACGCCCCAGGCCTGTTCAAACTGCTGACGTACGCTGGTGTCGGAGACGTGACGGTAGCCGGGGAACTCGTGCGGGAAAGAGCCCATATCGCAGGAGCCTTGCACGTTGTTCTGACCACGCAGCGGGTTCACACCCACACCTTCGCGGCCTACGTTGCCGGTGGCCATGGCCAGGTTGGCAATGGCCATTACGGTGGTGGAGCCCTGGCTGTGTTCTGTCACACCCAGACCGTAGTAAATCGAACCGTTGCCGCCGGTAGCGTACAGACGGGCTGCGCCACGGATGTCGTCGGCGGATACACCGCAGATCTCGGCCATGGCTTCTGGCGAGTTCTGGGGCTGGCTGACAAAGCTACGCCATTCATTGAAGGCAGCGGTATCGCAGCGCTCGGCCACATAGGCCTCGTTCACCAGATTTTCAGTGACGATAACGTGGGCCATGGCGGTCAGTATGGCGGTGTTGGTGCCTGGACGCAGGGGCAGGTGGTAGTCGGCCTGGATGTGCGGCGAGCTGACCAGTTCGGTCTGGCGCGGGTCGATCACGATCAGGCGGGCACCTTGGCGCAGGCGACGTTTCAGGCGCGATGCAAACACGGGGTGAGCGGCGCTGGGGTTGGCACCCATCACGATCACCACGTCGGTGTGCATCACCGAGTCAAAGGTTTGCGTACCGGCGGACTCACCCAGGGTCATCTTCAGGCCGTAGCCGGTCGGGGAGTGACACACGCGGGCGCAGGTGTCCACGTTATTGGTACCAAAGGCGGCACGAACCAGTTTTTGCACCAGATAGGTTTCTTCGTTGGTGCAACGCGAGGAAGTGATACCGCCCACAGCGTCACGACCGTGCTGATCCTGAATGCGACGGAACTCGGAGGCGGCGTAATTGATGGCCTCGTCCCACGACACTTCCTGCCAGGGGTCCGTAATGCTCTTGCGTATCATGGGACTCAGGATACGGTCCTGGTGCGTGGCGTAACCCCAGGCGAAACGACCTTTCACGCAGGCGTGGCCACGGTTGGCCTTGCCGTCTTTCCAGGGTGTCATGCGAATGACCTTGTCGCCCTTCATTTCGGCCTTGAAGCCGCAACCTACACCGCAATAGGCGCAAGTAGTGATGACGGCGTGCTCGGGTTGCCCCAGATCGATGACGGATTTCTCCATCAGGGAAGAGGTCGGGCAGGCTTGAACGCAAGCGCCACAGGACACGCAATCGCTGCCCAGGAAGCCATCGTTCTGACCGGCGGTGACGCGCGATTCAAAACCACGCTTGTCGATGGTTAGTGCAAAGGTGCCCTGAACTTCCTCACAGGCGCGCACGCAGCGATTGCAGACAATGCATTTGCTGGAGTCGTAGGCAAAGTAAGGGTTGGAATTATCGGTAGTATCGTCCAGGTGGTTGGCACCATCAAAGCCATAGCGCACGCTGCGCAGGCCCACCACACCGGCCATGTCTTGCAGTTCGCAATTGCCGTTGGCAGGACAGGTCAGGCAGTCCAGCGGGTGATCGGAGATGTACAGCTCCATCACGTTGCGGCGCAGCTTGTGCAGGGTGTCGTTTTCGGTTTGGACGACCATGCCTTCTTCCACCAGGGTGGTGCAGGAAGCAGGGTGGCCGCGACGGCCTTCAATGTCCACCAGGCACAGACGGCAGGAGCCAAAGGCCTCCAGCGAATCGGTGGCGCACAGCTTGGGAATATTGATGCCGGCCAAGGCGGCTGCGTGCATCACGGAAGTGCCGACGGGCACTTCAATCAATTTGCCATCGATGGTCAGGTTGACCATCTCGGTCTGGGTCGAGGCTGGGGTGCCCAGGTCACGTTCGCGTACGGCGACTGTTTCTTTCATGGTGATCTCCGTCTTAGACCTTGGCCAGGTCCTGCTCGGTTTGCGGGGCCAGTCCAAAATCCTGGGGGAAGTGTTCCAGCGCGGACAGGACGGGATAAGGGGTCATGCCGCCCAAGGCGCACAAGGACCCGGAGAACATGGTGTCGCACAGGTCGCGCAACAGCTCGACATGGTTGTCCATGTCTTCGCGGCGACGGATCTTCTGGATGGTCTCTACGCCACGCGTAGAGCCGATGCGACAGGGTGTGCATTTGCCACAGGATTCGATGGCACAGAATTCCATGGCGTACTGCGCCATGTGGGCCATGTCTACTGTGTCGTCAAAGGCCACCAGACCGCCGTGACCGACCATGGCATTGATCTTCATGTAGGCCTCATAGTCCAGCGGGACATCCCAATGGTGCTCGGGCAGATAGGCGCCCAAGGGGCCACCGACTTGCACTGCACGCAAGGGACGACCGCTGGCGCTACCGCCACCGTAGTCGTACAGCAATTCGCGCAGGGTGACGCCAAAGGCTTTTTCTACCAGGCCGCCGTTTTGCAGATTGCCGGTCAACTGGAATGCCAGTGTGCCACGCGAGCGACCCATGCCGTAGTTCTGGTAGTAAGCACCGCCCTTGGCCAGAATCACCGGCACGGAAGCCAGGGACACCACGTTATTGATGACTGTAGGCTGACCAAACAGGCCTTTGATGGCGGGCAGAGGCGGTTTCACACGCACCATGCCGCGCTTGCCTTCCAGACTGTCGAGCAGGGCGGTTTCTTCGCCACAGATGTAGGCGCCGGCTGCTTTGCGTACTTCCAGATCGAACTCGTAGCCGCTGCCTTGAATGCTCTTGCCTAGCCAGCCTGCGGCGCGCGCCGCCACAATGGCTTCGTTCAACGCTTGTACAGCCAGCGGGTATTCGGAACGCACGTAGATGTAGCCATAGGTCGCACCTACAGCCAGCCCGGCAATTGCCATGCCTTCAACCAGGCACAGTGGATCGCCTTCCATCAGCATGCGGTCAGAGAAGGTGCCCGAGTCGCCTTCGTCGGCATTACAGACAATGTATTTCTGCTGTGCCGGGGTGTTCAGTACCGTGTTCCATTTGATGCCGGTCGGGAAAGCCGCACCGCCACGGCCACGCAGGCCGGAGTCGGTCACTTCTTTCACAATGGCGGCCGGTTCCATGCTCAGCGCCTTGCGCAAACCTTCGAAGCCACCACAGGATTGGTAATCGGCCACGCTGACCGGATCAATAATCCCCACACGGGCAAAAGTCAGGCGTTCCTGATTCTTCAGGTAAGGGATGGCGTCCGTCAGACCGTGGCACAACTTATGTGCACCGCCTTGCAGAAAACCAGCGTCGAACAGACCGGGCAGATCTTCAGTCTGGACAGGGCCGTAAGCGACACGGCCTTCAGCTGTTTGCACTTCCACCATGGGCTCCAGCCATAGCAAACCACGCGAGCCATTGCGCACAATCTGCACATCCAGACCGCGCTCCTGAGCCTGGGCCGCCAGTTGCTGGGCAATCTCATGGGCGCCCATGGCGACCGCTGCGGTGTCGCGCGGAACGTAAACGGTAATGGTGCTCATGACTGGGCCTCCTGGCTGCTTAGCAGGGCATCCAGTTTTTCGGGGGTGACGCGTGCATGGGGTACGCCGTCCAGCATGACAGCGGGGGATTGGGCGCACAGACCCAGACAGTAGACGGGCTCCAGTGTGTACTGGCCGTCGTCGCTGTTTTCATGGAAGTCGCAGTTCAGACGGCGACGGGCATGAGCCGTCAGCTCCAGTCCGCCCCGCGCCTGACAGGCTTCAGCCCGGCAGATTTCCAGGGTATGAGTCGCGTGGGGCTGGGTGCGGAAATGGGCGTAAAAAGAGATAACGCCATGGATTTCCGCACGGGACAGCGCCAGCTGCTCGGCCAGCACCGGCACCACGGACTCGGGAATACAGGCAATCCGGTCCTGAATCGTGTGCAAAATAGGCAACAGGTTACCTTTCTGGCCGGCGTGCTCCTGCACGGCCTGCAAGGCGACCTCTTCAGGAGTCAGACCGGACAGGTCCTGCTCCTGGTGATGAGGGGTTGTTTGCATGTCCTGTGTGCGCGGTGCCCGAATAGGGTGCCTGCGCCTCCATATTTTTTATGCACAGCCGTGCATATTATTTGACAGTGTTTTCCCTTGTAATCTAACCACTTAAGTCCATAACTTCAATAAGCAATATTTCGCATATATAATGTTTGGTACATGCAGCACAGAACATAAATACGAAAACACACAGGTCTTCAAAAACACATGACCAAACAGAAATTCAAAGCCCGGCTGCGCTCTGAATGGATTCTGGAAAATGCAGATGGCGTGGACCTCCCCATGGGGGATGTGTTGCGTTTGTTGGGTGCCATCGAGCGACTGGGGCACTTGGCGGGAGCCAGCAAGGAATGCCAGTTTTCCTACAGACATGCCTGGGGCTTGTTGCGTAATGCCGAAAAACAGTTTGATGCGGCCTTGCTGGAAACCTCCCGGCGCAAAGGTACCAAGCTGACCGAGTTCGCCCAGCGTTTGCTGTGGGCGAATCGGCGACTGGATGCGCGTCTGACGCCGACCCTGGAGAGCATGGCTTCCGAGCTGGAAGAGGAGCTGGGCCGCTTGTATGCGCAGCCTCTGGACCGTTTGCGCTTTCAGGCCAGTCACGGATTTGCGATTGAAGGCCTGATGCGTTTTGCCAATGAGCACGATGGTCTGCCGCTGGAGCTGCGCTACCGCACAGCCATTGAAGCGCTGGCTTCGCTGGAGCGCGGGGATTGCGATCTGGCCGGTTTCCAGGTTCCGGTGGGTGAGTTCGAGGTGGCTGCCATGCGCCGTTATGGGCAGTGGCTGTCTCCGGCGCGTCACAGGCTGATTTTCCTTTCCACTCGCCGGACCGGCTTGTTTGTGGAGAAGGGCAATCCCAAGAACATCACCGGCATGGCCGACTTGTTGCGGCCCGATGTGCGCTTTGTGAACCGTCAGATGGGGTCCAGTACCCGCTTTCTTGCGACCTTGCTGCTGGGGCAGTTAGGGGTAAACACGAATGCGGTGCTGGGCTTTGAAACAACAGAATTGACACATATGGCGGTGGCGGCTCACGTTGCCAGTGGCATGGCCGATACCGGCCTGGGTGTGGAAACAGCGGCCAGTCGATGCGGGCTGGAGTTCATTCCCCTGGCCCAGGAGCGTTATTTCATTGCGGTCGAGCAAGAAGCGCTGGATAAGGCTCCTATGCAGGAACTGATGAACGTGATTGGCGGTTCCGCGTATAGTCAATTCATGGAAGGTCTGGTGGGTTACGACCCACGGGGTTTGGGACAGATCATGACGCTGGAACAGGCATTCGGGCAGGCTGCCGACATGCTCTGGCGTTAGACCCCATTGCATGACGAAAACACACACCATGAGACGGGGACGAACCCTGTCCTTGAAAAAGAGAACACCATGAGCGATGAGCATGGGCCAAAACGTGAACCGGTGTCTGTAGACCAGGTTCAGTACAGGCCATATCAAGAAGCAGCTCCCCCAGGTTCCGAGGCCCGGCCCTTGGAGCCGAGTGACCCGCAGCCTGCTGGAGCGGGAGTTATGCCGTCCGGCATCGAGCAGGGGGCGCAAGCGGGTGCTGCAGAGCTTGCACGCCGCCCGACCGTGCGGATTGCCGCTGTGTCAGGGCAACCTTTGGACAAGCGTCACCGCCCATTTCGTGACCTGCGCATTTCCCTGACTGACAAGTGCAATTTCCGCTGTACCTACTGTATGCCGCGGGAAGTCTTTGGCACGGACTACGAGTTCCTGCCTCATTCTTCCCTGCTCAGTTTTGAAGAGATTGAGCGCGTAGCACGGCAGGCCGTTGCTCTGGGCGTGCGCAAGCTGCGCCTGACGGGTGGCGAACCGCTATTGCGTCGAAATATTGAAGTGCTGATTGCCATGTTGGCCAAGCTGCGTACACCGGAAGGTGATGCGGTGGAGCTGACTTTGACCACCAATGGCACCTTGCTGGGTCGCAAGGCTCAGGCCTTGAAAGACGCGGGGCTGAATCGTGTCACCGTCAGCTTGGACGCCTTGGACGATGCCCGTTTTACTCAATTGAGTGATAGCGGCGTGTCAGTCTCCACCGTACTGGATGGCATTGCCAAGGCACAGGCCGTGGGTTTGAGCCCGGTAAAGGTCAATATGGTGGTGCGCAAAGGGCTGAACGATGATCAGATCTTGCCCATGGTGGAGCACTTCAAAGGCTCGGGCCAGATTCTGCGTTTTATTGAATATATGGACGTGGGCACCAGCAATGGCTGGAATCTGCAAGAAGTGCTCAGCGGTGCGGAGATTGTGGAACGTATCCAGTCCCGTTTCGAGTTGGAGCCAGTGGCCGCCCAATACCGTGGCGAAGTCGCCAGCCGCTGGCGCTTCAAGGATGGGACGGGCGAAGTTGGCGTGATCACCAGCGTCACTCAACCCTTCTGTGGAGACTGTTCGCGCATGCGTCTTTCGCCCGAAGGACGCCTGTTTCTGTGCCTGTTTGCTTCCCAGGGTTATGATGTGCGGGCGCAATTGCGCTCGGGTGCGTCCGACGAACAGTTAGCTGCCTATATGCACGGCGTCTGGACGGGACGGCAGGACCGATATTCCGAGATTCGGGGTGAGCAAACCACGAGTCGTGACCGTATCGAAATGAGTTATATCGGCGGATGATAAGCACACAGGACATCAGCGGTATTGTGCTGGCGGGCGGACGAGCCCGCCGTTTTGATTTGTCGGGCCAGATCGATAAAGGCTTGCTGCTCTTGCAGGGTCAGCCTTTGGTGCAGCATCTGGTACGTCGCCTGCGTCCGCAGGTGGGGACTATCCTGATCAGTGCCAATCGCAATCCCGAGCAGTATGTCCATTGGGGACGTGTGGTTCCTGATGTCTTGGAGCTGGAGGGCTATCTGGGTCCGCTGGCCGGTTTGGCCAGTGTGCTGGATCAGATCAGTACGCCGTGGGCCTTGTCCTGCCCGGTGGATTTGCCTTTTGTGCCAGTGGATCTGGGCAAGCGTTTGATCAAGGCCGTTGAGGAGCAGGGCGCTGTGGCTGCCTACGCGCAGGCAGAGCGTAGCCACCCTTTATGCCTGTTACTGCGCACCGATCAGGCTGCGGGCCTGAAAGACTATCTGCTTAGCGGCGAGCGCCGTGTCATGAGCTGGCTGGAGAGCATAGGTGCGGTGGAAGTGGATTTCCGCGATGCGCCTGAACATGCTTTTTTCAATATCAACACGCCGCAGGATCTGGATCAGGCGCAAAGCTGGTAAGTCTGTTGCAGTGGCTTTGCTGGGCAAGTATTGATGAGCAGAGGAAAACAGAGGCGGGGTTGGCTGTTCGTGCGTGAGCGTTCCGTTATGCGGCCCTCCTGAGCAGTAGGCTGTCTTTACGTGAAGTACCTTTAAATAGCTCCAAACCAAAACAAACAACACAAAAAAAAAACCGCCCTGATCAGGGCGGTTTTTGTATGGCAAGGCCAAAGCGTGAATAAGCGTCCGAGCTTATGCCTGCCACTGGCTGTATTCGTACAGACGCACCACATCGCCGGGGGCGATATGAGAGTCAGCAGGGATACGTGCCAGCGCTTGTGCCCAAGGCAAGGAGCTGATGACGCCCGAACCCTGATTGTCGAAGGGGCGCACCAACAGGCGGCCTTGCTCGTCGTTGTCTACTTGTACGCGGATGAATTCTTCGCGGTCACCTTCAAAGTGGCGTTCACCTTGCAGGACGCCGTAACGTGTGGTCGGCAGCACGTGTTGGCGACCTTGCAGACGACGAATCAGCGGCGAAACCATCAAGGAAAACACGGCGTAAGAAGATACCGGATTGCCGGGCAGGCAGACCAGAGGCTTGTCGGCAATGTAGGCCAGCGCCAGCGGCTTGCCGGGTTTCATGCGCACTTTCCACAGATCCAGCTGGCCGCCTATGCCTTCGATGGCAGGTTTCACAAAGTCTTTTTCACCGACCGAGACACCGCCTACGGTCAGCACTAGGTCGCAGCGTTGCAGCAGCTCTTTCAGGGCGTCCTGAATGGCTTCCAGCGTGTCCTTGGCATGAACCGCGTGGACTGTTTCAACCCCTAGCGCTTGCAGTTGTGCACGCAGCATGGGGGCGTTGGAGTTGTAGATCTGGCCGGCTTTCAAAGGCTGGCCGGCAGGGGTCAGCTCGTCGCCGGTGGTCAGAATACCGACGGTCAGCAGCGGGTAGACCTGCAGCTGAGCGTGGCCTTGCGCAGCCAGTTGGGCAATATGGGCCGCCGTCAGCTTGGTGCCTGTGGTGATCAGCACTTCACCAATGCGCATGTCCTCGCCTCGGCGGCGGATGTTCACACCAGCCTCGGGCATTTCCAGAATGCGCACACCTGCTTCGTCTTCCTGGCAGTTTTCCTGAATAACCACGGTATCCGCCCCGGGTGGCAACATGCTGCCGGTAAAGATACGGATCGCCATGTTCTCTTTCAGCGTTTCAGGAATATCGCCGGCATAGCAGCGCTGCTGAATGGGCAGTACCTTGCCGTCGGCAATGTCAGCCAGGCGCAGAGCATAGCCGTCCATGGCGCTATTGTCGGCGGGCGGCATGTCCAATTGCGCTTGAATATCCTGGGCCAGAATGCGTCCCAAAGCTTGCGACAAGTCGCAGGTTTCGGTTTGGGTGGGGACTTGCCCTGCCTGGGCCAGTCGCTGCTGAGCTACGTCAAATTCGATCATAGGTTTGGGGAAACTCGATAAAACTGGGTTCTGGTTTGGAGCGAGTGATGGCCGTGTGGTCGTCACCGTGCGTGCAAGCTGCTCTGTACCGTTGCATGTGGGGTCAAGCCTGGGCTGAAGGGGCGGGTGGCTCCAGATATTCCGAGGCAAAATTGCAGGGCCGATGTCGGCTGTCCAGCTGCTCTTTCAGGATCTTTTCCCAGGCCAGCTTGCAGGCGCCGCCCGAACCGGGAATGCAGAACAGCAAGGTACGGTTGGCCGTTCCTGCCAGCGCATCGGACTGCAGCGCCGAGGAGCCAATGTCCTGATAGGACAAGTAGCGGAATTGTTCTCCAAAGCCGGTAATGACCTGATCCAGCAAGGGGGTGACGGCCGCAATCGTGGATTTCTTGTGGCTGAAGCCGGTGCCGCCATTGCAGATGATGACGTGAATGTCAGGATCCACAATCCATTGGCTCAAGAGCGCACGGATAGCGTAAATATTGTCCTTGCTGATGGCGCGCTGTACGCAATGGTGACCGCTTTCCGTCAAGCTGGCGGCCAGGTAATCACCCGAGCTGTCCTCGTCGGGGCCCCGGCGGTCTGAAATCGTCAGAACAGCCGCGTTCAAACGTGCGGCGGGGCGGTCGGTCTTGGCTTTAGACATGCTTGTCGGTGTCCGAAGAGGTATTCCAGGAATCGGTTTTCTGGGCGTCGCTGTCGCGCTGCTGTACCCAGAAACGCTTGCCGTCAGCCAGGGTTTCGCGCTTCCAGAAAGGGGCGCGGGTTTTCAGCACGTCCATGATGAATTCGCAGGCGCGAAAAGCGTCGCCACGGTGGGCACTGGTGACGCCAACATACACAATCTGCTCGGTCAGGTGCAACTCGCCCACGCGGTGCACGACCAGCGTATCCAGTATGGGCCAGCGTTGACGGGCCTGGTCGCAAACCGCTTCAATCTCGCGCTCGCACATGCCGGGGTAGTGTTCCAGGAACAGGGATTCGGTGGCGGTGCCATCGGCCTGATCGCGCACGTAGCCGGTAAACGTCACCATGGCACCAGCCTTGCCGCCAGCCGTGGCGCGCAGCTCGGCATTCAGGGCGGCAACATCAAAATCTTCAGTCTGGATACGAATCATCTCAACCTCCGGTGACGGGCTCGAACACAGCCACTTCATCGCCGGGGCGGACAGGGTCGGTAGGCTTGGCGTGAAACTGGTTGACGGCCACATGCAGGCGGCCGGCCATATCGCTTAAATTCGGGTGGCGTTGCAGCAGGGCCTCGGTCCATTGCTGAACGGTGCCTTCCTGGGGCCATTCCCAGTTTTCCTGGCGCTGGCCTGTGCGTTCGGCCACTTGGGCGAAGTACAGGACGCGCAATGTCAAAGGGCTTGTCATGCTATCTCCGTGAAAGGGCTTAGAGCTGGGCAGTCCAGGTCCCGCTTTTGCCGCCGGTTTTCTCCAGCAAACGGGTCTGTTCGATCACAATGCCTTTGTCGGCCGCTTTGCACATATCGTAAATGGTCAGGGCGGCAATGGAGCAGGCCGTCATGGCTTCCATTTCTACGCCGGTGGTGTAGCGGGTGCGGCAGGTGGCCAGCACGGCAATGGTGCCTGCTGCGGCGTCGCTTTCAAAATCAATGCCGACAAAATCCAGGGGCAGGCTGTGGCACATGGGAATCAGCTCGGCACAGCGCTTGGCGGCCAGCACACCGGCCACGCGTGCGGTGTTCAGCACTTCGCCCTTGGCATTGTGCTGAGCCGACAGCAACTGGTAAGCAGCGGGACTCAAACGCACCACGGCGCGGGCCGTGGCCGAGCGGGAGGTGGCGGATTTGTGGCTGACATCGACCATTTGAACTTTCCCATCTTCATCCAGATGGGAAAGGTGCAAATCTGTGTTTTCGGTAGTGGTGCTCATGATCGCTCCGGGACCGGGCCTAGTGCGCGGTTCTAATTGTTTATGGTTGCATTATATACACCCGGCGCGGTGGCTCTGGCTAAGGCCCCGGCGGGTTGCGGTCTTCCCGCAAGCGGGCCGGGTTCAGCAGTCGGGCCAGTTCGAT
Organism: Alcaligenes sp. RM2; assembly: GCF_052931795.1. Classification (NCBI taxonomy): domain Bacteria; kingdom Pseudomonadati; phylum Pseudomonadota; class Betaproteobacteria; order Burkholderiales; family Alcaligenaceae; genus Alcaligenes; species Alcaligenes sp. RM2. Next base: position 495,129 of record NZ_JBRFIO010000002.1, read on the forward strand.
CAGGGTGCGAGCCTGCATTTTTTCCAGTGCCCGAGCGCGGTGCACTTCCACAGTGCGCATGGTGATGCTCAGGTCCTGGGCAATCTGCTTGTTCAGCCGTCCCTCCAGGGCCAGGGCCAGCACTTCGCGCTCGCGCTGCGACAGGGTGTCCAGCCGCTCTTCCAGTGCCTGTTCGTTGTCCCGTTCTTCCTGACTGGCCTCGTAGCTGCGCAGCACATCCAGTACCCGGTCCACCAGATCGTTATCGTTAAAGGGCTTTTCGATGAAATCCGCCGCGCCTTGTTTCAGCGCGGTCACGGCCAGCGGCAGGTCGCCGTGGCCGGTCAGGAAAATAACGGGCAGACGGGATTGGCGCTCGCGCAATTGCTCGAACACTTCCAGGCCGGACAGACCATCCATACGTATGTCGAGCAGGATGCAGCCCTGCGTTTCGGGGCTCAGGGCATTTAGAAAAGCCTCGCCGCTGTCCCAGAGTTCGGTGTTGACCTGACGGGTGGAGAACAGCCAGGATAAGGCATCGCGGATGGCCGGGTCGTCGTCCACGATGTGGACCAAAGGAGCGCGCTTAGTCATGTTCGATCAAGGGTAGGGAAAACAGGAAAGTGGCACCGTGGGGAACCCCGTTTTCAAACCAGAGTTTGCCATGGTGCAACTCCACGATGGAGCGGCAAATATTCAAGCCAATACCCAGACCTTGGGCTTTGGTGGTGGTAAAGGCCTGGAACACTTCTGCCATGATCGTTGCTGCCACGCCGGGGCCCTGGTCGGCCACCATCACCAGCACGACACCATTGCTGGCCTGCATGGTCACTTCCAGTACCCGGCGTTCTGGCTCCAGGCCCGACATGGCTTCGGCGGCATTGCGCAGCAGGTTGAAAATCAGTTGTTCCAGCAGTACCTTGTCGCCCATTACGGGCAGGCTTTCGGGGTGGGAGGGCACAATCAATTGAATCTGGTGATGGCGCAGACCTGCCTTGGCCATGGCCAAGGCGCCTTGCAAGGCATCGGGCAAATTCAGAGGGCTAAGCTGCGGATCGCGCTTGCGCACAAAGTCGTGAATGCGGTGGATGATTTGCCCTGCGCGGCGGGTTTGTTCCGCCAGGCTTTCCAGACCGCGACGCAGCTGTTTCGGGTCCAGCGGTTCATTACCCAGCAGGTTCAGGGAACCAGCCGCATAGCTGGCAATGGCCGAGAGCGGCTGGTTCAGCTCGTGGGCCAGTGTGGAGGCCATTTCACCCATGGTAATGAGCTTGGCCGTGTGGTGTAGCTGTTCGGATTGGGAACTGGCCAGGGCTTCGGCCTGCTTGCGCGAGCTGATATCGATGATGGAACTGATCCAGCCCACGTGCCGTTTTTGCGCGTCAATCAGCGGGGATTCAAAGACCTGCACATCGACACGTGAGCCGTCCGGGCGCTGGAACAGGGTGTCAAAAACTTGCACCGAGCGGGAGGATTTCAGTCGATCTCGACGCTCCAGTGTTTCATCCATCATTTCCGGCACCCACCAGGGCATGGGTGGGGCCAGACCAATAATTTCTTCGCTGCTGCGGCCCACCAGTTCGCAAAACGCCGGGTTCACATACAGCACCTTGCCGTCCAGATCGCGGGCGCGCATGCCAGTCACCATGGAGTTTTCGATTGCGCTGCGAAAGGCCTGCTCCTGCATCAGGGCCAGCTCGGCTTCACGGCGCTTGCGGGCGTAGTGATGTTGCATGGCCAGGTTCACCACAGCCAGCAGGGCCAGGCCCGCAATCACGGTCAGTAGCAAGGTGAAGGTGGGGATGTTCTTTTGCGGGTAAGGCGTCATCAGTAAACGCACACCATGCAAGGGCGGGTCTACCGACATGGCGTAGCGCAACTGGCTTTCGCCCGGCTCGCCTTTGGAGCGTGTGGCCAGCGTCTGGTCGCTTTGGTCGATCAGGGAGACGTGATATTGCTCGGCAATCCACCAGGGCACGTTTTCCATCAGGATGGTGGCCAGCGAAAAGGTGGCGCGCAAGGTGCCGACAATATCGTTGTCTTCGTAGATCGGAACCACCAGGTCCAGCACGCTTTCCTGGTGTTCATTGGAGTAGTAGGCCGGTAGCCAGGTGGACGTGCGCGGCGTGCTGACGTGGGCTGCAATCCGGGTATCAGCACCGGGCGGGCGCACCAGCAAGGTGGTGCCAAATCGATCCTGCACGGCCACTTTCAGCAGATCCGGGTGGATGGTCTTGAAGTGCTGTAATTGCGTCAGCGCGGTCTGGGTCGTGACGGGCTGGGACTGGACTTCAATTTCGCTGGCAATGCGGCTTAAATTGTTCTCGTGCGAGCGCAGCTGAAAGGACAGGGATTGCTCCACCCACAAAGCATTGCGTATCAGCTCGTTGGACTGCTCCTCATCCCGTTCCTTATTGACCGCCCAGGCAAACACGCCCATCAGCAGCACAATAATCAGGATGGCCAAAATAGGCACATAGGTGCTGATCGGGTAGGCCGCCAGAGTGCGCGAGGCCGCTTGGCGTATGAATCCGGACGGACGGGCAAGACGCATCATGACAAAAGGTTTCGGATTTCCACAATAGATAATTCGGGGCCGCTTTTTTAAGCTACACGCTTTCAAGCACATCAATCAATAAAACGTGTCGGCTCTTAACCGACCGGAGGCAAACATGAAAAAGACCCTTGTGGCCAGCTTGCTGGCGTCCGTATTCTTGTCCGCGCCTGTTCTGGCTAACCCCATGATCATCAAGTTCAGCCACGTTGTATCGCCAGATACACCTAAGGGCAAGGGCGCCGTGCGCTTTAAGGAACTGGCCGAAAAGTACACCGAGGGCAAGGTGGTTGTCGAGGTCTACCCGAACTCGCAACTGTACAAGGACAAGGAAGAACTGGAAGCCCTGCAACTGGGCGCCGTGCACATGCTGGCTCCGTCGCTGGCCAAGTTTGGCCCTCTGGGCGTACGCGAATTTGAAGTGTTCGACCTGCCTTTCATTTTTCAGAACCGTGAGGACCTGCGTAAGGTGACCGAAGGTCCTGTAGGCCGCATGTTGCTGGACAAGCTGGAGCCCAAGGGCATCAAGGGTCTGTCCTACTGGGATAACGGCTTCAAGGTCATGAGCGCCAACACGCCCCTGAAAAGCGTGGATGATTTCCTGGGTCTGAAGATGCGCATCCAGTCCTCCAAGGTTCTGGAAGCCCAGTTCAAGGCACTGGACGCTGTGCCTCAGGTGATGGCCTTCTCCGAGGTATACCAGGCTCTGCAAACAGGTGTGGTCGACGGCACCGAGAACCCGCCATCGAACATGTACACCCAGAAAATGCACGAAGTGCAAAAGCACGCCACCGTGTCCAACCACGGTTACCTGGGTTATGCCGTGATCGTAAACAAGAAGTTCTGGGAAGGTCTGCCTGACGATATTCGCCAAGGCATGGAAAAAGCCATGGAAGAAGCCACGGTTTACGCCAACGACATTGCTGAGCAAGAGAACAACGACTCCATGAAGGCTATGGAAGAGTCCGGCAAGACCCAGTTCTACCAACTGAGCGATGCCGAGCGTCAGGAATGGGTCAAGCAGCTGCGTCCCGTGCACAAGGAAATGGCTTCGCGTATCGGCCAGGACGTGATCGACGCCTTCTACAAGGCTACCGAATAAAGCCTGCTTCATCTGATTGTCTTGTACAGGTCTGATTCAGACCTGTTCTTCTTTTCTTCCCGCTACATGCTTGTGTCTGCCCGGCCCCCGGGCGGGCAGACTGTAGTCTGGAGCTACCCATGTTTTTACGATTTCTGGACCGCTTTGAGGAAATGTTCATCTCATTTCTGATGGTGGCGGCCGTAGTGATTATTTTTGTAGCGGTCTGCCAGCGCTACTCGGTCAGCCTGCTGGCGGATCTGGTGTCCTGGTCGCGGGCTCAGGGTTATGAGTCCATTACCGCCATGGCCCGTTCTACCTATCGAAGCGTGGCCGGCGTCAACTTGCTCTGGGCACAGGAACTGTGCATTTACCTGTTTGTCTGGATGGCCAAATTCGGCGCCGCTTACGGCGTTCGTGTTGGTATCCACGTGGGTGTGGACGTGCTGGTGAACGCTGTGGGCCCACGCTGGCGTCATCTGCTGGTGGTGATTTCCCTGTTCGCCGGTGCCTTGTTCACAGCCATTGTTGCCTGGATTGGTGGCCGCTTTGTCTACGGCATTGCCCAGACAGCCCAGGTGTCGGCTGACCTGGAAGTGCCAGTGTGGATTGTGTATCTGGCGGTACCTGCGGGCTCCTTGCTGATGTGCTTCCGCTTCCTGCAAGCCTTGATGAACTTTATCCAGACGGGCCATTTGCCTCATCACGAGCCTGCGGCGGATCTGATCGCTGAAACAGAGCGCGGTGTGTCTGAATCCGAAGGAGCGCGCGCATGACCGCCCTGATTATTTTTGCCTTGCTGGCTATCCTGTTGCTGACAGGCATGCCGGTATCGATTGCCCTGGGTCTGACGGTGATGGGGTTCCTGTTCACCATGACCGAAGTTCCTATGGACAGTATTGCGCTCAAGCTGTTCACCGGGATCGAGAAGTTCGAGATCATGGCGATTCCGTTCTTCATCCTGGCCGGTAGCTTCCTCACGCATGGCGGGGTCGCACAACGCATGATTCGCTTTGCCGCTTCCATGGTCGGCCACTTGCCCGGCGGTATGGGTCTGGCTGCGGTGCTGGCTTGCGCCCTGTTTGCGTCTATCAGTGGTTCCTCGCCTGCCACGGTGGCGGCCATTGGTTCAATCATGATTCCGGCCATGGTCAAACAAGGCTACCCCGTGCAATTCGGGACCGGGATTGTGGCGACCTCCGGCGGTCTGGGCATCTTGCTGCCACCCTCGATTGTGATGGTGATGTATGCCGTGGCAACCAGCGGCATGATGGTTGAAGGTCCGGATGGGGTCAAAGTTGGCACGGCTTCTATCGGTCAGCTGTTTATTGCCGGTGTGGTTCCGGGTTTAATCCTGGCGTTTCTCCTGGGTGCCACGACCATGTTCCGCGCCTGGAAACTGGGCTACCCCCGTATGCCGCGTGCTTCCTACAAAGAACGCTGGCGCGCCTTCATGGACTCCATCTGGGGGCTGATGTTGATCGTTATCGTGATGGGCGGGATTTACTCCGGTGTGTTCACGCCTACCGAAGCAGCAGCTATCAGTGCGGTTTACGCCTTTGTGATTGCGGTCTGGGTCTACAAGGATGTGAAGCTGCGCGAGGTCAAACGTATCGTGCTGGAATCGGCAGCCATGAGTGCCATGCTGCTGTACATCATCACCAACGCGGTCATGTTCGCCTTCATTCTGACCTCCGAGCAGATTCCACAAGCCATTGCGGAATGGATTGTGTCGCAAGGCATGGGCCTGATCGCCTTCCTGCTGTTCGTGAACGTCCTGTTGCTGGTGATCGGTATGGTGATGGAGCCCTCGGGACTGATTCTGATCATGGCTCCCATCCTGTTTCCTGTCGCCATGAAGCTGGGCATGGACCCGGTTCACTTTGGCATCATGCTGGTGGTGAACATGGAGATTGGGCTGGCGACACCACCAGTGGGCTTGAACCTGTATGTGGCGTCCAGCATATCGAAGTTGGGCCTGACCGAAGTTACCAAGTCCACATTGCCTTGGTTGCTGACTGGTTTGGCCTTCCTGTTGATGATTACCTTCGTACCTGAAATTACGCTTTGGCTGCCCCGCATGATGGGATGGCTGTAGTAGTCCTGATCGCTATCCGCGAGCAGGGCAAGGTGAGCCCCTGATGTGGCAGTACGGCTTGATGCAAGCTGCGCAAGACGTGAATCACCTTGAAGGCCGGGCAAAAAGCCCGGCCTTTTTTTTGTCGCTGGGCCGTCCCAAGGCAAACACTCCCCCTCGGGGGGCGGCAAGCAAAAGGCGTAGCGTGGGGGCTTTTTTTGTCGCTGGGCCGTCCCAAGACAAAAAACTCCCCCTCGGGGGGCAGCAAGCCGAAGGCGTAGCGTGGGGGCTTTTTTTGTGTCCAGACCCCGCGCGGTTTTGTAGCCCTGTGAAACGTACTGATAAGTGTTATTTGCTAAGACAGGCCAGTCTATTAGTATCATAGGTAGTTCGGGCCGCCATACTGGCGGTATTTATTCATACGGAGACCTTATGTCCATTTCAGTCGGTGCGCGCGTTCCAGACGCGACCCTTAGCGAGTACATTGAAACCGCCACAGAAAGCTGCCCTATGGGCCCCAACAACTTTCAGGTGGCTGATCTGGTTAAAGGCAAGAAAATTGCCGTGTTCGCCGTTCCTGGCGCTTTCACCCCCACCTGCTCCGAGCAGCACTTGCCTGGCTTTATTGCCAAGGCAGACGAGTTCAAGGCTGCCGGCGTAGACGAGATCTGGTGCGTGGCAGTGAACGATCCTTTCGTAATGGGCGCTTGGGGCAAGTCCCTGAACGTCAATGGCAAAGTACGTCTGCTGGCCGATGGCAGTGCTGTCTGGACCAAAGCATTGGGTCTGGAATTTGACCTGACGTCCAAAGGCCTGGGTGTGCGCTCCAAGCGTTTCTCTGCCTTGCTGGAAGACGGTGTTGTCAAACAATTGAACATTGATAACGACGGCGGCCTGCACACATCAGATGCAGACACCCTGTTGAAACAGGTAAAGTCGTAAGTATCTGATCCCCCGCCAGTCCGGCGTGGCGAGGGATAGAAGGATTACAAGGCGCTGGCGGCAAGCTGGCGCTTTTTTTTACCGTGCTCCTGTCGCAAAACCCAGGCCGGAATCTGGATGGTAGCGAGAGTTGGGGGCCGGTGCCGCGGTTTTTTTAGGATGTCTGGATGCTGTCATCGGTGGGTGCGTTTTCGTCCCTGTACTTTGCGACCCTGATGCTCTTGCTCAGCTCGGGCCTGTTCAATACCTTCATGGGGGTGCGCCTGACGGCCATCTCGGTGTCAGAGGTATGGATTGGCGGGCTGATTGCGGTGTATTACCTGGGCCTGGTATTTGGTGCTCGTATGGGTCACCGCCTGATCATGGGCGTGGGTCATATTCGGGCGTACGCCGCCAGTGCTGCTATTGTCACCATCTGTGTGCTGGTTCAGATTCTGGTTGATTCCATGTACGTCTGGCTGCTGCTGCGCTTTTTGGCGGGTGCGGCCATGGTGGTGCAGTTCATGGGGATTGAAAGCTGGCTGAACGAGCAAAGCGACAATAGTCAACGCGGCACCATTTTTGCCTTTTACATGGTGTTCTCCAGCCTGGGCACCGTGCTGGGGCAGTTGTCGCTGACTCTGTTTCCGCATCTGAATTACGAGCCGCTGGTATTTGTGGCGATCTGTTCGGCCTTCAGTCTGGTGCCGGTGGCGATTACCCGTCGCAGTCACCCACCCTTGCAAGTACCCGCGCCCATTAACGCACGCTATTACCTGGACCGCGTGCCCTTGTCCATGATGGTGCTGCTGGTCGCCGGTATGTTGACCGGGGCCTTTTATGGTCTGGCGCCCGTGTATGCGGTGCGCGTTCATCTAAGCAATGAGCAGGCTGCCTTGTTTGTCGCCGTGTCTGTGGCCGCCGGTGTGCTGGCCCAATGGCCGGTGGGTTGGCTGGCGGACCGCATGAATCGCGTCAAACTGATCCGCATTAACGCGATCTGTTTGCTGGCCTTGGCCATTCCTTTGTGGGGCTGGTTTGAGGCCCCGTTCTGGTTTCTGCTGATTTTTTCGGCGTTGTTCGGGATTCTGCAATTTACGCTGTACCCCTTGGGCGCGGCTTTCGCCAATGACAACGTGGATCCGGAGCGGCGAGTTGGCTTGAGCGCCATTTTGTATATGGTCTATGGCTTGGGGGCCTGTCTGGGGCCGCTGCTTGCCGGCGGCCTGATGTCTTATATTGGCAGCAATCTGTACTACATCTTCGTGGCAGCCTGTGGCTTGGCTTTGGTTCTGCTGGTCCGCCCGCAAAAGGTACTGGGTGATCACTTGAGCCAGGATGCGCCTACTACCTTTGTGCCTATGCCAGACAGCTTGCAAAGCTCGGCTGCGGCGGTGGCACTGGACCCACGGGTGGATATCAGCTCTGACGTGTCGCATGATCCGGTTTTCGAAGATCTGCCGCCAGTTGAAGAGCGGGTGCCCGCAACGACGGAAAGCACGGCTGCGGAGCGCAAGGCGGAAGATGAGGCTGCAGAGGCGACACTTGCCGAGGACGACAAACGGGCTGATCCTGTTGTTGGAAGCTCGGGAAGCTCGGGAAGCTCGGGAAGCTCGGGAAGCTCGGGAAGCTCTGTGAATTCTGAAGGCTTGGACGCTTTTGGGAGCGCGGCAGATGTGGAAAGCTCGAGCGCTGAGAAAGACGCAGAGAAAGCACGTAAACCCTCAGATCCAGCCCCTTAGGTCGCCGCCAGAATCGAGCATGTTCTCATAGCGGTTTACGAGCATGATTCACTCATAAAAAAACCCAGGCCAAGCCTGGGTTTTTTATTTCTGCCCGGATCTTAAGTCTGGAACTCAGGCCCGTTGAATTCGGCCTCAACCTCAATCTTGCCAGCCAGAATATCCTGCTGTAGCGCTGCAATACGCTGGCGCACGGCATCCGGTGTGTCCGGGGCCATGATCAGGCGCACCGCATCCGGTTGCTGCAGGCCAACCTTGAAGATCTTGCCGGACTCGAACTTGTTTTCGCTCAGATCCTTGCAAGCTTCAAATACGCCAATGCCTACATCGGCCCAGGCGGAACCGACGAATACGTCGGGCTCACGGGCGACCCAGTCGATCACATTACCAATTTCTTTGATGCCCAGTTCACGGCAGGCCTGCGTTGTGCCGCTACGGCCTTTGTTCAGCATGGTGTAGATGATGTCTGCACCAGCTTTGGCCTGTGCCTGGGTGACCCGCGCGGCCAGCTCAATATCATCCTGGTTGCCGGAGAAGTTTGTCAGCAGCTTCACATCCGGATTGGCATGCTTGACGCCAGCGGCATAGGAAGCGCGGGCGCGCAAACCAGGGGGCACGCGTATGCCGGACTGGTGGGCCACCACGCCGGTCTTGGTCATCAGGGCGGCATAGGCACCGGCCAGCCAGGCTGACTCTTCCTGACGCACGTCATAGCTGCTCAGATTGCTGGCAGTGACGGCACCTTGCGTGATCACAAAGCGGGTATCCGGAAACTCCTTGGCAACGGCCAGGGCAGCATCGGTGTTCTGACCGCCGTGGGCGATCAGCAAGGCCGGTTTGTATCGTGTTGCCAGTTCGCGCAGAGCGGCAATTTGCGCCTGGGTTTCGTTAGCCACCTGATCTTTGTAGTGGCCGGTAATGGGCAACTGGTCCATGGCCTTCTTGAAGCCCTGATAACCAGCTTGCATGAAGCCGTTGTCATCAATGTGGCCGCAGAACAGGGCGGCAACGACGGGTTTGTTGGCCGCCAGCACACTGCGGCCAAGCCAAGGGGCAGCCAGTGCGCCGGCTCCAGCGGAAGCGGCGGCCAGCAGTAACTGTCGACGGGTAAATCCGGTCATGATCATGTCTCCTGTGTAGTCTCCGACGTGGGCGTCGGTAAAAATCGTTTTTTTCTAATCTACAGGAGATGAAAAGCCGCGGTTCCTGAAGTTTTAAATGTCAAATATAAGAATTCTCGTATAGTGCGTTTACGCGGGCATGTATGAGACATGCCCGATATTGTTCACCGCGGAATCAGGGCCACGATAGCGCCAATGGCCAGGGCAACCCCCACCATATTGAGCGCGCTGAGCTTTTCCTTGAAGAAGCCCGCGCCGATGACGGCACCCATGGCAATCACGCCAATATTCATGGCCGAGAACACCAGAGTGGGGTTCTCCGGGAAGATCTGGTGGGCGCGGATATAAAAGAAAATATTCCCGAAGTTCAGCAGGCCCAGCACCAGACCGGCTAAAAGGCTGCCTTTATGCCAGCTGGTGCGCTTGGCCAGCAGCCAGCACAGCATCAGCACACCGGCCAGCGAGAAGGACACCACCAGACTGCTGGAGAAAGCTGCACCGGCTCTGGAGAGCTGCTTGAACATGATGTCGATCACGCCATAGCCTAGCCACACAGCCAGCAGCATCAGGGCAGGATGCCCGCAGCCTGCTTCCTGGCTACTGGCCTGCCGCGGACGTATCAGCAGGCACAGCAAGGCAATCAGGGCCAGGGCGATGCCCAGCAGTTTCTGACCAGCCAGTTGCTCGCCAAACAAGAGAAAGGCCGCCAACAAGGGAATGAACAGGGACAGGCGCTGGGCAGCATCGCTCAGCACAATCCCGGCTTGCCGCACTGCCGCCGCCATGAACAGAAAGACGCTGGGCAAGAGCACACCCAAGGCAATCAGAATCCACCAGGGGGTAGCAGGATTCAGCAGGCTGCTGGGATGCGGTTGCAGCAATACCAGACTCAAGGTGACTGCCACGCCGTAGTTAACCATGATGGCCTGGGCGACATCGATCTGCCGCTGGCGAGCGACTTTCAGCAGAATGGAAACGGCAACACTGCACAGAATGCTGGCGATCAGAGTGAGCATGTTAGAGGGCCTCGACCATAGCGCGTGGACGGGTTTGTTCCAATGACAAAGGGGGTTCGGACAGCGTGGTTTTGGCCGCTTCCAGTTGCAGGCGGGTAAACAGATCCTGGTCCGCCACAAACTGCGGGTTGCCGGTAGTCAGCAATTGCTCACCATAGAAAATGGAGTTGGCACCGGCCATAAAGCACAGGGCCTGGGTGCTGTCATCCATGGTTTCGCGACCCGCCGACAAGCGCACGGCGCTGGTGGGCATCAGGATACGAGCAATGGCAATTGTGCGTACAAACTCGAAGGGGTCCAGATCATCGACCTGATCCAGCGGTGTGCCCGGTACTTTCACCAATTGGTTGATAGGCACGGACTCGGGGTAAGGGCGCATATTGGCCAGCTGAGCCAGCAGACCAGCACGCTCGCGACGGCTTTCACCCATGCCGATAATCCCGCCGCAGCAACTGTTCAAACCGGCTGCGCGTACGCGTTCCAGCGTGTCCAGGCGGTCCTGGTACGTGCGCGTGCTGATGATCTGGCCATAGAACTCGGGGGAAGTGTCCAGATTGTGGTTGTAGTAGTCCAGCCCGGCATCTTTCAGGCGTTGCGCCTGACCGTCTTTGAGCATGCCCAAGGTGACACAGGTTTCCAGCCCCATCGCTTTGACGGCGCTGACCATCTCAACTACCTGGTCCAATTGTTTTTCGGTAGGAGAGCGCCAGGCGGCACCCATGCAAAAACGCTGAGCACCCTGTGCCTGGGCGGCGCGGGCCGCTTCCAATACCTGTTCCAGGGGCATCAAGGGTTCAGGTTCCAGCTCGGTCTGGTATTTGGACGATTGCGGGCAGTAGGAGCAATCTTCGGGACAGGCGCCTGTCTTGATGGAGAGCAGGCTGGAGAGCTGGATTTGATTGGCCGGGTGGTGCTGTCTATGTACGGTCTGCGCCTGGAACACGAGGTCCATAAAGGGCAGCTCGTAAAGCTCCATGATGCGACGAATCGTCCAGGGTGCGGGGGTATTTACAGACATGGCAGGCTACCTTATTCAGTGACGCAGCTATGCTAGGTTTTCTGCCTGTGAAAGACGACTCCTGGGGCTGGCAGGCTCCGGAGGCTTGTCTCGCTATGGGGCCTATTTCAGTGATTTTTAGACGAAATTGTCGCTAACTTCGCTTAATTTCAATTATTGTGAGGGATACAAACTATTTCAAAGGCAGTATTTGCAAAATGTTTCAGCGGCTGATTCAGTGCTTGATTACCGTGGTTTCCATCTTTTTATCCGGGGTAAACTGGCAGGCGATTTTGCAAAAGGATAAACATGCACGTGTTCGAGCGCCGCATCACCGTGGAATGGGGTGATTGCGATGAGGCCGGGATTGTTTTCTATCCCAATTATTTTTATTGGTTTGACTGCACGTATCAGGCGTGGCTGCGGCAAGCAGGCTTGAGTCAGCGTATCTTGCGCCAGGAATATGATGCGGTAACGCCCTTGGTGGATGTCGGTGCCAACTTCCGCGCACCCGTTACCTATGATCGCGAGATTCGCGTTTGCGTGCAGGTGGCTCAATGGCTGGAGCGGCGCTTCAAGCTTGAATATCAAGTCTTCAATATGGACGGTGTGCTGGTAGCAACCGGCCACGAGTGGCGCGCCTGGGCGCAGGTCTTGCCGGAAGGGCGGCTGAAAGGTGCCGCCATTGCTGAAGACTTTCGTCAGCGCTTAGAAGGGAACGGGGCTGTTTGAAGCGGCCTGATCAGACACCGGCAGGCGCTGCTGCACTTGATGCAGCTGCGGCTTGCCATTGAGCGGTATATAGACAAAAGCCAATTGCTTGAACAGGCGTGCTTGCCAGCGTGCCTGTTGCAGGCTGATGTCCAGCACCAGCAGGCTGGGTTCATCCGGCCATTTGCCCTTGGGGTCCAGATTCACGGCGGGCCACCAGCGCAGATCCAGTTTCTGCAAATCGCGCAGCAAGCTTTCCTGAACCGCATCGTTAAAGGCACGGCTGCAAATTTGCGCGCCTGGATTGCAGGCGGTCAAAATTGCCGCCCCACGGCTGTTTTCTTGTTCCAGTAATTGATTCAGAGGGCGGTTGAGCTGGCCGATGCGCACGTCCATATCGCCCTTTGGGCTGTGTATACGGTAGATCGCCTTCTCGAAAGCGTGAGACAGGGCGGCGGGCAGGTCTTTCTGTGTAGACATAAGCTATCTTGCGTCGTTCTGTTCTCCGGACCCACAAGACTGGCAGTGGGATGCATGGTTTGTTGGTGTTCAAACCATGCATCCATTATTTACACAGTTTCAGCCTTCAAGCAAGTTATGAGGCGCGTGGATCCTGGATTCGATTCCAGATCGAATACAAGCTGGGCAAGAACAAGAGCGTCAGGATGGTGCCAATGGCTGTACCGCCGATCAGCGTCAGGGCCATGGAGCCCCAGAACACGGAGAAGGACAGCGGAATGAAGGCCAGTACCGCCGCCAGCGCCGTCAGAATGACGGGGCGGGCACGCTGCACAGTGGCTTCAATCACGGCATCGTAGGGCGAGGCACCTTCAGCCCGGTTGGTCTTGATCTGCTCAATCAGAATCAAGGTATTGCGCATCAGGATCCCCGCCAGACCAATCAGCCCCAGAATCGCGGTAAAACCAAAGGGTTGCTGGAAAATCAGCAAGGCGGGCACGCTGCCAATCAAGCCCAAGGGGGCGGTCAGGAACACCATGATCATGTTCGAGAGCGAACGTACCTGAATCACGATGACCAGCAGCATCAAGGCAATCATGACCGGGAAGACGGGCAGCAGCGCGTCATTGGACTTCTTGGCCTCGGCGGTGATGCCGCTCATCTCGATCAGGTAGCCAGGGGGCAGGGAAGCCTGCAAGGAGGCAAACTCCTTCATCACCCGGTTGGCCACTTCTGCCGGTTGCACGTGCGGAGCAATATCCCCTCGCACGGTCATGGTGGGCAGGCGGTTGCGACGGGCCAGCTTGGGTTCTTCCTGCATGATTTCCAGCTTGCCGACTTGCTCCAAGGGCAGGTTCTGGCCCTGATCATTCATGACGGTCAGGCCGGACAGGCGAGTTGGGTCATGGCGGTTGCTGGCCGAGCTGCGCGCCACAACCAGCACATTACGCAGGTCCTCGCGGTATTCCGCAACGGTTGTGCCATCCAGCTGCAACTGGATTTGTTCGGCCAGACTCTGGCGATTCAAACCCAAGGCTTGCAGACGTTGTGGGTCTACGTCCAGCTTCAGGACGGGTACGCGCGAACCCCAGTCCACGTTCACCTGACGCATGTCCTTGTCGGCCCGCATCACCGCCATGGCCTGCTCGGAAATATCACGTAGCTTGTCCAGATCAGGGCCACGTACCAGGAACTCCACCGGGTATTTGGTGGATGGCCCGAACACTAGCTGAGTGGCACGGACACGCGCTTCTGGTGTCAGGCCATCGGCCACCACTTGGCGGAAGCGTTGCAGCAGCGCATCGCGGTCGTGGTGATCAGCCGTCAGCACCACCAGACGAGCAAAGGAGGGATCAGGCAGTTCAGGGTTGTAGGACAGGAAAAAGCGCGGTGCGCCTTGCCCGGCATAGCTGGTGACCAGCTTGGTTTCGGGCTGCTCGCGCAACCAGCTCTCCACCTTGCGAGTAACGGCTTGCGTGGACTGAATACTGCTGCCCTCGGGTAACTGCACTTCTACCAGCAGCTCGGGTCGGTCGGAGGTGGGGAAGAATTGCTGTTTGACGAAACCCATGCCTACAACCGCCAGCACGAAGGCCGCCACCACAATTCCGGCCACCAGAAACTTGTGGTGTACCGACCAGGCAATCATGCGGCGCAGGCGCATGTAATTGGGGGTGTCGTAAATGGCCTGATGGCCGCCGGGACGGGCTGGAATGGCGGGCAGCAATTTCACGCCCATATAGGGAGTGAAGGCCACCGCAACCAGCCAGGAGGTCAGCAGGGCAGCGGCCAGAATCCAGAAGATATTGCCGGCGTACTCCCCGGCAGAGGAACGGGCAAAACCCACCGGCAGAAAGCCGATAATCGTCACCAGGGTGCCGGACAGCATGGGGGCTGCCGTATGGTTCCAGGCATAGGCGGCGGCTTTCAGGCGGTCCATGCCTTCTTCCATTTTCACGATCATGATCTCGATCGCAATAATGGCGTCGTCCACCAGCAGGCCCAGCGAGATAATCAGCGCGCCCAGCGTTACCCGATCAAACACCTTGCCTGTCATCATCATGATGACGAACACCATGGCCAGCGTCAGGGGCACAGCGGCAGCCACTACAATCCCGACCCGCCAGCCCATGCTGACCAGACACACCAGCAGCACGACGCTTAGCGCCGCGAAGAACTTGAACATGAACTCGCCTACGGCGGAGGCAATGTTCACCGACTGGTTGGTGACGGTCTCCAGGGAGAAGCCCAGGGGCAGGGCAGCGGCAATATCTTCCCGTGCCTTTTCCAGATCCTTGCCCAGATACAGGCCGTTGTAGCCCTCCTGCATCACCACATCCAGCAACATGGCAAATTGTGCGTTGTGGTGAATCTCGAAGCTGGGTGGGTCCTCGTAACCACGGCTGATAGTGGCAATGTCGCCCAAGCGCAGATTATGACCCTGCACGTAGATATAGGTATTGCTGATGGCCTCCACATCCTCCAGCCCGGCGCTAAGGCGCATGTGAATACGCGGGCCATCGGTGCTGATGGCACCACTGGCTGTCATGGCACTGCGCTTGGACAAGGCTTCCAGAATCTGTTGAGGATTGAGCTGCAGATTGTGCAGCTTGGCTTCGTCCAGATCGACAAAAATACGCTCGCTTTGCTCGCCCAGAATATTCACCTTCTTGACGCCGGGGACTTGCAGTAGCTGACTGCGTACTTTCTCGGCCTCGCGAGTCAGCAGGCGCGGTGGCAGACCGGGGGCTTGCAGCGCGAACAGGCTGAAGGACACGTCCGAGTATTCGTCGTTCACAAACGGCCCCTGCACGCCTTTGGGCAAGCGCGGAGCCTGATCCTGCAGCTTCTTGCGGAGCTGATAGAACTCGCTCTGAACGTCCGCGGGCGGCATGGTGTCTTTCAGGGTCACCACCATCAAGGCTGTGCCGGGACGAGTAACCGTCTCTACCTTGTCAAACCAGCGCAGTTCCTGCATGCGCTTTTCCATGGGCTCGGCCACCAGATCCTGCATTTCCTGGGCGGTGGCTCCGGGCCACATGGCAGTGACGGTCAGCACTTTCACGGTAAAAGCCGGGTCTTCGGCTCGACCCAGTTTCACGAAGGAGTAAATGCCGGACGCTGCCAGAGCAATGATCAGAAACAGCGTGATGGCCCGTTCACGCACCGCCAGAGCGGAAAGATTGAAGCGGCCTGTCATTGCTTGACCTCGCGTGTTTCAGGACGAACTTCCTGGCCTTCATGCAAAAGGTTAGCGCCCAACGCCACGATGGCCGTACCGGCTTCAGGGCCTTGGGACAGGTAAGCGTGTTCCTGGGCAAGCTTGGCAATGGTCACGGGCTGCCAGTGCACGGTTTTCTGATCATCAATTACCCACACACCGGGCCCTTTACCCGCATCGTAAATTGCAGTCAGCGGCACTTGATTCAAGGCGTCTGCATCCGGGGGCGTCAAATGCACAATGGCGCTGGAACCCAGTCTTGCGGTGACATTCTCGCCCTCGAAGGAAAAGCGGGCCTGATAGCTGCGGGTTGCAGGGTCAGAGGATTGGGCCAACTCGCGCAGTTGGGCGGGCAGGCTTTCCTGGGAGTCCGTTAGTTCAATGGTGGCGCGAGTACCCAGCGGGATATCCCATTGTTCGGGCAGGCTGACAATGACATCACGTGGGCCGTCCTGGGCCAGGCGCAGCACGGCTTGCCCCGGGCTGACAACTTGGCCAACATCCGCAATCTGGGCGGTAATGATGCCGCTGGCTTCTGCTTTCAGGGAACTGTATTGGTCGGCGTTGCGGGCTATTTCAGCTTGTGCTTGGGCGGACTTCAGATTTGCCTGTGCGCTACGCAGTCCCTTCTGGCTTTGTTCATGCGCCTGACGGGAAACACCGCCTTGCTCCACCAGCAGGGACAAGCGTTTGTAATCTGACTGGGCTTGTTCGGCCTGAGCCTGGGCGGCCTGCACGGCAGCCAGACGGGCGCGGTAATCCAGTTGCAGATCCTTGGGGTCCAGCGTCATCAAGAGTTGGCCTTTTTCAACGTGCTCGCCGTTTTGAACTTTGCGCGTATCAATCTTGCCACCTACCCGAAATGCCAGTGGGCTTTCCACCCGTGCGCTGACCAGCCCCAGGAAACGTCGTTGCTGATCGGCCTTGGGCTGAATCACGCTTTGAATGACCAAAGGAGCCTGAGTGCGAGGGTCGGCCTCCTGTGTCTGCTGGCTGCACCCCATCAGTACAAGGGCGGCGGACAAACTCAAGACAGGGCTAAGAGAGCGAAAAAGAGCCATGCAGGACTCCGGGTAGGTGAATAGTTGGATGAACTGTAACTTGGGGCGTGACGTTCAAGGCATCAGGCTACGCAGGATAAGCTGCGTGACCACCAGCAAACCTTGGCGGGTTTTTTCAGGCGGATGTATTTCCAGCAAGACAGGGTGTAGACAGGCGGTCAAGGCAAACAGGATGCCTTGAACCACCTCGTCCAAGGGCGTGCGGCGTTCAAAGTCGCCGCTTTCACGGCCCGCGCGCACCAGGGCGGTGATTTGGGTCAGCAAATCTTCTCTGTGCTGGTCCACTGTTGCCCAATTGTTTTGCAGCGCTTCAATGACCACTTCTTGCATGCGGCCTTCCTGCAAGAACAGCTCCAGGCTTAGCGTGCAGGCGGTTTCAATGAAGTGGCGCAGACGTTCGATAGGGGGCAAGTCGCCCTCTACAATCTGTTGCAGCTGCACGTGCATGCCTTTGAGCACAGAGTGGCAGATCGCCTGGCCGATAGCCTGCTTGGAGTCGAAAAAACGATAGAGATAAGCGCTGGACACGCCTATGGATTTGGCCAGGCTGGCAACAGAGGTCTTGCGATACCCGTAGAGCCGGAAATGCGTATTGGCCTGCTCAATGATCTGTTCGCGGCGATGATGCTCGGTCGGACCACGCTGGCCCAGGGTACTGGCTGGCATAGAAGTTGAATGTTGAAGTAACGATAACGCAATACATTAACTTCCTTGTTAAGCCGCGGCAAGTAAATTGAGGCCACATATCCCGTTTTTTTGCTTGATGGGACTCTTCTTGACAGGCAAACCTTTTAGATCAGCCGATGGCTTGAGCAGGCAGCAGGGCATCCGCAGGATGGGATCATGCTTTGAGTCTGACCTTCCGGGCTTTGGCTTGTTGAGAGCGTGCCAGGGATAGCGCTTTTTGCAAGGTGGCTGATGCGTATGGTTGTTCGGATGGGAGATGCCTCATTGCCTGCGGCGTATTTGTCTCGAATGTCTATTACAACCAGCCGCTTCTGGAACTGTTGCAACAGGCATTCTCGCAGGAAAGAGGGCTGATTAATCTGGCCCCGATGGCGACCCAGTTGGGGTTTGTTTGCGGCCTGTTTTTTCTGGTCCCTCTTGGAGACCGGATTGACCGTAGAAAATTGATTCTGGGGCAGGCGGTGGTTTTGCTGGTCGGGCTGGTATTGCCTGGCGTCTGGGTGGGTGGCATGCGGTATGCCTGTTTGGAGGGGCATTAGTGCTTATCGGTTTTTCTTTGCACGGTATTCGTAGACGAGCGATAGGCACCAGAGGCTGAGAGAGGTGTTCTGGTGCGCATGCTTGCAGGCCGGGAGTCCACCAATGAAAAAAGCCTGACAGATCGAAATCTATCAGGCTTTTTGAATTTTTTGGCGGAGCGGACGGGGCTCGAACCCGCGACCCCCGGCGTGACAGGCCGGTATTCTAACCAACTGAACTACCGCTCCGCAGCGGTGCCAAGAATCTTGGCGTCCCCTAGGGGATTCGAACCCCTGTACCCACCGTGAAAGGGTGGTGTCCTAGGCCTCTAGACGAAGGGGACAGGACTTACAACTAAATCGTCGTTTTGGTGGAGGTAAGCGGGATCGAACCGCTGACCTCTTGCATGCCATGCAAGCGCTCTCCCAGCTGAGCTATACCCCCAATTTTCTTTACTTCGTTTTTTAACTGCGTCAAAAAACCAAAGTATCGAAATAAGTGTCAGGCTTGACGAGGCTTGCCACTTCAAACTGCTAAAACCAGTCCAGGACTGATTTTTAAATTTTTTGGCGGAGCGGACGGGACTCGAACCCGCGACCCCCGGCGTGACAGGCCGGTATTCTAACCAACTGAACTACCGCTCCGCAGCGGTTGCCAAGAATCTTGGCGTCCCCTAGGGGATTCGAACCCCTGTACCCACCGTGAAAGGGTGGTGTCCTAGGCCTCTAGACGAAGGGGACAGGACTCTACAGCTAATCTTCGTTTTTTGGTGGAGGTAAGCGGGATCGAACCGCTGACCTCTTGCATGCCATGCAAGCGCTCTCCCAGCTGAGCTATACCCCCATTTCGGCGTTCTTTTTGTCGACCACCAACGAAGAATTGAGATTATGAAGGTGTTTTTATCTTTGTGCAAGTCTTTTGAAGAAAAAAACCAAAATAAAGTGAAAAAACTTCAGAGGGGCTGCCAGAGGGGGGCAGGGGGCAGGCAGAGGAGGCGATACCCCCGGCGTGCGGAAGCCGAAAACAGGGCTAAGGGCGTGCCTGAAATGGGCGTGTATCTTTTTGTTTTATACGGGGTTTTGTATCTTCTTTGTGTCATAACATTTCATTTATGGCTCAATAGAAGGAAATGCTTTCAATTATTAGCGTCGTTTTTTTGTCCCTTTCAGGATCGTCTAATTCCCTTCTTAAGCGCATAAATGCAGGGTTTGTGAGAAATTTGCGCTGCTCTGTAATCTAATGATGGTATGCTTCGTTGAGTAACATTTCACCTGCAATAATTACGTTTTGTAGGCCCCTCACTTAGCCTGCATTTTTTTATTTAATGGCGCTATGTCAGCAAAGCAGTGCATATCATCACCTCTGCCTGTTCCAGTGGATGCACAAAGACGAATCAGTTTGAGTGCTTTGCTGATTTGGGTGCTGTTGGTCTGGCTGTTGTTGATCTCCGCAACGGTTACTGTCATTTACAAGCAAAACCAGGCAGAAATTCGCCTGCAGGCAAGTAGCGGCCTCCTGCGCCAGCTCTCTGATATCAGCTATTCCGTGGCGCTGGCCGCGCCTTCCAGTTCGACGCCTGCCCGTTTGCGCCACTTGGATCAGCAGTTCCAAGGGGTAGTGCAGTTGTTACGCGATGGCGGAGTAGTCGATGGTGTGGTCCTGGTCCCGCTGGACAAGCCCTTGCTGGGGCTGGTCTCCCAACTAAGTAATGAATGGCAGCGGCGCTTGATGCGTCTGGATTTTCCGGTCAGCTCCGAGCAAGTGCTCCTGCCAGCGGCCAGCCTGAACGCGGAAGACTCGTTGTTTCGTCATAACACCCAGCAATTGCTGGATGCGTTTGATGCCTCGCGTGAAAGTATCCGCTCGCAGCACCGCTGGACGGTGTTCTTCATGCTGGGTCTGGATTTGATCGCGCTGTGTCTGTCCTACTTCATGTTGCGTGCCTGGGCAGCCGATCCCTTGCGACAGCTGGTGGCTCAAGGCCAGGCTTTTACTGGCGGCAATTACCGTGCGAAAAGCACCAGTTCAGGCACTAGTGAAACGCGTTATTTGTCGCAGATTTTGAATTACTGCGGTTTGCAGATTCAACAGCTGGATGCGCAGCTTTCTATTCAGCAGCGCAATTTATCCCAGCTCAACGCCATATGCCGCAGTTTGAGCCACAACCCTTTATTGGGAGTTTATTTATCCCGCGATGGCCGCTTTGATTTCGTCAACAAAAAGCTGGCAGAGACATTGGGATATAGCCGTGCACAATTGCGCCAGGAGTTCACGGTTGATCAAGTCTTTCTGTCGCCGCGATTTCCTTCTTTGACTCAAGTGGTGGCCGATTCGCGTTCTGGTGGCAGCAGTTTGCGCTATGAAACGCGGGCATTGCGTCATGACGGCAAATCCATTGATGTCGAGATCTGTGCCATTCCCATCGAGCTCGAGGGTCGTATGGGCATGGTGGCAGTAGTGCAGGACATCACCACGCGGGTGCGCAACGAAGTGACGGGTCGTTTGGCGGCCGTGGTGTACGAGAACACTTGCGAAGCCATTGTTGTGACGGATCGTTTTGGCCATGTGGTAGATGCCAACCCGGCTTTTAGCCGCATCACCGGCTACGAGCTGGACGAAGTGCGGGGCCGCACCTTGTCTATCCTGAACTCGGGGCGTCAGGACACGGAGTTCTACCGCAAAATGTGGCGCGAGATTTCGGAAACCGGGCGGTGGCAGGGCGATATCTGGAATCGACGCAAGAACGGCGAGGATTTTGCCGAGCGTTTGACCATCAGCACTGCCTGGAACCCGGATGGCACGGTGTATCGCCATATTGGCTTGTTCACCGACATCACCAGCCATAAGAAGCGTGAAGCGCAGATGTGGAAGCAGGCGCATTACGATCATTTGACGGGCTTGCCCAATCGGCAGATGTTCCAGGATCGCTTGCAGCAAGCGCGCGAGCAGTCGCGTCGCACAGGCTTGCCTTTCGCGCTGATCTTTATGGATCTGGATTTTTTCAAGGATGTGAACGACTCCTTGGGGCACGAGAAGGGCGACGTCCTGCTGCAGGAAGTGGCCCAGCGTTTGCAGCGCTGTGTGCGGGTAACGGATACCGTGGCCCGTATTGGTGGTGACGAGTTTACCGTCATCATCTCGGATATCAGCGATACCTCGATTGTGGAGCGCACTTGTCGCTGTTTGCTGGACACGATTGAAGAGCCTTTCCAGTTGGGCAAGAACTCGGTGTCTGTTTCCGCCAGTTTGGGAATCACGCTGTTCCCCGAAGATGGCGATGATGCCGGCCAGCTTTTGAAGAATGCGGATATGGCCATGTACGCCGCCAAGGCTTGCGGCCGCAATCAATACTGTCGCTTCCTGCCTGCCATGAGCGAAGCCGTGGAAGCGCGCCTGCGTTTTTCGCAGGATTTGCAAAAGGCACTAAGCGAGCAGCAGTTCCAGCTTTATTACCAACCCATTGTGGATTTGCGTACAGGGCAGGTCACCCGTGCCGAGGCCTTGATACGCTGGGAACACCCGCAGTTGGGCTTGGTGCCCCCTTCAGAATTCATTCCGTTTTCCGAAGATTCCGGCCTGATTGTGCTGATTGGCGAATGGGTGTTCGAGACGGCTGCCCAGGCCGCGGTGAAACTACGCAACGAGCTGGACCCCGGTTTCCGGGTCAGCCTGAATGTCTCGCCCGCGCAGTTCAAGCTCAATGGCTCCTGCGCGCGCGAGTGGGTGGAGTATCTGCAAACCCAAGGCATTCCGGGTGATGCGCTGGTGGTGGAAATTACCGAGCGCTTGTTGCTGGACGATCAGGGGCAAGCCTTGCAGCAGTTGCGCTCCTTGCGGGAGTACGGCATGAGTGTGGCGCTGGATGATTTTGGCACCGGCTACTCCTCTCTGTCGCACCTGAAGCGGTTTTCCATCAATGTGCTCAAGATTGATCAGTGCTATATCCGCAATCTGGCCCTGAGCAGCGAGGATCTGGTGCTGACTCAGGCCATGATTGTCATGGCGCAAAAGCTGGGCTTGCGGGTAGTGGCAGAAGGTGTGACCAGTCACGAGCAACTGGATTTGTTGAACAACGCCGGTTGCGACTATATGCAGGGCTATTTGTGCTCTACGCCCATCCCGGCGGATGAGTTCGTGGACTGGTGCAAGACCTGGAATCGGGAGCGTGCCGGTGGTTTTGCCGCGCGCTTGTACCCGAATGCACCGCAGGCTTTGCAATAGCAGAATCCTTTCAGGGAGTCTCCGCTACCGCAAAGCCTGTGGTGAGTTTGTTGGTGCTTAGTCCTGACGACGAGAGCGCCAGGCAAAAATAATCAGAAGCAGGCCTGCCCAGATCAAGAAGGGCAGATTGCCGTATTTCACGTAGGGAGTCAGGCCTGTTGTGCCTTGAACTTCCACATCCAGCACACCCGGCGTCAGGGGCGGCAGAGCTGCACGAACACGCCCATAAGGATCAATGGCGGCTGTCATGCCGGTATTGGTGGCACGCAGCATGGGACGGCCTGTTTCCAGAGCCCGCATACGTGAGATCTGCAAGTGCTGGCTCAAGGCCCAGGAATCGCCAAACCAGCCCAGATTGCTGATGTTCAACAGCAAGGTAGCGCCTTCCTGGCCAGGACTGCCTTGCACGGCCTGGATGATCTCTTCACCAAACACGTCTTCATAGCAGATGTTGGGGGCAACACGCCCCTCTGCCATCTTGAAGGGCGCTTGCGGCAAGGCGCCACGATGGAAGTCCCCCAGCGGGATATTCATCATGTCCACAAACCATTGAAAGCCGGTGGGGATGAATTCGCCGAAAGGCACCAGATGATGCTTGTCGTAGTAGCTGGCCGTGCTATTGATGATGTCCTGGGGCTGAGTCTCGGGGCTGATCAGCAAGGCGCTGTTGGTGTAGCTCAGCTTGCCGTTGACCGTGCCACGGTCCATGGGGACACCCAGCACCAGATTGGCTTGATGGCGCTGTGCCAGTTCCGTCCAGCGCAACCAGAAGCTGGTTTCCAGGCGGTTTTGCAATACGGGGATAACGGTTTCAGGCAGAACAATCAGGCGCGGCGCGTCTTCGGGGGTCTTGGCCGGCAGGTTTGCCAGCTCGTAATAACGCTCTATGCCTTCGCTCATATTGGGGCCGAACTTGGCGCTTTGATCGATATTGCCTTGCACCAGGCGGGCAATAAAGGGCGCGCCATGGGGCTGGACCCAGGCAATATGCGGCAGACTGATCCCGATCAGGCCAAAAATCATGGCGATACCAATGCCGATCGCGCTGGAAGGGCTTTGGTTCTTGTCTTTGGAGGCGGCAAACTGGGCAATCACGGCGGCGCTGAAAGCCGACAGCCAGGCCAGGCCATACACACCCACAACGGGTGCCCAGCCGGTAAACATCCCTTCTGCGTGGGCGTAGCCGATATTCAACCAAGGAAAGCCAGTCAGCAAATTGCCGCGCAGCCATTCGCTTAATGCCCAGCAGCTTGCCCAGCCTGCTGATAGCAACAATCGTGGCAGCCAGGAATCACTATCGTGCTTGGGGCGCAGTTTTTGCCAAACCGCTGAAGCCAGAGCAGGAAAGAGGGCCAGGGCGGCAGCCAGTAGCAAAACGCCCAGGGCGGCCATCCAGGAGGGCATGCCACCATACTGGTGCATGCTGATGTACAGCCAGTAAATCCCTACGCCAAAATGCCCCAGCCCAAACAGATAACTGCGACCAAAGGCCTGGCGCACGGACGTCGAACCCATGATTTGCGAGCAGGCAATGGCCAGCAAGGTGATCTGGTAGAAGGGCAGAACCCAGGATGGCAGCGGGCCAATGGAAAAGGACAGGGCATGCAAGCCCCCCAGGACCAGCAGTAACGCGACGCCAAGCGCCTGGGGTAAAGGTTTGGAATCAGGCTTGTTCAAGATTAGGCTCGGCGGGTGTGGCTCGCTGAACGTGCAACCAAAGGGCTCGTTTGGCATCCGCACGGACAACCGTGAGGCTGATGCCATCAAGCTGGGCCACATCGCCCCGGCGAGGGATATGTCCCAATTCGGACGCCAGCCAACCACCTACGGTGTCAAAGTCGTCGTTAGGGAGGTGGGTCTGGAAGGCTTCGTTGAAATCGGGGATTTCAGTCAGTGCCATGACACGCCAGCTGTCGGGGCCGGCCTGGAAAATGGTCTGCTCGGCGTCTTCATCGTATTCGTCTTCGATGTCGCCCACAATTTGTTCCAGCACGTCTTCCATGGTGACCAGGCCTGCTGTACCACCGTGCTCGTCAATAACGACGGCCAGGTGATTGCGGCTGCCACGGAACTCGTGCAGCAAGACGTTCAGGCGCTTGGTCTCGGGAATGAATACCGCAGGGCGAATCAGCGGGCGCAAATCCAGCGTGGGATTGGCGATCGAGAGCAGCAGGTCCTTGGCCAGCAAGATACCGATGATATTGTCGCGCTCCGTCTCGTAGATCGGAAAGCGGCTGTGGCCCGTTTCAATAATGATGGGCAGCATCTCGGTCAAGGGCTTGGCGATGTCCAGCATATCGATCTTGGATCGGGGCACCATGATATCGGCCACTGTTTTGTTGGCCATATCCAGTGTTCCGGCGATCATGGACAGCGATTCGTCGTCGATAACTTTGCGGGCGTGGGCCGCAACCAGGACAGACTTAAGGTCTTCTCGGTCTTCGGGTTCGTGACGCCGATTGAAAAAAGCACTTAAGCGAGAGATGGGATTGTTTGAGCTGGCCTTGGAAGGGCGGGGCTCGGGGTCGGGAGCAGAGTCTGACATTGTCCGAAGGACGAGTTAAGGAAGAAACAAGCATAACCGAAAAATGATGACAAGGTATGTACCTGTCATCATTCGGAATGCGGGAAGGGAAGTGAGGATTGGCGCAGCTTTGTCAGGGATGGGAGGCCCTTTGTGACAAGTGGGCGAGCTAGCGCTCCTGGTAGGGATCAGGGATGCGCAAACTGGCCAGAACAGCGGTTTCCAGCGCTTCCATGTCCTGGGCTTCGTCCTCTTCAATGTGGTCGTAACCCAGGGAATGCAGACAGCCGTGCACCACCAGATGAGCGGCATGGTGCAGAAATGGCTTTTGCTGTTCCTGGGCTTCACGCTCCAGCACGGGCAGGCACAAGACGATATCGCCGTGGACCACGCCGTCCTCGTCCTGACCATATTCAAAGGTCAGCACATTGGTGGCGTAGTCGCGTTCCCGGTAGCTCAGGTTCAGGCTCTGGCCTTCTTCGGCGTCCACAATACGCAAGGTGGCGGAAAGGGCGGTGAAGCGATCTTCGGGGTGGATGCGTTCGACTGCCATATCAATCGTGCGCTGCATCCAGCGGCGGATACGGGAGCGGCTCAGCTCGGGGCAATCAATAGCGTACTGGACGCTCAGGGACAGATCAGGCATCACCGGCTCGTTCGTAGGCGTCCACAATTCGCGCAACCAGCGGGTGGCGCACGACATCACGGCTGCTAAAGCGCGAGCAGGAAATACCCTGCACGTTTTCCAGCACCTTGACGGCATGATTCAAGCCGCTGCGCTGGCCTTTGGGCAAGTCCACCTGAGTGGGGTCGCCGGTAATCACCGCCTTGCTGCCAAAACCGATGCGCGTCAGGAACATTTTCATTTGTTCCGGTGTGGTGTTCTGGGCTTCGTCCAGGATCACGAAAGCATGGTTCAGCGTGCGGCCGCGCATATAGGCCAGCGGTGCGATTTCGATGATTTGTTTCTCGAACAGGCGCTGTACCTTCTCCACACCCATCAAGTCATACAAGGCGTCGTACAAAGGGCGCAGATAGGGGTCTACCTTTTGGGCCAGATCACCGGGCAAAAAGCCTAGGCGCTCACCCGCTTCGACGGCAGGACGTGTCAGCACCAAGCGATGGACGGATTCGCGCTCCAGTGCATCAATGGCGCAGGCCACCGCCAGCCAGGTCTTGCCGGTACCGGCTGGGCCTACGCCGAAGTTGATGTCATTGTTCAGGATATTGCGCAGGTATTCGCGCTGACCGGGTGTGCGAGGACGCAGGTCGCGTTTGGCGGTGCGCAGGGAAATTTCTTCCTGGCCGACGGGGGGCAGCTCGGGCAGGGGCTCGGGCTTTTCCTCTTTTTCGTGGCGGCGGCTGGCGCCCAGCTCAACCAGGCCCAGCTGAATATCGTCGATATTCAGCGCACGGTGCACGGCACGCGAATGGAACCAGTCAATGGCCTTGGCAGCCTCCTCCGCGCGCTCGCCTTCAATCGAAACATGACTGCCACGCCGACGCAGGGTGACGTCATAGGCAATGGCAATCTGCTTGATGTTCTCGTCCAAAGGGCCACACATATTGGCCAGATGGGTATTGTCCCCGTCCAGACGCAAGGAAGTGGGCATGCGGCGGCGTTGGCTAGTCATAGATCAGGCTCCTGCAACCCGGTCATGGGTCACGATTTCTCCGCGCAAGGTATTGGTCAGTACTTGGGTCACGTGCACATCCACAATTTGTCCGATCAGGCGAGGGTCGCCGGGGAAGTTGATGATGCGGTTGTTTTCGGTACGGCCTTTCAGTTCCGAGTCGTCTTTGCGCGAGGTGCCTTCGACCAGAATGCGTTGCACGCTGCCGACCATGGCCTGGCTGATGGCCTGGGCCTGCTCGTTGATTTGCGCTTGCAGGCGGTGCAGGCGGTCCAGCTTTTCTTCTTTGCTGGTGTTGTCTTCCAGGTCGGCGGCCGGTGTGCCGGGGCGACGCGAATACACAAAAGAGAAAGACTGGTCGAAATTCACATCGCGAATCAGCTTCAGTGTCTTCTGGAAATCCTCTTCCGTCTCACCGGGAAAGCCCACGATAAAGTCCGAGGACAGGACGATGTCGGGACGCGCTTCACGCAGGCGGCGCACGATGGATTTGAACTCCAGCGCAGTGTAGCCGCGTTTCATTGCAGCCAGAATACGGTCGCTGCCGGCCTGTACGGGCAAGTGCAGAAAGGGGACCAGCTTGGGCAGATTGCCGTGGGCGGCGATCAGGCGCGAGGTCATTTCCTTGGGGTGCGAGGTGGTGTAGCGAATGCGCTCGATACCAGGGATCTCGTGCACGTACTCCAGCAGCATGGCAAAGTCGGCAATCTCGCCAGCGACGTCGGTCGGGCCACGGTAGGCGTTCACGTTCTGGCCCAGCAGCGTCACTTCACGCACACCCTGGTCGGCCAGGTCAGCCACTTCCATCAGTACGTCGTCAAAGGGACGGGAGACTTCGGGGCCACGGGTGTAGGGCACTACACAGAAACTGCAGTACTTGCTGCAGCCTTCCATGATGGACACAAAGGCCGAATAACCCTCCACGCGTGCTGGAGGCAGGGCGTCGAATTTTTCGATTTCAGGAAAACTGATATCCACTTGCGAGCGGCCGCTGTTGCGGCGCTTGACGATCAGCTCGGGCAGGCGGTGCAAGGTTTGTGGTCCGAACACCACATCCACGTAGGGAGCACGACGAATAATCGTGTCGCCTTCCTGACTGGCCACACAGCCACCTACGCCAATGACCAGATCGGGATTGAGCGCTTTCAAATGCTGAACCCGGCCCAGATCCGAGAACACCTTTTCTTGCGCTTTTTCGCGCACCGAACAGGTATTGAACAGGATGATGTCTGCTTCTTCGGGGTTGGTTGTCAACTCCACGGGGCGATCCTGATTCAGGATATCGGCCATTTTTTCGGAGTCGTACTCGTTCATCTGGCAGCCAAAGGTGCGAATGAAGAGCTTGCGGGCAGGCTTGGTAGCAGCATCCGCGCTGGCGGGGGTAGAGATTGTGGTGTCGGTCATAGAAGGAGCCGTGACGGGTGTATATCCCGCGGGCCATTGAAAATGATGAATCGGGCATTATAACGCCCAGCCTCCCGTGAGCCACAAGCAAGCTGGGATCATGTGGGAGGACTTGTTGCAGACAGGCCGCCCTTTGGGGTGAGAAGGCTGGAAATAGTCTTGTGGGGGCATGAAGCTGGATCAGGATTTTCAGTCAGCTTCTACTTGCGTCCTGATTTTGCGGATTATATGATTCGTATATGGATCATATAAGGATTGAAAAATGGGTATCGTGAATATTGATGACGAGCTGCACGACCAGCTACGCAAGGCGAGTACGGTTTCATGTCGCTCCATCAATGCGCAGGCGGCTTTCTGGATACGTATGGGGTTGTTGTGCGAACTGAACCCGACCATGAGTTTTAACGAGATTGTCGCCCGTGAAATGAAGGCGGCTGGTTTGGGTGAGCCTGCCGTGCCTCTGGATCAGGTGGAGTCAGCATGATCAAGATGGCAGATGAAATTGCCTTGATGGCCGAATCGGGCCGTTTGCTGGCTCAAGTGTTCACGCGCCTGGATCAGTTAGATCTGATTGGCATGAACACCATGCAGATCAATGATCTGGTCGAGAGCTACATCGTCCATGATCTGCAAGCCCGGCCCGCCAGCAAAGGGCAGTACGGTTATGCCTATGTTCTGAACTCATCGCCTAATCAAGTCGTGTGTCACGGTATGCCGTCCACGACGGATGTACTGAAAGAGGGGGATATCGTGAATTTCGATATCACCTTGGAGAAGAACGGCTTTATCGCGGATTCCAGCAAAACCTACATGGTGGGGCAGGTGACTCCTGCTGCGCAAAAACTGGTCGATGCCTGCTATATGGCGATGTGGAAAGGTATACAAGCCGTACGCCCCGGCGCGACTTTGGGTGATGTGGGGTTTGCCATCTCCCAGTACGCACGCAAGAACGGCTATTCCGTTGTACGTGATTACTGTGGGCACGGCATCGGGCGGGAAATGCACGAAGCGCCTGAAGTTTTGCATTGGGGCATGCCGCGCACAGGACTGCGATTGAAAGAGGGCATGGTGTTCACCATTGAACCCATGCTGAATCAAGGTGGCCATGCAGTGCAAACCGGGAAAGATGGCTGGACCGTGCGCACTTGCGATGGCTTGCTGTCAGCACAGTTTGAGCACACGGTAGCGGTGACAGACAGTGGTGTGCGCGTATTGACCTTACGGCCTGATGAAACCATCCCGAATTAATTACGTAGTTGGTCGTCCCTCCCTTGCATTACTTATGGCTTGTAGTGTGTCATCCAGTCATTGCAGCTTGTGCACTGAAAACGACAGCAGCAAGTTATTTCAGCCCGATGGAAATGAGGTTTTCTGTAAACCTCGTTGATGCCGCCACAGCTGCGAGATCCCGTCATATCGTGATGGCAGTATTGCCCGTTGTATAACCGTCGTGCCGAAGTATCCCTTCAGATCAATATAGGGTGGCAGGCGTTTGTTTTATTGAGGGCCGGAGCAGGTCGGCTTGGCGGGTCATTCGCCCGTGCTGCGCACGGGTCCCCTTGTCAGAGTCCAGATGCGGGCGGGTCGTGAACTCGGAGCGCGGTTTGTCCCCCGGACAAACCGCAAGCGTGCTCCTCAAACAGCACGACCCTTGCACCCCGCATCCGGCCTCTGCCCGCGGCGAATAACCTGACTCGCCCGCCGACCTGCTCCGGCCCTCAATAAAACAAAAAGAGGCTTACTGCCGCCACTCTATTACTCGCAATCCAGCAGCCCTAGAAACAAAAAAGCCCGACATTGTTTTAATGTCGGGCTTTCGTTAACAGCGAGCCAAGAAGCAACTTAGCCTTCTACAACCTCGCCGCCTTCGTCTTTCTTGATCGGCTTGACCAGATCCTCACGTTTCACGCCCAGCCACATGGAAATGGCGGCGGCCACGAACACGGAGGAGTAAATACCGAACCAGATACCGATGGTCAGCGCCAGCGAGAAGTTGTGCAGCGTTGGGCCACCGAAGAAGAAAATCGACAGTACCATCATCTGGGTAGAACCGTGGGTGATGATGGTACGCGAGATGTTCTGGGTGATGGACAGATCAATAATGTCCGACACCGACATCTTGCGCTGCTTGCGGAAGTTCTCACGGATACGGTCCATCACCACAACGGATTCGTTCACGGAGTAACCCAGCACAGCCAGGACACCAGCCAGCACCGACAGCGAGAACTCCCACTGGAAGAATGCGAAAAAGCCCAGAATGATGACCACGTCGTGCAAGTTGGCAATCGCACAAGCCAGTGCCAGCTTCCACTCAAAGCGGAAACCCAGATACAGCAAGATACCCGCGACCACAAAGGCCAGGGCCATCAAACCGTTATGCAGCAGTTCCTGCCCCACCTGTGGGCCCACGAACTCCACACGGCGCAGCTCCACGTCCGAGTGCTGCTGCTTCAAGGCCTGGAGTACTTGTTCGCTTTGCTGGGTAGAGTCTTGTCCGTCCAGAACGGGCAAGCGGATCATGATGTCCTGCGACGTGCCGAAGTTCTGTACCTGGAAGTCGGTATAGCCCAGCGACTGAATCGAGCCGCGCACATCTTCTACCTGCACGGTTTGCTGATAGTGCACTTCCATGACCGTACCACCGGTAAATTCGATGGACAGGTGAAAGCCGCGCACAATAATGAAGACGACCGCTGCAATAAATGTCAGAAAACTGATCAGGTTCAGCACCAACGCATGGCGCATGAACGGGATAGTGCGGTGAATACGAAAAAATTCCATGATGCTTTATGCCTGTAGTTGGGCCTGGCCGGTTTGCACCGGCCCCGGCACTTTACTTCTTGTCCTGTGGTTTCCAGACCTGACCAATGGAAATACCCTGCAGGCGACGACGGTTGCCATACCAGAGGTTGACCAGGGCACGAACCCCAACCACCGAAGAGAACATGGAGGTCAGAATACCGATCACGTGGACGACCGCAAAACCACGGATAGGACCGGAACCGAAGGCCAGCAAAGCGACACCCACAATCAGACTGGTCAGGTTGGAGTCGAAAATAGTGGCCCAGGCACGATCAAAACCCAGGTGAATGGCTTGTTGCGGCGAGGCACCATTGCGTAGCTCCTCGCGGATACGCTCGTTGATCAGCACGTTGGCGTCAATGGCCATACCCAGTGTCAGGGCGATGGCAGCAATACCCGGCAAGGTCAGGGTGGCTTGCAGCATGGACAAGACAGCCAGCAGCAAGAGCACGTTGAAGGTCAGGCCAATGGTGGAGAACAGACCAATCAGGTGGTAGTACAGCATGATGAAGATGGCGATCGCAATAAAGCCGTACAGCGTGGCGTTAAAGCCTTGGCGAATATTGTCGGCACCCAGGCTAGGGCCAATGGTGCGCTCTTCAATGATGCTCATGGGGGCGGCCAGCGAACCGGCACGCAGCAGCAGGGAAATATCGGCGGCTTCCTGAGCATTCATGCTGCCGCTGATCTGTACCTGGCCGTTAGGAATTTCGCTACGGATAACCGGAGCCGTCACCACTTCACCCACGCCATTTTCAAACAGCACAATCGCCATGCGCTTGTTGATGTTGTTGCGGGTAATGTCGCGGAAAATGCGCGAGCCCTTATTGTCCAGCGTCAGGTTGACGGTGGGTTGCTGGGTTTGCGAATCACGACCGGGCTGGGCGTCCTGCAGGTTTTCACCTGTCAGGATGACCTGGCGACGCAGCAGCAGGGGGGCACCACCACGCTCGGTGTAGCGCTCCAGACCAAAGGGCACGGTACCCGAGTTCAAGGCCGCAACGGCAGCAGGCGAGTCTTCCACCATACGCAGTTCCAGTGTGGCCGTACGACCCAGAATTTCCTTGGCTTTGGCTACATCCTGCACGCCGGGCAGTTGAACCACGATGCGATCGGACCCTTGCTGCTGAATTACAGGCTCGGCTACGCCCAGCTCATTGATTCGGTTATGCAAGGTGGTGATGTTTTGCTTGAGGGCGTTCGATTGCACCTGAATGGTGGCGGCTTCGGTCAAACGGGCTGTCAGACCGCTGTCACCGGCAGGGGTGAAAGCCAGATCAGGCATGGCGCGACGCATTTCTGATTGAGCGCGGTCGCGATCGTCTGCCGAGGCAAAGCTCATGCGCAGCGAGTGACCATCACGCTCGATGCCGCCAACAGGCACTTTGGCTTCGCGCAGCACGCTGCGGGCATCAGCCACCATGGAGTCGTAGCGGGCTTGAAGCGCGCCTTGCATATCCACTTGCAGCAGGAAGTGCACGCCACCGCGCAAGTCCAGGCCCAGGTGCATGGGGTGGGCGCCCAGTGCGGTCAGCCAGGCAGGCGACGCAGACACCAGGTTCAGCGCGACGGTGTAGTCGGGGGCGGTAGCTGTGGAGTCCTTGTTCAGTTCGCGCTCGATCAGGTCTTTGGCCTTGAGCTGAACATCGGTGGACTCAAAACGGAAACGCGCAGTGGCGCTAGGTCCGTTTTGTTCAAAATACGAGCCCGTCGTAGGAATATTGTTTTTCTTGAGCAGCTCTTCAACGTGACTGATCAGGTTGGTTTCAAGCCGGACCGTGGATTTGGCGCTGGAAACCTGGACAGCAGGAGACTCACCAAACAGATTGGGCAAGGTATAGATCAGGCCGATCGCCAGCGCGACCAAGACGATGACATATTTCCAGAGAGGATAACGATTCATGGGATATCTACGACGGGTGCAGAAATGGCAACCCCGGACCGAGGTCCGGGGTCGGAGGCATTACAGCGACTTGATCGTGCCTTTGGGCAGAACAGTCGTAACGGCCACGCGTTGGACCAGAACTTCAACAGGCTTGTCGGTCAGGTTGGCCACTTCAACGGTCAGGTAGTTGTCGTGAACTTTGCTGACTTTGCCCAGCAGACCGCCGGAGGTGATTACTTCGTCGCCTTTGGCCAGGTTGGAGACCAGGTTGCGGTGCTCTTTCTGACGCTTCATTTGAGGACGAATCATCAAGAAGTACAGCACAACGAACATCAAGATGATGGGCAGCATGCCCATCAAGGCATTTTCGCCGCCGGCAGCTGCCTGGGCGGGGATGAGAGTCAGAATGTCAACAGCGGACATGTGGGGCTCCTGAGGATTTTTTTGTGTGGGTTGTCAAAAACTAACGGTGTATTGTAGCGGCACTTTATTGCGGTATCACAAACAGCGTGTCATTCAATACCGCGCGCCCGATCCTGGTGGAACTGCTCCCGCCAGGCCGCGAAACGCTTTTGCTCGATAGCATCGCGCATCTCTTGCATGATCTGCAAATAGAAATGCAGATTGTGCAAGGTATTCAAACGCGAGCCGGTAATTTCATTGGAACGCTGCAAATGATGCAAGTAGCCACGCGAGAAATGCTTGCAGGTATGGCAGGTGCAGCTGGGATCCAGCGGGCGGGTATCGTCGCGGTAACGGGCATTGCGTATCTTGATGTCGCCGTAACGGGTAAACAGCCAGCCATTGCGCGCATTGCGGGTGGGCATGACGCAGTCAAACATGTCCACGCCCTGGCTGACCCCTTCGACCAGATCTTCCGGTGTACCCACACCCATTAGATAGCGGGGGGCATGCGTAGGCAGTTTCGGGGTGGTGTGCGCCAGAATGCGCATCATGTCTTCTTTGGGCTCGCCTACGGACAGGCCGCCAATGGCATAGCCTTCAAAGCCGATGTCGGTCAGACCAGCCAGGGATTCGTCGCGCAGGTCCTCGTACATGCCGCCTTGCACAATGCCAAACAGGGCATTGGGGTTGTTCAGACGCTTGAATTCCTCGCGTGAACGGCGAGCCCAGCGCAAGGACATGCGCATGGATTTAGCCGCTTCGATATGTGTGGCGGGACGGTTGTCAATCAAGTAGGGCGTGCATTCATCGAACACCATGGAAATATCGGAGTTCAAGGAGTACTGGATTTGCATCGACACTTCAGGCGTCAGAAACAGGCGCTCGCCGGTGATGGGGGAGGCAAACTTCACCCCTTCCTCGGTAATCTTGCGCATGCCTTTCAGGCTGAATACCTGAAAACCGCCCGAGTCCGTCAGGATGGGCTTGTCCCATTGCATGAAATTATGCAGGCCCTGGTACTTGTCCATGACATCCGTGCCCGGACGCAGCCACAGGTGAAAGGTGTTGCCCAATATGATCTGCGAGCCAATCTCGTTCAGCTCGTGCGGCATCATGGCCTTGACGCTGCCATAGGTGCCTACCGGCATGAAAATGGGGGTTTGCACCACACCGTGGTTCAGGGTGATCTGGCCACGGCGAGCGGCGCCATCGGTGCTTAAGAGGTCAAACTTCAGTCCACTCATGGGGTAGGAGGCTCAATGAACATAGCATCGCCGTAACTAAAGAAGCGATACCGGGATTGGACGGCGTGCTGGTAGGCACGTTGTATGGGTTCGATCCCCGCCAGGGCCGATACCAGCATCAGCAAGGTGGACTGGGGCAAATGAAAATTGGTGATCAGTGCATCCACCCACTGGTACTGGAAGCCGGGGGTAATGAACAGGCGCGTGTCGCCTTCAATGCTGCCATCGGTGCAGCGCTGGTTCATGCCGGGCTCTTTGCTGGCGGCAGACTCCAGCGAACGCACACTGGTGGTGCCCACGGCAATGACGCGGCCACCGGCAGCGCGGGTGGCTTCGATCTTGGCCAGGGTGGCGGCGGGCACATGGTAACGCTCGGCGTGCATGACGTGTTCGCTGATATTGTCCACACGCACAGGCTGAAAAGTGCCTGCACCCACGTGCAAGGTCACAAAGGCCTGGTCCACGCCTTGCTCGCGCAAGGTGTTCAGCATGTCGTCGGTAAAGTGCAGGCCAGCCGTCGGGGCGGCCACGGCACCGGGGTGACGGGCGTAAACAGTCTGGTAGCGCGAGTCGTCTTCCTCGTCCGCTGCGTGGGTAATGTAGGGTGGCAAAGGCGTGGCGCCGTATTGCTCCAGCATGTCCAGCACAGGCTCGTGAAAGCGCAGCGCAAACAGGGCGTCTTCCCGCCCGGTGCAATCGGCCAGTACCTTGCCGTCGGCCAGTTCCAGCAACGTGCCAGGTTTGGGGGACTTGCTGGCGCGGATATGGGCCAGAGCCGTATCGGGGCCGGTTACGCGCTCGATCAGCACTTCCACCTTGCCGCCGCTGCTTTTCTGGCCATGCAGGCGGGCCTTGATGACGCGCGTATCGTTAAAGACCAGCAGGTCACCCTTGCGCAGCAGGCTGGGCAGGTCGGTGAACTGGCGGTCATGCAATTGGCTGGCACCGTCCAGATGCAGCAGACGGCTGCCCTGGCGCTGGGCCGGCGGGCTTTGAGCGATCAGATCAGGGGGAAGCTCGTAGTCGAACTGGGCGATAGTTAAAGAGGGGTCGATGCTCATGGTTTGTCGTAAAGGGCCACTGGCCAGAAGGCCGGGCCTGATGGGGTAACCGACTATTTTAACGCTTTGCCGCCAGATTGCTGAAACGGCCATATCCGTGGTGTTTTTCTTTCGGTATGCTTGGGTCTTTCCTGAATTGATCTGTTGGAGACGAGGGCATGGGCGTTTTAAAGGCAAAGCCTGTTTTGAGTCGTTGCAAGCACGTGGCTCTGGCCACCTTGCTCATGGTGCAAGGCGCATCACTAGCCCTAGCCCAGGCCTTGCCGCCCGAGCTGGCTTCGGTATGGAACGCCAGCCGCTTGCCGCAATCGTCTCTGTCCATCGTGGTAGACGAGGTGGACGGTCCGCGCCTGATCGGCGTCAATCCCCAGGAGCCCCGTAACCCCGCATCGGTAATGAAACTGGTCAGTACCTGGGCCGGTTTGTCCGCTCTGGGGCCAGAATATACCTGGCGTACGACGTTAATGGCCCAGGACGGCCTGCAGGTGGACGAACAAGGCACTTTGAAAGGGCCTCTGTACATCAAGGCGGGGGGCGATCCGTTTTTGACCGTGCCGCAGTTATGGGACATGTTGCGCGAGCTCCGCTTGCGTGGGGTGAAGAATCTGACCGAAGTTATTGTGGATCGTTCCATCTTCGGCAACGTCACCATCAATCCGGGTGATTTCGATAATGCGGGTGACCGTCCCTATAACGCCAGCCCGGATGCCATGATGGTGGGGCTAGGCGCTTCCCGGCTGGTGTTCCAGCCAGATACACAGGCGCGCAAATGGATTGCGATTATTGACCCGCCTTTGCCCGGAGTGCGCGTACAGGGTGAAGTCGAGTGGTCGACGGCGACCTGCCCTGGTTCGCCTGTTGTTGGTACCCAGATTCAGCCTGAAGCCGGTGGCATGGTGGTCCGTGTCAGTGGCAAGGCCGCCGCTTCTTGCGGTGAGTTCAGCGTTTACCGTCTGGTTCATTCCCAAACCGAGTTTTTCGACAAGCTGTTCCGCAGCCTGTGGCGCGATCTGGGCGGCACCCTGGCCCGCGACATCAAAGCAGGCCGTGTGCCGGCTCGTGCGCAGGCGATTACCTGGCATGACTCGCAGTCCCTGTCTGACCTGATCCGTCTTATTAATAAGCAAAGCAACAATGTGATGGCCCGTACCATCTTGCTGACCGTGGGCGCAGAAATGAATGGTCCCGGTGCCACGGTGGCCACCGGCGAGCGCGCCGTCATGAACGTGCTGGGTCGCCAGGGCGTGAATACCGCAGGCTGGACCGTGGACAACGGCTCGGGCCTGTCACGCAATGCCCGCGTCACGGCGGGCGGCATGGCTGACATGCTGAAAGTCGCCTGGCGCTCGAACTGGATGCCCGAGTACATTTCGTCCTTTGCGATCTCCGGTGTGGACGGCACGGTGCGTTCGCGCTTGCGCGATGACGAGGTTCAGGGCCGTGCCCACTTGAAAACCGGCACGCTGCGCGATAGTCGTGCCTTGGCCGGTTACGTGCTGGGAGCCAGCGGAAAGCGGTATATTGTCGTCATGATGGTCAATGACGAACGTTCTGCCTCTGCCCGACCCTTTTTTGATGCGGTGGTGAAGTGGCTGGCAGTACGTTGACGATCACGATAGTGCGGGCTGCTGTGCAGCAGCCCTGTTTTTAGTTAGTCCCTAATTTGATGAAGCAATCATGCCCATACACGAAATACGCCACCCTTTGATCCGCCATAAGCTGGGCTTGATGCGCAAGGCAGATCTGAGCACGAAAAATTTCCGCGAAATGTCTCAGGAAATTGCCTCTTTGCTGACCTACGAGGCGTGCAAGGATCTGCCTCTGGAACCCACCACCATTGAAGGTTGGTGTGGCAATGTGGAAGTGGAAAAGCTGGCTGGCAAGAAAGTGACAGTTGTGCCTATCTTGCGCGCTGGTATTGGCATGCTGGACGGGGTGTTGAGCTTGATTCCTGGCGCCAAAGTCAGCGTGATTGGTATTGCTCGCAACGAAGAAACCTTTGAAGCCCAGACCTATCTGGAGCGTCTGGTCGGCGAGCTGGATCAGCGCCTGGCCCTGATTATTGACCCCATGCTGGCAACGGGCGGCTCCATGGTCGCCACAATTGATCTGCTGAAAAAAGCAGGCTGCAAGAATATTCGCGCTTTGGTGTTGGTGGCGGCTCCGGAAGGCATCGCCACTCTTGAAAAACATCACCCTGATGTTCATATTTATACCGCGTCCATTGATCAGCATCTGGACGAGCATGGTTATATCGTGCCGGGGCTGGGCGATGCGGGCGACCGTATTTTTGGTACTCGCCAGAAGGTTCAGGACGGCGAACTCTAAGTCCAGAACTTGTCGTGCTTTTTTACAATCCCTTGCCAGTACGCCAGAGGGGATAGGCATAATAAAGAGTCGAATCTAAGTTTCACTGAATCAGGATGTACATGAAACTGAATGCTTGGATGGCTGCACCGCTGTTGGTCATGTTGGGCCTGAGCTCGGCTCAGGCTGGTTTGTGTGACGTGCCTTTCATGCGTGACGGTGGGCAGATACAACTGACTGGCTCGGGCTTTTTGGCCTTGGGCGCTGATCTGGCTTTTTCTGACGTGAAAAAGCAGGGCGGTGATCAGTGCCAGGCGCGTGTACAGGGCAAGGCCAGTGTAGCCCTGGCCGGTTTGCCGGCCAGCAAGCCCAATATTGACTACGTGATGACGGTGCGCGATGGCCGCACCCGTTTCCAGCGCGATGATGGCCGTGGTGGTCTGGAAGCCGTTCAAGGTTCGTTTGACCTGCGCCTGCTGGGCCTGTTTTCCTACGAACACGGTGGGCTGCAGGAAGGGCAAACCTTCCCGCGCCAGGATTTCCAGATCAATCTGGACAAGCGCTCCCAGTCCAACGCCAATGTCTTGCGCATTCATACTGGTGCCAAGACGGTTGGAGCTCAACAATCGGTACAGACCGCATTGGGCAATTACCAATGTTGGCCTATTCGTTATCAACGCGAGATCGAGCCTAC
Organism: Alcaligenes sp. RM2; assembly: GCF_052931795.1. Classification (NCBI taxonomy): domain Bacteria; kingdom Pseudomonadati; phylum Pseudomonadota; class Betaproteobacteria; order Burkholderiales; family Alcaligenaceae; genus Alcaligenes; species Alcaligenes sp. RM2. Next base: position 533,455 of record NZ_JBRFIO010000002.1, read on the forward strand.
TCAGGCCAGTTTCAGTGGCATCAGTCTGCCCATACCGGGCATCAACTCCCAGGTTACGGATTGGTATTGCCCGGATGTGCAGATGGTGATGAAGCAAGAAAGTATTCAGAACGGTGTCCCGTCCACGGTGGATGTGACGCAACTGAAGTAAACCTGCGACTGACTGGTCTCAGGTACATCGAGTATCTTTATCCTGAAAACAGCGGGTTAAAGAATTTTGTGCGGCGCTGCTATGGCGCCATTCACTTGGCGATACGTATTTGTCGCGTGTCCCTTTCAACTGCAAGGAGTTATTTATGGCTACCAAGAAAAGTGTGGAAAACAGCGGAGACAAATTCATCGAAGAAGTGAAAGCGAGCTTGGATGAAGCTGAAAAACTGATGCGTGAGGCCGCTGAAGCCACGGGCGACAAGGCCGGTGAGCTGCGTGAGAAGGCGCTGCGCTCTCTGCGTGTGACCCGGGATTCCCTGCACGATGCTCAGGAAGCCGTGGTCGAGCACAGTGTGCGTGCCGCCAAGGCAACCGACAACTATGTCCACGACAAGCCCTGGCAAGCCATTGGCGTGGCCGGTATTGTGGGCCTGATGTTCGGTATGCTGATCAGCCGTCGTTAATCTGTCTTTGCTCTGCGCTGCGGGCCCTTTGCGGGGTTGCAGCAGCATAAAAAGCAGCCCTGCCGATCTGGACTTTGCGGTCCAGATCGGCAGCCTCTTAGAAATCAGGCTCTTGCCATTGCATGCAATGGCAGGATGTCGCAGAGCAGGGATAAATCATGGCGCTTAGGCAAACTATCAGTCAGCTTGGTTCTACCTTGATAGGGGCTGTCAGTACCAGGCTGGAGCTGTTCGCTCTGGAAGCCGGTCAGCAAAAGGCAAGCCTGATAACCATCTTCAGCATGGTGTTTGGCGCACTGCTGTTCTCCACTCTGGCGGTGCTGGTTTTCAGCTTGTTGCTGGCCTTGTACTTCTGGCCTACGGATTATCGTTACTGGGCTTTGGGAGTGCTGGTCGTTCTGTATGCCGGTTTGGGAGTGGGTCTTTTCCTGGCCGTACGCCGTCGTCTGACTACAGGCCCGATTCCTTTTTCGGCCACCTTGTCCGAGTTGCGTCGCGATGTCGCGTTTATTGAGCGCTTGAGGGATTCCGAGGGAGACGGCAAATGAGCACGAAGCAAGAGAGCATGTCCGCCCAGGAGCGGGCTGTGCGTATTGAACTGTTGCGAGTCCGCGCCTCGTTGGAGCGGCAGACCATGTCGTCCCAGATCCACTCCCTGGGCGAAGATTTAAGCCCCGGCAATTTGTGGAACAGCGTCAAGCCGTCGGGTTTGAGCATGGGCGGTGTAGTCACCAGCGCGCTGTCCTTGTCGCGCCGTTATCCGTTCCTGTTGTCCGGTGCTTCTGCCGTGCTGAGCAGTTTTGGCGGGCGCTGGATGCGTATCGGGGCTTTGGCTCTGGGAGCCTGGAAACTGTTTGATTCTTCCAAGTCGGCACGCGAGAAAGCACGCAATGTACTGGTTCCGGTACGACGCAAAACCGATGTGGACGAGTAAGTCTGCTTGTCTGTTTGAAAACCGGCCCAGGCCGGTTTTTTTTTGCCTGCCGCAAGCTCGGCGTTCTGCCTGACTGGTTTTTGAAGGCGGCAAGGCTTATGCTCCGATAATAAATAATTCCAGAACAAAGCTACCCACATCAGGAGACATAGCCCGTCATGCAGGTGCCATTACTGAATGCCTTAAGAACCTTTACGGTGTCGGCGCAAAGGTTGAACTTCACCAAGGCGGCAGAAGACCTGCTGGTCTCTCCCTCGGCAGTCAGCCACCAGATCAAGGTGCTGGAGGAGTATTTGGCTTGCAAGCTGTTTCTGCGCAAGAACCGATCTCTGGAACTAACGGATCAGGGTCAGTTTCTATTCGACCGTTTGCAACGGCCGTTTTACGAGATCAATCAGGCTTTGAGCGAATTGCGCATGCCGCACGGCAAGAGCCGCATCAATCTATCCTTGCGGCCCTTTGTGTCCAGCATGTGGTTTACCGGGCAGTTGGGAGACTTCTGGCTGAAGCATCCAGACATTGAAATCAACTTGTTGCACAGGCTGCAGGCTCCGGATTTTTTCAGGGACAACATCAATTTTGCTATCGTCTGGGGCAAGCAGGGCGATTGGCCGCAGTTGCAAACCTTGCGTATCATCCCCGGCAATTTGACGCCTGTTTGTGCGCCGTCTTACCTGCAGGCGCATGGCAAGATTACGTCCCCAGAAGATCTGAACCTGCATGTGCTGATTCATGAAGAAAATCAGCTGTGCTGGGAGCAGTGGTTACGCAAGGCAGCAGGACAGGAGCTGACGGCCAAGAAGAGCTTTCACATTGATGACACCAATGTGCGCATGAATGCGGTCTTGAATGGCCAAGGGGTGATGCTGGGCTGTCCGGCCTTGCTGAAGCCTTTGATCGACAGGAAGGAAATCGTCCAGCTGTTCAATGTGTGCCTGGAAGAGTACGCCTATTTCCTGGCCTACCCCAAGGAGGCAAACCTTAGCCGACAGGAGCAGGAGTTTGTGGATTGGGTGGCGTCGATTGCAATACGCTAGGCGATAGCTGCTAGATGGCTTCTATGTGTTGTGCTCGGTGACCGGGCTTTCTCAGCTCTTTGCTGATCTTGTCGCTGTCCCTGCGTCTTTAAAAAAACCTGCAAATATGCAGGTTTTTTTATGTGTCGGCCTTTCCGAACCAGGCTGGATGCTCATCGCTCATCGCTCATCGCTCATCGCACGTCGTTCATTGCTCATTTCTCAACGATCAGGGTGTGGAACCCCGATCTGATGCGTGTGACTGGAGGCTATATCAAGCTTCGCATAGTTCTCACACCGCTCATGCCTGCTTGCCAAATACCTGGCACGCAGCCATGAATCGGGTTTCATGACGCTGCGAATTTCCACACTTTGCAGTGCTTGCGACCTACCGCTTTCTCGTTACCTATATTCAGCAACAAAAAAAACTCATCGTTCCGTCAAATTTGCTCAATTTTCAAGCGTCGCTCCCTGTCGCATGATTGGCCTGACCTAATAAAAGCCATTCATGGTGCTTATGCAAACCAGAGGAGATACTGAGATGAATACCGCTCTACGCTCGCCCATTGCGATTGAAGAATTTGACCGCAGCTACTTTCAGCAGGAAACCGACGAGGTTTTCGCCTTGCCCCCCGAGTGCTTTACCTCGGAAGAGTTTTTCCAGTTTGAGCTGAATGCCGTCTGGAAAAAGCAGTGGTTCTGTGTGGGCCGTGCCACTGACATCCCCAATGCCGGTGACTTCTTCACCTTCGACGTAGGCAATGATGCGCTGTTTGCCATCCGCACTCGTGAAGGTGGCATCAATGTACTGTCCAATGTCTGTCGTCACCGCAATATGCTGTTGCTGGAAGGGGCAGGCAATGTACGCCGCATCAGCTGCCCCTTGCACGCCTGGGTCTACAACATGGAAGGCGAGCTGGTTTCCGCCCCAGGTCTGACCGATACCGGTGCCAGCTTTGACCCCAAGAGTGTTTGTTTGCCCAAGATCCGCGCCGAGGTTTGGGAAGGCTTTATCTTCATCAACTACGACGCCATGGCACCGGCCTTGCACACCCGCCTGGGCAATCTGGGCAAGCAGTTGGCGAACTACCGCATGTCCGAGCTGAAGTCCTCGGAACCGTTGAAGATGGAAAGTTTCGACTGGAACTGGAAGATCTTCAATGACGAGTGCTATCACTGCAGCTTTTTGCACGCCTCCTCCTGGGGCGGCATGTATGAAACCAATCCGGACCGTGTGGATGAAACCGCTGTCTTCAATGATGTGGCCAATGGCATTGTCTCCTATAACCTGCTCTCCACCCACAAAGACGCCGCCCCTACGCATACCGGCTCCATCTTGCAGCCGCCCATGAAGGGCTTGACTGACCAGGAGCGGACCCAGCTTTCTTACGTGACCGTGGCTCCCAACCTCTTGCTGGTGGCCATGCCCGACAAGGTGAAGTACTTCATGTGGCTGCCCAAGAGCGCCAAGCAGTCCACCTATGGCGTGTCCTGGATGTACCCGCAGGAAACGTTGGAGCGCGAGGACCACAAAGAGAAGTTCGATCAGGAACACGATGATCTGTACCCCGTGATGATTGAGGACCTGTTTGCCTGGCGTCGTTCGCATCAGGGCATGCAATCCAACTTTGCCTCCCGTGGTCGTTTGACCAATGAAGAGCTGGTCATCAAGCGTTTGCAAAACTGGCTGATTGATCTGTACCGCGCAGAAGAGCGCCGTGTGGACGAGCAAAGCCGGGTATTGCCGATCCGAGCGATTGCCTAAGGGAGCAGGAGCAGCATCATGCAGCAAACTTTGCAAACACGCGTGCTGAAGAAAACCAGGCTGTCAGAGCGCGTTGTGGGCCTGACCCTGGGTTTGCAAAACGGGGACGCGTTCCCTGTCTGGGAGCCGGGTGCGCATATTGAGCTGGAGCTGGCGGTGTCGCAGACCGAACCGCTTTACCGTCAATATTCCTTGTGTGGCCAGCAGGCCAATACCCGTGAATGGCAAATTGCCGTTCTGAAAGAAGAAGCCGGGCGGGGCGGCTCTGCGTATATCCATGAGGTGTTGCAGGAAGGTGATGCGCTGGCTGTCAGCGTGCCGAAAAATCACTTTCCCTTTGCTGCAAACAAGAAGTGCTTTTTTGTGGCCGGGGGCATAGGCATCACGCCTATCGTGCCCATGGTCCAGGCCGCTGCGGCAGCCGGCCTGGACTGGCACTTGCTGTATCTGGCAAGAAACGCAGCGGATTTTATTTTTCTGCAAGAGCTGCAACAAGTGGATGCTGCGCGTATCACCACGCATGCCTCCAATCAGGACGGGCTGTTTGATCTGCAAGGCGTATTGAAAACGCTGGATGCACAAACCGTCGTCTATTCCTGCGGTCCGCAACCATTGCTGACCGCTTTGGAAAACTATCAACAGGAACAGGCCGATATTGGCTGGCAACTGGTGCTGGAACGCTTCTCGGTAGAGACCGATCCGGCCCTGCTGCAAGGTAAGGGCTTTACCGTGACTTTGCAAAAGTCGGGCAAAAGCATCGCGGTAGCGGGGGATGAAACGATTCTGGCCGCCTTGAAACGGGAAGGCGTACGGGTCAAGTGCTCATGTCAGAACGGCACCTGCGGCACCTGCGAAACTGTGGTGATTTCCGGTTTGCCGGAGCATCGGGATTTTGTGCTGTCGCCAGAAGAACGGCAGCTGAATGAAACCATGATGATCTGCGTTTCGCGCGCCTTGTCGGCCGAACTGGTTTTGGATCTATAACAATAAACAGGAGAAACACCATGAAAAAAGTGGTGGTTACAGGCGGCTCGGGCCGTGTGGGCTCGTACGTTGTACAGCAATTGATGCAGACCATGGATGTGGTCGTGGCGGATCTGAAACCCAGCCAGCATCAGGCTTCTTTTATTCAAACGGATGTGATGGATCTGGAGGCCGTGCGTGCGGCCACCAAAGATGCCGATGCCGTGATTCACCTGGCGGCAATTGATTTTGACTGGAAGGCCGCGGAAGAGCAGTACATCAACGTCAATGTGCGCGGCACCTGGCATGTGCTGCAAGCCTGTCGCGAAAACGGTGTCAAGAAAGTGGTGCTGTGTTCCAGTATTTCAGCCTGCGGTCTGTCGGAGATGCGAGCCGACTGGAAACCTCAGTATCTGCCTGTGGACGAGGCCCATGAAAACAAGCCTTATCAGGCCTACAGCGTCAGCAAGATCATCATGGAGCAAATGGCAAAAAGCTTTAGCGATGCCAGCGATATGGAAGTGATCTGCTTGCGTCCGCTGGCCGTGGTGCTGCCGGAAACCATTGCCGAGTACATCCAGTTTGTCGACAGCCCGCAGCGTAACTGGCTGTTCTATTACATCTGGGCTGCAGATCTGGCGCGTGCTTTTGAGGCCGCCGTGAATCTGCAAGGTTTGCGCTACGGCGTGTTTTTCATTAGCGCAGACGATAGCTCCCACCCCTTGGCAACCACAGACTGGTATCAGCAGATTATTGGCCCTGTGCCTGAAATCAAGAACCCACGCTGGTATCAGAACAATCCGCGTGCCTCCATTTTCAGCAGCCATGCGGCCAAGGAAATTCTGGGCTGGCAACCAAGCACGGACTTCCAGCTACTGCGCCAGGAATACGCGGTGGAAAAAGACCTGGCGTGAAACGCCCAGGCACCCATGACGACTACATTGAACACGGAGACTTGAGCATGACGGGAATTAAAACCGGCACCTTGGATTGGACGGGTGACAACCCTTTTATTTACTTGAAGACTGACCCTGAACAGGACTGGTCGTCCTTGTCCCTGTACTTTCGCATCGCCAGCTCGGCGTATGGCAGCGGCCAGGCCATCCTGGTGTTGGACAAGCCTTACGAAGACGGGCAGGACAGCGACGCGCGTTTGCTGATCACGGATAACAAGCCCTTGGCCGAGTATCTGGTACGGGACTTCGTGCGCCATTTTGGCCTGTTTCGCAAGGCGGTGGCGCTGGACAAGTTGCAGGTCTTGAGTGACGGCGTTTTCCAGACAGTGAACCGTTTCCCTGAGCTGGTCAGCGAATCTGTCACCTCCGCCAGTGCAGGTCTGGCGGTGGAATTGCAATGGCATCACATGACGCAGCCAGCGATTTGTGTGGACCTGCCGCAAAGCCAGACCCAAACCCAGCAGCACGAAATGATGTGCGTGTTCCACCCGGCCCAGCAAGCCAGGGTGCTGATCAATGGCACGGCCTTGCCGGGCAACACCATAGAGCGGGACTTTAACGGCTCGCGTGCGCAGTCCGCCAGCCTGGCGAACAGCGAAACCTGGGTGCGCGTGGCGTAAGGAGACGATATGGCTCAGCATGTAGAGACGCAGGCCGTGATGCCAGCCTGGACAGGGGTCCGGCCTCTGCAATCCATTTTGCCCTCGCAAGGCCGCCTGGTCCTGCATGCCGGGCCACCGTTTCGGGATGCACAGGAGTTGCCTGCCGCAATCCGAAATTCGGCTTTGATCGGCATTCTGTATGAGGGCTGGGCAGCTAGCAAACAAGAGGCGCAAGCCTTGCTGGACGCAGGGGGCGTGCAACTGGCTCCCGCGCAGGATTACGGCGTGGTGGTGCCATTGGCCGGAGTGGTCACGCCGTCCATGTATCTGATTGAGGTCAGCGACAGTAATCAGCCCGAAAACAAGAAGTACTCGGTGCTGAATGAAGGCATGCAATGGTGTACCCGCCTGGGTATTTTTGCCGATGAAATGGTGCCGCATCTGCGTTGGTTGCATCAGGGTTTGGGTGCGCGGCTGGCTGCACAGTTTCAGGGGCCGGTCGCTCTGGGGCCTATTGTTCAGGCTTCCCTGCTCAATGGTGATGATGGTCATGCTCGTACCATGCATGGCTCCCGGCAGTTGGCCGACATTATTGTCTCCTGGGGCATTAATGACGACGCCAGCCAAAGCTTTCTATATGGCGCGATGGCCTGGGCCTTGAATTACTGGATGGCCGCCAGTGCCTTGATTCTGGCAAATCAGGCTCCTGCTGATGGCGCGGATGCCATCGTTAAAGTTGGCGGTAATGGCTTGCGCTTTGGTTTGCAATTGGCCAGCTCCATAACTTGGCTGGTTACGGATGCTCCTGTTATTGCTGGCAATAAAGAGCCCGGTAATGAGCAGGCAAAAGCACTGGGTGCCCTGGGCGATAGTGCTGTCGTGGATTTCGTAGGGCTGGGTGGCCAGTGTCTGGATCTGGCGGGAATGAGTGCCAGGAATCTGCACGCCTTTCTACCCTCGGACTACCTGACGCGTCAAAACAAGTTCCTGAAAACCCGCTTGCCCTTTCTGGCCGGGCGCAATGGTATTAGCAATTTTGCGCAAGTGATTGCCAACAATACCGGGCCGTTGGTGCTGCTGGGCATGATTGACGGTGCCGGAGAACGTGGCCGTGTTGGTGGTGGGGTGGCGACGGTGGATGCCTCTTTATTGCAAGCTCTCAAGGAGTGGCAGCATGAAACGACAGTGGTTTAAGCTGCCTTTGCATCAATTGCTGCATGCTCTGCATACGGGCGAAGCCAGTCTGCCGGAGATCGTGGCCTCCTTTTATGAGCGCATTGCTATACGCGATGACAAGATTGGTGCCTGGCAGTATCTGATTGATCAGGACGACTATCTGGCCGAGTACGAAAGCCGCAGTGATTTTTACAAGGCCTCGCCCTTGATGGGTCTGCCCTTTGCGGTCAAGGACGTCATTGATACGGCCGGTATTCCCACCACAATGGGCTCGGCTATTCATCAGGATCGGATTCCGGATATGGATGCCTCCTGCGTTACCGCGATGAAAGCGGCAGGCGGCATTTTGATGGGCAAGACGGTCACGACCGAGTTCGCTTATTTTCAGGCTGGCAAGACAAATAACCCGCATGATGCCGAACGCACCCCCGGCGGCTCCTCCAGCGGCTCTGCTGCCGCCGTGGCTGATTTCATGGTGCCAGTCGCCTTCGGGACCCAGACGGCGGCATCGGTCATACGGCCAGCGTCCTACTGTGGCTGCATTGGCTATGTAGGTAGCAAGAACGAGTTTTCCTTGCGCAATATTCAGCCGCTGGCTCAGTCTCTGGACTCCCTGGGCATACTCAGCAATGACGTGCTCGACACGCTCTTGCTGCGCAATATTCTGCTGCACAAGCCCTTGAGTCTGAGCTCGCCGGGAGCGCAGGCGGCTTGTGTGTTCGGTGTTTTCTCCGGGCAGGCATTGGGTGAAGTTCAGGGCAAGATGCTGGAGACCTTGCAGGCGTGCCAGCAGGATTTGTTGGAACAGGAGCATACGCTGGTGGATTTTCCCTTGCAGGACGCCGTTGTTGAATTGACGGCCTTGCATGCTCAGATCATGGCTTATGAAGTGGCCCGGAATCTGGTGTACGAGCAACAGCAGCATGAAACCTTGAGCGCCCATATGCAGTCCTTGATGAGCACGGGTCTGGCTTTTCCCTACAAGGAGTACATCGCTGCCTTGCAAAGAGCGGACACGCTCAAACAGGCAATGCTGCAGTGGTTTGCAGATAGTGGGGCGGATTTCATTCTGGCACCTGCGGCAGCCGGTGTTGCGCCTTATAAAACCGAAGGAACGGGGGCACCTTTCATGAGTCGTGCCTGGCAGTTGCTGGGTTTGCCGGTGGTGTCCCTGCCTTTGGGGTATTTCCAGAAATTGCCTATGGGTTTGCAGTTGATTGGAAAGCCGCACCAGGATGATGTTTTGCTTTTACAGGCGCGTCAGTTGCAGCAGCGCTTTTTAAACAGCAGTTCAGTTCTGGCGGTGTAGTTTTCTTTTTTCTTTTACGCGTCCTGTTTTTACAGGACGTTTTTTTTGGGCTGCGTTTTTATAGTTTGGGCAGCAGGTACTTTTCAAAGAGCCATTTCAAACCATACAAGGCCCCGAAAATAATAGCGGCAATGGCCAGAAAATCTGCGCTGAAAACGCTTTGCTGTTTATGGGACAGCTCCATATAAACGTGCTCGTCAGCGGGACGGGCATAGGTCATGGGAATGGAGGTCTTGGGTAAAGTGGCCTGCAAGACGACATAGCTGCCATCGTCAGCCGCTTGCATCAGCAGCTCGTCCACCTGCGTGGGAGCCAGACCGTCGTGATGTCCTGGCTTGCACAACTGCCGGGTTCCCTGAGCCCAGTTGTCATTACTCTCGGGGCAGGAGGCCTGGATGCGGTAGCCATTGCTGAATTGAACCGTCAGCCACCCTTGGGCATGCGAGGCGGCGTCGCTGCTTACGGTTACGTCGGTGAGGCTGATGGTGGTCATGGTGCAAATCCCTTGGGCAGTGCAAGCGCATTCTTCAGTCTGCTTAAGGCAGGAGGTGAGTCTATATTTGACGCGGGCTATAGAAGGTTATTCTATAGAAGCCGGTATGGGAATACTGTTTCTGTATGGGCAGAATCAGCTTTATGTGAATTGCTTTTAATGTAAATCAATGCTCTTTTTCCATAAAAAAACAGCCCTGTAAAACAGGGCTGTTGATTGCGGAAAACCAGCGGGAATAAAGAAGGCTTAACTGGCGCCTGCCTTGCCCATGCTGACGGCCGGTTTGGCATCATGAGCCGGCTCGGTGTGGTAGCGGCGCAAAGGCTTGTTGGCGGTTTCGGGCATCAGCACAGTCACCCAGAAAAAGCACAGAACCGCGACCACCGTGACGTAAAACGCGGGAGCCAGATAGCTGCCTGTTTGCGCCGTCAGCCAGATAGCCAGGTAAGGTGCGGTGCCACCAAAAATTGCGAAGGTGATGTTGTAGCACATGCTCGAAGCGGTATAGCGCATGTCGGTCGGGAACATCTCCGAGAGCAGGGTGACGGCCACCACGCTGGCTGCCACCTGACCAATACCGATAATCAGCATGCCGAAAATGGCGGCCTCCAACGAAGCTCCCTTGCTGACGATCATATAGGCCGGAATGGTGAACAGCGCATGCCAGACAGCGGCAAATTGCATCATGCGACGGCGGCCCACCCGGTCCGAGATCACACCGGCAAGCGGGGTCAGGGCGGTGACAAACAGCAGGGCAACCATGTTCGCAGTCAGGGACTGGACGGAGGACAAGCCAATGACCGTGCGCAGGAAGGTGTTCATGTAGGTGGAGAAAATGTAGAAGGACAGGGCGTACAGCACGATAAAGCCGCCCAGCTTCACAATATTGGAACCCTCTGCCTTGAAGACCTGGGACGCGCTGTAGCTGAGCTGACCTTTTTTCTCCGCACGCATCTGCTGGAACTCGGGCGATTCGGCCAGATGATCCCGAATGAAGAAGGCCACGATGCCCATGGGAACGGCCAGCAGGAAGATGGTGCGCCAGCCCCAATCACCCATGGCCTCGGTACCGACAATCGCGGCCAGACCGGCGCTGATCCCGGCTGCCAGTGCAAACGCAAAGTAGGTGGCACCGGACATGGCCCAGGCGTAGGAGTTGCGTTTGTTCATGGGGCTGTGTTCAACGGTGTAGATGGTGGCGCCCGTATATTCGCCACCGGCCGACAGCCCCTGAATACAGCGGATGATGATCAGCAGAACCGGAGCCCAGATGCCAATACTTTCATAGGTTGGAATCAGACCAATGGCGGCGGTGGACCCGGACATCAGCAAGACAGTCAGGGCCAGAATCTTCTTGCGGCCAATGCGGTCGCCCAGCCTGCCAAAGTAGATGCCGCCCAGGGGGCGAACAATAAAGGACACCAGAAATACGGCAAAGGTGGCCAGCAGGCCCGCCATCTTGTCTTCCGAGGGGAAGAAGTTTTGTGCGATGTAGACGGCCATATAGCCGAACAAGGCAAAGTCAAACCATTCAACGATCGTACCGGCCGCTGAACCCATCATTACTTTCTTGATGTGACCCGTATCGGTATGTTCCGATTCGGCCACGGTGCTTTCCCTTTGCATACTTATGTCTCCTCAAGTATTGGGACTATCTGTTTTTTGAAATCAAACCCTGTGGGGGTAGCTGGTTTTTTTATTATTTCTACGTGTCTATCTTTTCTTGGTATTGGTTGAAAGCTCGGCTAGAGCATCGGCTGCAACAGGATGAGTTCCTCCTTTCCGTGGGGCTGGGCATCCGGTCCTGGCATGCTTGCAAAGCGCCATCCAGTGCGTGCTAGATAAGCTAATCCTCTGCAAATTGCTTGTCCATTCACTATTCGCGCACTATTATTGATCGCGATGTTATCAATCTAAAATATGAGCAAAACCATGATTCCCGCACGCCTGGATTTGCATCACCTGCGCGCCTTTAAAACGGTGGCCGAACAATTGCATTTCAAGAAGGCGGCGGAGCTGCTGCACATCACGCAACCGGGCCTGACGCGCATCATCAAAAAGCTGGAAGATGATTTGCAGGTGGACCTGTTTGAACGCAGCACCCGCCAGGTCAAGCTCACAGCGGCAGGCTTTTTATTGCTGCAGGAAATCGAACAGGTTTTTGTGCATTTGGAGCGCGGTATCGAGCTGGCCCAGAAAGCCAAGTTTGGCGATATCGGACACCTGATCATTGCCTATAACGACTATGCGGTGCAGGACGTGCTGCCCAGAACGCTGGAGCACTTCAAGCAGCAGTATTCGAACATCACAACCGATTTGTTATATATGCCCACGCAGCAGCAAATACAGGGCTTGCAGCAGGGCAGTCTGGACCTGGGCTTTGGCTTTGCTTTCTCTGATGACCCCGAGGAACTGGGCGTGCTGTGGAAGCCGGTATGTCGTGATGATCCCATCGTTCTTTTGCAGAGCGATCATCCTTTGGCAAAGGAAAAATCCATTCCCTTGGTGGAACTGGCCAATGAGCGTTTTGTGGTGGGCAGCAAGACGCATTGGCAGGTCTGGCGGCGTTATTTCTATTCCCTGTGTCGACATGCCGGTTTCCATCCCAATTCCGTACAGGAAGCCAGCACCATTACCGGCATCATGAGCATGGTGGCGGCCAATATCGGCATTGCCGTTTTGTCGCAGTCCTTGCGCAAGTACGTGCACCGTGATCTGGTGGCGATTGATCTGGACTTGTCGGGCCAGCATCCGCAGTCCTTCATCAACATCATGTGGCAGGAAAGCAATGCCAATCCCTGTGTGCCTTTATTCATCCAGACCATCTCGTCGGAGTTGATGGCAGCCAGTGCGTAAGGCTTGAGTATTTCTCATGGACCCTTGATGAGCGGTCATGATGCAAGGAGGGCGGTTTTGCTACATTGCAATTTTCAACCCTCTGCCCCTTGCTATGAGCACTTCCCAAATACAGTTTGGCCTTGATCATGTCATGTTGCGTGTCCTGGATCTGGAGCGGTCCCTGGCGTTCTACCGCGATATTCTGGGTATGCGTGTGGTGCGCCACACGGACTATGAGTCCGGTCGCTTCACCAATGTGTTTCTCAGCTTTGACCAGAGCACACAGTCCAGTCTGGAGCTGACCTGGAACTGGGATCAAAAAGAGCCGTATGAGAAGGGTGGGGCTTTTGGTCATCTGGCCTTGATGGTCCAGGATGTGTATCAGGCGGTGCGTTATCTGGAGGAGCAGGGCGTCAGGATCAAGACGCCTCCCAAGCAGATGAATCACGGTAAACGCACGATTGCCTTTGTGTTTGACCCGGATGAGTACCTGATTGAACTGGTGGAGCCTTTGGCCTCGCCGACCTGATACTGGCCTTGGGCGTAGCGTTGACTGGCCCGCATTGAAGAGCAGAATAAAACAAAGACCATGCACCGTTGCGGTGATGGTCTTTGTTTGTTTTTGGAATGCGCCATATGAAGGCGCGTTCTGGCTTACAGCCCCAGCGAACTCCACATATCGTCCACTTTCTTCTTGGTGGACTCATCCATCTGGATAGGGGTACCCCATTCGCGCTGGGTTTCTCCGGGCCACTTGTTGGTAGCATCCATGCCCATCTTGCCGCCCAGTCCTGAGACCGGCGAGGCAAAGTCCAGATAGTCGATAGGCGTGTTTTCCACCAGCACGGTATCGCGCACCGGGTCCATACGGGTAGTCATGGCCCAGATCACTTCTTTCCAGTCGCGCGTGTTCACATCCTCGTCCACCACCACGATGAACTTGGTGTACATGAACTGGCGCAAGATGCTCCAGACACCAAACATCACGCGCTTGGCGTGGCCTGCGTATTGCTTGCGAATCGACACCACGGCCAGGCGGTAGCTGCAGCCTTCGGGAGGCAGGTAGAAGTCCACAATTTCAGGCAACTGTTTACGCAGCAGGGGCACAAAGACTTCGTTCAGCGCAACGCCCAGAACGGCAGGCTCATCGGGCGGCTTGCCGGTGTAGGTGCTGTGGTAAATCGGGTTGCGGCGCATGGTGATGCGCTCGACAGTAAAGACCGGGAACCAGTCCTGCTCGTTGTAGTAGCCGGTGTGGTCGCCGTAAGGGCCTTCCAGTGCCATTTCGTAGCTGCTGTCTGCGGGCGGCTTCATCCCTTCAGGCACCTCGGGGGCCAGGGCATCCGGGTGATTGCTGGGCAGGATATGGCCTTCCAGCACAATCTCGGCCCAGGCGGGGACAGACAAGTCGCTACCCAGGGCTTTGGCCACTTCGGTGCGCGAGCCGCGCAGCAAACCGGCAAACTGGTATTCGGACAGACTATCGGGCACTGGGGTGACCGCACCCAGAATGGTGGCGGGGTCGGTGCCCAGGGCAACGGCAATCGGGAAAGGTTTGCCGGGGTTGGTCAGTGCATGATCGCGGAAGTCCAAGGCACCGCCACGGTGGGACAACCAGCGCATGATGAGCTTGTTACGGCCAATCAGCTGCTGACGGTAAATACCCAGGTTCTGACGCTTGGCATGAGGGCCTTTGGTAATCACCAAACCCCAGGTTAGCAAGGGGGCCACGTCGCCGGGCCAGCATAGCTGCAAGGGGATCTGGTTCAGGTCCACGTCCTTGCCTTCCAGCACTACTTCCTGACAGGCGGGAGAGCGGACATTCTTGGGGCTCATATCCCACAGGGCGGACTTGAGCATGGAGACTTTGGACAGTGCATCACGCATTCCGGTGGGGGCCTGTGGCTCTTTCAGATTGGCCAGCAGTTCGCCAGTGTCGCGTAATGCCGACACATCCTGTGCACCCATGCCCCAGGCGACGCGTTGCGGCGTGCCGAACAAATTGGCCAGGACAGGCATGGCGGCTTTGGAGCCTTGATGCTGGGCATTTTCAAACAAAAGTGCCGGTCCACCGGCACGCAGTACCCGATCACTGATTTCAGTCATTTCCAGCGAGGTGGAAACTGGCTGCGTAATCCGCTTCAGATCGCCCTTGGCTTCCAGCTGGGCAATAAAGTCTCTCAAGTCACGGTATTTCACAGAAGAACGGGGCTCCGCTTGCAGATATTTTTGGTTAAGACCTTGAACAGGTTCTAAGGTTAACATCGGGCAGTTAGCAATACTAAGGATGATGCCATGGGCTTCCAAGATATGGACTATGTACTTAGTCGCTCAGCCCGCACCCTGACGTATCGCATCGGTGAGTTTGTGCACGTGTGTGCCATGTACCTGGGCATTGCCGTACTGGTGACGATTGCAGCCTGTGTGGTTGTGCCGTCGATGCGCGCTCAGTTTAACCAGCTTTATACCGGTCTCGTGCAAACCCTGCGCCCCGAGGCGGTGAAATACGATGCGTACAGCCAGGCAGTCTGGCCAGCGGACAAGACACAGCCCAACCTGTCCGAAGAGGGCGAAGACTTGAGCCAGACAGAACAGCAGCAAGCTGTCTCTACTTATCAGGGCTTTATGAAGAACCTGCGTGCTTCGGTCACCGGGCAGCCCATTGCGGGCGTTACGGCGGCTCAGCAGCAGGCCTTGCGCAGCTATTTGGCGCGCAAGTACAAGATTGCCTATTCGGTGGCGGGGGCCTTGATCCACACCGCTTTTATTGTGGGCAAGGAAAAGAACCTGGACCCGCAACTGATTCTGGCGGTGATCGCCATTGAGTCGCGCTACAACCCTTATGCGGAAAGTCATGTAGGTGCGCAGGGCTTGATGCAGGTGATGACCAAAGTCCATAAAGAGAAGTTCGATATCTATATGGAAGGGACGTTGGCCGTGCTGAGCCCCGAGGCAAATATTCGGGTGGGTGCGCAGATTCTGTCGGACTGTATTCGCCGCCGAGGGTCTCTTGAAGGTGGCCTGGCCTGTTATGTGGGCGCAACCGGGCCTAGCGATGGCGGCTATGGCGCGAAGGTGCTGGCTGAACGTCGCCGTATTGCCTTGGCCTCGGGCATTCCGATCCGGGCACGCTAAGTGGTCTGAATGGAAAAAGAAATCGGGCCTTGCGGCCCGAAATACTTTACTGGTGTCGGGCTGCACTGCCCGGCAGACTGAAACGATGCCGGGTTTAGCGGCCCAGAAATTGTCCCAGACGACTGATCGCTTCCTGCAAGCGGTCCATGCCAGTGGCGTAGGACAGGCGCAAGGTATAAGGTGCGTGGGCCGTACCGAAGTCCCGGCCCGGCACAGCGGCCACTCCGGCCTCGTGCAGCAGTTGCTGCGAGAAGGCATCGCTGTCCTGACTGTATTCACGAATATCCGTATAAATATAGAAAGCGCCGTCAGGGCGGACGGGCACGCGCAGGCCCAGACGCTCCAGCTCGGGCAGCAGATAATCACGACGCTGCTTGAAGGCCAGGCGACGCTCTTCATAAATCGCCATGGTTTCAGGCTCGAAGCAGGCCAGGGCGGCATGTTGGGCCAGGGAGGGAGCGCAAATTGCCAGACTGGCAGCCATGCGCTCGCAAGCCTCTGTCATCCAGGTGGGCAGGATCAACCAGCCCAGACGCCAGCCCGTCATGTGGAAGTACTTGGAAAAGCTATTGATAACAATAATGTCCTGATCCAGGGTCAGGGCGCTGAGCGGTGCTTCTTCATAAAACAGACCCAGATAAATCTCGTCCATGATGATGAAGCCGTCACGGGCGCGCACTTCCTTGATCAGTTCTTGCAGGGCAAGGCGGGAAATCGTTGCGCCGGTGGGATTGTTGGGCGACGCAATCAGAACGCCGCGGGTCTTGGGGCCCCAGTGCTCGCGAATATGCTGGGCACTTAGTTGAAAGCGTTCCTCCGCCGAGGCCGGGATCAGGCGGGCCGTACCACCGGCTGCCATGATGAAGTTCTGGTTGGCCGGGTAGGACGGATCGGGCATCAGCACTTCGTCACCAGGATTGATCAGAGCCAGCGTAGCCAGAGACAGGGCACCGGATGCGCCGGCCGTGACCACAATACGCGAAGTGTCGACACGGGCCTGGAACTGCTGCTCGTAATACAGGGCGATGCGTTCACGTAAAGCCGTCAGACCGGCAGGGGCGGTGTACTGACTCAAGCCTTGATTACTGGCCTGATGCAGCGCATCGACCACGGCTTGCGGGGCGGTGAAGTCCGGTTCGCCTATGCCCAGGCTGATAATGTCGCGGCCCGTGGCCTTCAGGGCATTAGCCTGTTTGAAGAGTTCAACAGCATGAAAAGGAAGAACATGTTCGGTACGACTGGCGAGGCGGGACATACGGCAAATCTCGGGTAAAAAGTGTATTGTAGGACCTTGCTCAAAAGGGCGTCAGGTGGCTGTGGCATGTGCGTGTGCCCTGTAGGGGTACAAACCGTCGGGCCAGTGAGACTCAAGTTTAGGTTTGTTGCAGGAAAAGTCTATGGTTTCTTCGTCGCGGCGTGCATTTTTGATGGGACGTCGTCCTCCCCAAACAGCGTGGCAGACATTTTGTTCACGTCTGAAAGCCCGGGTTCAGGGCGAGTGGTCCGAACTTAGCGCAGAACCGCATCATGAGCAGGCTCGTCTGGAACCCGCTTCCAGTGCAGACGTGCATATGGTGTTGACGCTGGCCGCCGAGTACGGTGTGACGGTGTGTCTGGAAGGTGTGCCGCAAGCCAGTGAAACCGATGGTCCCTTGATTGTTCTGGCACCGGGCCGACAGATGGCCCGCTGCGATCGTCTGGAACCCAACTCCAATCGCTGGTTTGTTCAGCCTGGCTGTCTGCTGGGTGAAATGGAAGCCAAAGGTTTTCAAGGACTGGCCAATGCGCCTGCCGGGATGACCGTGGCCGCCTGGCTGGCGGATCGACGCCAGCATGATTGGCCCACAGGTCGCACTGCCTTGTCGGGCGTATTGCACTGCTCGGTCATTCTGGCTG
Source organism: Alcaligenes sp. RM2 (assembly GCF_052931795.1). Lineage (NCBI taxonomy): Bacteria > Pseudomonadati > Pseudomonadota > Betaproteobacteria > Burkholderiales > Alcaligenaceae > Alcaligenes > Alcaligenes sp. RM2. The sequence goes on from NZ_JBRFIO010000002.1 coordinate 551,152, forward strand.
ACAACACGCAGGCAGCCTTGGGTCCCTTTGGTCAGGAAAACCGCAACCCGCTTGATAGCCTGCGCATGCAGCAGTTGATTCCGGCCCTGTTCCAATTGATGGGCGAATCCGAAACGCAGGCCTTGAGACAGGAACAATGGCCTTGCCGCTATAGGTTGGATGCGCTGGAGCCGCTTGAGGGCGAGGGCATCAATCTGGCTCATCTGATGCTGGGCCACGGCGGTGATTTGGCCTGGGTGGAATGGCTGGTGCTGGATGATGCCGTTTTAAGCGGCTCGGACCCGCAAGACTGGTCCTGGCCGAATCAGGAGCAGCCCTGGCAAGCTCAGGATGTGGATAGCCGCATCAAAGCTCTGTTTGATCCAGCGGACCGATTTTCCTATCCGGGCCAAACGCTATAAGTTTGTCCTGGCCTGTGCTTGACCCATGTTGTAACTCAAGGGCTAGAATGGTCCTTGCTTTGGCCTTGAGGGCCAGGCAAGGTGACCGGGGTTTCGGAGACGAGAACAGCATTCAGCGTATCAAGCCACGCGCTTGTTTGAATTCACGTTGACAGGCAATGGCGACGCTCTGGCGATCCCGGTCCGTTTTGAATGGATTTTTGGGTAGGTATAAGCATGGACGCCAATTTTCGGAAAGCAGCCCTGGAATATCACGAACAGGGCAGGCCCGGAAAGTTATCGGTCACGCCGACCAAGCAACTCTCCAACCAGCGCGATCTGGCACTGGCCTATTCGCCCGGTGTGGCGGCCGCGTGCGAGGAAATCGTCAACGACCCGCAAAATGTCTTCCGCTATACCGGTCGGGGCAATCTGGTCGGGGTGATTTCCAACGGCACGGCGGTGCTGGGGCTGGGCAATATTGGCGCGCTGGCCTCCAAGCCGGTCATGGAAGGCAAGGCCGTGCTGTTCAAGAGCTTTGCGGGTCTGGATGTTTTTGATATCGAGATCAATGAAACCGATCCCGACAAGCTGGTGGATATTATTGCCGGTCTGGAGCCGACCTTTGGCGGCATCAATCTGGAAGACATCAAGGCCCCCGAGTGTTTCGAGGTAGAGCGCAAGCTGCGCCAGCGCATGAGCATTCCTGTCTTTCACGATGACCAGCATGGCACCGCCATTTGTGTGACAGCAGCCTTCTTGAATGGCTTGAGCGTTGTTGAAAAAGACATCAAGCAGGTCAAGGTGGTGACTTCTGGGGCCGGTGCGGCCGCGCTGGCTTGCCTGGACCTGATGATTGATATGGGTTTGCCGCTGGAAAATATCTGGGTGACGGATATTGATGGCGTGCTGTACGAAGGCCGCCCCGGCAATCCCGTGCCCGAGCTGGCCCGCTTTGCCAAGCAGACCGACGCCCGCACCCTGAATGATGTGATTGATGGGGCCGATGTCTTTCTGGGCCTGTCCGCTGGTGGTGTGCTCAAGCCCGAGATGTTGAAGAAAATGGCTCCCCGGCCCCTGATTCTGGCCCTGGCCAATCCTAACCCCGAGATTCTGCCCGAAGACGCTCACGCCGTGCGCGACGACGTGGTCATGGCAACTGGCCGTTCGGATTACCCGAACCAGGTCAATAACGTGCTGTGCTTCCCCTATATCTTCCGTGGCGCGCTGGACGTAGGCGCCACCACGATTACACGCGGCATGGAAAAAGCCGCTGTGCTGGCCATTTGTCAGCTGGCACGCGAAGAGCAGGACGAAGGGGTTGCGGCTGCCTATGGGCTGGAGGAAGTGTCTTTTGGGCCCTCCTTCTTTATTCCCCGTCCTTTTGACTCGCGCCTGATCGTCCGCATTGCTCCTGCCGTTGCCAAGGCAGCGATGGAGGAAGGCGTGGCGACGCGTCCGATTGCGGACCTGAAAAGCTATATCTATCAGCTGCGTCAGTTCGTTTACAAGTCCGGCTCCTTCATGAAGCCCATCTATTCGCTGGCCCGTGGCCTGGTGCAGGACGGCGCTAAGTCTCGTGTGGTCTTTACCGAGGGCGAGGACGAGCGTGTGCTGCGCGCCGTGCAGATTATTGTGGATGAAGGTTTGGCCAGCCCGATTCTGGTGGGGCGTCCGGCTGTCCTGCAGCAGCGTATTGAACGCTATGGCTTGCGCCTGCGTTTGGGCATTGATGTGGAAGTGACCAACCCCGAACAGGATGATCGTTTCCACCGTTACTGGACCAGCTATTGGGAAATCATGTCCCGTCGCGGTATCAGTAAAGAGATGGCGCGTGTGGAAATGCGTCGTCGCCCAACCTTGATCGGTGCCATGATGCTGCACCTGGGTGATGCTGATGGCATGATCTGTGGCACGGTGGGCCGTTACGAGAACCATCTGGAGCTGGTCGATCAGGTGATTGGCAAGGCACCCGGCGTGGAAACGTATGCGGCCATGAATATTCTGCTGCTTAGCGAGCGTACCGTGGCCTTGACGGACACGCACGTGAACCACGATCCCGATGCAGATCAGGTAGCTGAAATCACCTTGGCGGCAGCTCGCAAGATGCGTCAGTTCAATATCGAACCCAAGGTGGCATTGCTGTCCAGCTCCAACTTCGGCACCAATGATTCGCCTGCCGCCGTCACTATGCGGGGTGCGCTGGAGCGTGTGCGCAAGCTGGACCCCAGTCTGGAGGTGGACGGGGAAATGCACGGCGATTGTGCGCTGGATGAAAAGGCCCGCCATCAAATCCTGCCCACCTCGGCCCTGACTGGCGAGGCGAACTTGCTGGTGTGCCCGAATGTGGAGGCGGGCAATATTGCCTACAACCTGCTCAAGACGGCTGCCGGTGGTAACGTGGCAATCGGCCCCTTCCTGTTGGGGGCACGAGCACCGGTTCACATCATGACGTCCACTTCTTCGGTGCGCCGTATCGTCAATATGACGGCGGTCACGGTAGTGGATGCCAACGTCGCTACTGAAGGCTGATACCTACCATGATCCAGCGCTCTCCCGCTCCTGTGGCATTGGTCCTGAATGGGGGCGGGGCGCGCGGTGCGTATCAGGCCGGGGTGCTGGCCGGTTTGCTGGAGCTGCTGGATCCTGATCGCAATCCTCAGTTTCGCAATCCCTTCGGTATTATTTGTGGCTCTTCGGCAGGCTCCATCAACGCGGCCGGATTGGCGTGCCGCGCCGACAGGCCTCATGAGGCTGTAGACCATATACAACAGCTGTGGGGCTCGTTGCGCACCAACGATATCTTTCATGCTGACCCTTTGCAGTTGCTGGCGACCAGTGTGCACTGGGTGGCCACGCTGGCCTTGGGCTGGCTGGCGCCGCGTCTGCGTGACCATGTGCCGCACTCCATGCTGGATAATTCGCCCCTGCGCGACCTGCTGGAAGAGAGCCTGGACTTCGACCGTTTGCAGCGCAATCTGGCCCAGCAGCATGTGGGCGCGCTGGCGATTACAGCAGCGGCCTACACCACGGGTGAGCACCTGACTTTCTATCAGTCTGACGAGCGTATTCGCCCCTGGACGCGCAATCTGCGCCGTGCCATCCCCGGTGTCATCGGGGTGGACCACCTGATGGCTTCCAGCGCCATTCCCTTCATGTTTCCGGCTCAGTCTCTGCAAGTGGGCAAGCAAACCCAGTGGTGCGGGGACGGGACGATGCGTCAGTTGGCACCCATCAGTCCGGCCATTCATCTGGGAGCGCACAAGGTGCTGATTGTGGGTACCGGATACGCCGACAACACCTATCACGAGCAGGAATCCAGGGATCCGCCATACCCCTCTTTGGCGCAGATCAGTGGCTATGCTTTATCCAACATATTCCTCGATAGTGTGTCAACGGATATTGAGCGTATGGAACGCATCAATACATTGCTTGCCTATATGCCTGCAAATGTATTACAAAGCCAATCGCTGCGTCCTGTCAGCACGTTTGCCATCACCCCCAGCCGCTCGCTGGATGAAATTGCCACTCGGCATATTCATCAGATGCCAACTGCTGCACGTACCCTATTTCGAGTACTTGGTGTATCTTCAAAGTCCGGTCCGACCACAGGCGGTGCATTAATTTCATATTTGTTATTCGAGTCCGGCTACACCCAAGAGCTGATCGAGTTAGGAAAGACCGATACCATGAGTCGTCGTGAAGAAGTGTTAGCGTTTTTTAAGGAAGCGTCCTGATGAGCCAATCCCTGACTTTGCAAGAAGCTTTGCAACAAGGCGGTGTGCTCGACGCAACGGGCCTGACGGCTGCTGATTTTCTGGAGCAGGCACAGGACCAGGGGCTTACCGCCCTGGAAGTAAGTTGCGATCGTGCGCGCAATCGTTCCGCTGTGCTGCGAGCAGTCGCCAAGGCTGTCGATTACCCTGAATTTTTTGGTGGCAATCTGGATGCGCTCTACGATTGCCTGTGTGACACCGTGCTGGATCAGAAAGCAGGCCTGGCCCTGTGGCTGGACAATCTGCACAGTGGTGATCCTGCGTTGGAAAAAGACGCCCAGGCTATTTTGGGCGTGTGTGAAGATGTGCATGCCTGGGCCTCGAATAACGAGCGCCGTTTTGTATGTGTCGTTCTGCACGCTGGCAAGCATCCTGACCCTGAACCGGGTGAGACCCCTGCTTCCTACTCCAGCCAGGACGAAGAATAAGCCTTATTCCCAGCCTTGCAAGGCGCTGATCGCTGCTGTCAGCGCCAAGGCGGCGGTTTCGGTTCGCAGCACGCGGTGCCCGAAACGAATCGCCTGAGCCTGGGCTCCCAGTGCCACCTTCTGCTCTTCGGGCGACCACCCGCCTTCGGGGCCAATCAAGATAGTCATGGCCTGATCTTGCGGTCTAATGGCCTGCGCCAATTGCTGGGGCGCATCGGGATCACAGAACAGATGCAGGCCAGTTTCCGCCTCGCGGAAATATTCGGCCAATGTCAGCGGCGCTGACAGTTCCATCAAGCGGTTGCGACCACACTGCTCGCTGGCCGACTCAATCACTCTTTGCCAATGGCCCATGCGCTTGGCCTGTCGCTCCGCGTTCAGTTGCAGCACGCTACGTTGCGCGCGAATCGGCACAAAGCGGCTGACGCCCATTTCCACGGCTTTTTCAATAATCCAGTCCATCTTGTCGCTGGAGGCAATGCCTTGCAGCACCGTTATGCGACCGGCCAGCTCGCGGACAGGTGTTTGGGCATCGCCCAGGCTGGCAAAGCCCTTTTTGCCATCAATGCGCAAGGTGGCGGGATACTGGGTTCCGCGCCCGTCAAACAGGACAATGTCCTGACCGTCCTTCAAACGCAGCACCCGGATAGCATGATGCGCCAGAGCCTCGGGCAGGGCGATCTCGGTCTGGGCCGTCAAGTCCAGGGGGTGGTAGAAACGGGGAGCTGCCATATCAAGACACCATCAAGCATAAAAAACCGCACAAGCATACCGTACCCAGGCTTCGGGGAGAAAGCGCAAGGCCCCAGCTCAAGTGGGGGCGATTTAGCGCCAGCAATGCTAAAATAGCGCGTTTTATAAACTAATCAGGGCCGTGAGCCGTCCGCCTGTCGGAATTGTCGCGCCGCCGCCCCAATGAGCTTCTAATGGATATTGCGTCAGCCTCTGATAAAACCCTAGCCAATGCCATCCGTGCCTTGTCTATGGATGCCGTGCAACAAGCTAATTCGGGCCACCCCGGTGCGCCCATGGGCATGGCCGATATCGCCCAGGTTCTCTGGTCCCGGCACCTGAAACACAACCCTGCCGACCCTGCCTGGTTTGATCGCGACCGTTTTGTGTTGTCAAACGGCCACGGTTCCATGCTGATCTACGCTTTGTTGCACCTTAGTGGCTACGACCTGCCCATGGACGAGCTGCGCAACTTCCGTCAGATGCATTCACGCACTCCTGGCCACCCTGAAGTGGGTATTACCGCGGGCGTGGAAACCACCACAGGTCCTTTGGGCCAGGGTTTGGGCAATGCTGTTGGCTTCGCATTGGCTGAAGCCTTGTTGGCGCGCGAGTTCAACCGCGAAGGCCACGATGTGGTCGACCACCTGACCTGGGTTTTCGCTGGCGACGGCTGTTTGATGGAAGGTATCTCGCACGAGGCTTGCTCCTTGGCCGGTACCTGGAAACTGTCCAAGCTGGTCGTGATGTACGACGATAACGGCATCTCCATCGACGGTAAGGTCGAGAACTGGTTTGGTGACGATACGCCCGCCCGTTTTGAAAGCTACGGCTGGAACGTGATACGCGCGGTTGACGGCCACGATGCCGCTTCGATCAATAGCGCGATTGAACAGGCTCGCCGCAACGCGAAAGAGGGCACGGGTCCTACCCTGATTTGCTGCCGTACCGTGATCGGCAAGGGTGCTCCTAACGCCGCTGGTTCCGAGAAGGTTCACGGTGCCCCACTGGGCGCTGATGAAATTGCCGCCACCCGTGCAGCACTGGACTGGAACCACGGACCGTTTGAAGTTCCTCAGGAAGTCTACCAAGGTTGGGATTGCCGCGAAAAAGGCGGCGCCCAGCAAGCGGAATGGCAAAAGCGCTTTGACGCTTACAGCCAGGCTTACCCTGAACTGGCCGCAGAACTGGCTCGCCGTCTGAAAGGCGAGCTGCCTGCCGACTACAGCGCCAAAGTACAGGCCTTTATTGAAGAAACCGCTCAGAAAGCCGAAACCATTGCGTCGCGTAAAGCCTCGCAATTGGCCATTAGCGCTTTGGTCAATGTGCTGCCAGAAATGCTGGGTGGCTCGGCTGACCTGACCGGCTCGAACTTCACCGACTGGAAGGGTGCCGAAGCCGTACGTGCCCACGCCGACGGTGTGCATTTCGGTCGCCACATCAACTACGGTGTACGTGAATTCGGTATGGCCGCCATCATGAATGGTCTGGCTCTGCACGGTGGTTACCTGCCTTTTGGCGGTACCTTCCTGACTTTCTCCGACTACTCGCGCAACGCCATCCGTATGGCTGCCTTGATGAAGCAGCGTGTTGTGCACGTGTTCACCCACGACTCCATCGGTCTGGGCGAAGACGGTCCGACACACCAGTCCATCGAGCACGCCAACAGCCTGCGTTTGATCCCCAACCTGCATGTCTGGCGTCCTTGCGACACCACGGAAACGGCTGTGGCCTGGGCTTGCTCGGTCGAGCGTCCTACCAGCATCGGTATGGACGTACAGGACGGTGGTCCTAGCGCCTTGCTCTTGTCGCGCCAGAATCTGCCTTTCGTCGAGCGCGATGCGCAAACCATCCAGAACATCCGTCGTGGTGGCTACGTGCTGCGTGATGCGCAAGATGCGCGCGCCATCATCATGGCAACCGGCTCGGAAGTGGGTTTGGCGCTGCAAGCACAGGAGCAGCTGGCTCAGCAAGGTATTGCGACCCGTGTGGTGTCCATGCCTTGTACCAACCTGTTCGACGCGCAGGACAAGCAGTGGCGTGATCAGGTCCTGACACCCGGCATCCCGCGTGTTGCGGTTGAAGCCGGTACCACAGGTCTGTGGTTCAAGTACGTGGGCCTGGAAGGCGCTGTGGTGGGTATCGATACCTACGGCGAATCCGCCCCGGCTGGCGTCCTGTTCAAGCATTTTGGTCTGACAGCAGAGAAGGTCGCTGCGGCCGTTCAAGAAATTTTGTAATTGGAGTCTGACATGACGATTCGCGTCGCAATCAATGGTTATGGTCGTATCGGCCGCATGATCTTGCGTGCCCACTACGAGTACGGCAAAAAACACGATATCGAGATCGTGGCCATCAACGCCTCGGGCGGTGCCGAGATCAACGAACACCTGACTCGCTATGACTCCGTGCATGGCCGTTTCAACGCTGATGTGTCGCTGGATGGCGATCATCTGGTGGTCAACGGCGACCGTATCCGCCTGCTGAGCCAGCGCGATGCGCTGACCCTGCCTTGGGCTGAGCTGGGTGTGGACGTAGTGCTGGAATGTACCGGCGCTTTCACCACCAAGGAAAAGGCTGGTGAGCACATTCAAGCCGGTGCCAAGAAAGTCATCATCTCGGCCCCCGGTGGCAAGGATGTGGACGCCACCATCGTGTACGGCGTGAACCATGACATTCTGAAGAGCACCGATACCGTTATCTCCAACGCATCGTGCACCACCAATTGCCTGGCTCCCCTGGTTGCTCCCTTGCACAAGGAACTGGGCGTGGTCAGCGGTTTGATGACCACCATCCACGCTTACACCAACGACCAGGTCCTGACCGACGTGCGTCACAAGGACATGCGCCGTGCCCGTTCGGCCACCAGCAGCATGATCCCCACCAAGACCGGCGCAGCGGCTGCTGTGGGTCTGGTGCTGCCAGAGCTGAATGGCAAGCTGGACGGTTACGCCGTGCGCGTTCCCACCATCAACGTGTCCATGGTTGACCTGACTTTCGTGGCCAGCCGCAACACCAGCGTTGAAGAAGTGAACGGTATTCTGAAAGCCGCCTCGGAAGGCGCCATGAAGGGCATTCTGGACTACTGCACCGAACCTCTGGTTTCCATCGACTTCAACCACACCACCGCTTCCAGCACGGTTGATTCCCTGCTGACCAAAGTGACCGGCGGCAATATGGTCAAAGTGGCTGCCTGGTACGACAACGAATGGGCTTTCTCCATTCGTATGCTCGACAGCACCATCGCACTGATGTCGGCCAAGTAAGATCTGAATAGCAGGGGCGGGATTTCCCGCCCCTGTCACGTTAATTCCCAGAACAAAAAATCATGTCTACAAGCATCAAGACCTTGTCTGCGCTGGCCGAAACGGACGCGCTGCGAGGCAAGCGGGTATTTATCCGCTCTGATCTGAATGTCCCCCTGCAAGACGGACGTATTACCGAAGATACGCGCGTACGTGCCTCGGTGCCTGCCATTCGCATGGCGCTGGATGCCGGCGCAGCAGTAATGGTCACGTCTCATCTGGGTCGCCCCAAAGAAGGCGAGTGCCAGCCTGTGGATTCGCTGGAACCCGTGGTGCAACGTTTGTCCGAGTTGCTGGGCATGCCCGTTGAGCTGCGTCGCAATTGGCTGGATGGCGTGCAAGTGTCGCCCGGTCAAGTGGTCTTGCTGGAGAACTGCCGCTGCAATGTGGGTGAGAAGAAGAACGATCCTGAGTTGGCTCGCAAAATGGCGGCTTTGTGTGACGTTTACGTAAACGACGCCTTCGGTACGGCCCACCGTGCTGAAGCGACTACCGAAGGTATCGCCCGCTTTGCTCCCGTGGCTTGTGCCGGTCCTTTGCTGGAAGCCGAGTTGAAGGCCCTGGGACGTGCCCTGAACCAGCCTGCCCGTCCTCTGGTCGCGATTGTGGGTGGTGCCAAGGTGTCCACCAAACTGTCCATTCTGCGCGCTTTGGCTGAAAAAGTTGACCAACTGGTGGTCGGTGGCGGCATTGCCAATACCTTCATGATGGCTAGTGGCCTGTCCGTGGGCAAATCCCTGGTGGAAGAAAGCCAGTTGGAAGAAGCCCGTGAAGTGATCCGCATCATGAAAGAGCGCGGCGCAGAAGTGCCTATCCCTGTGGATGTGGTGTGCGCCAAGTCCTTTGCTGCTGATGCCGCGGCTGAAATCAAGGCTGCTGATCAGGTCCAGGACGATGACATGATTCTGGACGTGGGCCCGCAAACGGCTCAGCAGATCGCTGACATCATTGCCAAGGCTGGCACCGTGGTCTGGAACGGCCCTCTGGGCGTGTTCGAGTTCCCCGCCTTCGCACAAGGCACGGAAACCCTGTCGCGTGCGATTGCAGGCTCCAAGGCTTTCTCGATTGCGGGCGGTGGCGACACCCTGGCAGCGATTGCCCAGTTCAATATTGGTGAAGACGTGGATTACATCTCCACGGGCGGCGGTGCCTTCCTGGAATTCCTGGAAGGCAAGCGCTTGCCGGCCGTGGCTGCGTTGGAAGACAAGGCTTAAGCCAGTCTTTGCTTCGTCAGAAAAAGCCAGTCAACGAACGTTGGCTGGCTTTTTTGTTGGATCTGAAAGTTTACGCCCCATCTTTAATCAACTGTGCATACCCCTGTAGGGCGTCGGGCCAGTCCAGCTGAAAGCCGCTGTCCAGCAGTCGCTGGTTGCTCAGGCGCTTGCCACCTTCGGTGGACTGACGCCGTTCGGGGTGGGCTACTTCCAGCAGATCCGCCAGTCCGTCGTAAAGCTCGGTAATCCGGTAAGGTCGGCTGTCCGTACCTATATAGCAAGGGAAGGGCGCGGGAGTGCGTAGCAGGTGCCAGCAGGCACGCGCAGCGTCTTCAATATGCAGGCGGTTGGCCCAGTGCTCCGGGTCGTCCGGCACGGTGGCACGGCCTTCACGCAGGCGGTCCAGCAATTGGGTACGCCCTGGCCCGTACAGGCCGCTGGGGCGGATGACGACGGCTTGGGCCGGGATGCGGTGGTGCAGCAGTTGCTCGGCCTCCAGCAGTACTTTGCCATTGAACTGCGTGGGTTCGGTGGGGGAGTTCTCGTCCACCCATTCAGTGCTCGGCCCGTAGACGGCGCTGGACGATACAAAGACAAAGCGTTTCAGGACTTTCAGGTCCAGCTCGTTGAGCAGGTTTTCCAGGCCGTGCAGAAATACTCGTTCGTAAGCTGCCTGGCTACGCTGGTCGGGAGAGACGGCGTAAAGTACGTGGGTGATTTTGCGGTGCTTCAGGCGCAGGGAGGTGGGCTCGCTCAAATCAGCTTCCACCCATTCAATTCCGCTGTGATCGTCCAGGGGAACATGACGGCGCAGGCCGATCACCGGCCATTCGTGATGGCGGGCCAGCATCCCGGTGCGGGTGCCCAGATCGCCAGCGCCCGCTAAGAGCAAAGTACGTTGTCGAGAGTCCAAAGCAGCAGGTCCTTGAGTAGAATGATCTCGAGCAAAGCTCGATTGGCTGAGATAACAATAGCATTGGAGGCGGTCATGGAGTGTCGCAATTGGATTGACGGACAGCAACTTGGCGCGGAGGGCGGTGGTTTGCTACCGGTTATCGACCCCTCCACAGGCGAGACCTTCGCGCGCTTGGCGCAATCGTCCGAGGTGGATATTGATTGGGCCGTACAGGCCGCCCGACGTGCCAGCCAGGGGCCGTGGAGCCGTCTGACGGCCGCCCAACGCAGCCAGTTATTGCTGCGTTGCGCTCGAACTTTGTCTGATGCCCGAGAGGAGCTGGCGCGGCTGGAATCTCGCGATACCGGCAAGCCTTTGCGTCAGGCCCAGTCCGATGCTGCTGCCATTGTCCGCTATTTTGAGTTCTATGCGGGCGCGGTGGACAAGCTGCATGGTCAAACCATCCCGCTGGGCTGGGAGATGACGGCGTTCACCTTGCGTGAACCCTTGGGCGTTACCGCGCACATCATCCCCTGGAATTACCCCTTGCAGATCTTCGGGCGCAGCGTAGCCGCGTCCCTGGCTGCGGGTAATACCTGCGTGGTGAAACCGGCAGAGGATGCCAGTCTGTCCTTGCTGCGCGTGGCCGAGTTGTTGCACGAAGCGGGTTTGCCAGCGGGAGTGCTGAATATCTGCACGGGGCTGGGTAGTGAAGCCGGGCAGGCTTTGTCTGCTCATCCGGATATCAATCACATTTCCTTTACTGGCTCTCCCGACACAGGCCGTCAGGTGGCCTTGCAAGCAGCGCAGAATTTTGTGCCGGTCACCTTGGAGCTGGGCGGCAAGTCTCCACAAATCGTGTTCTCGGATGCGGATCTGGATGCCGCTTTGCCGGTCGTGGTCAATGCGATTGTGCAGAACGCCGGGCAGACCTGCTCGGCAGGGAGTCGAGTGCTGATTCAGCGCGCTATTTATGGCGACTTTACCGAGCGTCTGGCCGAAGCCTTCAAGGCGCTGCTGACCGGGGCGGCCAGCGACAATCTGGATTGCGGTCCCCTGATCAGCGCGCAGCAGCAAGCGCGGGTGCGTTCCTATCTGGAAAATCTGGACCAGGACGGCATTGTGGTGCTGGCGCAAGGCAAGCTGGACTCCAAGGCCCCCGCAGGCGGTTTTTACCAAGTGCCTGTTTTATTGGGCCATGTGCCTGTTGAACATCGTCTGGCGCAGGAGGAAATCTTCGGTCCTGTTCTGGTGGCCCAGCCCTTCGGTACAGAGGAAGAAGCCATCGCCATGGCCAATGGCACGCCTTACAGTCTGGTGGCCGGGGTCTGGACCCGCGACGGGGCTCGTCAAGTGCGTATGGCCCGACAACTGCGAGCTGGGCAGGTCTTTGTGAATAATTACGGTGCGGCAGGTGGGGTGGAACTGCCTTTTGGTGGAACCGGTCAGTCCGGCATAGGCCGTGAGAAGGGCTTTGAAGCCTTGTACGCCCTGACTTCCCTGAAAACGGTTGCGCTACGTCATGCGGCCAGCTGATCGTAGGGTATTTAGGGGTTAGCGCGGCTGTGGCGGCTCCGGTTTTCTGGCAGCATGGCAGCTGAACGCTAAACAGGTTTCACCAATGGCGGCGCAATGCCGCCATTTCTATATAAAAAGCAGAAGGAGACAAACATGCGATTGCAAGACAAAGTGGCTATCGTGACGGGCGGTGCATCGGGTTTTGGCCTGGGCATTGCACAGCGCTTTGCACGCGAAGGAGCGCGTGTACTGATTGCCGACCTGAATGCAGAGCAAGGGCAGGCCGCAGCGGCCCAGATTCAGGCACAGGGTGGTCAGGCCATTTTTGCCGCTTGCGATGTCTCGCAAGGGGACGAAGTTCATGCCCTGTTGGATATTGCCCTGCGCGAATGCGGTGGGCTGCATATTGTGGTGAACAATGCGGGCACCACGCATCGCAATAAACCGTTGCTGGAGGTCAGCGAAAGCGAGTTCGATCTGGTCTATGCCGTCAACGTGAAAAGCATTTACTGGACCGCCAAACACTTTGTGCCGTATCTGCGCGCCCAGGGCTCGGGCTCTTTCATCAATATTGCGTCTACCGCCGCCTTGCGTCCGCGCCCCGGACTGGTCTGGTACAACGGCACCAAGGGCGCGGTGGTAACGATCAGCAAGGGTATGGCGGCCGAGTTGGGGCCGGATAATATCCGGGTGAACTGCATTAATCCGGTGATTGGTGACACGGCGTTGCTGGAACAGTTCATGGGCATGCCCGATACGCCGGAAAACCGCAGCCGTTTCTTGGCGGGAATTCCGCTGGGACGTTTTTGCACACCCAAGGACGTGGCAGCGGCAGCGCTGTATCTGGCCTCGGACGAGGCCGAGTTCATTACAGGCACTTGCATCGAAGTAGACGGCGGCCGTTGTATTTAAGCCCCACTGCGATTCGTTACAATCGTGCTATTGGCAGGCCCGTTCAGGGCCTGTAGTTTATTTCGCTTCCAAGGAAAAGCATGACATTCAATCGACAGTCTCCCCGCGAGCATCCGGATCAATTGCGTATCGGCTTGGTGTCGGTTTCAGATCGCGCCTCCAGCGGACAGTACCAGGATCAAGGCATACCGGCGCTGCGCCGCTGGCTGGACTCCGCCTTGACGGTAGCGCCTGCCTATATGGAACGGCTGATTCCCGACGAGCGTGCCCAGATTACTGACACCCTGGTCGACTTGGTGGAAGCGGGTTGCGACCTGATTTTGACTACCGGTGGCACTGGTCCGGCGCGTCGCGACGTGACGCCGGAGGCCACTCTGGACGCTGGAACGCGCGAAATGCCCGGTTTCGGTGAACAGATGCGTCAAATCAGTTTAAAATTCGTACCAACAGCGATTTTGTCGCGGCAAGTTGCGGTCATCCGAGAAATTCAGGACCACGCTGCTCTGATTATCAATCTGCCTGGGCAGCCCAAAGCCATTCAGGAAACTCTGGAAGGATTACGGGATTCAGAAACCGGACAAGTATTGGTGCCGGGTATTTTTGCAGCAGTCCCGTATTGCATCGACCTGATTGGTGGACCTTACGCACAAACTCACGAGCATGTGGTCAATGCGTTCCGCCCCAAGTCGGCGCGTCGGACCGCCAGTTAATACGCTTACAAACAATCGGCTGTGCACGGAACCGTGCCCGGCCAAGTTTTTCAATTATTTTAGTCTTCAGGAGGTCTTCTCATGGCCCTAGTTTCCATGCGCCAGCTGCTCGATCACGCGGCCGAGCACGGTTATGGTATTCCAGCGTTCAACGTCAATAACCTGGAGCAGGTCCAGGCTATTATGGAAGCCGCCTCGGAGACGGATAGCCCCGTCATCATGCAGGCATCGGCCGGCGCCCGTAAATACGCAGGCGAAGCGTTTCTGCGTCACCTGATCGAAGCTGCTGTCGAGTCCTACCCCAACATCCCTGTGGTGATGCACCAGGACCACGGCCAGTCCCCCGAGATTTGCAAAGGCGCCATCGAACTGGGTTTCTCCAGTGTGATGATGGACGGCTCCTTGCTGCCCGACGGCAAGACCATTGCCGATTTTGAATACAACGTGGAAGTTACCCGCAAAGTGGTCGAAATGGCTCACAAGCTGGGCGTGACCGTTGAAGGCGAACTGGGCTGCCTGGGTTCCCTGGAAACCATGCAGGGCGACAAGGAAGACGGTCACGGTGCTGACGGCGTTCTGACTCTGGACCAGTTGTTGACCGACCCCGAGCAGGCTGCTGAGTTTGTGACACGCACTCAACTGGATGCACTGGCCATCGCCATCGGTACCAGCCACGGTGCTTACAAGTTCACCCGCAAGCCTACCGGCGACATTTTGTCCATCGAGCGCGTGAAAGAAATTCACCGTCGTTTGCCCAATACTCACCTGGTCATGCACGGCAGCTCCAGCGTGCCTCAGGAACTGCTGGCTGAAATCCGCCAGTTCGGTGGCAACATGAAAGAAACCTACGGCGTGCCTGTGGAAGAAATTCAGGAAGCCATCAAGTACGGTGTGCGCAAGGTCAATATCGACACCGATATCCGTTTGGCCATGACCGCTGCCATCCGTCGTTTCCTGTTCGAAAACCCGGAGAAATTCGACCCACGCGAATACCTGAAACCTGCTCGCGAAGCCGCCAAGAAAGTGTGCGTGGCCCGCTACCAGCAGTTTGGTGCCGCCGGTCAGGCCTCCAAGATCAAGGCCATTCCTTTGCAGGAAATCGCCCGCCAGTACAGCACCGGCGAGTTGTCCCAGATCGTTCAGTAATTTTGTCAGGCGGAGCAGGAGTGGGCAGCACGACTGCCCGCCCCGGTCTCCGCGTCTTTGCCCGGTGCCGCAGGCGCCGGGATTGTCGTCCCGCCTGCATCCATAGTCAGCGGGATGTTTTCGTTTTAAGGATGAAATCGTGCAAGAGCCCTTACATCAATCCAGCCTGAGCTCCCTGCCGCTACTCGCGCGCGGCAAAGTTCGGGACATGTATGCGGTGGGTGAGGACAAGTTGTTGATTGTGGCCAGTGATCGCATTTCGGCATTCGATGTGATTCTGGACGACCCCATTCCCGGCAAGGGCGCTGTCTTGACGCAGATGACCGAGTTCTGGCTGAACAAGCTGGCGCACATCATCCCTAATCACACCACTGGCGTGAACCCGGTTGATGTGGTGGCGCCTGAAGAGCGCGCCCAAGTGGAAGGCCGCTCCATGGTGGTCAAGCGCTTGAAGCCCATCATGGTGGAAGCGGTGGCTCGTGGTTATCTGATTGGTTCGGGCTGGAAAGACTACCAGGCTACCGGCGCGGTATGTGGCATCACCTTGCCGGCTGGTTTGAAGCAAGCGGCCAAGCTGCCCCACGTGTTGTTTACCCCGGCTGCCAAAGCCGAAATGGGCTCGCACGACGAGAACGTGGATTTCGCCCACGTGGTCAAGGAAGTGGGTCAGGAACTGGCCGAGCAGATCCGTGACGTGACCTTGCGTCTGTACACCGAAGCTGCCGACTACGCGGCCAGCCGTGGCATTCTGATTGCCGATACCAAATTTGAGTTTGGCCTGGACGATCAAGGCCAGCTGCATTTGATGGACGAAGTGCTGACCCCGGATTCCTCGCGTTTCTGGCCAGCCGACAGCTATGCTGAAGGCATCAGCCCACCGTCTTACGACAAGCAATTTGTGCGCGATTGGCTGGAAACCCAGGTTTGGGACAAGACGCCACCCGCTCCTCGCTTGCCTGCTGAGGTGGCCGAGCGTACGGCTGACAAATACCGCGAAGCCCTGGAACGCCTAACAGCGTGAACGGTTTACAGCCCGGACAGGCGCTCGCCGTAAACGAGTTGCCTGCTCGTCCTTCGCAGGGTGCCAAGCGGCTGCATGTCCTTGGACGACTTCGCCACAGCGAGCCGGGCTTTGGGGGAGGGCGATGGGCAGAGCAAAGTCTGCCTCGCCGGAAAACCCATCATTGGATGGACCCTGCTGTTTTTCTATTTACCAAGGCGCCCGGCAGCATGGCGCCTTCTTCCTTTTAGGGCGTATCTCTAATGAGCGTACAAACTCCTGCGGCCCCCACAGTGGGCATTGTGATGGGTTCCTCCAGCGACTGGGATGTCATGAGCCAGGCTGTGGCCATTCTGGACGAATTTGGCGTGTCCTATGAGTGCCGTGTGGTTTCTGCCCACCGCATGCCGATTGATATGGTGGACTATGGTGCCCAGGCTCCGGCCCGTGGCCTGAAAGCCATTATT
Source organism: Alcaligenes sp. RM2 (assembly GCF_052931795.1). Lineage (NCBI taxonomy): Bacteria > Pseudomonadati > Pseudomonadota > Betaproteobacteria > Burkholderiales > Alcaligenaceae > Alcaligenes > Alcaligenes sp. RM2. The sequence continues at coordinate 567,635 of NZ_JBRFIO010000002.1, forward strand.
GCCGGTGCAGGCGGCGCGGCTCACTTGCCCGGCATGCTGGCTGCCCTGACGCACTTGCCCGTGTTTGGCGTACCTGTACCTTCGCGCTACCTGCGCGGTGAAGATTCCCTGCTGTCGATTGTGCAAATGCCCAAGGGCGTGCCGGTTGCCACCTTCGCCATTGGCGAGGCTGGTGCTGCCAATGCCGCGCTGCACGTGATTGCCAATCTGGCGGTCAACGATGCTGTGCTGACTGAAAAACTGATTGCGTACCGTGCCCGCCAGACCGAGGCCGCCCGAGCTATGCGTGTTCCTCCTGCTACTGCCTGATTTTATTTTGTGATGATGACCCCCATGACTGATGTTGCCCTTCTGGTCCCTGGCTCCTGGCTGGGCATGATTGGAGGCGGCCAACTGGGCCGCATGTTCTGCCATAGCGCCCAAAGCCTGGGCTACAAGGTGGCCGTGCTGGACCCGGACACCCTTAGCCCTGCAGGCGCAGTGGCGGATCTGCATATCTGTGCGGCCTACGATGACGCACAAGCGCTTTCCCGTCTGGGGGACTTGTGCCAAGCCGTCAGTACCGAGTTCGAGAACGTCCCGGCGCAGTCCTTGCTGACCTTGGCCCAGCACACACGAGTCACACCGTCTGGTGATGCCGTAGGCATTGTGCAGGATCGTATTCGTGAAAAAGCCTTTATCGCGCAGGCCGGTGTGCCGGTGGCCCCCTATGCGGCCATCGAAAGTCTGGACGATTTGCAAGCCGCTGACAGCGCCTTGTTCCCCGGTATCTTGAAGACGGCACGCTTTGGTTACGACGGCAAGGGCCAGGCTCGTGTAGCAGACCGTGAACAGGCTCTGGCTGCTTTCAAGGAGTTCGGTTCTCAGGCCTGTGTGCTGGAAGCCCTGCAACCCTTGAAGTCCGAAATTTCGGTTGTCCTGGCTCGTGGCCTGGACGATCAGGTCAAAACCTTCCCATGTGCCCGTAATGAGCACCGTGATGGCATTTTGGCCGTGTCCACCATCAGCGCCCAGTTTCAGGATGATGCCTTGTCCGAGCAGGCCCGTCAGGCGGCTGCCGCTATCGCCCGTACGCTGGACTACGTGGGTGTCTTGTGTGTGGAGTTCTTCATTCTGGAAGATGGCCGTTTGTTGGCTAATGAGGTGGCTCCCCGTCCGCACAATAGCGGTCACTACACCATGAATGCTTGCGTCACTAGCCAGTTCGAACAGCAGGCTCGTGTGATGGCGGCTTTGCCCCTGGGTGACACCGGCGCTTTGTGTCCTTCCATGATGCTCAACATCCTGGGCGATATCTGGTTTGATGAACAGGGCCAGATGCGTGAACCTGATTGGGCTGCCTTGCTGGCTGTGCCTGGCGTGTCCTTGCACCTGTACGGCAAGGCCGAGGCCCGTGTTGGCCGCAAGATGGGTCACGTCAATATTGTGGGCGAGTCGGATCAGCAAGTGCGTGAACGCACTGCCCGAGCCGCCGCTGCCTTGCGTATCGCGTTTGATCATGAGTGATTCCACCCGTAGCCCTTCCGAGCAGCAGATAGAGCAAGCCGCCCGTGTGCTGGCACAAGGGGGGCTGGTGGCCTTTCCAACCGAGACAGTCTACGGTCTGGGCGCGGATGCAGAAAACCCGGCGGCGGTGCAACTGATTTACAAGGCCAAGGGCCGCCCTGCGAATCATCCCTTGATTGTGCATGTGGCCCCCGGTGCCGACTTGCGCTATTGGGTGACGGATATTCCGCCTGTGGCGCAGCAATTGATTGATGCCTTCTGGCCGGGGCCTTTGACGCTGATCTTGCCGCGCAATCCGGCTATTCCGGATACGGTCAGTGGCGGGCAAAGCAGCATTGGTATTCGTTGCCCTTCCCATCCGGTGGCACAGGCTTTGCTCAAGCGCATGGCAGAACTCAAGCCCAGCGGACAGGCAGGAGTAGCAGCACCTTCGGCCAACAAGTTCGGTCAGGTATCGCCCACGGCGGCCAGCCATGTACGCGATGAATTCGCGGACATGAGTGCAGAGGAGCTGCTGATTGTGGAAGCGGGCCCGTCGGAAGTGGGCATCGAGTCCACCATTGTGGACGTGTCGCGTACTCATCAAGGTGTGGGTGCCGTGCTTTTGCGGCCTGGCCACATTAGCGCCGCCATGATTGCCGAGGTTATCGGCTACGAACCCGCCAGCCCGGATCAACAAGCCCCACAGGTTTCGGGCAGCTTGAAAGCGCACTATGCGCCGCGTACCCCTTTATCTTTGTTTGATGAAGACAGCGCGGCTGCGGTGCAGGCTGCTTTGAGCCAGGGGGGCAAGCAGGCCATTGTCGCTTTTGCCTCCTTGCCGCCATTTTCGGCGGAGGTGCACGACTGGTATGTGTGCAGCCCGGATGCGCAGCTTTATGCCCAGGACTTGTACGCTATGTTGCGTCGTCTGGACCAAGGCCAGTATCAGCATATTTGGGTGCAGCGTTGCCCGGATACGCCGGACTGGCAGGCGGTCAATGACCGCCTGGGCCGAGCAGCAGCAGCCTTTGAATAAGTCTGCTGTTTAGTAGTGCGTGTGTGCTTTAAGGGCTGAGCTTAGGGACTGGGTGAGTTCGCTGTTTAGCGGGCTGTTCGCTTCAGAAAGTCCACAATTGCCTGGTTCACCTGCGCTTCCTTATCCCGGTAGGGCAGGTGACCGCATTGCTCCAGCTCCAGCAGCTCCGTGTGCGGCACCAGCTTCTTGATGCGACGGATTTGCTCCAGCGTGCCGTATTCATCATCCACGCCCTGAATGGCCAGAATCGGGCAGGTGATGCGGCTGACGTCCTCTTCGATATTCCAGTCCCGGAATTGGGGTTCCGTCCAGGTGGCGTTCCAGCCCCAGAAGGCGGACTCCACATCATCGTGATAGCGTGCCAGTCGCTCGCGTAAAAAACCTTGCTCGTAGGCTTCGCGGGCGACCAGAATGCCGCGCAGGGAAATGTCTTCCACAAACAGGTGCGGGGCCATCACCACAATGCCTTGCAGCTTGTCGCCAAAGCCGCTGGCTGCCAGCAGGGCAATCGAGCCACCATCGCTGTGGCCGACCAGCATAATCGGGCGCTTTTGGCCGTCCTCGCCCACTTGTTCCAGCAATTGCGGCAGTACGTCCAGTGCCTGTTCGTGCAGATAGTCGGGCTCTTTGGGGCTATTGTCGGGGCGCGGGGTACTGCGGCCATATCCGTAACGTGAGTACATCAGACCGCTACAGCCGGTTTGTTCGCATAACTGTGCCGGCCAGTCTTTCCACATGGCAATCGAACCCAGACCCTCATGCAGAAACACCAGCAAAGGGGCCGCGACCCGCTCGGGGAAAATGCGTTGATATTCCAGTTCAATGGCTTGTGTGCCTTGAATCAGGCTCGCAAATTGCAAAGATGAATCTAGTGTTGTCATAGCGGTGTTGAATCAAGAAGCCCTGGGCAGGCTGGGCGTGCGAGTGATTAGGAAACTCTCTTTATGCCATAGATTGGTATAAGACGCACAGGCTGGCTTCTCCTGATACCGGATGTGGACAGTTTGCTGCGGTTTGTGGCGCAGTAGGGGCAGGGGCTGCAAATTCTGGCAGAGATGGTAGAGTGGCGCTCTCGATCTTTTTTGCCGCCGGGCCGTCCCAAGGTGAAAGCTCCCCCTTGGAGGGGCAGCAAGCCGAAGGTGTAGCGTGGGGGCTTTTTTTTGTCGCCGGGCCGCCCCAAGGCAAAAACTCCCCCTCGGGGGGCAGCAAGCCGAAGGCGCAGCGTGGGGGCTTTTTTCGTTGTACAACAACATGAAATTTGCTGAATTTGAAGTGGGTATGGTCATCAAGCACCCACTTGTCCCTGTGACTCGCGAAGAAATGCTGGAATTTGCCCAGAAATACGATCCGCAGTCCTTTCATATTGACGACAAGCAGGCCGAAGAAGGCCATTGGGGCGGTTTGATCGCCAGCGGTTGGCTCACTTGTGGCAAAACCATGCGCATGGCCGTGGATTCTGCCTTGCACGATTCCGAGTCCTTTGGTTCGCCCGGTCTGGAGCGTCTGCGCTGGGCCTTGCCTGTGCGAGCCGGTGATTCAATCCGTCTGGAGGCCACGGTGGTGTCCAAGCGTGTGTCCAGCAGCCGTTCAGATCTGGGCATCATTCGCTGGAATTGGAATGTGTTCAATCAGCGTGATGAGCTGGTGCTGGAAATGGAAGCGACCAGCATGTTTGAGTTGAAGTCCGAACAAGAATAAAAAGACCCCCACCGCATAGTTTTGGTTTACCAACTTTCCAGCGGCCACTTTGTTCTTGAGACGGCCCTGCGACTGGAAAGAGCCTTCATTCCAGACCTTTTGCCCGCTGCTTATGAAGGGATGCTGTTTACCTCGAGTCTTTCGGTAGTAATAACCGCAAATGCAGACGGGAGAGAAATCCCCTTACAGCATGTAATTCACCAGTTTGTTCGGGTTGAAACGGACAAGGGCAAAGCCTTTGGCTTTGCCCTGTTTGGTTTGCTTTAGAAGAAAGCCTGAATCCCGGTTTGTGCGCGTCCCAGAATCAGGGCATGTACGTCGTGGGTGCCTTCGTAAGTGTTCACCACTTCCAGATTGACCAGGTGGCGGGCAATACCGAACTCGTCAGAAATACCATTGCCGCCCAGCATGTCGCGCGCCAGTCGGGCAATATCCAGTGCCTTGCCGCAGGAGTTGCGCTTCATGATGGAGGTGATTTCGACCGCCGCTGTGCCTTCGTCTTTCATGCGTCCCAGACGCAGGCAGCCTTGCAGCGCCAGTGTAATTTCGGTCTGCATATCGGCGAGCTTTTTCTGGATCAACTGATTGGCCGCCAAGGGGCGACCAAACTGTTTGCGGTCCAGGGTGTACTGGCGGGCGGTATGCCAGCAGGATTCGGCGGCGCCCAAGGCACCCCAGGCAATTCCGAAGCGGGCTGAGTTCAGGCAGGTGAAAGGGCCACGCAAACCCGAGACATGGGGCAGCATCTGGCTGTCTGCAATCTCCACATCGGCCATGACGATTTCGCCGGTCAGGGAAGCACGCAAGCCTACTTTGCCGTGAATGGCCGGGGTGGACAGACCCTTCATGCCTTTTTCCAGAATGAAGCCGCGGATCTTGCCGTCGTCGTCACCGCCCACGACTTTAGCCCAGACCACCAGCACATCAGCAATGGGGGAGTTGGTAATCCAGGTCTTGTTGCCGCTCAGACGATAGCCACCGTCCACTTTTACGGCGCGGCTTTCCATGGCACCGGGGTCTGAGCCATGATTGGGTTCAGTCAGGCCAAAGCAGCCAATCCATTGGCCGCTGGCCAGCTTGGGCAGATATTTCTGTTTTTGTTCTTCGCTGCCAAATTCAAAAATCGGCACCATGACCAGAGAGGATTGCACGCTCATCATGGAGCGGTAGCCTGAATCCACACGCTCCACTTCGCGGGCGATCAAACCATAGCTGACGTAGTTCAGACCAGCGCCGCCATAGGCTTCAGGAATGGTGGCCCCCAACAGGCCCAGCGAGCCCATCTCGGCAAAGATGGCGGGGTCAGTCTGTTCGTGGCGAAAGGCCTCCAGTACGCGTGGCAGCAGCTTTTCCTGTGCATAGGCGTGGGCGGCATCGCGCACCATGCGCTCTTCATCGCTCAACTGCTGATTCAACAGCAGGGGGTCGTCCCAATGGAAAGAGGGATTGGCAGACATAGAGGTACTCCGGGAAGATCAAAGAGGGTCAGTCAGGTGGAGCCTGGATGGGCGCCATCAGTCTGGAAAATAGAAAAGAGCTGCTTAAGTATCGCTGACAGTCGCCACTATGAGCAGCAAGCGCATCATCAGGTGGCTGTGAATCAGCGAGATCAATATAAAGTCTCAGCATAGTGTGCATAAAGCGCACAAGGCAATTGATAAAATTGCACAATGTCGTGTTCTGGCGTAACGATCCGGTCCTGCACTGAATGAGGAGGGCGGAGGCGGCATGATTAAGAGGAAGACCTATGAGACAAGGCGTACCCAGTTTGGGCGCATTACAGGCCTTTGAGGCCACGGCCCGTTTGGGGACTTTTTCCCGTGCGGCCGAGGAATTGTCCTTGACGCATAGCGCGGTGTACCGGCAGGTAAGCGGCCTGGAGCAGCGGCTGGGTGTGACCTTGCTGACACGGGTGCGGCGGCGTCTGGTGTTGACTCCGGCAGGGCGCGATTATGCTGCTCGCATCCGTCACCATCTGGAGCAAATCGGCAAGGATACTTTCAGCCTGATTGCACGCGCCGGTGTGGGCCGCAGCATCCATCTGGCCGTGTTGCCTACCTTGTCGACCGTGTGGTTGATGCCGCGTCTGGCCCGTTTCTCCCAGCGCTATCCGGATATCACCGTCAGCCTGTCCGTGCGTACCACTCCGTTTCAGTTTGGCGACCACCCCTTTGATGCTGCCATTTATCATGGACGGCAGTTGTGGCCGCAAACTGAAGGGATCAAGCTGTTTGACGAAGGCGAACTGGTGCCGGTCTGCTCGCCCAAGCTGGCCGCCAGTGGCGATTGGCAAAAGCTGGTTCACCTGCATATGTCCACTCGCCCCGATAGCTGGTCGGACTGGTATCGATCTGCCGGTCTGGAGCCTGATTTGCGTGTCAGTTCCGGCCCGCGTTACGAGCTGTTCAGCCTGGTGATGTCGGCATTGCATGCCGACATGGGCGTGGCCTTGATGCCGCGTTTTCTGGTGCAACAGGCGCTGGAGCAGGGCGAGCTGATCATGCCGCTGGACCATGCCATGCCTGTCAGTGAGGCCTATTTTTTTAGTTATCCCACGGCCAATGAGCCCAGCGAAGCGGTGGTTTTGCTGGAACAATGGCTGCTTGAGGACCAAAAGGAGAACACATGAGATTGCACTGGAAACCGGCTCTGTTGTCGGCTGCCTTGACCTTGGCTCTGGCGCTACCTGCGCATGCTCGGGAAGCAGCCAGCCAGCATTTGAACCCGGAAACCGCCAGCAGTGTCATGCAGCGTGACAAGCTTGTCACCCAGAAAAGCATGGTGGTGACGGCACATCCTTTGGCGACACAAGCGGGTTTGCGCATCCTGGATCAGGGAGGCAGTGCGGTGGATGCAGCCATTGCGGCTCAGTTGGTTCTGGGGCTGGTGGAACCACAGTCTTCCGGCATTGGCGGTGGCGGCTTCTTGCTGATGTTCCAGCCCAAGACCGGCCTGATGAGCTATGACGGACGGGAAACGGTGCCCGCAGCCAGCAGTCTGGATCGCTTCGAGCTGGACGGTAAAACCATGTCCTTCAAGCAGGCGGTCAATAGTGGTCGCTCGGTAGGCGTACCGGGTTTGCTGCGTGCCCTGGATTTGATGCATAAAGACGGTGGCGTGCTGCCGTGGGCGAATTTGTTTGACCCGGCGATTGAGCTTGCCGAGGTCGGTTTTGAGGTCAGCCCACGCTTGAATACCTTGATTGCCGATAATCCTGAACTGGCTGACAAGGCGGCTACACGTGCCTATTTTCTGGACGAGCAAGGCAAGCCCTGGCCAGTTGGTCATCGTTTGCAGAACAAGGAATACGCGCAGGTGCTGCGTCTTTTGGCCAGGCAGGGTGCACAGGCTTTTTATCAAGGTGAACTTGCCCAGGATATGGTGGCTGCCGTCGCTGCCGATCCCATTGCGGGTGATCTGGCTGTGTCTGACTTGACGCAGTACCGCGCCTTGCGTCGTGAACCCCTCTGTATGGACTGGCAGCAAGTGGCTCTCTGTGGCATGGCACCGCCCAGCTCCGGGGCTATCAGTGTGATGCAGATGCTGGGTATCTTGCAGCACACGCCCATTGCTGCAGCGAAGCCGCAATCTGTGGAAGCGATTCACTATTTCTCTGAAGCGGGGCGTTTGGCTTTTGCGGATCGGGATGCCTGGGTGGCTGATCCGGCGTTTGTGTCTGTCCCTCAGCAGGCTTTGCTGGCTCCGGAGTATCTGAAATCCCGCGCTGCCTTGATTCAGCCAGACCGATCCATGGGACATGCTCAACCGGGTAAGCCCTTGGCCGACTCACAAGCCCCCAGCGACAACACGCCCGAGCTGCCTTCCACGACGCATTTGTCCGTGGCGGATGCCAAGGGGCAAGTGGTGTCCATGACCACTTCGGTCGAGTCAGCTTTTGGTAGCAAGATCATGGTGCATGGTTTCTTGCTGAACAATCAGCTGACTGACTTTGCCTTGAGCCCCAAAGACGAAATGGGACGCCTGTCCGTGAATCGGGTGGAACCCGGCAAGCGTCCACGTAGTTCCATGGCACCGATGATGGTGATGCAGGATGGCCGTCCTGTCATTGCCCTGGGCTCACCCGGTGGCAGTGCCATCATTCCTTACGTAGCTCAAGCCCTGACCGGCATGTTGATGTGGAATCTGGATGCTCAACAGGCAGTCAGCCTGCCTCATTACGGCAGCCGCAATTGGGCGACAGAGCTGGAGGCTGGGACCGCTGTGACGGAACAGGCGCAGGCTTTGAGGGCAATGGGGCACGAGGTGCGTGAGCAGCCTTTTCCTAGCGGTACGCATGTGATTCGCTGGACTCAGGATGGACTGGAGGCCGGGGTAGACCCTCGGCGTGAAGGTTTGGCGTTAGGGCAATAAGCAGAGCTTGTAGCCGTGTACCCGCGGTAAACATGGGTCTTGCCGACGAGACATGCTGCAAGCGTATGGTGGAATTGGGGAAGCAGTCAGTATGCGGGAGAGGCTGTTGGCGATTTGAAGCAGATACTCGTCAGAGATTGGCAGAGACAGCAGTCGATCGTTGCCTGAGGCTGGTAGAGCTGATTGCCAAGTAGCTAGCAGGCTCAAATCGTCTGGCATTTTGAAAAATGGGAGACCATTAAAAAGCCCTCAATGCGTGGATCTGTATCCACAGCATTGAGGGCTTTTTTAGGCTTAAGGTAGGCCTGATCTCGCTGCTTAGCGGAATACCACCGTGCGCTGATCGTTCAGCAAGATACGGTGCTCCACGTGGGCGCGCACGGCACGGGCCAGAACCAGAGACTCCACATCGCTACCGATCTGGGTCAGTTCGGCTGGGCTGACCGAGTGGGTCACGTGTTCCACGTCCTGCTCGATGATCGGGCCTTCGTCCAGGTCAGCTGTTACGTAGTGGGCGGTAGCACCAATAATCTTCACCCCGCGAGCATGTGCCTGATGGTAGGGGCGTGCGCCCTTGAAGCTGGGCAGGAAGCTGTGGTGAATATTGATGGCGCGGCCAGACAGGGATTGGCACAGATTGGTGGACAGAATCTGCATGTAGCGGGCCAGCACAACCAGATCAATCTTCAGATCACGAGCCAGGTCGATGATTTGCTGCTCTTGCTCGGGGCGAGTTTCCGGTGTCACGGGCAGGTGATGGAAAGGAATGCCATAAGAAGAAGCCAGACCGGCATGATCGGTATGGTTGGAGGCCACAGCAGCAATTTCCACCGGCAGTTGGCCGCTATGGGCGCGGAACAGCAGATCGTTCAGGCAGTGGCCTTGGCGGCTGACCAGGATCAGCAGGCGGGCTTTACGCTGGGCGTCATAAATATTGGCGTCCATGCTGAATTTTTCAGCAATGGGGGCGAAGCTGGTTTGCAGCGCGTTGACGTCCTGCTTTTCGGGCAGGGAAAACTGGATGCGCAGGAAAAAGCGGTTGGTGGCGGCATCGCCAAACTGCTGTGCCTCAAGAATGTTGCCGTTCTGCTCAAGCAGCCAGCCCGATACGCTGTGGACAATGCCGGTACGATCCGGGCAGGATAGGGTCAAGATGTAATCGTTCATCGACAGTATTGTAAAGATTTCAGAAAAGTTTTTAAGCTGCCTGGGCCAGGGTTTCTTGGCTGTGTTGTGCAATCGCTAAACACGCGGTCAGGCCGGGGGATTCGATGCCGAACAGATTCAGCAGTCCGGGTATGCCGTGCTCGGCGGGACCTGAAAAGACGAAGTCGGCTGCCGCATGACCTGCGGGCACGATTTTAGGCCGGATACCGCTATAGGCGGGGTTCAGGCTGTTATCGGGCAAAGCGGGCCAGTATTCACGCACAGCGGCGTAAAAAGATTGGCCTCGTTGCGGGTCCATATCGTAGTTCTCGTCCTGTACCCATTCGGTGTCCGGGCCAAAGCGGGCCTGACCGGCCAGATCCAGCGTCAGATGCACACCCAGCCCGGCTTTATTGGGCATGGGGTAGATCAGGTGCTTGAAGGGCGAGCGACCCGCCAAAGAGAAATAGCTGCCTTTGCACAGATAAGCGTTCGGGATATGGCTGGCATCCAGCCCCTCGATCTGGCGTGCAGCGGCCACAGCGCCCAAACCAGCCGCATTGATCAGATGGGTGCTTGTCAGGCTGAACGCTTCTGCGCCACCCACATGCACTTCGAAACCTTGTCCGGGCAGGACTCGCGCACTGACAAAAGGCGTATTGAAGACCAGTTGGGCACCGTGGTTTTCTGCATCGCCTTGCAGGGCCAGCATCAAGGCATGGGTATCTACAATGCCGGTGGAAGGAGAGAGCAGGGCGGCGCTGCAATTCAAGGCCGGCTCCAGAGCATGGGCCTGGGCGGCATCCAGCCACTGCAAATCGTCCACGCCACAAGCGCGCGCCTGGGCCTGCAGCTTGAGCAGATCGGCTTCCTGTTCGGGCGTGGTCGCCACAATCAGCTTGCCGCAACGGGCGTGGGCTATATGGTGCTCCTGGCAGTAGTCATACAGCCGGGCCTTGCCTTCTACACACAGGCGAGCCTTCAGGCTGCCCGGCGTGTAGTAAATGCCCGCGTGTATGACCTCTGAATTGCGGGAGCTGACGCCATTGCCAATGCTGGCGGTTTGCTCGATCAGCAGAACCTCCATGCCTTGCTGGGCCATTTTTCGGGCGCAGGCCAAACCTACGACTCCCGCTCCCAGCACTATGCAATCGACATCGTTTGCCATGAATCAGGACCTTATTGGCGCGTTGGAGCAAAAGGCGTAGTGTACTCCCGCCATGCTGTCGGCGTCAGGGCTGCGTTGCAACACCCCGTCACGCCAGGGAGGGAGTCAGGTCAAAGTCGCCCGCATGGTAGATCAGGGGCTGATGGGCGCTACGTTCGCAGTGGGTGACTTCACCGATAAAGATCAGGTGATCGCCTGCCTCATGCACGGCATAAGGCTTGCACTCGAACCAGGCACTGCAACGCTCGTCGTCCAGCATGAGCAAGCCGTGCGGGGAACGCTTGATGGGGTGATCGCGAAAACGCTCGGCCTGATCGCCCCAGGCAAAGCGCTTGGCCAGCGATAGCTGGCTGGCTCCCAAAACGTGAATCACGTAGCCCTGGCCGTCCACAAAGTGTGGCAGGGACTGGGAGCGCTTGGCCAGCGACCACAGCACCAGAGGTGGGTCCAGGGAAACAGAGTTAAAGGAGCTGACGGTCAGGCCAATGGCCTGATCCGGGTGGTCTTTGTTGGCACCGGTCACGACCGTCACGCCAGTGGCGAAACGGCCCAGTGCCGAACGGAAGAAGTCGCTATCGAAGGTAGAAGAAAAAACAGTCATTGCATCAATGCTGAGGGCAGGCGTCCCCAAGGGAACGGCTTAAGGAGCCAGTCGGCTCACCTGCCAGTCAGATGTGTCCTTGCGGTCGAACACCAGCCTGTCGTGCAGGCGCGAGGCACGGCCTTGCCAGAATTCGACATGGTCTGGAGTCAGTCGGAAGCCACCCCAGTGTTCAGGGCGGGCGGGATGTTCACCTAAGCTTTCAGTGTACTGCTTGGCACGGGCATCCAGCTCTGCGCGGCTGATGGGCTGGCTTTGCGGCGAGGCCCAGGCCCCAATGCGCGAGCCCAGAGGACGGCTGTGAAAGTATTCGTCGGACTCGGCCGCACTGATGCGGCTGATGCGGCCTTCAAAACGCACCTGGCGTTGCATGGAGGCCCAGAAAAAGGACAGGCTGGCCCACGGGTTATGGTCCAGGTCCGTACCCTTGCGAGATTGGTAGTTCGTAAAGAACACCAGGCCTTGTTCGTCGTAACCTTTGAGCAGAACAATGCGCGCCGATGGGCGACCTTCCGGGTTCACGGTGGCCAGCGTCATCGCCGTGGGTTCGACTTCCTTCAGCTCAATCGCCTGATCCAGCCAGCGTTGAAATTGCTGGCTAGGATCGGCACAGAGTTCGTTTTCGCTCAGGGAAAAGCGTTCGTATTCGTTACGCAAATCGGCAAGGGACATGGGGCGCTCTCAGGCTTGTTGAGGATTAAGCAGTGCAGTCTGGCTCTGTAGTAATTGAACCACTGATTGCAGGCGTTTATCCAGAATTTTAGAGCGTTGCAGCGCCGAGGCGGTTTCCATGACGTATTCGATGCAAGGGCCGTTGGTTCCCTGGGCCGAGTACACCACTTGTCGCAGCTGTTCGTCCGGCATACGGGGGACGTAGGCGTCGGTCTTGCGGTTCATGGTAAAGACCAGGGCACGAATATCGCCCTGGCTGGTGCGGCAGCGCAACCAGCGAGGAATATAGGCACCGCTGGGCATCTCGCGCAGCCATAGGGCGTCAAATACCTTGGGTACGCTTTCGGCGGGAATACGAAAAGCCATGCCCCGGCAAGAACCGCCTACATCCAGCCCGAAAACCAGACCGGGCTGCTCGGGCGTACCGCGGTTGATACGTGACCACAAGCACAGCGCCCGGTGGTAACCGCGCAGCAAGGCTTGGCGCTGCTCGGCAAATTCAAAATCGGGACGCCAGATCAGAGAGCCGTAACCATAGACCCACAGGTCCTGTTTTTCACACCACTGCACCTCTTCCAAGGATTGACGCAAAGAGGCGTTGCGCTCTTCGTCAGTCAGGACACGAAAGCTGCACGGTGTGGGTACGGCGGAAGGCGAGGCGGAAATAGAATCGATGTTCACGGCAAAAAGGGGTGGTAAGCCAAAATCACAGATGCTTGAAACCTATGACAATTGTAGAGCAAGCACAGTCCACTGTAGCGGGCTTTGATGCTGATAACTAAGGAAAAATACTAATTTGCTTATATGAGTGTTGCTATTTGGCAGGGCACAGTCAAGCCACCAGGGCATAAGGCCCGTTTCACAGGCTGGTCAGGGGCAATTAGACGTAGAATTAACGGGTTTGGCCGCATGGGCCGGTGATGGACAGATTGCATGACAGAGCAGCACAACATGGATGCCGAACGCCGTTTCGGCGGTTTGGATCGTTTGTATGGAGCCGGAGCGCGCGAGCGTCTGGCGGCCGCCCATGTGATGGTGGCGGGTATCGGGGGCGTGGGAACCTGGGCGGTGGAAGCGCTGGCCCGTTCTGCTGTGGGCCGGATTACCCTGATTGATCTGGATAATATTGCCGAATCGAATATCAACCGCCAGTTGCCTGCCCTGGACAGCACCTTGGGCATGGCCAAGATTGAAGCCATGGCCCAGCGCATTGCGCAGATCAATCCTCAGTGCCAGCTGCAGCTGATTGAAGATTTTGTCACTGAGGATAATGCGGCCAGCCTGATGGAGCAGCGTCCCGACGTGTTTCTGGATTGCACTGACCAGGCCAGTGCCAAGATTGCTCTGATCTTGCAGGCCAGGCGCTGCAAGGTGCCCCTGCTGAGCTGCGGCGGGGCAGGAGGCAAAACCGACCCGCTGACGTTGCGCCGGGGAGACTTGTCGGTAGCACGCCATGATGCCTTGTTGGGCAAGCTGCGCCAGATCCTGCGCAAGCAGCATGGCTTTGCACGTGGCAGCGATGCTCAGGGCCGCGCCTTGAAGCGTGTGCCTCGCATGGGAGTGGATTGCCTGTGGTTCGAGCAGGAAACGCGTCTGCCACAGAACTGGACCCAGGCCGAAGACGGTGCGCTGCAAGGACTGGCCTGCGCGGGTTATGGCTCCGGGGTCACTGTGACGGCCAGCATGGGCATGCAGGCCGCCGACTACGCCTTAAACCGGATACTGAACCAGTAAGGCGTCCTGCCAGCCACGCAAGGCATTCGAGACTCGGATTGCCTTGGCGTTCAGTAAATCCTCCAGGGAAATCTCGGTTTCACGAACCAGCTTGCTATTGAGAAGCGCCTGCCGTTGCACGCCGGGCAAGAGCCAGCCTTGGGCGGGCGGTGTCCACCACTGGCCCTGTTCGTCCTGAATATAAATATTGCTGCGGCTGCCTTCACAAACCCGATTCTGTGTATCCAGATAGATCACATCAAAGATTTGGGGATGCTTTTCCAGCAGGGCGCTGGCCTCTTGATACCAGGGGCGATGCGTCGTCTTGTGCGAGAGCAGCGGGTCCTGAGCGGGCAGGGGTGTGCGGGACAGGCATAGCTGTAAGGGGCCTTCCAGTGCTGGCAGTGCGTTCGCCTGTGCCTGGGCGCTGGCGTCGGCACCCCACAAGATACGCAGTCGTAAGGGTGTGTTGACCGGAGCCTGGCCCAGCGCCGTATGCATGGCCTGCAACCAGGTTTGTGCATCCCAGTCGTAGCCCAGTTCCGCGCAGCTGCGTGCCACGCGCTCCAGATGCAGTTCCAGCAGGGGGATCTGGCCGTCTGCATCTACCCGCAAGGTTTCTATCAATTCAGGTTTGCTTTGGCTCATGATGCTGCCTTTAAATCAGTGTTACAGGGGCCTGCAATACGCGTGCTTTCCACAAGCACTCCAACCATTCCTGGTCCGGGTCCGAATCCAGCACAATGCCACCGCCCACGCCAAATGTTCCTTGACCATGATTGTTCAGCTCCAGACTGCGGATGCTGACATTCAGGGACAAGTCGCCCTGGGGGCTGAGATACCCCACCGAGCCGCAGTAAATACCGCGTCGCTGCGTTTCCAGCTGGCGTATGCATTGCATGGCGGCCAGCTTGGGGGCGCCGGTAATCGAACCACAGGGAAACAGGGCACGTAGCAGGGCCTCCAGGCTGCAGTCCGGGTCTACCTCTGCCTGAATGCTGGAGGTCATGGTCCAGACCGAGGCATATTGCTCTACATCGAACAGACTGGTGGTGTGCACCGTGCCCGTGCGGGCCACCTGACCCAGATCATTGCGTAGCAAATCCACAATCATCAGGTTCTCGGCCCGGTCTTTCAGGCTGTTTTGCAGATCCTGGGCGTTTTTCTGATCTTGAACAGGGTCGGTGTCGCGCGGGCGCGTGCCTTTCATGGGGCGGGTCCGCACAGTGTTGCCACGTTTTTCCAGAAACAGCTCGGGTGACAGCGACAGGATATGACGATCACCCAGATCCAGATAAGCACCGTAGGCTACAGGGTGGCGGCTGGCCAGTGCGGTATAGAGATCACGCGGTGCCATGCCGGATTGAATGCACAGGGGCATGGTGTAGTTGATCTGGTAAAAATCCCCGGCCTGCAAACCTTGCTGAACCTGGGCCAGCGCATCCCGATAGTCTTTCTGACTGATTTGAAGGCTGACCTTCAATTCGGGCTTTGCCTGACTATCCCATAAAGCCACTTCCTGAGCCTGCTCAAACACCAGCGCATTCAGGGGCGCATGGGACGCTGCATCACGCGCAGACAGACGGGGTTCGAACAACTCGGCCAGTTCGTAGTCCAGTGCCAGGGCCACCCAGTGGCCGGCTTGGCGAGCCTGTTCGATTTTTTCAAAAGCAGTACTTAAGTCCTCAGGGGTACGAGCCTGGATATGGCCCAGGTAGCCCTGCATTTCCAGCGCATAGCCTTTTAGTCTGTCTTCAAATCGGCCATACATGCGCCGTGTTCCTTTAAAAATTCCGCCAGGGCCATGCCGGTATGCGAGGCATGGTTGGCTTGTACTTGATCCGGCGTGCCTTGCACCACCAGTCTGCCGCCGCCCGAGCCGCCTTCGGGGCCCAGATCGACAATCCAGTCTGCTTCGGCAATCAAATCCAGATTATGTTCAATCACCAGCACGGTATGGCCGGCATCGACCAGTCGGTGCAGCACCACAATCAGCTTTTCCACATCCGCCATGGACAGGCCCACGCTAGGCTCATCCAGCACGTATAGGGTGTGCGGAGCCTTGTAGGCGCGGCCTGTGCGAGTCAGACCTTCGTCCAAACGAGCCTTGACCAGTTCGCTGACCAGCTTGACGCGCTGCGCCTCGCCACCGGACAGGGTGGGGGAGGGTTGGCCCAGGGTCAGATAACCCAGGCCCACGCTTTGCATCAGTTGCAGGGGGCGCAATATTTTAGGATGTGCGGCAAAGTATTCAACCGCCTCATCCACATCCATTTGCAAAAGCTGACCGGCGGAGACGTCGCGCCAGGTCACCGCCAGGGTTTCCGGATTGAAGCGCTGGCCGTGGCAGGCGTCACAAGGCACCTTCACGTCCGGCAGGAAGCTCATTTCCAGGGTGCGCATGCCTTGGCCTTCACACAAGGGGCAACGGCCATCGCCGGTATTAAAGGAGAAGCGTGAGGCGCTCCAGCCGCGCAGACGGGCATCGTTGGTGTTGGCAAACAGTTTGCGCACCTCGTCCCAGAAGCCGATATAGGTGGCCGGGCAGGAGCGGGGTGTTTTGCCAATGGGGGTCTGGTCTACTTCCAGCACGCGGTCCAGGCTTTCCCAGCCGCTGATGCTGGAACAACCCTGCCACACCGGTTTTTCTTTGCTGCCGACCACGCGCTGCAAATTATCCAGCAGCACATCGCGGGCAAAGGTGGATTTGCCGGAACCTGACACGCCCGTCACCAGACTGAGCTTGCCCAGCGGAATACCGGCCTGGACCTTGTTCAGGTTATGCAGGCTGGCATCGTGCACCGTCAGCATGGGTGCATCGGCCTGGACGGGACGGCGTGCCTGCATGGGGTGCTTGAGCGGCTCGCGCAGATAGCGGCCAGTCAGCGAATTGGGGTTGGCCTCGATTTCTGCCAGTGTGCCCTGCGCGATGACTTCACCGCCGCGTTTGCCCGCACCGGGGCCCATATCAATAATGTGCTGGGCACGGCGTATGGTGTCTTCATCGTGCTCGACAACCACCAGCGTATTGCCGTTGCCTTCCAGACGCGCCATGGCGTTCAGCAGAATCTGGTTGTCGCGCGGGTGCAGACCGATCGTGGGTTCATCCAGCACATAGCACACGCCCTGCAGGTTTGAGCCTAACTGGGCCGCCAGACGGATACGCTGGGCTTCCCCACCCGACAAGGTGGGGGCGGCACGATCCAGCGCCAGATATCCCAGGCCCACTTCGTGCATGAAGTCCAGACGGCTGCGGATTTCGTTCAGAATGTCGCGCGCAATATCGGCCTCACGACCACTCATGTTCAGGCTGCCAAAAAAGGTCTGCGCTTCATCCACGGGCAAACCGGCCAGCTTGGCAATGGATTGGTCGCGCCATTCAAAGGCCAGAGAGACTGGGTTCAAGCGTTGGCCGTGACAGCTTGGGCATTCCACGGCTTCGCCTTCGTAGCCGTTATTCCAGCTGTTTTCCTCGCCCGTTTGTTCCTGGTCGAAGCCGGTCAGCTTCAAGCCCGTACCAAAGCAGTCCTTGCACCAGCCGTGCTTGGAGTTGTAGGAGAACATGCGTGGGTCCGGCTCGGGGAAGCTGGTGCCGCAGCACGGGCAAGCCCGCTTGACGGAGAAGTGTTGCTGGCTGGCCGTGGACAGCGGTTGACCTTGTCGGCGTTGCTCCAGCGACATGGAACCCGATGGCGTCAGGGGAGCCAGCACACTGAAGGAGCCGTGACCCAGCTCCAGCGCCTCGCGTATGGCTTGGCGCAGTTGCAGTTCATGGCGTGGATCAATAATCAGGTCGGCCACCGGCAGTTCCAGCGTGTGTTCGCTGTAACGGTCCAGGCGCGGCCAAGGGTTGACGGGGATGAACTCGCCATCCACGCGCAAATGGGTATAGCCCTTGCCCTGCGCCCATTTGGCCAGGTCGGTGTAGTAGCCCTTGCGAGCGGTGACCAGGGGAGCCAGCAAACCAATATGCTCACCCTTATGATCACGCAGCAATTGCGCGGCGATTTGCTCGGCCGTTTGAGGGGCCACAGGCACATGGCAGTCCGGGCAGTATTGGGTGGCCAGCTTCACATACAGCAAGCGCAGGAAATGGTGGATTTCCGTCATGGTGGCCACGGTGGATTTGCGACCCCCACGGCTGGTGCGCTGCTCAATGGCAACGGTAGGTGGAATACCGTAAATCGCGTCCACATCGGGCTGACCGGCAGGCTGCACAATCGCGCGGGCGTAGGCGTTCAGGGATTCCAGGTAACGGCGCTGACCTTCGTTAAACAGAATATCGAAGGCCAGGGTGGATTTGCCCGAACCGGAGACACCCGTCACGACGGTGAAGGTGTTATGCGGGATGTGCACCGAGATGTTCTTCAGGTTGTGTTCGCGCGCATTCAGGATGGCGATCTGGCCATCGTTGCTGCCGCCGGAGCTGGCCTGATAGTCCACCTCGGGTTCCTGAAACAGGGCCGAGCCTTTACCCAGAATGGCTTGTTCGTACTCTTTCAGGGCATGGCCAGTGTGTGACTGCTCCAGCGCCATGATGTCGCCAGGCGTACCCGCGCCCAGCAATTGGCCGCCATGCTCGCCACCTTCGGGACCCAGATCAATAATCCAGTCTGCCGCGCGGATCAGGTCCAGATTGTGCTCAATGATCAGCAGGCTATGACCGGCGGCCAGCAGCTTGCGGAAGGCGCGCATCAGGCGGGCAATATCGTCAAAGTGCAGGCCGGTGGTGGGCTCGTCGAACAGGAACAGATTGCCTTTCTTGGCGACCTTCACCTGGCTTAGACGGGTGCGCGAAGCCTGGGCCAGATAAGCCGCCAGTTTCAAGCGTTGTGCCTCACCGCCCGAGAGCGTAGGCACAGGTTGGCCCAGTTTCAGGTAATCCAGGCCCACATCGGCCAGGGGTGCCAGGCCGGTTTGCACATCGCGCAGGCCTTCAAAGAACTCCATGGCTTGATGCACGGTCATGTCCAGCACCTCGTCAATCGAGGCGCTGCGACCAAAGTGTTCGATACGCACTTCCAGCACTTCGGGGCGGAAGCGCTTGCCATCGCAATCCGGGCAGCGCAGGTACACGTCCGACAGGAACTGCATTTCGATATGCTCAAAGCCCGTGCCGCCACAAGTCGGGCAGCGGCCATCGCCACTATTGAAGCTGAAGGTGCCGGGCGTGTAACTGCGTTCTTTGGACAGCGGGGCCTGGGCAAACAGCTTGCGGATAGGGTCAAAGGCACCGACATAGCTGGCCGGGTTGGAGCGGGCCGTTTTGCCGATAGGCGTCTGGTCCACCATCACTACTTCGGCAATTTGCTCGGCGCCCAGCAAGGCACCGTAAGGGCCAGGGGCTTCCGTCGGCTTGCCTTGCTGTTTCAGGATGGCCGGGTAGAGCACGTCCTGAATCAGCGTGGATTTGCCCGAGCCGGAGACGCCCGTCACGCAGACCAGACGGCCCAGTGGAATGGACACCGAGATATGGCGCAGATTGTGCGCGCTGACGTCTTCCAGCAGCAGGCGGGGCGTGTTTTCGGCCACCGGCATGGGGCGGGGCGATTCGATGCTGAGCTCGCCACTCAGGTAGCGGCCTGTCAGCGTTTCTGCACCGCGCAAGGCTTGGGGAGAACCATCAAACAGAATCTGACCGCCACGCTCGCCAGGGCCGGGGCCCATGTCCAGAATACGGTCGGCGGCCACCATCACTTGCGGGTCGTGCTCGACCACCACCAGGGTGTTGCCATTGCCGCGCAGACGATGCATTACTTCAATAATGCGGTGCATGTCGCGTGGGTGCAGGCCAATCGAGGGCTCGTCCAGCACGAACAGGGTGTTCACCAGCGAGGTGCCCAGTGCCGTGGTCAGGTTGATACGCTGCACTTCTCCGCCAGACAGGGTGCGGCTTTGGCGGTCCAGGGACAAATAAGACAGGCCCACATCGCACAGATAATTCAGGCGGGACAGGGTTTCCTTCAAGAGCAGATCAATGGCCGCATCGCGTGCATCGCCAAAGTGCAGGCCTTGGAAAAAGCTGCGTACGTGCTCTATAGGCAAACGCATCAGGTCCGGAACGCTCAGGCCGGGCATGGCATCCAGTTGCTCGCGCAGCCAGTTGGAATGCACGGGCATGAAACGTGGGTAGCGGGAATCGGCGGGGGCCGCCTGATCGCCTACACGCCACAAGCTGGCTTCGGGTTTCAGACGCGAGCCGGCGCAGGCCGGGCAGGTGTTGTAGCTGCGATATTTGGACAGCAGCACACGCACGTGCATCTTGTAGGCGCGCGACTCCAGCCAGTCGAAAAAGCGTTGCGCGCCGTACCACTGGGTTTTCCAGGCCTGATTGCCGCCTTTCCAGTCCGGGGTGCCGTTAATCACCCAGTCGCGCTCTTCCTGGCTCAAGTCTTTCCAGGGCACGCTCAGGCGTACACCGGCTGCCGGAGCGTAGCGCTCCATCTCGACCTGACATTCTTTGTAGCTGGCTGTCTGCCAAGGGCGGATCGCACCTTCCAGCAGGCTTTTGCTGGGATCGGGAACGACCAGGCCGTAATCAATACCCATCACGCGGCCAAAACCACGGCAGGATTCACACGCGCCCAGGGGCGAGTTGAAGGAGAAGGTGCTGGCTACGGGCGTGCTGTATTCAATATCGCACTGAGCACAGTGCAGGCCCTGGCTGAAACGCCAGGCGGTTTCCGGGCCATCGACACTGGCCGAAGCATACACCGTCAACTTGCCTTGTCCGTGGCGCAAGGCCGCTTCGATCGCTTCCATGAAACGTTCCGGCTCTACCGTGCTGGCACGGAAGCGGTCCTGAATCACATAGAGAAGCTTTTGCTCCGTGGGGGCGGCTTTGCTGCTTTTGCCCTTTTTCGTGCTGCTGCTGGCTGTGACGGTCTGTGTTTCTTCGTGGTGCAGGCGGGTGTAGCCCTGCTGATGCAGCAAGGTTTCAATTTCTTGCTGCGTGAAGTTGGCCGGAACCTTGACGGCAAAGGTCAGAACCAGGCGTGGGTCATCGTGGTCCTCTGCCAGCTTGCGAATCTGCTTGGCGATGCTGTCGGCATTGTCGCGGCGCACAGGCTGGGCGCACTGGCGGCAATACAACTCGCCCAAGCGGGCGTACAGCAGCTTGATGTAATCGTTCAGCTCCGTCATGGTGCCCACGGTGCTGCGCGAGTTGCGTACCGGGTTCACCTGATCAATGGCAATGGCGGGCAAGATGCCTTCAATGCGATCGACCTGAGGTTTGTCCATGCGGTCCAGGAACTGGCGCGCATAGGGGGAGAAGGTTTCTACATAGCGTCGTTGGCCTTCTGCATACAGAGTGTCAAAGGCCAGCGAACTTTTGCCTGAGCCGGAAACGCCGGTAATAACCAATAACTCGCCCGTTTTGATACGTACATTCAGGTTTTTCAGAGTGTTCTGGCGGGCGCCAAAAATGCGAATTTCTGAGCTCATGGCAAGGTCGGCTTTCTGGAGAGGGCAGAGTAGGGAAGCGGCAGCGAAAAGGCCTGTCAAACAGGCCCCATGCGCCAGTGAGAGCGGTACACGCCAGCAAGGTGTTGCCAGGGATGCACACTCTAGCCTTTGTATCTTAACGCGGATTACGGTAGAATTTCTGGTTAGCTATTGCGCTTTTGTCGGGATCATCCGGCAGGGCTTACATTAAGATCGGAGATCACCATGGCGGAAATCAAACGCACTCGCCGCAACACGCTGGAGCGTCGTTGCCTGGGTAAAGCATTCAAACGTCTGTTTGTGCGCGCACCCAAGGGCGTTTTCAAAATGCTGGAAAAGGTCAAGCGCGTCTAAGTGCCTGGCTTGAGCGGTGTACAAGCAGAAACCTGATTTTTCAGCTTGAAATCACACCCAGCAGCAAAAAAACCACAGGCTTGCCTGTGGTTTTTTTGTGCGCGTTTGATTTTGCTTCGGGTTTGTCTGGAGCCCTGCAGATAGTGCGCTGCACAGCGCCGTGCTTGCTTTATGATGATGTCATTCTGATGCAGATCTAAGTAGCTGCCCGTAACAATAATCAAAACAGTGGTTTATGGGGACACCCGCGTATGGAATGGCGCCATTTGTTCACCGTCCTGACACCTAGCTATAACCGCGCTCACACCTTGGAGCGCGTGTATCTTTCCTTGTGCGAGCAAACCTGTCAGGATTTTGAATGGGTGGTCATTGACGATGGTTCCACAGACGGGACAAGGGAACTGGTGCAAGGCTGGCAACAGCAAGCCTCCTTTCCAATTCATTATGCCTGGCAGGAAAATCGTCACAAGAAGGCGGCGTTCAATCACGGCGTGGCTCTGGCCCAAGGTGAACTGGTCGTTGCTTTGGACAGTGATGACACCCTGCTGGTGAATGCGCTCTACGATATGGCGCAGATCTGGGCCGACATCCCCGTATCAGAACGAGCGGGCTATGCGGGCATTACAGGCCTGTGTGTGCGACCGGATGGTAAGGTCGTCGGTGATATGTTCCCCCAGGATATTTTTGATGCCAGCTCTTTGGACATGAGTTTTCGCTACCACGTGCGGGGCGAGAAGTTCGGCTGTTTGAGTACCGTTGTGTTGCGCAAGTTTCCCTTTCCCGATCAGATCGACGGCTTTGTGCCAGAAAGCCTGGTGTGGCGGGCGATTGCCCGTGCGGGCTACAAGAACCGATTTGTGAACACCGTATTCCGTGTCTACCACGACAGCCCGGACTCCTTGTCGGTGCAAGGCAAAACCAGCCAGCAACATGCACTGGGCTTGTGGCTGCTGGCGCAGGATACGGTGGTGAAGTGTCTGCCCTGGTTCCGCTACGAACCCAAGGCGTTCTTGATGGCTGCCGCGCGTTACACCCGCTTTGGGCTGCACCTGCGTGCCAGTGGGCGCAAGCCACCAGCAGGTTATGGCTTGAAAGGCCTGGCCTCTTATCTGCTGGTGGGTTTGATGTGGCCGGTGGGTGTCGCTTTATATCTGCGGGACAAGCGACGGGCCTGAACGCGATTAGTGCAGGGTGTGGCCGTGCACGCCCGGTTCCGGGCTGTCATCATCATCGTCCTCGTCGTCTTCATCCGTATCATCCTCGACGGCGAAGGCATCTTCGCTCAGGGCGAAGGGCAGCAATTCTTCCAGGGTCTCGGTCCAGGCGACTTCCTCGCCTTCTTCGTCCACTTTGATAAAGCGCACAGGCTCGGCATCACTTAACTGGATGGCCCACAGGTAACGGCAGGCGTAGACCGCCGTGTCCTTGGGGTCCAAGCCGCCGCGGTTGCCCACGATGCGGGCCTGTTCGCCGCCTACCTGCACAATCGTGAATTCGCTTTCGTCTTCATTCTTGTCCAGGGGCATGGCAAAGATGACCCATTCAAAGCCGGTTTCTTCCGCTCCCACGATCTCGGCCAGGACGGCACGACCCAGGTAGGCACTCAGCGCATCGGCAGTGCGGCCCAGGGTTTCGATCTCTTCGGTGGTAAATACAAGTTCAGGGGCGTCAGGTGTGGGCATGGCGTTTTTGGATTGTTAGCAAAAGTGAGTATATTACCTGAGACAGGCCTGCACTCAGGCCGGGTGTTTCGTTCTGAACCTGACAGAAGCGCACCTTTCGGGCGCCAAACGCCTACAATCCCAGTTTTCCGAACACGACCTGTTTTTCCTTTTTAGGTTTATATGGCTCAATACGTTTATTCGATGAACCGCGTGGGCAAGATTGTGCCGCCCAAGCGGCAGATTCTGCGCAATATCTCCTTGTCTTTTTTTCCAGGTGCCAAGATTGGTGTGCTGGGCCTGAACGGCTCGGGTAAATCCACCTTGCTCAAGATCATGGCCGGGGTAGATACCGAGATCGAGGGCGAAGCCGTCCCCATGGCGGGGATCAAGATCGGTTACCTGCCACAAGAACCTCAGCTGAATCCCGAACACAGCGTGCGCGAAGCCGTGCAGGCCGGTTTGGGCCAGGTGTTCGAGGCGCGTCAGCGTCTGGAACAGGTCTACGCCGAATACGCCGAGCCCGACGCAGATTTTGACGCTCTGGCCGCCGAACAGGCCGAACTGGAATCCATCATTGCTGCCGCCGCGACCAGCGGTGCGGACGATATCGAAACCCAAATGGAAATCGCGGCCGATGCGCTGCGTCTGCCACCTTGGGATGCCTCCATTGCCAACCTGTCCGGTGGTGAAAAGCGTCGCGTGGCCTTGTGCCAGTTGCTGCTGTCCAAGCCTGATATGTTGCTGCTGGATGAGCCCACCAACCACCTGGACGCGGAAAGTGTGGATTGGCTGGAAGTGTTCCTGCGCCAGTTCCCCGGCACCGTCGTAGCAGTCACTCACGACCGTTACTTCCTGGACAACGCCGCCGAGTGGATTCTGGAACTGGACCGTGGCCACGGTATTCCCTGGAAGGGCAACTACAGCTCCTGGCTGGAGCAGAAAGACGACCGTCTGAAGCAGGAAGAGGCGTCGGAAAGTGCTCGTCAGCGCACCATCAAGAAAGAGCTGGAGTGGGTGCGCCAGAACCCCAAGGGACGTCAGGCCAAAGCCAAGGCCCGTCTGGCCCGTTTCGAGGAACTGTCCTCGCACGAATACCAGAAGCGCAACGAGACCCAGGAAATCTTCATTCCTGTGGCCGAGCGTTTGGGTAATGAAGTTATTGAGTTTGAAAACGTCAGCAAGGGCTATGGCGATCGTCTGCTGATCGACAACTTGAGCTTCAAGGTGCCAGCTGGTGCCATCGTCGGGATTATTGGTCCTAACGGTGCAGGTAAGTCCACCTTGTTCCGCATGCTGGCCGGTAAAGAGCAGCCTGATTCCGGTACGGTCAAACTGGGCCAAACCGTCAAGCTGGCTTATGTGGATCAGTCGCGCGATGCCCTGGCTAATGAAAAGACCGTCTTTGACGCGATTGCCGATGGCGCAGACCTGCTGACCGTGGGCCGCTTTGAAATGCCATCGCGTGCGTACCTGGGCCGCTTCAACTTCAAGGGCGCGGATCAGAACAAGATCGTGGGCAATCTGTCTGGCGGGGAGCGTGGTCGTCTGCACCTGGCCAAGACCCTGATCGCAGGCGGCAACGTCTTGCTGCTGGACGAACCATCCAACGACCTGGACGTGGAAACCCTGCGTGCTCTGGAAGATGCCCTGCTGGAGTTTGCCGGCTCGGTCATGGTGATCAGTCACGATCGCTGGTTCCTGGACCGTATCGCCACCCACATTCTGGCTTTTGAGGGTGATTCGCAGGTCGTATTCTTTGATGGCAACTATCAGGAATACGAAGCAGACAAGAAGAAGCGTCTGGGCGAAGATGCTGCCAAACCTCGTCGTATCCGCTACAAGTCCCTGAAATAAGGAAAGTGCCATGCCTGTGCTCAATGCTCACCAGTCTTTCGTCCTGATTGTGGATATGCAAACGGGGCTCCTGCCCGCCATTGCAGACCACCAAGCCTTGGTCGAACGGGCCGGGAAGCTGGCACAGGCGGCGCGTCTTTTAGGGGTGCCGGTGCTGGCAACCGAGCATTGGGCCGAGAAAATCGGCCCAACCGATGCTTCTTTGTTACCACATATTGATAAAGTGCTGCATAAAACCCACTTCGATGCCACGCGCGAAGCCGATTTTTTGCCTGCCTTGCCGGTAGGGCGCACACGAGTCTTGTTACTGGGTACAGAGTCTCACGTGTGTGTGTTACAAACTGGCCTGGGTTTGATGGAGCGTGGTTATGAACCTGTGCTGGTCGGGGACTGCGTAGGCTCGCGCCATCCCGAGTCCCGACAAGCTGCCTGGGATCGCTGGGCGATGCATGGATTGGAGCGCGTTAGCGCCGAAATGGCCATGTTTGAATGGTTGGAAACGCCGGCTAACCCCGTATTCAAGCAGGTTCTGGCCCTGATCAAATAAACTGAACAAAAGCTGAATTACATCTGTTGCGTTGCCTAACAATAGGGTCTGGACTAATTGGCTCCGTAGGGTGAAGATAGACTTTAATGCCGTGTTGAGCACGGATACTTCACGGAGGTTTACGGATGAAAATGACGACTATCACTAAAGTGGGTATGGCCACGGTTCTGGCCGTCGTGATGGCGGGCTGCTCTTCCTGGGATGGTATGAGCAAACGTCAAAAGGGTGCCGTAACCGGCGCTGGTCTGGGTGGTGTGGCTGGTGCAGTCATCACTAATGGTGGCGTTCTGGGTACGGTCGGTGGCGCAGCGATTGGTGGCGTGATCGGCGATCAGATCGGCAAGAACCGCTAAATTCAAATTCTCTGATTGAGCTGAAACGCTCATCGGATTAAAAGCCTCAAAGCCTGGGAGATCCCTCCCGGCTTTGAGGCTTTTTTCTTGCTTAGGGCAGTAAGCAGGCTTGCGGTGATGTCTTACGGGTGGTGCCGCTCGTCCATCATGGAGCGATACCATTCGTGAAAGTGCTTCATGCCGTCTTCCAGCGGTGACTGGTAGGGGCCTACCTCGCAGACCCCACGCTCCATCAAGGCGCGGCGGCCGGCATCCATACGTTCGGCAATCTCATCATCTTCTATGGCCGTTTCCATATAGGCGGCGCGTTGTGCTTGCACAAAGTCACGCTCGAAGGCCACGATGTCTTCCGGGTAGTAGAACTCCACCACATTCATGGTTTCCTGCGGCCCCTTGGGGTACAGCGTAGAGAGCACCAGCACATGCGGATAGATCTCGATCATGTGGGTGGGGAAGTAGGTTACCCAGACGGCACCGAAATCCGGTGCTTCGCCCTGGCGGTAGGCCAGCAGATTGTCATGCCATTGGCGATAGGTAGCTGAGCCTGGATTGGCCAGGGCCTGATGCACGCCGACTCGTTGCAGGCTATACCAGTCGCTGAACTCCCACTCCAGATCGTCACAGGTTACGAACTGACCCAGACCAGGGTGAAAGGGAGCGACGTGATAGTCCTCCAGATAGACCTCGATAAAGGTTTTCCAGTTGTAGTTGCACTGGTGGATTTCGACGTGATCCAGCACATAGTCCTGAAAGTCGAATTCAGGGCGGCTGAACAAGGCGGCCATATCCTGGGCTGGATCGCGCGGGCCTTCAAACAGCAGGCCATGGCAATCCCGCAAGGGGTAGCGTTCCAGGTTCAGACAGGGCTTGTCCTTGAAACGGGGAGCCGCCAGCAAGTCGCCTTGCGCGTTATAGGTCCAGTTGTGCAGGGGGCAGACAATATTGCCGCCTGTGCTGCTCAGGGAGCCGTGGCTGGCCTGATTGGACTGGCCGGGCATGCCACCAAGCATCAGGGCCTGGCGATGCCTGCAGACGTTCGAGAGCAGTTCTACGCCGTGTTGGCTGCGTATCAGAGTACGGGCAGCGTTTTCCTGGATCAAGGTGCGCCAGTCGCCGGGTTCGGGAACAAGTTTTTCATTGCCGACGTACAAGGCCGACTGCTGAAAAATACGCTCTTGTTCGCGCTCGAACAGAGCGTGGTCGAAATAGGCGCTAACAGGAAGCTGGGGGTGAGCGGGCACAAGACGTGCCATCTGACCGAGCTCGGTCATGATTCCCTCCGCATGGGTCAATAAGCCAGGCCTCAGGGGACATCGATGGCACTACTTGCCATCTCTGGCGCGAAGAAAAATCGGAACGGGCCGATTACCAAGGGAAAATTGTACCTGATCTATTAGCCGCCTAGCCGCATTGCGCTGCTCGTTGCAGGTGTTTTGCGGCTTGCTTTTGGTATAGGGAGCAGCCATGAAAATGGCCATCCCTTGCGGATGGCCATTTCAAGCAGCAAAGTTTTTCTGTCAGCAACGCTTTACTTGTTTTCCAGCGTGCTGGCATCAATTTGCGGCATTTCGATTTTAACTTCCAGCACTTCCAGCGAGTCCTGGCGATCAAGGTTCACCTTGATGTCATCGGGATTAATCTTCACGTAGCGCGAGATCACTTCGACCAGCTCTTTTTGCAAGCGGGGCAAGTAGTCCGGAGCAACACCCCCTTGGCCACGTTCGTTAATAAGGATCAGTTGCAGACGGTCCTTGGCAACTGTTGCCGACGTTTTCTTGTGACCGAGCAGGAAGGACAGGAAAGACATATTACTTTCCTCCGAACAGGCGCTTGAACAGACCTGGCTTTTCGTAATCCACAAAACGCAATGGTTTTTCGCCACCCAGGTAACGATCTACGATGTCCTGATAGGCCTGGGACACATCACTTTCCTTGATATGGATAACGGGTACTCCTTGGTTGGATGCTTGCAGCACGGTTTCCGACTCGGGGGTGACACCGATCAGCTTGATGCGCAAGATATCTTCAACGTCTTGCAAGGACAGCATCTCGCCGTCCGACACGCGTTTGGGGCTATAACGGGTCAACAACAAATATTCTTTGATGGGCTCTTTGCCCTGTTCACCACGTCGCGATTTGGCGGCCAGAATGCCCAGGATGCGGTCCGAGTCACGAACCGAGGACACTTCGGGGTTGGTCACAACCAGCGCATCATCTGCGAAGTAGGAGGCCATCAAGGCGCCGGTTTCGATACCTGCGGGCGAGTCGCACACAATGTATTCAAAACCCATGCCCTTGAGCTCTTCCAGTACTTTCTCCACACCTTCGCGGGTCAGCGCGTCTTTGTCACGCGTCTGGGAAGCGGGCAGGATGAACAGATTTTCCAGCTGCTTGTCACGGATCAGGGCCTGGTTCAATGTGGCTTCGCCCTGGATCACGTTGACGAAGTCATACACCACGCGTCGCTCGCAACCCATGATCAAGTCCAGGTTGCGCAAGCCAACGTCAAAGTCGATGACCACGGTCTTGTGACCGCGCATCGCAAGACCAGATGCAAAACTGGCACTGGTGGTGGTTTTGCCCACACCACCCTTGCCGGAGGTCACTACAACTATACGCGCCATGACAATCGGATTCCTTTGTTTTTCAAGTCACATAATCGTAAAGCATAACGGGCCTAATTTTGACATCCGTTCTGCCACTTAGCCTACTGCTTAGAAACAAAACATATCAATTGCTTTGTTCCGTGTCAGCTTACACGGTTGCGCTTGCACTTGCTTGCTCTCATGCGGGCTCTCAGTGCAAGCCTCTATAAAAAGCGCCGGCAAAAGCCGGCGCCTTGTACTGCTAGGAGCTCAGAGGATCAAATCTGAGCGTATCTTCTTCCAGCGTGACGACAACGGGCTTGTTGCGTAGCTGTGCATCCAGTCGCGTTTCAATAATGCGATACACACCGGCAATGGCAATCAGTTCCGGGTCCAGCTCGGTGGTGAAGATGCGTGCTTTTGCATCGCCACGGGCACCAGCCATGGCCTTGCCGCGCAGTGGACCGTAGACGTGGATATTGCCATCGGCTACCACTTCTGCACCTTGGCTGACCGCCCCGATCACGATCAGATCCGTGTGGCGCGCGTAGATGCGCTGGCCGGAACGCAGCTGACGGTTGATGATGAGCGCAGCCGGAGCAATAGCGGGCGGTGGCGGGGCGACCGCCGCTGGTGCTTCTTGCTGGGAGGCTTGCGACAACACGGGCACTTCCTTGTCCGGTGCGGCCTGGGTTTGGGGGCGGGCTGGTGGGTTGGACAACTCCACATGCGGCAAGCCGCTGTCGATGGCGTTATCGGCATGGTCAGGGTGGGCAATGATACCCACCGGGTGCAGCTTGTGCTCACGCAAAGCGGCAACCAGGGTGGCCCAATCCACCGGCGCATCAATCGCGCTGGCATCAATGACGACGGGTTCGTCCTCAAAGAAGGAGCCAGCGTCTTTCATGCGTTGAGACAGAGCGGCTAACTGCTCGGCCGTGTCAGCCGAACGCAGGACCACCCGTACGGCGTACAGCGTGGCGCTTTTGAAATCCAGGGCCTGCGGCCCTTTGGCATGAGTCTGATCGTTCACGTCAATAGCCTTAGACCCAAGTGTCTTTCAGAGTCGTAGTACGGTTAAGAACGGGTTTTTCTGGCGTGGAGTCCACACGGTCCGCCACAAAGTAGCCCAGGCGTTCAAACTGCCAGCGGGCATCGGGCGTGGCCTTGGTGCCGGGTTCCAGCCACCCCTGAATCACGCGCAGCGAGTTCGGGTTGATGTGCTCCAGGAAGTCCTGGTCGGCTGCATCGGGCTGAGGGTGGGCAAAGAGACGATCGTACAGACGAATCTCGGCGGCAATCGCGTGCTCGGCGCTGATCCAGGTGATATTGCCCTTGACCTTGACCGAGTCCGCGCCGGGCGTGCCGCTCTTGGTGTCGGGCAGGTATTCCGCCAAAACCTGGGTGACATTGCCTTGCTCGTCCTTGACGCAGCCGGTGCAACGCACGACATAGCCGTACTTCAGACGCACGGTATTGCCGGGGAACAGGCGGAAGTACTTTTTGGGTGGATCTTCCTTGAAGTCCTCGCGCTCGATGTACAGGCGACCTGAGAAGGGGAACTCGCGCTGACCGGCTTCCGGATTGTGCGGATTGCGCGGTGCGTGGCACA
Source organism: Alcaligenes sp. RM2 (assembly GCF_052931795.1). Taxonomy (NCBI): domain Bacteria; kingdom Pseudomonadati; phylum Pseudomonadota; class Betaproteobacteria; order Burkholderiales; family Alcaligenaceae; genus Alcaligenes; species Alcaligenes sp. RM2. The sequence continues at coordinate 597,943 of NZ_JBRFIO010000002.1, forward strand.
GCTCGCTTTGGCCTTCCGGGTAATTGGTAATGATCAGTTCGATCGGGTCCAGGATGGCAACGCTGCGGTCGGCCACCGGGTCCAGATCATCGCGCAGGGCTTGTTCCAGCAGGCTGTAGTCCACGTGTTGGGCTGCCTTGGACACACCCAGGCGGTCGGTGAACAGGCGGATGGCACCGGCGCTGTAACCACGGCGGCGCAAACCGGCCAGGGTAGGCATGCGCGGATCGTCCCAGCCCGATACGTGGTTTTCCTGAACCAGCTGGCGCAACTTGCGCTTGCTGGTGACCACGTAGGACAGGTTCAGACGCGAGAATTCGTACTGCCTGGGCAGCGGGTCGGACAACTGACCCAGTTCGACCAGGCGTTCCAGAATCCAGTTATAGAAGGGACGCTGGTCTTCAAATTCCAGGGTACACAGACTGTGGGTGATGCGCTCGAGCGCGTCTTCCACGGGGTGCGCCCAGCTGTACATGGGGTAGATGCACCATTTGTCGCCAGTGCGATGGTGTTCGGCATGGCGGATACGGTACATGACCGGGTCGCGCATATTGATATTGGGCGAGCCCATATCGATCTTGGCGCGCAGGGCCATGCTGCCATCGGGGTGCTTGCCGTCGCGCATTTCGCGCAGCAGCTTGATGGACTCCTGGGCAGGGCGGTCGCGCCAGGGCGAGTTCACGCCTTTTTCAGTCAGGGTGCCACGATTGGCACGCATTTCTTCAGCGCTTTGCTCGTCAACGTAGGCATGGCCCGCGTTCACCAGGGCTTCGGCAAACTGGTACATATAGTCGAAGTAGTCGCTGGCAAAGTACAGGTTCTCTTCTTTATTGAAGGTCCAGTCAAAGCCCAGCCATTTCACCATGTCGATAATGGCGTCCACGTACTCCTGTTCTTCTTTTTCAGGATTGGTGTCGTCAAAGCGCAGGTGGCAGGCACCTTGGTAGTCGCTGGCCAGTCCGAAGTTCAAACAGATACTTTTAGCGTGCCCAATGTGCAGATAGCCGTTGGGCTCGGGGGGAAAGCGCGTACGGATACGCGCGGCATCAACAGCCGCCCCTTCCTGGGTACTGGCCGGGCCTGGCTGACCGGCCCAGGATTTTTGTGCGTAACGGCCAGCGCTCAGATCCTGGTCGATGATCGTGCGCAGAAAATTAGATACGGGAGCGGGAGTGGTGTCAGAGGTCATACACGTTTGAAATAAAGAAGCCGACAGACTAATCGACCATTTTGCCACGTTCTTGTTTTAGAGGGGTATTTACCCCATGAACGGGTTCTAAAAAATCAGGGAAGAACTTGGGGTAGTATGGTGGCGTTTGCAGGCTAATTCACCCTACACTAGCGCTCATTATGACGCACTCCGCCCTTTCTCTGTCTCATGCCCAGTTTTTCCTTAGCCTGGGCTTCATGCTGCTGTTTCTGGCCCTGGAGCTGGGACTGGCCTGGGTGTTGCTGTATTTCAAGATCAGAACCTTTGGCAACAAGGCCGCGGCCTGGATGGGGGCGTACCGTTTTTGGGTGCGTCTGTTTGCGCTGGCGTTTATTTTAAGCTTTGCGGCGTCCATGCCCGTGCTGCTTCAGTTTGGCAGTGTCTGGCCGGGCCTGATGGAGCAGGTGGGCGATGTCATCGGTCCCATGCTGGCCGCCTCCATGCTGTCCTTGTTCATTTTCAAATCCTGCTTTTTGGGTGTGATGCTGTTTGCCCAGCGCATGCTGTCCAATCTGGTTCATACCGTGGTGGTGCTGATGGTGGCCCTGGGCGTTACCGTCACGGCGTTCTGGTTGGTGGCGATTGTGGCCTGGATGCAGGTGCCAACGGGTGTCGATGTGATTGAAGGCCATTATGTGGTGATGGAATGGCTGGATGTGCTCAGCACGCCCGCCTTACCCTGGTATGCCGGTCTTTTGTTTGCAGGCAGTTTGCTGACGGTGGCCTTTTTCATGTTGGGTGTAACCTGCGCCCAGACCATGCAAAAGCCGGTTACCGATCAGGAGCGTCTGGCCTTTCGCAGTGCCTTGTTTCTGGGCGGGGTGGCTTGGCTGGCCCTGATCCTCGCCGTGATAGGCAATGGTTTCATGACTGCGGAGCATCAGCCTGCCAAGGCAGCGGCTGCGGCGGCGTACTGGGAAAGCGGCTCGCAGCCTGATTTGATTCTGGTGGCGGCGCCCTCCGCCATGCAGGACAGTGTTCTGGGTGTGCTGCGCTGGTCTCATGCAGGTGGACGCTGGTTGGGGCGTAATGACAGTGGCATTTTGATGGGTCTGGATCAGTTTTCCGACGCCATGCCGCCCGTCACCCTGACCTTCTGGTCCTTCCGTGTAGCCGTGCTGGCAGGAGCCTTGATGCTGTTCCTGCTGTTGTGGGTCTTGTTGCGCACTCGCCGTTATGGCCTGGACCCGCACTCTCTTTCTTATAGAGAACGTCAGCTCATGGTGGTCGCCTCGGTGTTGGGCTGGATCATGTTGCTGGGTGGCGCAGCCTACGTCCTGTTGGGCTTTTTGCCTTATCTGGTCGGTAACGATATTCAGGCCGTGCAAGTGCAAAGCACCGAGAGCGTCTTTACCGTCGGGCTGGGTTTGCTGAGTTACGGCCTGGTCTACGTCTTGTGCATGATTGGTTTTTTCCAGAAGTTGCGACATGCCGTTCGTTTTGGTGTGGTACCGATCGCACGTCATCGGGGGCGGGCATGATTGACTCTTTTGCAAATGCGCTGGGCCTGGGTGCCCATGATCCGGCGTTCTGGATGCCGCTGGCGTTTCTGGCCCTGTTCTTTTTGATCATTGTGGCCGGTACGGTTCTGGACGGCTTCGATATTGGCGTGGGCTGCCTGTCCTTGCTGGCACCAGACTCCTTGCGTCCCCGCATGCTGTCATTGCTGAGCCCCTGGCGCGATGCCAACGAGTTCTGGCTGTTTCTGGGCCTGGGTTTGTTTGTCTGCGCTTTCCCCAAAGCCTGGGGGGCGGTGATGGGCGGCCTGTACGGACCGTTATGTGCGCTGGGTGTGGGCGTTTTTGCCCGTTCCGTCTCCTTCGAATTCCGACTGCGCGCGCCGGTAGAGCGTCAGTCCCGCTGGCAAATGGGTTTTGCCCTGGGGTCCTGGTTGACGGCGTTTTCCCATGGTGTGCTGCTGGCGCAGGTCGTAGTGGGCTTTCAGAGCGATGCCGGTTATATCTGGTTCTCTGTCTTCATGGGCTTTTGTGCTATTGCCGCGTACTGCTTGCTAGGCGCTAGCTGGCTCATCATGCGTGAAGCCGGCGAGCTGCGTGCCCGAGCGGTCAATTGGGGCCGTCGTTCGGTACGCTGGTTTGCAGCCGGTGCCGTGGGTGTGTCCGTCGTGTTGGCCTTTGTGAATGCCGGCGTGCTGCTTAAATGGAGCGACGGGCCGTATTGGGGCTTGGTATTGTTCCTGTGGGCCTTGATTCTCAGCTGCTTTGTGTCGATTGAAATGAGCCTGCAGCGCATGATCAACAGCAGCTATCGCACCACGACCTTGCCCTTTTTGCTGACCCTGTTCGTGATGGTGTCCGTCATGGCCGGGCTGGCGTTCAGTTTCTTCCCCTATCTGATCCTGGACGAGATGACGATCTGGGACGCCGCTGCCGGGGTGCCAGCCCTGAGCCTGATCCTGTCGGCGATTGTGATTACCTTGCCCATCGTGCTGATTTTCAACGTGTGGGTGTACTGGCGCATGTTTGGATTGTCTCGCCCACCTTTGCCGCCCAGCTTTAAAGGCTGACCTTTTTTATGATTGCCCATTCCGTGCTGTCGATGCGCAAGCGTCTGCAGGGTTTCAAGTGGTTGTCTGATATGCCCGCCATGCTGGCTTGGGCGGTCTTGGCTGGTATTTTGGGTGCCTTGGCGACTTTGGCCTTTCATCAGGGCATGCGCTTGGTGCAGCAAGTTGTCACGGGTCAGCACGGGGGGATCGTCGCAGTCACGGAAAGTCTGCCCTGGTACATGCGCCTCCTGTTTCCCACCTTGGGCGGCTTGTGTGCCGGTATGCTGCTATGGCTGGCAGGGCGTCTGCCGTCGGGAAGCAATTCTGACTATATGGAAGCTGTGGCCATTGGCGATGGCCGCTTGTCCATTCGCCAGGGGCTGCTGCGATCCTTGTCGTCCTTGATGACGGTGGCCTCGGGCGGCTCGATTGGCCGCGAAGGGGCGATGGTGCATCTGGCCTCCTTGTCCGCTTCCGCGATTGGCCGCTTCACCTTGTTTGGTGAAGCCCGTCTGCGCCTGCTGGTGGCCTGTGGCGCCGCAGCCGGTGTAGCTGCCGCTTATGGCGCCCCGATCGCCGGTGCCGTGTTTGTGGCCGAGATTGTGCTGGGCACCATGACCATGAGCAGCTTTGGCCCCCTGTTGATGGCGGCTGTCAGTGCTCACCTGACCATGCGTATGCTGGGTGGTTATCATGCCCCTTACGAAATGACGAATGTTCAGGCCGTTGCGGGTTGGGACATCTTGCCCTTTCTGGTCCTGGGTGTGCTGATTGGTCTGGCTGCACCCGCTTTCCTGAAATTGTTGAATCTGTTCCGTACCCTGTTCAAGCGTACTGGCCTGGGTTTGCCTTTGCGCTTGGCTTTGGGTGGTTTGTTGCTGGGATTTTTGCTGATTGTCATGCCGCGCGTGGCGGGTAATGGCTTTAGCGTAGTGTCCTCCATGCTGCACAGCGACTGGGCCTGGTACAGCGTGCTGCTTATCCTGGCGTTCAAGGTTCTGGCCACAGGGCTGACAGTTGGTTCGGGCGCTGTCGGCGGTGTGTTTACCCCCGCCATCTTTGTGGGCGCGGCCTTCGGTACCTTGTTTGGTCAACTGACTTTGCTGATCTTGCCAGGTCTGGATTTACCGTTGTACTTGTTCACCTTGGTGGGCATGGGCGCGTTTCTGGGGGCCGCCACCAGCGCTCCCTTCATGGCCATACTGATGTTGTTTGAAATGACGTTGAGCTATCAGTTGGTGCTGCCCTTGATTGTGGCCTGTGTCATGGCTTATTTTGTGTCCCGTGGTGTGGCCGAGGTCGCCATGTATGAAGTCACCCTGGTGCGCGAGCGCGATGCCTTGCTGCGCCACAAGTTGCGTCACACCACCTTGGCCGAGCTGGTACGTCCGGCTGATACCGTCGTCAGCACTACTACCCAAATGCGTGATGCCTTGCAGATGTTTCTGGACTACCCCGTGCGCTATTTGTATGTGGTGAACGAGGAGCAAGTTTATCAAGGTGTGATTGCTCAGCCTGACCTGACTCGAATGTTGTTGGACGACAACGCTGCCCAGGAGCGTGTGGTGGGCGATATTCTGCGCATGGATTTCGTCAAGACGCTCTACCCGAATATGAGTCTGGACGAGGCTCAGGAACACTTTGTGAGCTTTGCCGGGGAGCGTCTGCCTGTATTGAATGGTGACGGCTCGGGCCGTCTGATTGGTGTAGTCTATAAGTCTGCTGTGCTGGAAAAATACTCCGCCATCAAACGCTCCCTGGATGCGAGCGGCGAAGTGATGCTGGATGCCCGGCGCTAAACTCTTTTTGTGACATAAATCATGCGTACAAAAGCTTGCCAGCGAGGCTTGGCAGGCGGGCTGTTGGTCGGTCTTGCCATGCTGTTCGCTGTTCCATTGGCCACCGCTCAAAATCGTGTTGGGCTGGAGAATTTGTCTGCTACCCGCGTGTATGGCGTGGATGAGGCACAGGCCATTCCGGCCCAGGAGCTCCCGCCTGTGGAGCCATTTTTTGATGCTACGCAGTGGCATCGCCAAGGAGATCAGGGCCTGCTCAGTCCAGCGGCCTCCATGGATTACACATTTTCCGATTTCAGTTTAAGCGGTGCCAGCACCGCCAGTCTGGCGCGCTCCATCCAATATAGTCAGCAGTCCTCTCCAATTTGGAGTGCCCGCTGGTTGAGCAGCGCGCCCGACCAGGTCTGGCAGTTTGGCGAGCGCAACTGGCGCTATGTGAATGAAGACGGGCTGCAACTGACCCTGGGCAATGACACGGTTACCGCACCGGACTGGGCGCGGCCCGTGGAACTGGGCGGTATCAATATCACTCAGCAGTTCGAGCAGGGCCCGGCCGGGCCATGGCGCTATGCCCTGGCCGTTGGCGCGCTGGACATGACGGGCAAGCAGGATAACGGGGATCTTGTGTATGGCTCTTCGGCTGGCAGCTTGATGCTCAGTACCGATGTCACCAGTCGTACCAGTATTGATACCCAGATGGAAAGCGCTCGTGATTTTGGGCTGACCGGTCTGGGTGCAACCTATCGATCGCCGGACTTTGGCGTGTGGCAGGCCAGCGTGGCCAAAGCTTCCCATGCGGTGGGGCAGGGGTGGCGATATCAGGCAGCCTACGGCCTGGATGTGCTGGATGATTTGCACCTGCAGTGGCAGGGTGAACGCTACCAGGACAATTTTCTGGATTTGAGCCGTTACCAGGGCATGAAGGTGGATGCGGCCAGCAGTCGGCAGATTGTCGGTCTGTCCGTGCCCCTGCGCCGCTGGGGTGAAGTGAAGACTCAGTACGAGGTGCAGCAGGTAGTTGCCGGCGGGGAGAACCGCTACCTTGGGGTCACGCAGCAGTTCTGGTACAGTCCCCACCTTAGGGTGGGTTTGCAAGCTCGCCGTCATCTGGAAAGTCGTCAGTCGAACATCGCGCTGCGTTTTTCTATTCCGATTTTTTAAGCAGGCGGCATGGCCCAGTCAGCACTTGAGGTTCTTCAGGAAGTTTTTGGTTATGACAGTTTTCGTGGTTCTCAGCACGAGATTATCGAGACCCTGATCCAAGGCGGTGACGCCCTGGTCTTGATGCCCACCGGCGGCGGCAAGTCGCTCTGTTACCAGATTCCTGCTTTGGTGAGACCCGGCACCGGCGTGGTAGTGTCTCCCCTGATTGCCTTGATGCAGGATCAGGTGGACGCCCTCAACGAGTTGGGCGTTAACGCGGCGTATCTGAATTCCACCCAGGATTGGCAAACTGCCCGCGAGGTCGAGCGCGAATTTCTGACGGGGCAGTTGGATCTGCTCTATGTGGCTCCCGAACGTTTGCTGACAGACCGCTGCCTGGATTTGCTGGCACGCGGCCAGATTTCCCTGTTTGCCATTGACGAAGCCCACTGCGTATCGCAATGGGGTCACGATTTTCGCCCTGAATATCTGGGTCTGGATTTGCTGGCCCAGCGTTGGCCAGGTGTGCCACGGGTTGCCTTGACCGCTACCGCCACTCAGTTGACGCGGGTAGAAATTGCCCAGCGCCTGAAGCTGGAGGATGCCCGGCATTTTGTTGCCAGTTTTGATCGTCCCAATATTTGCTACCGCATCATTGAAAAGAACGAGGTGCGCAAGCAGCTCTTGAGTTTCATTCAGGAAGAGCACTCCGGAGATGCGGGGATTGTGTATTGTCTGTCGCGCTCGCGCGTGGAAGACACGGCCGAGTTCCTGTGCAAGAACGGTATTCATGCCTTGCCCTATCATGCAGGACTGGACGCGCAGCAGCGCGCCATCAACCAGGCTCGCTTCCTTCGAGAAGAAGGGGTGGTCATGGTGGCGACCATTGCTTTTGGCATGGGCGTCAATAAACCGGATGTGCGTTTTGTAGCCCACATTGACCTGCCCAAATCGGTAGAAGGGTATTACCAGGAAACCGGGCGGGCAGGGCGCGATGGCGAAGTGGCCACGGCCTGGCTGGCCTATGGCCTGCAGGACGTGGTGCAATTGCACCGCATGATTAACCAGTCGCAAGGCGATGCGGCACACCGACGCCAGCAGGGACAGGCGCTGGATGCCATGTTGGGCCTTTGCGAAACCATTTCCTGCCGTCGCCAGCGCTTGCTGGCGTATTTTGACCAGCAAATAGAACCTTGCGGTAACTGCGACACCTGTCTGGAAGCGCCAGAAGCCTGGGATGGCACAGTGGCGGCGCAGAAAATGCTCTCCACCATCTATAGATTATGGCGTGAGCGCGGTCAGCGCTTCGGGGCCGGGCACCTGATCGACATCCTGCTGGGCAAGCTGACGGATCGTGTCAAAGAGCACGAGCACGACAAGCTGACCGTCTTTGGTGTGGGCAAGGATTTGACCGATCAAGCCTGGCGCGGAGTGCTGCGCCAGTTGCTGGCGCATAGCTTGGTCACGGTGGACCCGGAGGGCTACGGCACCTTGTTGCTGACCGAGGCCAGCCGCGAAGTGCTGAAAGGGGAGCGCACCCTGATGTTGCGGCGCGAAACCGTAACACGCGGACCGGCTGCACACCGAGTAAAAGGTCAGGCGCCTGCCGGACCTGCTCTTGAACCCGATCAACAAAGACGATTCGAGGCTTTGCGCGCCTGGCGTGCGGCCACCGCACGCGAACATGGTGTGCCAGCCTATGTCATTTTCCATGATGCTACTTTGCGCGAAGTGGCCATTCGCTGCCCTAGTTCAGAGGCTGATCTGGAGCCGATTACAGGCATAGGCGTACGCAAAAGAGAGGCCTATGGCGAGGCTTTGCTGCGCTGCGTTCAAGAGCTCCAGACGCAATAGGAAATTGTTAGCAGAGCAAAGATTAGTTGCATTTTTATGCGCTGAATCTGCTCTGCAGTCGCAAAACCGCTATTCGCTCAATCCGCTATATGTAGTAGAATGACGCCAATATCACACTATATATGGTGTGCATCAACTGACGCTGGCGGCTGCAAAAGCCGCGTCTTCCGTCAATCACCCCCGATTTCAGAGACTGACATGCAATCAACCGAACAGCTAATGGTCACCAAACGAGATGGCCGTACAGAACCTATTAACCTCGACAAGATTCACCGAGTGGTTGATTGGGCCGCTGAAGGTCTGAGTAATGTGTCCGTCTCCCAAGTAGAGCTGCGCTCTCACATTCAGTTCTATAACGGCATTCGCACTAGCGACATCCATGAAACCATCATCAAGTCGGCTGCGGATCTGATCTCCGAAGATACGCCTGACTACCAATATCTGGCTGCCCGTCTGGCGATTTTCCATCTGCGCAAAATCGCTTTTGGTCAGTTTGAACCTCCAAGCCTGTTCGATCACGTGACCTTGCAAACCAAGGAAGGTCGCTACGATCCGCATCTGCTGCAAGACTACACGCGCGCCGAGTTCGATGAGCTGGATGCTCATCTGGATCACTGGCGTGACATGAACTTCTCCTACGGTGCCGTCAAGCAGCTGGAAGGCAAGTATCTGATTCAAAACCGCGTGACCAAGCGCATCTACGAAAGCCCCCAGTTCCTGTACATACTGGTGGCCATGTGTCTGTTCGCCCGTTACCCAGCCGACACACGTCTGAGCTTTATCAAACGTTTCTACGACGCGGTATCGCAATTCAAGATTTCCTTGCCCACGCCCATCATGGCTGGCGTGCGCACACCCACCCGTCAGTTCAGCTCTTGCGTGCTGATCGAATGTGATGACAGCCTGGACAGCATCAATGCTACGACCAGCGCCATTGTTCGTTACGTATCGCAGCGCGCCGGTATCGGTATCAATGGTGGCCGCATTCGCGCCGTCGGCAGCGAAATTCGCGGCGGAGAGGCTCAGCACACCGGCTGCCTGCCTTTCTTCAAGATGTTCCAGGCGGCTGTGAAGTCCTGCTCGCAAGGCGGCGTGCGTGGTGGTGCGGCAACCTTGTTCTACCCCATGTGGCACCTGGAAGTGGAAACACTGCTGGTTCTGAAGAACAACCGCGGTGTGGAAGAAAACCGTATCCGTCACCTGGACTACGGTGTTCAGATCAACCGCTTGCTGTACCAACGCTTGATCAAGGGCAGCCATATCACGCTGTTCTCGCCGCACGACGTGCCCGGCCTGTACGAAGCTTTCTTTGCCGACCAGGACGAGTTCGAGCGTCTGTACGAGATGTACGAGCAAGATCCTGCCATCCGCAAGCGCAGCCTGCCTGCCGTGGAGCTGTTCTCCCTTCTGATGCAAGAGCGTGCCAGCACTGGCCGTATCTACATTCAGAACGTGGACCACTGCAACACGCACAGCCCATTCCAGGCCGACCGCGCTCCCGTGCGCCAGTCCAACCTGTGCATGGAAATTGCTCTGCCCACCAAGCCTTTGAACGATCTGAACGATCCCGAAGGCGAAATCGCGCTGTGCACGCTGTCGGCTTTCAACCTGGGTGCTCTGGAGTCCCTGGACGAGCTGGACGGTCTGGCTGAACTGATTGTTCGTGCTCTGGATGCTCTGCTGGATTATCAGGATTACCCGGTCAAGGCTGCGCTGAACGCAACCAACAAGCGTCGCTCCTTGGGCGTTGGCGTCATCAACTACGCTTACTACCTGGCCAAGAACGGCACCCGTTACTCCGACCCGGCAGCGTTGGGCCTGACCCACCGTACCTTTGAAGCCATCCAGTACTACCTGTTGAAGGCTTCGGTACAGTTGTCGCGTGAATACGGTCCTTGCGATGCTTTTGACGAAACAACCTATGCCAAGGGTCTGCTGCCTACCGACACCTACAAGAAAGATGTAGACGGCATTTGCAACGAGCCACTGCACCTGGATTGGGAAGCCCTGCGTGCTGACATCGTCAAGCACGGTCTGCGCAACTCCACTCTGACAGCCTTGATGCCTTCGGAAACCTCCAGCCAGATTGCCAATGCCACCAACGGTATTGAGCCTCCGCGTGGCCTGGTGTCCGTCAAGCAGTCCAAGGACGGCATCTTGCGTCAGGTGGTGCCTGAGTTTGAAAAATATAAGGATCAGTACGAGTTGCTGTGGCAAATGCCTGGTAACGACGACTACCTGAAGTTGGTTGGCGTGATGCAGAAGTTCGTTGACCAGTCGATCTCTGCGAACACCAACTATGACCCACAGCGGTTCGAGGGTGGTCGCGTACCGATGAAGCAACTGCTCAAGGACTTGCTGCTGGCCTACAAATACGGTGTGAAGACCTTGTACTACCACAACACCCGCGACGGTGCCGATGATTCGCATGGCGAAGTAGAGGATGACGGTTGCGCAGGCGGCGCGTGCAAGATCTAAGCAAGGGTAAATAGCATCATGACTACCTATAGTACTTTTTCCAAAACGGATAACGACCAGCTCAAAGAACCCATGTTCTTTGGGCAGCCGGTTAACGTGGCTCGCTACGATCAGCAAAAATATCCGATTTTTGAAAAGCTGATTGAAAAGCAGTTGTCTTTCTTCTGGCGTCCGGAAGAAGTGGACATCACCCAGGATCGAATCGATTACCAGAACCTGCCTGACCACGAAAAGCATATTTTCATCAGCAACCTGAAATATCAGACCTTGCTGGATTCCATTCAGGGTCGCAGCCCCAACGTGGCCTTCCTGCCTCTGGTATCGATTCCGGAGCTGGAAACCTGGATTGAAACCTGGGCTTTCTCCGAGACGATTCACTCGCGTTCGTACACGCACATCATTCGCAATATTGCCAATGATCCGTCCGTTATTTTTGACGACATCGTGCGTAACGAAAACATTCAGCTGCGTGCGGCCGATATTTCTTCGTACTACGACGATCTGATCAGCGACACCATGCTGTATGCCCAACTGGGCGCGGGCGATCATGAGATCAACGGTGAAACCCGCACGCTAAGCGTCTACGAGCTGAAGAAGAAGCTGTACCTGTGCATGATGAGCGTCAATATTCTTGAGGCCATCCGCTTTTACGTCAGCTTTGCCTGCTCCTTCGCTTTTGCCGAGCGCAAGTTGATGGAAGGTAATGCCAAGATCATTCGCTTGATTGCGCGTGATGAAGCGCTGCACCTGACTGGTACGCAACACATCATCAATATTCTGCGTTCCGGTAGCGATGATCCCGAGTTCGCTCAGATTGCCCGCGAACTGGAGCCGGTCTGCTTTGACATGTTCAAGGATGCGGCCGAGCAGGAGAAACAGTGGGCAGACTATCTGTTCCGCGACGGTTCCATGATTGGCCTGAACAAGGACATTCTGGGTCAGTACGTGGAATACATCACCAATATCCGTATGGGTGCTGTGGGCCTGAAGCCTGCGTTTGAGTCCGTCAAACACAACCCTATTCCCTGGATCAACACCTGGCTGTCCTCGGACACCGTGCAGGTGGCACCTCAAGAGGTGGAACTGAGCTCTTACCTGGTCGGTCAGATCGATTCGGCCGTGTCGGCTGGCGACTTCGACGGTATCGAGTTATGAGTCAAGTCCGGACAACTGATCATGACTTTCAGTTGCGGGACGGCGAAACTTTGTTGGAAGGTTTGGAACGAACCGGCCATCAGGTTGAGTATCAATGCAGGAGCGGCTATTGCGGCTCCTGCCGTATTCCTCTTGTGTATGGAAAGGTTGCTTATAAAGAGCAGCCTTTAGCGTATGTCGGCCCAGGCGAGGTTCTGCCGTGTTGTTGCACGGTACTCGAACCGATCATGGTCGACTGTCAGCGCATTGCCCGGATTGAGGAGGAAGCAGAGGATCAGTTCGGCTTTACCGGGCTGAATCCCTGATTCCCCTGTCTCCCTTTAGCTGGCCAAGCGCTTTTCTTCCAACTTTTCCCAACGCTCAAATAACTGCTCCAGGTCAGTGTTGAGCTGATCCAGTTGTTGGTTGATTTCGTCGGCTCGAGCAGAGCCATCTTTATACAGATCCGGTGCGCTCAACTGTTCTGCCAGTTCGGCTTGCTGGCTTTCTATAGCCGCAATCTTCTCGGGCAAAGCTTCCAGCTCCTTTTCTTCCCATGGGGCCAGACGGCCAGGCTTGCTAGCCTTGTTGTTGCGCTCAGCAGCAGGCTTTTCAGTGGCGGCGGGAGTTGGAGTGCTGGCTGCCGGTGTCTCGGCTTTGGCTTGCGGGCGTTGTGCCAGCCACTCGTCGTAACCACCTACATACTCGCCCCAATGGCCGTCGCCTTCGGCTGCAATCACCTGGGTGACCACGTTGTCCAGGAAGGTACGGTCGTGGCTGACCAGCAGCACGGTGCCTGTGTAATCCTGAATCAGGTCTTCCAGCAGTTCCAGAGTTTCGATATCCAGATCGTTGGTCGGCTCGTCCAGTACTAATACATTAGTAGGTTGGGCAAACATGCGGGCCAGCGCCAGTCGGGCACGTTCACCGCCAGACAGACTGCGTACCGGGGAGTGAGCGCGGGCTGCCGGGAACAGGAAGTCTTCCAGGTAGCTCATGATGTGCTTGCGCTGATTGCCAATTTCTACCCACTCACTGCCGGGGCTGATGGTGTCCGCCAGAGTGGCGTTTTCGTCCAGGCGACTGCGCATCTGGTCAAAGTAGCCTATGTTCAGTTTGGTGCCGTGGCGCACGGTGCCAGAGTTAGGCTCTTGCAAGCCCAGCATGATGCGTAGCAGGGTAGTTTTGCCAGCGCCGTTGTGGCCGATCAGGCCAATACGGTCACCACGCATCAGCACGGTGGAGAAATCCTTGATCAGAATGCGGTCGTCGTAGCCGTGCGTGACATCTTGCAGTTCAGCGACCAGCTTACCGGAGCGCTGGCCTTCGGAAATGGCGAATTTGACGTCGCCCGAGCGCTCGCGTCGCTCGGCACGGTCACGGCGCAATTGTTCCAGGCGGCGAACACGACCTTCATCTCGGGTGCGGCGGGCTTGCACGCCTTTGCGAATCCAGACCTCTTCCTGGGCCAGAAATTTGTCGAATTTGGCATTCTGCTGCTTTTCCGCTTCCAGGTACTCAGCCTTGCGTTCCTGCCATTGGCTGAAGTTGCCGGGGAAACTGAACAACTTGCCGCGATCCAGCTCGACAATTCGCGTTGCCACCACATCCAGGAAACGGCGGTCGTGGGTAATGATGACCGCGCTGCCACGGAAATCCAGCAGCAATTGTTCCAGCCAAAGAATGCCGTCAAAGTCCAGGTGGTTGGTGGGTTCGTCCAGCAAGAGCAGGTCGGGTTCGTTCACCAGGGCATTGGCCAGGGCGACGCGTTTACGCTGTCCGCCCGACAGACTGCCAGCCAGTGCATCCGGATTCAAGCCCAGCTTGTCGATCAGGGCGTTGACGCGGGCAGGGCGTTGCCAGTCTTCGGCTTCGGTGAAATCGCCACACAGCAAATCGTAAATGCTCAGATTCGGATCCAGCTCCGGTTCTTGTTCGACGGTGGCTACTTTCAGCCCGCCCAGTCGTTTGACCTGACCATCGTCAGGAGCTTGACGTTGATCCAGAATTTTTAAAAGCGACGATTTGCCAGCACCATTGCGCCCGATCAGACCGATACGTTCATTGCTTTGAATGACCAGATCGGCATGGTCCAGCAAAGCATGGTGGCCGAATGCCAATTGGGCATCGGTCAGGGAAATCAGATTGGTGGACATAAGACTCCAGATAAATCAGCGCGTCCTGCGAATTTCTCTATTGTCGCAGGTTACAATGCATCTGTGAGGCAGGCTGGGCAGTCGCGGTACGCAAGTATCGAGGAAGGTCCGGACTCCATAGAGCAGGGTAGCGGCTAACAGCCGTCCGGCAAGTGTGGCATCACGCCAGACGAGCCGAGGACCAGGGCCACAGAGACGAGACCACAGCAAGGGCTTGCGCAAGCAGGCACAGATACGGCGACTTCCGTGTTTTCTTGTACTTCGGTGCAAAGTGCTGTGGGGTGAAACGCGGTAACCTCTACCCGGAGCAATACCAAATAGGCATACGCAGGCTTTTAGCCCGAGAGGCGGCTCGTCTCAGTATGCGGGTAGGTAGCTAGAACCGGCCAGTAATGGTCGGTCCAGAGGAATGATTGCCGGCCAGCGGGTTCCCGCTGGCATACAGAATCCGGCCTATAGGCCTGTCTCACACTTCTCCCGGCGTTCGCCACCAATTGCACCGATTTCGTACATTTGAAAGCAATTGTTAAGGATGTTGAATCCTTGGCAAGAGTCGCTTGCGCGCATTTTTATAACAATTCACTTTTAATGCGCCCTGCAATTTCTTGATTTCACACAGTATTTTTTTTTAGTCACTTCTAGGATAGTGCGCTAAGTGCTTGTTGTGATTGAAAAAATTGCAACCACTGCCTTGACCGCAAAGGCTTTCCCCCGTAGAGTGGGGAAAAGTAGGAAATAGTGTAAAAAAGTGGGGGAAAATAGTGTTCCAAGGCAGCAGCGCACTCACACTGGATGCTAAGGGTCGGATGTCCATTCCGACTCGGCACCGTGACGCGCTTTTGCAGCAGGAGCAAGGCCGCTTGACCCTCACTCGCCATCCCGACGGCTGTTTGCTGGTGTATCCGCGCAGTGTGTGGGAAGAAAAGCGCGAACAAATTGCCCGCTTCCCCATGAGTGCCCGTTTCTTGCAACGCCTGCTGCTGGGTAGTGCTCAGGACGTTGATCTGGATTCCGCTGGTCGGATATTGATCGCTCCCGAACTGCGCACCGCAGTGGGGTTGGAGCGCGACGCCATGCTGCTGGGTATGGCCACCCATTTTGAGTTGTGGAATGCGCAGGAACTGGAACGCCGACAGGCCCAGGATCTGGCTGAAAACTCCACAGACGTATTCGACACTTTTTCTTTCTGAGTAAGTCATGACGCTGGTACATCGATCCGTGCTGCTGGAGCCTACGGTGGCGGCCCTCGTGGATCCGTCCTTTGAGGCCCGGCGCTGGGCGCAAAACCCTGAAATCCAGGGTTTGGCCGATGGTGTGTACGTTGATTGCACTTTTGGTCGTGGTGGTCACAGCCGTCTGTTGTTGTCGCACTTGAGTCCCCAGGGGCGCCTGATCGTGATCGACAAGGATCCGCAAGCGATCGCCGTGGCCCAGGAGCTGGCAGCACAAGATAGTCGTGTGACGGTTGTACATAGTGGTTTTGGTGATTTGGCTCAGGCTCTGGACGAGCTGGATGTGGGGCCATTGCAAGGCGTCATGATGGATTTGGGCATTTCCTCGCCACAAATCGACGACGCAGAACGAGGTTTCTCTTTTATGCGCGAAGGTCCGTTGGACATGCGCATGGATACCAGCGGTGGTTTGACCGCTGAACAGTGGCTGGCCGAGGTCAGCGTAGAAGTTTTAAAGGAGGTCATTGCAGAATATGGCGAAGAACGGTTTGCTTTCCAGATTGCAAAGGCGATTGTTGATCGCCGCCAATCCCGCCCGCTACATACAACGCGTGATCTCGCCGAGCTCGTCGCCGGTGTCGTCCGCACGCGCGAAAAGGGTCAACATCCGGCAACCAGGACCTTCCAGGCTATACGGATTTACCTCAATCGTGAGCTCGAAGAGCTCGCGCACGCGCTTCCGTCAATTCTGAGTCGATTGGCGACTCGGGGCAGGCTTGCGGTGATTGCATTTCATTCACTGGAGGACCGCATGGTCAAACAGTTCATGAACGCAGCTGCGCGTCCCGCGCAGGAACAGTCACGTCTACCTATCCTGGAAAAAGACTTGCCCCAGCCTCTGGTGCAGTCTTTGGGCAGAATCTTGCCCACCGACGAGGAGTCCAGCGACAACCCCCGAGCCCGCTCGGCGGTATTACGTGTGGTGCAACGCACCGACACTCCCATCCCCCAGGACTGGATGCGCAGCGCCAGCGAGCGTCTGCTGCAACAGGCCGCCTATAGCCGACAGCCCGCCGGCAAGCGAGGCCGCCGATGATGCGCCTGGTCATCACCCTCTCTTTGGTGTTGATGCTTTCGGCCATCTCTTTGGTGACGGCGCGCTATCAGGCGCGCGAGCTGTTTGTGCAAACCGATCGTCTGGTCACCAAAGCCGGTGAACTGGATACGGACTGGCGTCGTCTGCAACTGGAACGGGCCGAGCTGGCCCGTAACGCCCGCGTGGACGATATTGGTCGCAACGAATTGGGCCTGGTGCTGAGCTCTCCCGAGCGCACTCTCTATTTGCAAGGGGGTGAGCTGAGCTCGACCCAGGTGCAGTCCGGAGGGCGGCCATGAAACGATTCGGCTATCACGAAAATCCCGTCCTGAGCGTCCAGATTCCATTCTGGCGCTCGCGTTTGGTGCTGGTCCTCTTGTTTCTGGGGTTTGGCGCCCTGATCGTCAAGGCTTTGTATTTGCAGGGCCTGTCTACCGAATTTCTGCAGCAGCAAGGCGAGCGCCGTTACGAGCGCACCCAGGTGCTGCCGCCCATGCGTGGCAAGGTTTTTGATCGTAGTGGTTCCGTGGTGCTGGCCTCCAGTGTGCCTGTCAAAGCCATCTGGGCTATTCCTGATGATGCTCGGAATGCCAAACCCGAGCAGATCGGTCAGTTGGCCAAGCTCCTTGGTATGGGGCAGTCCGATATCGAGCGTCGTCTGTCCGTTGAAGATCGTAACTTCGTCTACATCAAGCGTCAGGTGGATGTGGATGTGGCCGCTCAAATCGCTGAACTGAAGATCCCTGGTATCCACCAACAAGAAGAAATGCGTCGTTTCTACCCCGAAGGGGATGTCATGGCGCACATTGTGGGCTTTACGAATATTGAAGACCAGGGCATCGAGGGCATTGAGCTTGCCTTCAACTCCGCCTTGTCCGGCACGCCCGGTTCGCGCCGCGTAATTCGTGACCGTCTGGGACGTGTGGTGGAGGACGTGCGCGCCATCATCCCGCCTACCCACGGTCAGGACTTGCACTTGTCCATTGATGCCGGCTTGCAGTTCGACGCTTACACCGCCTTGAAAAAAGGTATGGAAGACGTCAAGGCCAATGCCGCTGCGGCCGTGGTCATGGACGTGAAAACCGGGGAGATTCTGGCCCTGGTTAACTTGCCTACCTACAACCCCAACGACCGGGACGATCGCAAGGGTCCGGCCCTGCGTAACCGTGCCTTGACCGACACCTTTGAGCCCGGTTCCATCATGAAGCCGTTTACCGTGGCTCTGGCACTGGATATCAACCGCATCACCACCGCCACCCAGTTCAACACGGGCAATGGTCAGTACCGCTACCAAGGTAGTGTGATCAGTGACGTTAGTCGCAACAATGGCATGCTGGATGCTGCCGGTATTTTGCGTCGGTCCAGCAATATTGGCATGACCATGATTTCCGAGCGCCTGACTTCGCAGGAAATGTGGAACAAGTTTACCGAGCTGGGTTTTGGCCGTTCTCCGCAGGCCGATTTTCCCGGTATTGCCAGCGGAAGACTGCGCCCCTGGGAGCGCTGGCGTCCCATCGAGCGCGCCACCATGTCGTATGGCTATGGCCTGTCGGTTTCCCTGCTGCAAATTGCCCACGCCTACACGGCGTTTGCGCGTAATGGCGACATGGTTTCCATGACTTTGCTCAAGCGCGAAGGCAAGCCCGCCAGCGTTCAGGTTTACACCCCTAAAGTGGCCGCGGAAGTTCGCGCCATGCTGGAAGCTGCGGCGGGCCCAGCCGGTGCCCGTCTGGCTCAGGTGCAAGGCTATCGCGTCGCTGGCAAGAGCGGCACGGCCCGCAAGATTGTGGATGGTCGTTACAGCAAGTCCTTGTATCGCGGCTCTTTTGTCGGCTTCGCGCCTGTCTCCGACCCTCGCATTGTGGTGGCCGTCACGATTGACGAACCACATAGTTCCAATTATTACGGCGGGCGTATTGCCGCGCCGATTTTTTCAGAAATTGTGGCCCGGAGCTTGCGACGCCTAGGTGTCCAGCCTGATGCGCCCATAGATTCGCTGGTGGCCGTTGGCCCCGGTGCGGAGAATGTACGATGAACGCCGCAGCAATATTGGAGTGGCTGGCGCAGCATGTAGCGCCCACGGCTAATCTGTGTTTGGATTCCCGCCAGATCAAGGCGGGTGATGCGTTTTTCGCCTGCCGCGGCCATCAGGGTGATGGTCGTGAGTACGAAGTTCAGGCTGTGCAGCAAGGTGCAGTGGCCATTGTGCGCGAGCAGGGCGATCAAGCAGTTGATCCCGGTGTGCCTGTTTTGCAGGTTCCCAATCTGGGGGGCTTGCTGGGTGAAGTGGCCCACGAATGGTGGGGCCGTCCTTCCGAGGCCATGACTGTCGTGGCGGTGACCGGCACCAATGGCAAGACGTCCACCGTGCAGTGGGTGGCGTCGGCCTTGAATCATTCCCAAGTGCCTTGCGGCACGATCGGTACGCTGGGCGTGACCTTGCCTGATGGCTCCAATCTGGGTGGCGTTCTGACCACGCCGGACGTGCTGACCGTACACCGTAGCCTGGCTGCTATTCGCGCTCAAGGCGGCAATGCCGTGGCCCTGGAAGCCTCGTCCATTGGTCTGGAACAAGGCCGTCTGGATGGTGTCCGTATTGATATTGCCGGGTTCACCAACCTGACGCATGACCATCTGGACTATCACCACAGCATGGAAGAATACAAACAGGCCAAGCTGCGCCTGTTCAGTTGGCCCGGTCTGCGTAGCGCCGTCGTGAACGCTGACGATGAAACGGGCCGTGAATTGATGCAGGCCGGTCTGGCTGCCCGTGTGATTTCCTACTCCATGAGCCAGCCCGAGGTGGATCTGCTGGCTCAGGACGTGCATACCGGTGCCGACGGCCAGGTATTCAATCTGGTGACCGCTCACGGCACCGCACAAATTTTGACCCACTTGCTGGGCGAGCATAACGTGGCCAACCTTCTGTTGGTGGCGGGTGTGCTGCAGGAAGTGGGCTGGCCTGTGTCCAAGATCGCCCGCATCATGGACAAGCTGGAGTCCGTGCCTGGCCGTTTGCAAATTGTGACGCCCAAGAGCACCGCAGGTCGTCAGCCCTTGCCTTTGGTCGTGGTGGATTACGCTCATACTGCCGATGCACTGGAACGCGCCCTGCAAGCCTTGCGTGAAGTGGCCAGCGTACGTGGCGGCAAGCTGATTTGCGTATTTGGTTGCGGCGGTAACCGCGACACGGCCAAGCGCCCCATTATGGGTGAAGTGGCGGCCCGTCTGGCCGACAGCGTTCTGGTTACGACCGACAACCCACGTTTTGAAGATCCTGCCGAAATCATTCGTCAGATCGTGGCTGGTATGCCTGAGGCGCCGGCCGTGCAAATGGATCGGGCTCGCGCCATCCTGTCTTCGATCTGGGCTGCCAGCCCTGAAGATATTGTTTTGCTGGCCGGTAAGGGCCACGAAACCTATCAGGAAGTCCAGGGCGAGCGTTCTGTGTTTGATGATTCCGACTGGGCCAAAGCCGCCTTGCTGTGGTTGCGTGGCGTGCGTTTGAGCACCGATTCCCGCAGTCTGAGCAAAGGTGATGTGTTCCTGGCCCTGAGCGGCGAGCAGTTCGATGGTCATCGCTATCTGGAAAAAGCGAAAGAGCAGGGCGCTGTGGCGGCCCTCGTGGCTCAGCGTGATGCCGAAGTCGAACTGCCACAAATTGTGCTGGGCGATACGCGTCGTGCGCTGATGACCTTGGCGACCGAGTGGCGCTCGCGCTTTGACATCCCTGTCATCGGCGTGACCGGCAGCAATGGCAAGACCACGACCAAGGAAATGATTGCCGCGATCTTGCGCGCCTGGTTGGGCGAAGCAGAAAGCCTGGCAACTCGCGGTAATTTGAACAACGATCTGGGTGTACCCCTGTCCATCCTGCGTTTGAGCTCCGAGCACAAAGCCGCCGTTCTGGAAATGGGCATGAACCATCCCGGCGAAATCGCCGTGCTGGCGTCCATGGCTCGCCCCACGATCGCCCTGATCAATAACGCACAGCGTGAACACCAGGAGTTCATGCACAGTGTGGAAGCAGTGGCTCGTGAAAACGGTGCCGTGATTGACGCGCTGCCACAAGATGGCGCGCTGGTGATTCCTGATGATGATGCCTTCAGCGCCATGTGGGCTGAGCAGGCTGGTCAGCGTCCCGTATTGCGCTTTGGCCTGAGCGGTCAGGAAACGGTCTTTGCGGCCGATATGTTTGTCGAGCCAGCTCAAACCCGTTTTATGTTGCATGTGGCAGGCCAGTCTGCTGCCCTGACCTTGAACAGCCCCGGTATCCACAACCTGCGCAATGCCTTGGCCGCTGCCGCTTGCGCACATGCCGCCGGTGCGCCGTTGAGCGCGATTGTGCAGGGTTTGGAAAGCTTCCGTCCTGTCACGGGCCGTATGCAGCCCAAGCAACTGTCTTCCGGTTACCAGTTGATTGACGACACCTACAACGCCAATCCGGATTCGGTACGTGCTGCCATTGATGTGCTCGCACAGCTGAAAGGCCGCAAGGTGCTGGTGCTGGGCAATATGGCCGAGATCGGTGATAACAGCTCCGAATTGCACGCTGAAGTGGGTGCCTACGCTAAAGAGCGTGGCATGGATGAATTGCTGACCTTGGGTGGCGATGCCAGCCATGCTGCCCAGGCTTTTGGTGCACGTGCGCATCAATTCGAGACTTTGGAAGACATGGTGGCTTATCTGCTGGCCCTGGAGCCATCCCATGTGTTGATCAAGGGTTCGCGCAGCGCCCGTATGGAGCGTGTGGTTGCCGCCCTGGAAAACCACTTCTCCCATAACGAAGGGGCCACTCATGCTTCTTGAACTGGCACGTTGGCTATCGGACGATCATATTCGCGCCTTTGGGGTGTTTGAGTACATCACCCTGCGTGCTATTTTGGCCAGCGCCACTGCGCTGGCAATTGGCTTGTTGGCAGGTCCCTGGGTTATTCGCAAGCTGACCGAACTGAAGATCGGTCAGGCTGTGCGCGCTTACGGCCCTGAATCGCATTTGCAAAAGAATGGCACCCCCACCATGGGCGGTGTCCTGATCCTGATTTCTATCGGTATCAGTACCTTGTTGTGGGCAGACTGGACCAACCGTTTTGTGTGGGTCGTTCTGCTGGTGACTTTTGGTTTTGGCTGGATTGGTTGGGCAGACGACTACAAGAAAGTCGTCAATCGTGACCCCGAAGGCATGTCCTCGCGTCAGAAATTTTTCTGGCAAGCCTTGATCGGTATGGTTGCGGCCGTGTACCTGAGCTTTGCCGTTTCGGTGCCTGCCAATACCGAGCTGTGGCCCTTGTTCAAAGAGTGGGTCCTGAGCGGCTTCACCATGCCCCTGCCTGCGCAGGCTGACCTGATCGTGCCGTTCTTCAAGTCCGTCAGCTACCCGCTGGGTGTGCTGGGCTTTGTGGTGCTGACCTGGGCAGTGATTGTTGGCTCCAGCAACGCCGTCAACCTGACGGACGGCCTGGACGGTCTGGCCATCATGCCTACCGTGCTGGTGGGCGCTGCCTTGGGTATTTTTGCCTACGTGGTTGGCCGGGTCGACTACTCCAAATATCTCTTGTTCCCCTATATTCCCGGCGCGGGTGAGTTGATGGTGATCTGTGCAGCCATTGCCGGTGCGGGTCTGGCCTTTTTGTGGTTCAACGCCTATCCCGCCCAAGTGTTCATGGGTGATGTGGGTGCGCTGGCCCTGGGCGGTGCGCTGGGCACGATCGCGGTGATCGTTCGCCAGGAAATCGTGCTGTTCATTATGGGTGGCGTGTTTGTGGTGGAAACCTTGTCGGTGATGCTGCAGGTGACCTGGTTCAAGTACACCAAGAAACGCTACGGGCAGGGCAGACGAATGTTCCGCATGGCGCCGCTGCACCATCATTTTGAAGTTGGCGGCTGGAAAGAAACACAGGTGGTGGTTCGCTTCTGGATCATCACCATGATGCTGGTCATGGTTGGTCTGTCTACATTGAAATTGCGATGAATGCTCTGAGTTTTCCTTCGATCCGTAAAGACGGTCTCATGCTTATCCTTGGGTTAGGCGAGACAGGCTTTGCTGCGGCTCGCTGGTCTTTGGCCCAGGGGGCCAGCATTCGTTTGGCGGATACACGCGAGAACGTGCAGGGTCTGGACAAGCTTCAGGCCCTGAGCAGTTCGGCTCTGGATACGCGTCTGGGGCAAAATGCCCTGCAGGCCGATAGCCTGAACGACGTGCATACCCTGGTGATCAGCCCCGGCTTGTCGCCTCTGGATCCTGCTCTGGCCGGCTTTTTAAGCCAGGCACGAGATCGTGGAATCGAAGTCATTGGCGAGATCGAGCTATTTGCCCGTGCCTTGAAAGACCTGGCTGATCAAGGCCATGCAAGCCGTGTGGTGGCCATTACCGGCACCAATGGCAAGACTACCGTCACGGCCATGACGCGCCACTTGCTGGAGCAGGCAGGTGTTTCTGCACTGGCCGTGGGCAATATCAGCCCTGCTGCGCTGACCGCCCTGTGCGACGCTCTGGAAAACAATGCCTTGCCTCAGGTCTGGGTTCTGGAGTTGTCCAGCTTCCAGTTGGACAGCACCTTTAGCTTGCAGGCAGATGCTGGCGTTGTACTGAATATCTCCCAGGACCATCTGGACTGGCATGGCGGCATGGACGCTTACGTCGAGTCCAAGCAGCGCATGTACAGCATGTGTGATGTGGCCTTGGTCAATCGTGATGATCCAGCCGTTATGGCCATGATTCCCGATGCCAGCCAGGAGTCGGTGCGCAGCTTCGGTTTGGACCAGCCCGCTTTGCTGGGCGATATGGGCTTGCTGACGGATGGCGGCATGCAGTGGTTGGTGACCAATGAGCCTACCGATTTTGAGCTGCCGGCAACAGGCCTGAAAAAACGTAATGCACCGGCTGAGCCTGCCGTGCGCGGTAAAGGTGGCTTGAAACGCCTGATGCCGGTTGAGGCTTTGCAGATCAAGGGGCGTCACAACGCCTTGAATGCCCAAGCAGCCATGTTGCTGGCTCGTTGTCTGGGTCTGGGTTGGGCTGAGTTGCTCAATGGTCTGCGCACCTATCAAGGGGAGCCGCACCGTGTCGAACTGGTGCGTGTGATGGACGGTGTTCAATATCTGGATGACAGCAAAGGTACTAATGTCGGCGCGACTGTTGCCGCCTTGCGTGGGTTTGATCAGCGTGTCTGGCTGATTGCCGGTGGTTTGGGCAAAGGCCAGGATTTTGAGCCGCTGGCCGTTGCGGCTGCCTCGAATGTGGCCGAAGTATTCTTGATTGGGCAGGACGCCAAGCTGATTGCCTCTGTTCTGGACGCTCATGATGTCCGTCATCGTTTCTGCGAGGGTCTGGAAGCTGCTGTGCACGCTGCTGCCGAGCAGGCGCGTTCGGGCGATGTGGTCTTGCTGTCTCCGGCCTGCGCCAGCATGGATATGTTCAAAAGCTATCACCATCGCGGCATGTGTTTTGTCGCCGCCGTGACCGAGATGGCACTGGATAGAGGAGAGCCGGCATGAGTCTGTTTGCTGAGCTGACCTCGGGTGTCAATGCCGTACGCCCCGGACGCACGGCATTGCCTGCGTTTGATCGCCCCTTGCTGGCCGCCACACTGATGCTGACCCTGTTTGGTTTGCTGATGGTGTATTCGGCCTCGATCGCTTTGGCAGACGGACCGCGCTATGAAAGCTACGGTCGTTACTACTTTGTAATTCGCCACGCCTTGTTCATTGTGGTGGGTGTGGTGCTGGCCATGTTTACCGCAACCGTGCCGCTGCGTGTATGGCAGAAGTTGGCCGTGCCTCTGTTTGCTCTGGCTATTTTCTTGCTGCTGGTGGTGCTGGTTCCCGGCATTGGCCGTGAAGTAAACGGTGCACGCCGCTGGTTGCCTTTGGGCATCATCAACTTCCAGCCTTCGGAGCTGATGAAAGTAGCCATGGTTCTGTATGCCGCTGATTACACCGTGCGCAAGCAGCAGCACCTGCATACCTTTATTCGAGGTTTCCTGCCTATGGCGGTGGCCCTGGGTCTGGTTGGTGTGTTGCTGTTGATGGAGCCTGACTTGGGCGCCTTCATGGTCATCGTGGCCATTGCGGTGGGCATTTTGTTCATTGGCGGAATTAACGGCAAGTTGTTCTCTGCCTTGCTGGGCATTATGGTCAGCAGCTTCCTTTTGCTGATCTGGCTCTCACCGTGGCGTCGTGAACGTTTGTTCGTGTATCTGGACCCCTGGAATCCTGACAATGCTTATGGCAGTGCCTATCAGTTGTCGCACTCGCTGATTGCTTTGGGCCGAGGCGAATGGTTTGGCGTGGGTCTGGGTTCCAGCGTGGAAAAACTGCATTACCTGCCTGAAGCCCATACCGACTTCATCGTCGCGGTAATTGGCGAAGAGCTGGGCTTTGTTGGCGTGGCCGCTCTAGTCCTGACCTTTGGCTTTGTTGTATGGCGCAGCTTCAATATTGGTCGTCAGGCCTGCGCCATGGATCGCTTGTTCAGCGGTGTCGTCGCTCAAGGTGTGGCGCTGTGGTTTGGCGTGCAGGCTTTTATCAATATTGGTGTGGTGCTGGGTTTGTTGCCTACCAAGGGTCTGACCTTGCCTTTGGTCAGTTACGGTGGTTCGGGCATTGTGATGAATCTGGTGGCTTTTGCCTTGTTGCTGCGGGTGGATTTTGAGAATCGGCAAATGATGCGAGGTAAGCGCACATGAGCACTCCAACCATCCTGATCATGGCAGGCGGTACAGGCGGGCACATCATGCCCGGGCTGGCCGTGGCTGAAGCCATGCAGCAACGCGGCTGGCAAGTGTTGTGGCTGGGTCATCCCGAGCGCATGGAAGGTAGCTTGGTCCCACAGCATGGGATTAAAATGCTGCCTCTGCGATTTTCCGGACTACGAGGCAAAGGCGTGAAGGCATTGCTCTCCTTACCCTTTACTTTGATCCGTGCCTGCTGGCAGGCGCATCGCTGCCTGCAGGAAGCCAAGCCGGATGTGGTACTGGGTATGGGCGGCTACGTGGCTTTCCCCGGTGGCCTGATGTCTTTTGTGTCGCGCTGCCCGCTGGTAGTGCATGAGCAAAATGCGGTGGCCGGTACGGCGAATCGCTACCTGGCCAAAATGGCGACCAGTGTGTTGACCGGCTTCCCCGGTGCCTTGCCTGGTGCAGTAACTGTGGGCAACCCGGTGCGCGATGCTTTCGTAGGCCAAGGTTCGGCTGCCGAGCGTTATGCCAAACGCAGCGGACCGCTACGCATTCTGGTGGTGGGCGGCAGCCTGGGGGCTGCAGCGCTGAACAAAGTGGTGCCTGAGGCCATGGCGCTGATCCCTGCCGAGCAGCGCCCGCATGTAACCCATCAGTCCGGCCAGCAGCATCTGGAAAGCTTGCAGAAAAGCTACGCGGACAATCAGGTGCAGGCCGACTGCAAGGCCTTTATTGGCGATATGGCGCAGGCCATGAAAGAGGCCGATGTGCTGATTTGCCGCGCCGGTGCCATGACGGTAGCTGAAGTGGCTGCAATCGGCGTAGCAGCTCTGTTCGTGCCGCTGCCCCATGCGATTGACGATCACCAGACAGCCAACGCCCGCTACCTGAGCGAATGCTCGGGTGCGTGGCTCAAGAAACAATCGGAGTTGACGGCTCAGTGGCTTGCGCAATGGTTGCAAGGACTGAACCGTGAAGAGCTAAGTCGTGTGGCCAGCCACGCGCAAGAACATGCACAGTTGAATGCCACGCAGCAGATTGCCGAAGCATGTCAGCAGGCGGCAAGGAGGGTGGGATGAAACACCGCATTCAACATATTCATTTTGTAGGGATTGGCGGCTCGGGCATGAGCGGCATTGCCGAAGTCATGCTGAACCTGGGCTTTGCCATCAGTGGCTCGGATATTCAGGAAACGGCGGTAACTCGTCGCCTGGAACAGCTGGGTGCTCGTATCGTGATCGGCCATAAAGCCGAAAACGTCGCTGGCATGGGCGCGATCGTCACCTCCACCGCCATTGCGGGTGACAACCCCGAAGTGCTGGCCGCGCGTGCCGCCCGCATTCCGGTGGTGCCACGTGCCCTGATGCTGGCCGAGCTGATGCGCTTGAAGCGCGGCATTGCCGTGGCTGGTACGCATGGCAAGACCACCACCACCAGCCTGGTAGCCAGCCTGCTGGGCGCGGCTGATCTGGACCCCACCTTTGTGATCGGTGGTCGCCTGAATTCGGCCGGTGCCAATGCTCGCTTGGGGCAGGGCGATTACATCGTGGTGGAAGCGGATGAGTCCGATGCTTCTTTCCTGAACCTGTTGCCGGTGATGGCCATCATCACCAATATCGACGTCGACCATATGGACACCTATGGCCATGACGTTGCCCGACTGAAAAGCGCCTTCATCGACTTCACGCACCGCCTGCCGTTCTACGGCAGCGCCATCGTGTGCAACGACGATGCGAATGTGCGCGAAATCATTCCTTTTGTATCGCGTCCTGTCACGACTTACGGCATTGATACCGATGCCCAGGTCCGCGCGATCAACATCGAAAGCCGTGGCACCACCATGTGTTTTGATGTGCAGCGCAAAGGGGCCACAGGCGATCTTCCCCTGCTGTCCGTGTGCCTGAATCTGCCCGGAAAGCACAATGTACTCAATGCCTTGGCTGCCATTGCGGTTGCCACTGAGCTGGGTGTCAGTGACGAGGTCATTGCCCGTGGTCTGAAAGAGTTCACCGGCGTGGGGCGTCGCTTCTCCATGGTGGGTGACTTCCCGGTTTCCCAGGCGCAGGGTGGTGGCACGTTTACTGTTGTTGACGATTATGGTCACCATCCTGTCGAAATGGCTGCTACCTTGGCGGCCGCACGTGGTGCTTGGCCTGATCGCCGCATCGTGCTGGCATTCCAGCCGCACCGCTACACACGCACCCGTGATTGCTTTGAAGATTTCGTGCAGGTACTTAGCCAGGCCGATGCGGTCCTCCTTGGAGAGGTCTATCCCGCCGGTGAGGCTCCCCTTGTGGCCGCCGATGGCCGAGCCTTGAGTCGCGCAGTGCGTGTGCTCGGCAAGGTCGAACCCATTTTCGTGGCCGAAATCAGCGATATGGCACAAGCCGTTCTGGACTTTGTCCGTGACGGCGATGTGGTGTTGGTAATGGGTGCAGGGTCCATCAGCCGGATTCCTGCTCAATTGGGAGAAATGGCATGACAGCGGATTTTGGTCGGGTCGGCGTGTTGTACGGCGGCAAGTCCGCCGAACGTGAAGTGTCCTTGATGTCTGGCGCAGGCGTGCATGAAGCGCTGTGCAGCATGGGCGTGGATGCGCATTTGTTCGATATGGGCGAGAAAGGACTGACCGAACTGGCTCAGGCCGGTTTTGACCGCGTGTTTATTGCTTTGCATGGTCGTTACGGCGAAGACGGCACCTTGCAGGGTGCTTTGGAGTGGATGGGCATTCCTTACACCGGCAGCGGTGTGATGGCCTCCGGCTTGGCCATGGACAAGATCATGACCAAGCACATCTGGCAGCACCTGGGTTTGCCCACTCCCGGTTTTGCGCAGCTGGATCATGTCAGCCAGGTTGCCGCTGCGGTTGAACGTCTGGGTGTGCCCCTGATCATGAAGCCGCCCCATGAAGGTTCCACCGTGGGGGTGGTGCGTGTGGACCGCGCCGAGGAGGCTGTTGCCGCCTTTGAAACCGCCATGCATTACGACACCGTCGTGCTGGCTGAGCAATTCATTCGTGGTCGCGAATTGACTGTACCCATCATCGGCGTTGGCGCCCAGGCACGTGCCTTGCCCGTGATCGATATTGTGGCCCCACAAGGCAATTACGACTTCGAACACAAGTATTACTCGGACGAAACCCAGTACTTCTGTCCTGCAGATCTGTCGCCCGAATTGACGGCACATATCCAGGATCTGTCTGTTCGTGCGTTCAATGCACTGGGCTGCGAAGGCTGGGGCCGTGCCGATTTCATGCTGGACGGGCAAAACCGCCCCTGGCTGCTGGAGATGAATACCTCTCCGGGCATGACCAGCCACTCTTTGGTGCCCATGGCAGCCAAAGCAGAGGGCACCAGCTACGCCCAGTTGTGCGTGAACATTTTGGCAACGGCGCGCTGCAAGGTGCAGGCCATTGCTCGCAGCCTATAGAACGGGGAGCCTGACTCATGTTTTCCGATGCACGTCTGACCAACCTGATCGCCAATACGCTGGCTTTGCTAGCGGTATCGGCATTGGTGATCAGTGTTGTGGTTTGGGCTGTGCGTCGTCCGTACTTCAATATCGAACGCATTCAGATCGAGTCCTCGCAAGGCGAACGTCTGGCCTATGTGACTCCTGAAGGGGTGAAAGCCACGATTGCCGGTCGCCTGCAAGGCAACTTCTTCACAGTAGATCTGGACAAGTCCCGCGCTCTGATTGAAACGGCTCCTTGGGTACGTCGCGCGCAGATCCGCCGCGTTTGGCCCAATAGCTTGTCGGTACGGATTGAAGAACAGCAGCCGCTGGCCTATTGGAACGAAGACGAAATGATCAACACCTGGGGTGAATCATTTTCGGCCAATAAAGCCGTGGTGCCTGATGATGTGGATTTACCCCAGCTAAGCGGTCCTCCGAATTCGGAGCGTCTGGTGGTGCAACGGTATGCCGAGTTGGCACGCTGGTTTGGGCCGCTGGATGTACAGGTCAGTGAAGTGACGCTGAGCCCGCGCTACGCCTGGGATGTAGTGTTGTCCAACGGCATGCAGCTAAGCCTGGGGCGTGACCCGGCTGCTGATATTGCCGACCCGCACGGTCGTAAAGGTGCATTGCCCTTTGCGGTACGTGTTGAACGATTTGTGCAGGCTTGGCCTGCCTTGATGCAACGGCTTGGCGACCGTGCTTTGCAAAGTGCCGACTTACGTTACCCGAATGGCTTTGCGATAACGCTGGCTCCGGTTTCATCTACCCCTGTGAAGTAAAGAACATATGACTCGTGACATCAAAGACCTGATCGTTGCATTGGACATCGGCACCAGCAAAGTGGTTGCGGTGGTGGCCGAAGTGCTGCCGGAAGGCCGGTTTGAAGTGCTTGGTCTGGGACAGCATGAATCCCAGGGCATGCGCAAAGGGGTGGTCGTCAATATCGAGACGACAGTCAATTCTATCCAGCGCGCTTTGGAAGAGGCGGAGTTGATGGCCGATTGCAAGATCCGTGAGGTCTACACCGGAATTGCAGGCAGCCACATCACCAGCTTTAACTCCAGCGGCATGGTGGCGGTCAAAGACAAGGAAGTCACGGCGACCGATGTGGCACGCGTGATTGAAACGGCCAAGGCCGTGAATATCCCCACCGACCAGCAAGTGCTGCACGTGCTCACGCAGGAGTTCATCGTGGATTCGCAAGAAGATATTCGCGAACCCATAGGCATGAGCGGTCTGCGTCTGGAAGTGCGGGTACACATTGTGACCGGTGCCGTCAGCGCAGCGCAGAACATCGTCAAGTGTGTGCGTCGTTGTGGTCTGGAAGTACAGGACCTGATTTTGCAGCCTTTGGCCTCCAGCCTGTCTTGCCTGACGGCGGACGAGAAAGAGCTGGGCGTGGTGCTGGTAGACATTGGTGGCGGTACAACCGATATCGCCATCTACACCGGCGGTGCGATTCGTCATACCGACGTGATCCCGATCGCGGGCGACCAGATCACCAGCGACATTGCCGCCATGTTGCGCACCCCTACGCCGGATGCGGAAGAGATCAAGCTGCGTTTTGGTGTGGCCAAGCAATCGCTGGCCCATCCGGAAGAAATGATTGAAGTGCCCGGTCTGGGTGATCGTCCCAACCGCCAGGTCAAGCGCCAGGCCCTGGGTGCCGTGATCGAGCCGCGTGTGGAGGAGTTGTTCACCTTTGTGCAGCAAAGCCTGCGCGAATCGGGCTACGAAGACTTGCTGTCCTCGGGCGTGGTGCTGACTGGTGGTACGGCCATGTTGCCGGGCATCGTGGAGCTGGCCGAGGACGTGTTCCTGAAACCTGTGCGTATTGCTGTGCCCAGCTATGAAGGTAGCTTGGCTGATGTCATGCGCAACCCCCGTTTTTCGACGGTGATGGGTCTGTTGACCGAAGCTCGCCTGCAAAGCGCTCGTGGCCGCAAAGTGGCCCAGCAAAAAGGCAGTGTGAAAGGGCTGATGGCACGCATGAAGGAATGGTTCATGAATTAAGGGCGTTGCAAGACGCTCAGGTCGGGCAGCCTGAAAGGGCTGTCCAGGAGGCAGTTCAAATCGGGTGCGAACCCTTTGGTTGGCAGATGTTTTGAGCTGATTCCAAATTTCAGTTGTATCGGGGAAGTACGTAGAAACTTGACTAATTAAGTGTTTGAGTGGGAGTCAATCATGATGAACTTTGAAATGTTAGATACCAGCGGTAGCGGCACGGTCATCAAGGTCGTGGGCGTGGGCGGCGCAGGCGGTAACGCTGTGACGCATATGATCAACTCTGGTGTTCAGGGCGTTGATTTCATTTGCGCCAATACCGACTCGCAGGCGCTGGCCAGTAGCGAGGCACCTATTCAGATTCGTCTGGGCCGCAGCGGCTTGGGCGCCGGTGCCAAGCCTGATCAAGGTCGTGCAGCAGCGGAAACCGCTCGCGAAGAAATTCGCGCAGCATTGAACGGCGCCCATATGGTGTTTATTACAGCCGGTATGGGCGGTGGCACCGGTACGGGTGCCAGCCCCGTTGTGGCCGAAGTGGCCAAGGAATTGGGCATTTTGACCGTGGGTGTCGTCACCAAACCTTTCTCCTTTGAAGGCAATCGCCGTCTGCGCATGGCCGAGGAAGGGATCGAGGAACTGAGCAAGCACGTTCACTCCCTGATCGTTGTATTGAATGAAAACCTGTACGACTTGATGGATGAGGACGCAACACAGTCCGATTGCTTCAAGGCAGCTGACGATGTCTTGCACAATGCCTGCGCCGGTATTGCCGAGATCATCAATGTTGAAGGTAACGTGAACGTCGACTTCGAAGACGTGAAAACCATCATGGGCGAGCAAGGCCAGGCCATGATGGGAACCGCTGTGGCTTCCGGCTCGAACCGCGCTCGTGAAGCGGCTGAGCGCGCCATCGCTTGCCCATTGCTGGAAGGTGTGGACCTGCACGGTGCCCGCGGCATGCTGGTGAACATCACCTCCTCGTCGTCCCTGAAGATGCGCGAAACGCGCGAAATCATGGACACCATCCGTGGCTACGCAGCAGAAGATGCAACCGTTATCTTCGGTACGGCTTACGATGAGTCCATGGGCGACAGCCTGCGTGTGACTGTTGTTGCTACTGGCCTGGGTCGCAAGCAAGCGCGCCCACAGTTGGTACAAAACAACGAAGAAGTGTTACGTACAGGTACGGACAACATGCCTGTCATCGGTGCGGATTACGCCAACGCCGACGTGCCTGCCGTCATCCGCAATCCACGCAGCCAGGCTTCGGCCCAGGTGCGTGCGCTGGAGACTGCTGGCATGGATCACTTCGACATTCCGGCGTTCTTGCGCAAGCAGGCTGATTAAAAATCAGGTTCGGCGATTACCCGAGTCGCCAATTTGATTTCTCCCACGACTCCCCCTGGGCGTTCGCGCTCAGGGGGCGTAAGTGCTTTGTTGTGTCGGGGTGTTTGACGCTTGACAATTGCTTATGTTTTTAGAAAGCGTATAGTGGATAACCCGTATTACGGTTACAATAGTCTTTGCGAACAACACTTTACAAATACAAGAACAGCCATGCTTCGTCAGCGCACCATCAAGAATGTCATCAGTACCAAAGGAGTCGGCTTGCACTCTGGCCGTCGTGTCGAACTGACACTGCGCCCTGCTGCGCCTGACACGGGTATTGTGTTTCACCGTATCGATCTGCCCGAAATCGTGGATTTGCCCGCACAGGCAGACAAGGTCGGTGGTACGCGTATGGCTTCGGTGCTGATCAAGGATAATGTTCGGGTTTCAACCGTCGAGCATTTGATGTCGGCCATCGCTGGCCTGGGCATTGATAATCTGCACGTGGACCTGACGGCTGAAGAAGTGCCCATCATGGATGGCAGCGCCGGCACATTTGTGTATTTGTTGCGTTCGGCGGGCTTGCAGGAGCAAGAAGCCGCCAAGAAGTTTTTGCGTGTCCTCAAACCCATCGAAGTCTCTGAAGGCGAGGGGAAGGACATCAAGTGGGCCCGTCTGGAGCCCTACGAAGGCTTTGCCCTTCAGTTTTCTATCGATTTTCACCACCCGGCCATTGATGCAACGGCCAATTTTGCCGAGGTGGATTTTGCGCATGACTCGTACGTGAAGACTATTTCACGTGCGCGCACCTTCGGGTTCGCCAGCGAAGTGGAAGCTTTGCGTGCGGCCGGTCTGGCCCGTGGCGGCAGTTTGGATAATGCCATCGTCATGGACGAGTACCGTGTCCTGAACAGCGACGGTCTGCGTTACGAGGACGAGTTCGTCAAGCACAAGATTCTGGATGCTATTGGTGACTTGTACCTGATTGGCCACCCCCTGATTGCACGCTATGTGGCGTGCAAATCCGGCCATGGTTTGAATAACCAGCTGGCGCGTGCCTTGCTGGCCGCCCAGGATAGCTGGGAACTGGTGACTTTCGAGTCGGCTGCCAGTGCACCCCACGCTTTTTCCAGCGAGTGGAAATTCGCTTGATATTTGTTTAGGGTCCCGCTCCTGGTGCTTTGCTTAGCCGCGATGATGACGCAACAAGCGTTCGATGGCTTGCGCCAAGGGACCTTGCGGCAATGAGTCATGCAGCTTTTCAAATGATTCCAAGGCCCGTTCGTCCAGGACTTGTACCTGGCGCGCGGGCTTTTCTGTCACAGCTGCAAACAAATGGGCTTGCACGTGCACCAGCGCCTCGCTAATGTTCCAGCCAGCGGCATTCATCTGCCGTGTGACAGTGGGCAACAGCTGACGCAGCTTGGCCGCATGTGCGGCGCTGGGAACTGCCAGCGTCAATTGCTGTCTGTCTATACGGGCTACTTTACAAGCCTTGCCCAAAGCAGGTGGCAAGGCTTTGCTTACATGGGTCTGCGCCGCCATCAGCTGCCGGGCCATTTCCAGTACCTGGGAACCTTGCTGGTCGCTGGCCAGCCAACCCAAAGCGTGGCTTTGCCCGCTACTGCGTTTTGGCGCGGATGAGGAAAAAGGGGGCTTCCAGGTCATGTTCGAGGTTATACGATAGTGGATCAACATAAAGACTATACGTCCTTAGATGCCAAAGCCAAAGGGGTGCGCCGTACGGTGATCGCCCTGGTGGCTCTGGTATCGCTGGGCGTTTCCGCAGCGGCGGGAGCTCTGGTGCAGTCGCACTGGGGTGAACGCGGTGGCGTGTCGCTGGACGCGGATATGGCCCAGAGCCAGGCCGCTGCCATGCAGGACAACGTGACCCGCCTGGCCGAAAAAGTCGGCGGTTTGCAGGCCAAACTGATCGAGATGGACGGTGTCAGCAAGCGCGTGGCCAAGGCGGCCGGCATTGAGTACACCGATCCGGAGCTGGCCGGTGCCATGCCCGTGCAGGATCTGGCCGTCATGGACAGCATGGATGGAGCCGATCTGGTCTGGAACGCCGACCGTCTGGGCGAGCAGCTGGATAATCTGGCCAAACAGATGTCCGAGCAACAGGACTGGTTTCAGATGCTGGATTCCGTGCTGACCGAGCGTACCGGCAACGAAGCCCGTCTGCCCAATTACCGTCCGGTGGATTATGACGAGGTAGCTTCTTCCTTTGGCTGGCGTCGTCACCCGATTTCGGGCCGTCATGCCTTGCACGAAGGCCTGGACTTTCCAGCACCCAAGGGGACGCCTATCTATGCCGCATCCGGTGGGGTGGTATCGGAAGCCCGCTATATGACCGGCTACGGCAAGCTGGTGGAAATCAATCATGGCAATGGCATGAGCACGCGATACGCCCATGCGTCATCAATCGTTGTTAAATTAGGCGACGTAGTAGAAAAAGGGCAGTTGATCGCCCGTGTCGGATCTACCGGGCAGTCCACAGGTTCGCACCTGCACTTTGAAGTGCGCATGGCCGGACATGCTCTGGATCCCAAGCTTTTTCTGCCGGCGCGTGAGTATGTAGAACAGCAGATCGCGCAATTGGATTCGGACAAGTAGTTCCGTCTTGCAGCATGTGCGTTAAACTGATTGTTTGCTTGCGCATCCCTTTTAACCAGAGATAGGCTCGAGGCACAGATTCAAGCCCTTGCGGCCTCGCCTACATTGACGACACAAGAATGGTTTCATTGCTGAAAAAGCTTATTGGCAGTCGTAACGACCGACTGCTCAAACAGTACCGTAAGCAGGTCGCCCAGATTAATGCTCTTGAGCCTACTATTCAGGGCCTGAGCGACGAGGCCTTGGCAGCCAAGACGCAGGAGCTGCGCCAACGTGTTCAGGATGGCGCCTCGCTTAACTCGCTCCTGCCCGAGGCTTTTGCTGTAGTACGCGAGGCGGGTGTCCGTGTATTTGGCATGCGCCACTTTGACGTGCAGATGCTCGGTGCCATTGCCTTGCACAACGGCAAGATTTCCGAAATGCGTACGGGTGAGGGTAAAACCCTGACCGCGACTTTGGCCGTGTACCTGAATGCACTGTCCGGCAAAGGCGTGCACGTGGTGACCGTCAATGATTACCTGGCTCGACGCGATGCGAACTGGATGGGGCGTCTGTACAACTTCCTGGGTCTGAGCGTGGGCGTCGTAGTTCCCCAGCAAGACAATGCCGAGAAGATTGCTGCCTACCAGGCTGACATTACCTACGGTACCAACAACGAATTTGGTTTTGACTACCTGCGCGACAATATGGAATACCGCGCCGAGGATCGCCGCCAGCGCGGTTTGTCCTACGCGATTGTCGACGAAGTTGACTCCATCCTGATCGACGAAGCCCGTACACCGCTGATCATCTCCGGCCAGGCCGAAGACAATACCGAGCTGTACGTGCGCATGAACGTGGTTCCGCCCATGCTGACCCGCATGACGCAAGAGCCTCGTCCACACGAGCCCGAGCCCGAAGGCGACTTCTGGGTCGATGAAAAGGGCCAGCAGGTTCATATTTCCGAAGCCGGTCACGAACGTGCCGAGCAGATCCTGACCGAAATCGGTTTGCTTCCCGAAGGCGAGTCGCTGTACGAACCGCGCCACATTTCCCTGATGCACCACCTGATGGTCGCTCTGCGCGCCCACAACCTGTTCTTCCGCGACCAGCAATACGTGGTCCAGGACGGCGAAGTGGTGATTGTGGACGAATTTACCGGCCGTTTGATGGCTGGTCGCCGCTGGTCGGATGGCTTGCACCAGGCTGTGGAAGCCAAGGAAGGCGTTCGCATCCAGAACGAAAACCAGACGCTGGCTTCGATTACTTTCCAGAACTACTTCCGTATGTACGACAAGCTGTCGGGCATGACGGGTACGGCCGATACCGAAGCCTATGAGTTCCAGGAAATCTATAGTCTTGAAACCGTCATCATTCCACCGAATCGTCCGCTGGCCCGCAAGGATCAGAACGACCAGGTCTTCAAAACCGATGACGAGAAGTTCAATGCCATTCTGAAAGACATTCAGGACTGCCACGAGCGTGGTCAGCCTGTACTGGTAGGTACCACCAGCATTGAAAACTCCGAGCTGATTTCCACACGCTTGAATGCCGCTGGCGTCAAGCACGAGGTGCTGAACGCCAAGCAACACGCCCGTGAAGCCGACATCGTGGCTGAAGCTGGTATGCCCGGTCACGTGACCATCGCCACCAATATGGCCGGTCGTGGTACGGACATTGTCTTGGGTGGCAGCATCGAACGTGCAATTTCTCAGGTGCGTGAAGACGAGTCCCTGAGTGCCGAGCAGAAAGAAGCCAAGATCCAGGCTATTCGTGCTGCTTGGGAACCGCTGAACCAGCAGGTCAAACAGGCTGGTGGTTTGCGCATTATTGGTACCGAGCGTCACGAATCCCGCCGTATCGACAACCAGCTGCGTGGTCGTGCTGGTCGTCAGGGTGACCCAGGTTCCTCGCGTTTCTACCTGTCGCTGGAAGATTCGCTGATGCGCATCTTCGCCGGTGATCGTGTGCGCGCTATCATGGAGCGTCTGCGTTTGCCGGAAGGCGAGCCTATCGAAGCCCGCATGGTGACTCGTTCCATCGAATCCGCTCAGCGCAAGGTCGAGGCCCGCAACTTCGATATTCGTAAACAGTTGCTGCAGTATGACGACGTGGCCAACGATCAGCGCAAGGTGATCTACGCCCAGCGTAATGAAGTGCTGGAGTCGGCTGATATTTCCGACACCATCAGCAGCCTGCGCGAAGCCGCCGTCAGCCGTCTGTTCCGTGAATACGTGCCGCAAGACACCATGGAAGAGCAATGGGATATTCCCGGCTTGACCACCGCTTTGCAAAGCACCTTCCAGATTGAGCTGCCTTTGGCTGAAATGCTGGAGAAAGAATCCAATCTGACCGACGATGACTTGCATGATCGCGTTATCGAAGAATCCCAGCGTCTGCTGCAAGCCAAGATTGATCTGGTGGGGCAGCCTAACTGGGGCAACTTCGAGCGCTCCGTGCTCTTGCAGTCCATTGATACGCAATGGCGTGGCCATTTGCAGGCCCTGGATCACCTGCGTCAGGGGATTCATCTGCGCGGTTATGCCCAGAAAGACCCCAAACAGGAATACAAGCGTGAAGCTTTCGAGCTGTTCTCCGACATGCTGGACCGTGTGCGTGATGAAGTGGTCAAAGTGCTGATGACCGTGCGTATTCAGACTCCGGAGCAGGTCGAGGAAGCCGCGGTTGAGGTTCCTGCCAATTCCAATGTCCGTTTCCATCATTCGGATTACGATGCTGCCTTGAGCGGTGAAGATCCCGGTCTGGACGAAGCGGCCAAGGGCGAAGTGCCACGCGTAGGCCGTAACGATCCTTGCCCATGCGGCAGCGGCAAGAAATACAAGCAGTGCCATGGGCGCTTGAACTGATTCTGACTCAAGCTGCCCAGCCTGCAGGCTGCGAGATCAAACCCCATGAGCCCCTGGCGCATGGGGTTTTTTCTTGGATGCCAGTTTTGTTGCTGCGAACTGATCTGTGAATGGTTATATCCCGCTCATGCAGTGCCGTTTTTCCCTGTAAGCTACAGGACGCAGCTTGGTGCTACCGGCTGCAGCTGATCGTTTCTTCTGTGTGTTTTTCTATGACAACATCTCCCTTATTGCATCGTGTTGCCCTGATCGGGGCGGGCGAAGTCGCGCATTTTTATGGTGCTGCCTTGAAGTCGGCTGGTGTGCAGGTGCCGTTTATCCTGGTGCGCCGGGAAAGTGCCGCAGCCGGCGAACTGGCGCAGCAATTGGGAGCGAAACTGTGTTTGCAGGCGGATACGGATTGGCGGAGTCTTGACGGCGTGTTGTCGGCAGTGACGGGAACACAGGCAGACATAGTGGCCAAGGCCGTCATGCCGCATTTGTCTGTGGGAACGCTGTACATGGACTTGTGTACGGCCGAGCCCCAGGACATGGAGAGCATGGACGCTTTGGCGCGACAGCATGGAATCGAGCTGGCTGACCTGGCGATTATGGGCTCTGTGCCCTCTACAGGCGCTCAGACGG
Organism: Alcaligenes sp. RM2; assembly: GCF_052931795.1. Classification (NCBI taxonomy): domain Bacteria; kingdom Pseudomonadati; phylum Pseudomonadota; class Betaproteobacteria; order Burkholderiales; family Alcaligenaceae; genus Alcaligenes; species Alcaligenes sp. RM2. The sequence continues at coordinate 636,050 of NZ_JBRFIO010000002.1, forward strand.
CTTTGTTGGCGGCAGGGCAAGGGGCAGGCAGGGCTGCGGCGTTTTGGCAGGCTCAGGGCGCTTCTGTGCGTATCTTGCCGGGACAGGCGGGGGATGCAATGCGCTTGAAGCTGCTGCGCAGTTTGATGACCAAGGGGCTGGAGGCCTTGGGAATTGAAAATTTGATGCTGGCCGAGCGCATGGGTTTGCGGGCCGAGCTGTATGAAGTCCTGGAGGATTTGAATCAGCGGGGCTTGCAGGACTTCATGGAGTCCTGCCTGCGCAGCCATCTGGTGCACGGCGTGCGCCGCCGTGACGAGGTTCTGCAAGTGCGTCGTCAGCTGGAGTTGGCAGGCATTGCGCCGCGAGTGACCAATGGCGTACTGGATTTTTTTGAGCACACGGCGCAGACCGAGTCTTTGCAAAGAGCTCAGGCCGTGGGGACACAGGAAAGTCTGGAGGTGTTCTTGGAAGAGGCCCGACAGTCGTCCTCACGCTCTTAGTTGTTCGGAAGGACAGTTTGTTGCTCGCGTTTGAGTCTGAGGTAACTTTTTTGGGGGGCTATCAAGTTTTTCCCTTCGGGAAAGGGTAAAGAGCTTGTGCTTAATAAGATGAAGCACACATACTGAAATTCAACGTTCAGCAGTCCGATATTTAGATGTTCCAGTGGCCGGATTTTCAGGCCCTCTGGGGCCAAAAGATTAAAAGAGTCGATTGATTCCCTTTGATGCAGAAATAAAAAACCGGCCAGAAGCCGGCTTTTTTTAATCATGCCTGCAGGTGATTTACAGCAAGAAAACTGTTGCCAGCCCCAGAAACAGCAAGAAACCCAGTGAGTCCGTCGCAAAGGTCAGCAATACCGAGGAGCCCACAGCAGGGTCATTGCCAAAGCGATCACGCAGAATCGGGATCATCACGCCCAGCGCCGCGCCAATCAACATATTGCCGATCATGGCGGCCATCATCACGGCAGCAATGGCGATCGAGTCGGAGATAAACCAGGCAAAGAATGCCGTTACCGCGCTGCCACAGACACCAACCAGAAAGGTCACCAGCAGTTCGCGCTTGATCAATGGCAGGACGTTGGAACCTGTGACTCGGCCGGTGGCAATGGCACGAATGATCATGGTCATGGTCTGGTTGCCGGAGTTGCCACCAATACCGGCCACAATCGACATCAGGAAAGCCAGGATCACGATGTGGCTGACGGTATCCTCAAAGCGCGAGGCAATGAAGGAAGCCGTTGCCGCTGTACAGAGGTTGATCAGCAGCCAGGGAGCCCGGTTGCGGATCGCCGTACGGATGGGCGAGAAAATATCGTCCTCTTGCAGACCGGCACGAGACAGGGCCTGTTCTTCCGAGTCCTCTTGCAGCACGTCCACTACTTCGTCAATGGTGACTCGGCCAATCAGGCGGCCAATATCGTCCACCACAGGAGCAGACACCAGGTCATAACGCTCAAAGGCCCCGGCCGCATCCGAGTCCGAATCCAGTGGATTCAGAGTCAGATAATCGGTTGACATGACAGAGGACACCAGGGTTTCAGGCTCGCTGACTAACATGCGGGTCAGGGACAGTGTGCCTTGCAGTTTATCGGCCCGGTCCACCACGAAAATCTGGTCAGTGTGGTCTGGCAGTTCCTGCAAACGACGCAGGTAACGCAGGACCACTTCCAGGGTGACATCCTCGCGCACGCGCACCATGTCAAAGTCCATGATGGCGCCCACGGTGTCTTCGGGGTAGCCCATGGCTTCGATCAACTGTGCACGCTCCTCGTCCGTCAGGCCGCGCTGCACGGCTGCCACCACATCGGGCGGCAGGTCAGGGACCAGATCGGCAATTTCGTCGGCATCCATATTGCCGGCGGCCGCGATCAGGTCCGCGGCGTCCATGGAACGAATCAGCGATTCACGTGCCCAGTCGGCTACTTCCAGCAGCACGTCGGCGTCGTGCTCGGCATCCACCAATTGCCAGATGGCCTGGCGCTCCAGCTCGGGCAAGGACTCCAGAATGAAGGCAATGTCGGCCGGGTGCAGATCGTTCAGGATGGCCTTGATCTCGCTTTCATGCTGGCGATGGATCAAGCCCTCAAGCAGGTTGGAGCGGTCGTCGTCCTCGAACTGGCGCTGGGCCAGCGATTCCACCACTTCCTGGCGCTTGAGGATGTTTTTCAGGCGATAAAGTGCCTGCTGCGCATCCTCGGGCTCCAGGCGGCGTGGCTTGGGAGTGTCACTGGGCGAAGTAGGGGGTACCAGGTTTTCCTGCATAGGCCTGCCTGTCACGAATACTTAGAGAGGGGGCAGCGGGCGGCTGCGGCGCTCGTCATCGGTAGCCACATAGGTAAGCGTGGCTTCCGTTACCTTGACCGTTTCAAGTTGCAGGCGTTTGCGTTCTGCATACACTTCCACCGAAACCGTAATGGAGGTGCGGCCTGTTTTGATGATTTCTGTGTAGAAACTGAGCAAATCACCCACAAACACGGGCTGCTTGAAGGTGAAGGCATTCACGGAAATGGTGGCAACCCGGCCTTGGGCGCGTCGTGTTGCAGGAATCGCTCCGGCAATGTCCACCTGGGACATGATCCAGCCACCAAACACGTCACCGTGAATATTGGCGTCTGTGGGCATGGGCATGACGCGCAGGGTGGGGGCTCCGTCCGGGAGCGAAGAGATGTTGCTTGAAGTAGTCACAAATACTCCCGTATTGGAAGAAAGGGTGGTGGGACAGATGCCCGTCGCGCGGAGCGCACGCCGTCAACAATAGAACCTGCCATTGTAACGGCAAGCTTTGGCCCCGCTATGAAACATTTGTTAAAGCATCAACGGTGTTGTGCCAGCCAGTCCAGAGCCAATTTGGCCCAATAGCTGGCACCAATAGGAATCAGGGCGTCGTTGAAGTCGTAGCTGCCGTTGTGCAGCATGCACGGACCCATGCCGTGGCCCTGGCTGCGGTGGTCGCCATCGCCATTGCCTAGCCAGACATAGCAGCCGGGGACTTCTTGCAACATGAAGGAGAAATCTTCGGCGCCCATTGAAGGGCGGATGTCCTGACGCAGCTTGTCGGGGCCAACCAGCTCCTTGATGACTTGTGCGCAAAAGGCCGCTTGCTCGGGATTATTGATGGTGGGAGGGTAGCGGCGGTCAAAGTCGAACTCGGCCTTGCAACCCTGGGCGGCACAGCTTTGCTCGCACAGTTCGCGCATGCGGGTCTCGACCAGGTCCAGGGCTTCGGTGGAGAAGGTGCGTACCGTGCCGCGCATGACGGCTTCGTTGGGAATAACGTTATCGGCAGAGCCGGCATGAATCTGGGTAATGCTCAGCACCACGGGTTCGAGGGGGTCCACATTGCGGCTGACAATGGTTTGCAGACTTTGCGCCAGTTGCACGGCCGCCATGATGGGGTCCACGCCCAGATGGGGCATGCCTCCATGGGCGCCTTTGCCTTCAATGCGAATTTCAAAGGTATTGCTGGAGGCCATCATGCCGCCTGGCAAAACCCCGAAGGTGCCGGCAGGCATGCCGGGCCAGTTATGCAGGCCAAAAACAGCTTGCATGGGGAACAGCGTGAACAAGCCATCCTTGATCATTTCGCGTGCGCCGCCAAAACCTTCTTCGGCAGGCTGAAAAATCAGATAGATGGTGCCCGCAAAATCACGGTGCTCGGACAGGTAGCGCGCTGCACCCAGCAGCATGGCGGTATGTCCATCGTGTCCACAGGCATGCATCTTGCCGTCGTGACGGCTTTTGTGTTCGAACTCGTTCAGCTCCTGCATGGGCAGGGCGTCCATATCGGCGCGCAGCCCCACGGATGGACCTTCGCTGCCCGTACCCTTCAGGATACCGACAACGCCTGTCACGCCCAGGCCACGATGTACCGGAATATCCCATTTCTCCAGCCAGGACGCGACTTGATCGGCCGTCCGGGTTTCCTCGAAAGCCAGTTCGGGGTAGGTGTGGAGATCGCGCCGGATAGCCGCAATTTCATGCGACCAGGCGGAAATGGGTTCAAACAGCTTCATGATGCGGGCTTGTCCTTGGGTTTGAACAATAAAGTAGAGTAGAGTTAACCATAAATAAACACGTATTAGGTGACAAGCCCTTGGATACTCAGCAAAAACCTTGGCTCGAGCATTATCCGGCCTCCGTGCCCCATGAGATTCAGTTAGGCGCCGAGCAGACCTTGATCGATTGTCTGGATGCCGCCATGAAAAAGCATAAGGACAGGACTGCGCTGACCTTTATGGGGCATGACATTTCCTATGAACATCTGGACCGCAGCGCGGATGCCTTCGCGGCCTGGTTACAGGCACAGGGTCTGGAGCGTGGCAGCCGTGTGATGTTGATGCTGCCCAATGGTTTGCCCTTCCTGATTTGCTTGCTGGGCACCATGCGGGCGGGCATGGTGGGCGTCAATACCAACCCGCAATACACCGAACGCGAACTGGAGTTCCAACTGGCCGATAGCCAGGCTCAGGTCATTGTGATTCTGGAAACCTTTGCGCATGTGCTGCAGCAAGTTCCTGACAATGTGAAGCCTGCCCACGTGGTGTTGAGTACCGTGGGTGATCTGATGGGGCTCAAGGGCAGCGTGGTGAATTTCGCCGTGCGTTATTTGAAACGCATGGTGCCGTCTTATTCTTTGCCGGGTTCGCACAGTCTGAAGGCCGTGCTGGAGCAGGGCAGCAAATTGAGCCTGAGCCGTCAGCCCGCCAAACCGGATGATTTGGCGCTGTTGCAATACACGGGCGGTACAACGGGCCGCCCTAAAGGCGCCATGTTGAGCCAGCGCAATTTGATGGCAAACGTCTTGCAGGTGGAGGCCGTGGGCTTTCCCGCTTTGGGCGACTTTAAAGGTCCGGCTTACACCATGATGGTGGCCTTGCCGCTGTATCACATCTTTGCGCTGACGGTTTGCGGTCTGTTTGCAATGTATGCAGGTATGCATATGGTGCTGGTGATGAATCCGCGCGATCTCAATTCGGTTTACAAGGCCTGGAAACGCAATCCGCCTGAAGTCGTTCCAGCGGTGAATACCTTGTTCAATGCGCTGGCGAATCACGAAAAATTCCGTACCTTGCCGTTTGCGCAGCTCAAACTGTGTCTGGCCGGTGGTGCCGCCTTGCAAAAAGCCGTGGCCGAGCGTTGGCTGGCTGTGACGGGCTGCCCTTTGATTGAAGGCTATGGTCTGTCGGAAACCTCCCCGGTGGTGGCGGTGAACTCGACGGATTCACGCGATTACAGTGGCACGATTGGATTTCCCTTGCCTTCAACCGATGTGCTCTTGCTGGATGAACAGGGGCAACCGGTTGCCATGGGCGAACAAGGCGAGCTGGCCGTCAAAGGGCCGCAGGTTATGTCGGCTTACTGGAACCAGCCGGAGGAAACCGCCAATGTCTTTACGCCTAATGGTTTCTTGAAGACAGGTGATATCGGTGTCATGGATCAGCAGGGACGTATTCGTCTAGTGGATCGCAAGAAAGACATGATTCTGGTGTCGGGCTTCAACGTTTATCCGAATGAAATTGAAGACGTGGTGGCGGCGCATCCTGATGTGCTGGAAGTGGCGGCGGTGGGGGTGCCCAGCGAGCACAGTGGTGAAAGCATCAAGCTGTTCGTGGTCAAACGTAATCCGTCCTTGACTGAAGCCGATATCAAGCAATGGTGCAAAGAGCGTCTGACGGCGTACAAGCGTCCCCGCATTATTGAGTTCCGTGATGAACTGCCCAAGAGCAATGTGGGCAAGATCTTGCGCCGCGTCCTGCGGGATGAGCAAATCAAGCCTGAAGCGCAGGCTTGATTTGGCGGGACGATTACTCAGCAAATCGCTAAACCTGGCCTGCAACCTGATCTGTATGAAAAAAGCGAGCCGTTTTAAATGGCTCGCTTTTTTATCGGGCGATGAAGATCAGAGCAGGAGGTTTGGCAACTGGCCCCGAATAAGGCGTTAAGGCTTGGGTTTGGTCGGACGCTGTGTCAGCGACGGACGCACCATGCCCAGCAACTCATCGGCAATGTGGGCATTGCCTGCGTAGACGTGACCGCTGACGGGCCAGGGCTCTTCCTGATACAGGTCCTGACACACACCCTTGGCTTCACGCACCAGCAAGGTGCCAGCGGCAACGTCCCAAGGGGCCAGACCCATTTCCCAGTAACCGTCGTAACGGCCACAAGCCACCCAGGCCAGGTCCAGTGCGGCGGCACCCATGCGGCGCACACCACGGCTGCCTGTAATGGAGGCGTTCAGGCTGGGCATGTATTGGTCGGAAAAAGAGAAGTCGCGGAAAGGAAAGCCTGTGGCCAGGACCGAGTCCGCCAGTTTTTTCGATGAGGATGTCTGAATACGGCTGCCATTCAACCAGGCGCCCACACCGTACATGGCGGTAAACAGCTCTTCGCGATTGGGGTCGTAGACCACGGCAATGACCGGGGTGTCCTGGGTCAGTACGCCGTTATCCATTTGGGTGCCGGCAGGAGCAATCAGTGCTACTGAGACGGCATAGTGGGGGATGCCGTGCAGGAAGTTGGTCGTGCCATCCAGCGGGTCGATATACCAGGTGGGACGGCCTGTATTCACGCCGCCGCTTTCCTCGGCCACGATATCAATGTCCGGGGTGCGCTCCATCAGCACACTGATGCAGGCCTGCTCGGCTTCGTGATCGGCTTGCGACACCAGATCGTTGTGCATTTTGTTGCTGATCACCAGAGAGCTACGGTCCGACGCATAGGCTTGTAAAATAGCGGCGGCGGCATGGGCTGCGGTAACAGCAGCGTCCAGGCAGGCGCTGAGCGGTAAACGTGACAATGGCATGGCAATCCGGTTTTAAAAAAGAAAAGTCTGAAGCTGAGACTTTTCATTGTACGTGTTTGTTGGTGTCAGTTTGATTAAGGCCAGTTTAAGGGGTTAGAGCGTGTGTGAGTGTTGTTATGGGCAAGAAAATTAATGGCTGCCTCTGCGTTTGAGCCCCTGGTCCCGGCTGTTCTGGAATTCAATGAGCGTGGCGTGCCTGTCAGCGCGGTGTATCAGGATAGCTATCACCCGGCAGATGGCCCTTTGGGGCAGGCACGACGGGTGTTTCTGCACGGTAATGGTCTGCCCGAGCGTTGGCGGGGGCGATCCCAATTTACGATTTGTGAAACCGGCTTTGGACTGGGGGCCAGCTTTCTGGCTACCTGGCAGGCCTGGCGTCAGGACCCGGAGCGCAGCCAGCGGCTGCATTTCGTGTCGGTTGAGGCTCATCCTTTCCGCCATTCAGATTTGGCGATTCTGTACGCCCGCTTGCCCGAGGAGTTGCAGACCCAAGCCCAGGAACTGCTGGCAGCCTGGCCCATACTGGTGCCGGGCATACACAGGCTGGAGCTGGATAGGGGACAAGTCACACTGACCTTGGCCTTTGGGCAAGCCGAAACCATGATGCGCGAGTTGCACTGCCATGCGGACGCGTTTTACCTGGATGGCTTTGCGCCCCGTGGCAATCCTTCCATGTGGTCGCGGTCGGTCCTGGGGCAACTGGTGCGTCTGGCTGCGCCGGGGGCGACAGCGGCTTCCTGGTGCTGTGCCGGGCAGGTGCGACGTGATCTGGCCTCGGTAGGTTTTGAAGTGGAAAAAGTCCCCGGTGCCGGGGGGAAGTGGTGCACCATTCGCGCTCGCTTGCGTCCCCACCTGGGACGACGCAGCAATTTGCCACCACAGCAAGGGCGGGCGGTAGTGATTGGTGCCGGTTTGGCGGGGGCGACCTGTGCCTGGGAGTTGGCCCGCAAAGGTGTGCCCGTTCTGGTTTGTGATCCGGCACTGAGCCAGGGCCTGGATGCGACGCATCAAGGTCACCGTCTGGCTGCTATCTCCCCCGTGTTCGCCCTGGATGATGCCCCCTTGGCCCGCTTGAGCCGTAATGCTGTTCTGCATGCCTGGCAGGGCTGGAAAGACTTGCCGGAAGCGGCTCGCCCGCGTCGAGTCGGAACCTTGGTGTTTGGGCAGGCGGGCAATAGTGATGCCGAAATTCAGCAGGCGCTGGAGCGTTTGGCCTTGGACCAGGATTGGGTGCAATGGCTGGATCGTGAGCAGGGCTCGGCCTTGGCTGGGGTGCCGCTGCAAGGCGGTGGCCTGTATTTTCCGCAAGGCATGGTAGTGAATCCCGGTGCACTGGTGGCTCATCTGCTGGATCACCCCTTGATTCAATGTCTGCCAGAGCAGGTGTCCTTGCGAGCCGGCCAGGAGCCGGGGGTGTGGGATATCTGCAATCAGCAGGGGGAGCGCCTGGAAAGCAGCAATCGTGTAGTGATAGCCGCGGCAGCCCAAAGCCTGAGTTTGCTGCCCGACGAGTTCTTGGCCCAGCATCCTCTACCACGGTTGGCGGCCATGCAACGTCTGGCCGGGCAGGTGACATACTTGCCTGCCGACCAGGCTTTGACTCGTGGTGAAGTGACTTTAAGTGGTCAGGGCTATATCCTGCCTGTAGACCCGCAGGGGCAAGTTATCGGCAGCACCTACGAACGTTTTGGTGAATCTGCCCAGGTCAGCCGCCAGGGCCATCAGCAAAATATAGAAAAAGTTTCTGTCATGCTGGCCAATCCCGCTGTGACGGTGGCAACACCTGCACAAGGATGGGCCGGTTGGCGCTGTGCTTTAAGTGATCATTTGCCCGTGATGGGTTTTGTGCCGGGCCTGCCCGGTTTGTTTATGGCTGCGGCTTACGGCTCACGTGGTTTGAGTTGGAGCCTGCTGGCAGCCAGTTTGTTTGCCGCTTATTGTCTGGAGGAACCCATTCCTTTGGAGCGGCGTTTGGAGCAAGCCTTAATACCTCGCTAAGGCCCTTTTTTCGAATTATTTCGGCGAAATGTGAAGCAACATTTTCCTTTGTAGCGCAAATACGTCAAAATAGTGGCCTTGTTAAGTAATCTTGAGCGTGACCCTGCGATCAGCATCGTGCCGTTCGCTCCACTCTGACGACGTGACACAATTGTTTAATCATCTGAGTTTGTTGACGACGAAACCGGCCCAGGCCGATTTCGCTTTTGTCGAAACCGATTTTGCGCTGCGCATCGAAGCTCATGCGCCGGGTGTTTTTCGTTTCCGCTGTATGCCGGCTACCCGGCTCGATAATGAAAAGCTCAGTACCCGTGCCAAAGCTTTGGGCGATATGCTGCTGGCCCGCCATGAGGCGGTCAGCGAATTTCAACTGGAAGCAGCCGATTCGGGCTGGCGGATTGAGCAGGGCGAGCTTGCCCTGCACATTCAGGCCAATCCGTGGCGCTTTGAAGTCCGGCGTGGCGAGCAACTGCTCTTGAGCAGTGGCGATCAGCCATTGATGCTCGAGCAGGAGCCCAATAGTTGCTGGCAGCTGGTTCTGGCCCTGGCCGAGGAAGACGCCCTGTATGGTTTGGGCGAAACCCTGGGCGAACTGGACCGCCGCGAGGAAACGGTTGATACCGATCGTCCGGACGACCGCAGCCTGCCTTTGCTCTGGAGCACCCAAGGCTGGGGTTTATACATCAATACCTTCGAGCGGGTTGAACATGATCTGGGTCAGCAAGACCTGGATGCGTACCGCGCTCGTGTACACGCTGCCGAACTGGATTTCTTCCTGTTCCTGGGTGATCCCAGCGAAATCATCAATCAGTACTCGGCCTTGACGGGTCGTGCCGGTCAGCCCGGTGTCACGCCTATGGGCTTGTGGCTGGATGGCGCTCAGGCGCAGGATGTAACGTCCTTGCGTGAGCTGGCCAATCAGTGCCGCGAGCGGGGTATTGCGCTGGATGTGGCCGTCTTGCCGCCACCGGAGCCTTACGATTTTCAGCAGGACAAGCCTACGCTGGAGTGGGATGCCGCCCGCATGGCTGACCCTCGCGACGCTTTCTCTGCCTTGCAGAATGATCAGTTGCAGCTGGCCGCCTGGACTCGTCCTTGCGTACTGGCGGGCACCAGCTTGTTCGAAGAGTGGGAAGATCGCGGTTGGTTGCTTATCAATGATGACGACGGCTGCGCCTATGTCTTCCCTGGCGATGAGCTAAGCGGTGGACGCGACTACGGTTTGCTGGACCTGACCCACAAAGACGTGTTCCGCATGTGGACCGAGCGCCAGCGTCAGATGGTCGACGATGGTCTGGGTGCCGTGCTGTGCAATGCCCGCTTTGATATTCCGGATGCCATCACCAGCCGTGGTGGCGAGTCGGGCGCCCTGTTGCGTGCGATTTACCCTGTGCTGGCACGTCAGGCCCTGTTTGATGCTGTTGCCGGTCACAAGACACCGCAAGAAGGCGTGGTTGCCAGCCGTGACTTGAGCCCATCTTCCCAGCGCTTTGCCTGGCAGTTGGGCCCGCAGGTGGAAAACACCTGGGCAGGTCTGACGCAATCCCTGAAGTCGGCCCTGGCTACGGGTAATAGCGGCGTGCCTATTCAGATTCATGGCTGGGGCAATGCATCAGCATCGACTAGCGAAATGACGCCAGAACTGTATCTGCGTTGGTTGGCCATGTCGGTTTTCTCGGCAAACTTCAGTCTGCAAGGTATTCCTGCCTTGCGTCCTGATGCGTTTGACGAAGAAACCCAGGCTCAGGTTGCTCATTGGCTGGAGTGGCGTTTCCGTCTGGTGCCTTATGTATTGGGCATTATTGAAGACGCCGTGCGTACAGGCTTGCCGGTACAGCGCTCCATGGCTCAAAGCTTCCCGGCAGATGCCCAGGCTCGCTTGTGGGATACCCAGTATTTGTTGGGTCCTGCCTTGCTGGTGGCTCCTGTCTTGCAGCCTGGTCAGGATGTTGAGGTCTATCTGCCTGAGGGCGATGCCTGGTGGGATCTGAGCACAGGCTGGCGCTATGAAGGCGGCACCATCCTGAAAATGACTGTGGGTCTGGATCGCTTGCCGGTCTTTGGACGCGAAGGCCATATGCTGTGTCTGGGACCGGTGGTCAAGCATACATCCGAGTTCAACTCGGCTCGTTTGCTGGATGAGGTCTGGATGTTTGGCATGCCCGAGCACAGCCCGGTTGTGATGCGCAACAAGATTCGCGTCATGCAGATGCAGGGTTCCAGCTACATCAAGGGTCTGGAAGGATTGAAGATCCTGCCGTCCGAAGGGCTGGAGGTCAAACGCCGTGGTGCCGAGGTCCGTATTTCTCGTGCCCGTTAAGCGCTAGACGAACCTGATCGTCTTTGAATGCCTCCCGGCATTGGGGTCTGACCTCAGTCTCGGGAGGCATTTTCTATTTTCAGCAGTAAATACTCCTGGATAGATGTTCCGATTTTGTTTCTGAAACAGGGAAAAGGGCAGGGGCGGGGCCTTGGCAAGACGCTGTTTTCAGTTTTTTTAAAGAAAAACGCCTTTTTCCCAATTATTTTGCATTTAGTGCTTGACGGTTCCTTCGAATCAGGCCATAATTTCATCTTTCAGTCGGGGGTCGTTAGCTCAGTCGGTAGAGCAGCGGACTTTTAATCCGTTGGTCGCGCGTTCGAGTCGCGCACGACCCACCACTAAACTGAAACGTAGAAACAAGGCCGCTCTTAGCGGCCTTTTTCTTTGGGCGCTTGCCTTGCACAGCCAAGGTCACATCCGCGCATTGGCCGGTCGGAAATCTTGCTATACAGTGCAGCCCTCAGTATGGTTTCAATATTTCCTTGGGTTATATCTATCTGGTCATAGTCAAATTTGCTTTATGGTAAATTTCGCTTACAGCTCAGGCTTTTATAACTCGACTGACTAACTAGGCTGAGTTCATCTTGATTCGTCTTGAACACATCTCAAAAACCTATTCCCTGGCAGGCAAGACCGTTCATGCTTTGAACGACGTTTCCTTGCAGATTCACCAAGGAGAGGTCTTCGGTATTATTGGTCGCTCGGGTGCTGGGAAAAGTACGCTGATCCGCATGCTCAATCTGCTTGAGCAACCCAGTTCAGGTCAGGTCTGGGTACAGGATCAGGACATCACACGCTTTTCGGGTGCGCAGTTGCGCGCGTTCCGACAGGGCGTGGGTATGGTGTTCCAGCATTTCAATCTGCTCCATTCCCGCACGGTTCTGGATAATGTCTGTTTTCCTCTGCGCCTGGCAGGGGTGGATCGCGCCCAACGTCACGCTCGCGCTCTGGAAGTGCTGGAGCTGGTGGGCTTGAAGGACCATGCCAATAAGTATCCCCGTCAGTTGTCGGGCGGACAACAGCAGCGCGTCGGTATTGCCCGTGCCCTGGCTAATCGGCCGCAGCTTTTGCTGTGCGACGAAGCGACCTCGGCACTGGATCCAGAAACCACCCAGTCGATCTTGCGTTTGCTGCGTGAGATCAATCAGGAATTGGGGCTGACGATTGTCCTGATTACGCACGGCATGGACGTGATTCGCTCTGTCTGTGATCGGGTTGCCGTGATTGATGCCGGCAAGATCGTGGAGTGTGGTGAAGTGCTGGATGTGTTCCTGCACCCGCATCATCCCACTACGCAGTCCTTGCTCAGTGAAAGCGGCGTGAACGCTGACGACTGGCATGCCTTGGCAGAAGGTGTGCCCGGTAGTGTCATGCGCTTGAGCGTGCGCGGTGTGGCGACAACGGAGCCTTTGATCAGCCGCATTACCAGCCAGCTGGGGCTGAATGTCAGCATCTTGCAGGGGGCCATTGGCCGCATCAAGACCGAGCCTTACGGACAACTGGTCGTGGCCGTGGAAGGCGATGTGCAGGCTAAAGCAGGGCTGGATGCCTTGCTGACTGAATTGAATGTCCAATTTGAGGTATTGCGACCATGAACTTTAGCAACCTGGATTGGGCGCTGATTGGTGAAGCCACGATTGATACCTTGTTGATGACGGGTATTTCGCTGGGCTTTACCGCAATTATTGGTTTGCCATTAGGCGTGCTGCTGTTTCTGACCAGCCGCAAGCAGATGCTGGACAATGCCTGGATCTACCAGAGCTTGTCCCTGATCGTGAATATCTTGCGGTCCGTGCCGTTCCTGATTCTCCTGATCGTCATTATTCCTTTGACGCGCATTCTGGCCGGTACGTCGTTGGGCGTGCAGGGCGCTATTCCACCCTTGGTCCTGAGCGCCGCGCCGTTTTTTGCCCGTTTGGTGGAAAACGTCCTGCGTGAACTGGACCCCGGTGTGAATGAGGCCTGCCGTGCCATGGGAGCGAACTCCCGTCAGACCGTCTTGCTGGCTTTGCTGCCTGAGGCGACGACTGGCATAGTGGCGGCCCTGATTGTGACCGCCATTGCCCTGGTGGGGTATTCGGCCATGTCCGGTGTGATCGGCGGCGGTGGCCTGGGTGACCTGGCCTTGCGCTTTGGTTATCAACGATATCAAACGGATGTCATGGTGGTGACCGTGACTATCCTGGTGGTGCTGGTGCAACTCCTGCAGGTGTTTGGAGACGCCATGGTGGCTCGCTTGAGCCGAAAATAAGTCCTGGCAGCTATCGTCATAGTCTTGCCTTTCTGAAACTGGAGTCGCTCATGTCTTTGAAGAAATTTGTTCCCGTTCTGGCCTTGTCCGTGTCGGCTCTGCTGGCCAGTGTGGCCCAAGCTGCCGAGACCCTGTCGGTTGCTGCTACCCCCGTGCCGCATGCCGAGCTGCTGGAGTTTGTGAAGCCTGCTTTGGCCAAGGAAGGTGTGAACCTGGATATCAAGGTGTTCACCGATTATGTGCAGCCCAACCAGCAAGTGGCTGACGGCCATATCGATGCCAACTTCTTCCAGCACAAACCTTACCTGGATACGTTCAACAAAGAACACAAAACCGATCTGGTGTCGGTGGCTGTGGTTCACGTTGAGCCCTTCGGTGCTTACTCCACCAAGATCAAGAGCCTGGATGAGCTGAAAGAAGGCGCGCTGGTGGCGATCCCTAACGATCCTTCCAACGGTGCCCGTGCCTTGCTGCTGCTGCAAAAAGCCGGTGTTCTGACTCTGAAAGATCCCTCCAACATTCTGGCAACCTCGCGTGATGTGGACCAGAACCCCAAGAAGCTGAAGTTCAAGGAGCTGGAAGCCGCTACCTTGCCTCGCGTTCTGGCTGATGTGGATATCGCCCTGATCAACACCAACTACGCGCTGGAAGCCGGTCTGAACCCCACCAAGGATGCTTTGGCTATCGAAGGTGCAGACTCCCCTTACGCCAACTTGATCGCTGTAGCTGCCAAGTCCAAGGATGACCCACGCGTGGCCAAGCTGATCCAGGCTCTGCATAGCGAAGACGTGAAGAAATTCATCGCTGACAAGTACAAAGGTTCTATTGTTCCTGCGTTCTGAATTTGAGTGTTGATACGACTCGCTGTATGAAAAAACCTCGGGATTTCCCGAGGTTTTTCTTTTTTTAAAACTATTAAATACAAACAGTTGTGCTGCTTCGGGTAGGATAGATCAACGCTGGGGCAGGTCATGAGCCTGCGCTGACTTGGGTAAAACATCGAACTGGCTGGTTTTTGGTCAGTCCCTACAGAGGAGTAACGGATGTTCAATAAGAAAATGAAAACCCTGATGGCCGGTTTGGCCTTGGCTTTGGCTTTGCCCGCTGGGCAGGCTCTGGCACAACAAGGCAAAGAGCTGGTGGTCGCAACCGATACGGCGTTTGTGCCTTTTGAGTTCAAGCAAAACGGTAAATACACCGGTTTTGACATCGACCTGTGGGATGCGGTCGCCAAGAAGGCCAATCTGAATTACCGCTTCCAGCCCATGGACTTCAACGGCATTATTCCGGGCCTGCAAACTCGCAATCTGGATGCTGCGCTGGCCGGGATCACCATTCGTGATGACCGCAAGCAAGTGATCGATTTCTCCGATCCTTACTACGAAAGCGGTCTGGCCATTCTGGTCAACACCGATAACTCGGCCATCAAGACTGCCTCCGATCTGGAAGGCAAGACTGTGGCGGTGAAGATCGGCACCGCCACGGTGGACTTCATGCAGCGCTCGGTTCCTACTGCCAAGCTCAAGCTGTTCCCCAATATCGACAATGCCTTCCTGGAGCTGGCAACTGGCCGTGTGGACGCGGTGGTGCACGATACGCCTAACGTGCAGTACTACGCCCAGACTGGCGGCAAAGATCGTGTGAAGGTCACTGGTGCCGTGAAAAGTGGTGACTTCTACGGTATTGCCTTTCCCAAGGACAGCGAACTGGTTCCGGTCGTGAACCAGGCTTTGAAAGATATTCGTGCTGATGGCACCTACGACAAAATCTACCAGAAATGGTTTGGTAAACAGCCTGAATAAACAGGCGTAAAGCCAAGCGCATGCCAAGCGGTGATCGCGTGTCGTAACGGGATCACCGCTTTTATTTTTTGACGCTCTGTTGTGGGCGTTTATTCAAAGACAAAGGTAGCACTGTGACTTTTGAATGGGACGCTATCTGGGGGGCTTTACCCAGCCTGCTGGAAGGTACAAAAATGACGCTGCTCATTACCCTTTTGGGGTTGGTGGGTGGCGCTATATTGGGTTTTCTGACCGGGGTGATTACCACCTATATTCGGGTACCGGTCACCTGGCGCCGAGCCGCCTTGTTCGTGTTGGGCGTGTTTGCACTGGGCTTTGCGCTCAAGGGCCTGTCCTGGCTGATGAGCAATTGGCTGAGCTTTGTGCCAGCCTGGATCTGGAGCTCCATACAGGCGCTGATCGCTCTGTCGCTATTGGGCTTTTTCAGACGCTATCTGTTGTATGTGCTCTCTTTCCTGTGCCAGCTTTACGTGCTGTTCATACGCGGCACGCCTATCGTGGTGCAGGTGATGTTCATCTACTTCGCACTGCCCATGCTGGCCAGTATCCGAATTGACGGGCTGACCGCGGCGATCTTTACCTTGATGATCAACTCCGGGGCCTATATTTCCGAGATTGTGCGTGGTGCCTTGCAATCTGTGCCCAAGGGCCTGAAAGAGGCCGGAGAGGCCATGGGCCTGCCATTTCACAAGATCTTGCGCCACATTATTGGACCGGTGGCGTTTCGCCGCATGATTCCCGCCATGGGTAACCAGTGCATCATCAGCTTGAAGGATTCTTCGCTATTTATTGTGATTGGGGTTGCTGAGCTGACTCGTCAGGGCCAGGAAATTATTGCGAACAACTTCCGTTCGGTGGAGATTTGGGGAGCGGTGGCGGTGATCTACCTGATCCTGACCAGCCTGATTGCCCTGACTCTGAAGTTTATTGAACATCGCATGAGGATTGTATGAGTATTGTCGAGTTCAAGAAGGTAACCAAGCGCTTTGGCGACAATATCGTGCTCGACGATATCAGTCTGAATATTGATAAAGGCGAAGTGGTTGTGGTGGTTGGCCCGTCCGGATCGGGGAAATCCACCTTCCTGCGCTGCATCAACAAGCTGGAAGACATTCAGGCTGGCGATATCGTGGTCAATGGTTTGAGCGTCAATGGCACGCCCGCTCAGGTGCGCGACTTGCGCCGGGAAGCAGGGATGGTGTTCCAGCAGTTCAATCTGTTTCCGCAGATGAGCGCGTTGGAAAACGTCATGTTCGGGCCCATCCATACGCGTGGAACCAGCCGCTCTCAGGCACGCGAGGAAGCGACGGAGTTGCTGGCCAAGGTCGGCCTGGCCGAGCGTATGAATCATTATCCTAACGAGCTGTCCGGTGGCCAGCAGCAGCGGGTCGCCATTGCTCGTGCCCTGGCGATCAAACCCAAGCTGATGCTGTTTGATGAGCCTACCTCCGCACTGGACCCGGAACTGCGTCAGGAAGTGCTCAAGGTCATGCAGTTGCTGGCGGAAGAGGGCATGACCATGGTGGTGGTGACACACGAGATGGATTTTGCGCGTCGTGTGGGTAGCCGTCTGATCTTTATTGATCAGGGCAGGGTGGCGCACGATGGTCCACCTGCGGAGTTGCTGAGCAATCCACCTAGCCAACGTTTGAAAGACTTTTTGCAGCACGTGGCTTAAGAGTCTGGCTGGATCGTCGGCTATAAAAAAGCCCTTCAGGATTTTGGCGATGAAGCCAAGGGCCTGAAGGGCTTTCTTGTGACTACCAGCCTGTGCGTGACAGGCTCGTGCTTATCGGGAAGGCGTCACGTAGATGGTGCGCGTGGCAACGACGCGGTTCGCACCATCCGGCTTGATGCGGATCGTGACCTGACGGGGCGTAAAGCCGGCTGGCAGTTCTACAGAGCCATTGATGTAGGCATAACGGCCGACGCTGACAGGCTGGCTGGGCAGGTCCACATTGCCGCTGCGACCATTGCTGTAGCGGCCAGCAGCAACCAACTCCATGGTGCCGGTGAATTCGGCGTCCTTGCCCTTGTCCTGCATCAGCAGCACAAAGTGGTTCAGTTGGCCGTCCGTAACCGAGAACTCGGCAGCGCGAATGCCCGGGGAGGTGCCGCGTGGGTCAGGAGGCATGGCATCGGCAAATAGCGCGATATCCTTTTCCAGCTTGGTGACCATGGCTTGCAGATCGCTGGTCTGTTTGCCCAGCTTGTCTTCCTTCTGGCTGACATCTTCAAGTTCGCGACTGGTCTGGTTCAACTGAGCCTGCAGGCGTTGCTTGTCAGCGTTGGCGCTGTTGAGGTCATAGTGCAGTTGTTCCGACTGCTCCACGGTCAGGCGCGTAGGGCCATAACTTTTTTGCAAGAACAGCAGGCCACCAGCACCTAGGGTAATACCTGTCAAAAGCAGGACAAACCAGCGTGGAATACGGCGTTTTCGACGGCTGGAGCCGTAGGCGGTGGGTTTGAATACGGTGCGTTTGGAGGAACCAAGCATGAGAACAGACGTTCCTGTCAGACAAGGGACTCAAAGCAAATCAAGTCCCGATTACAAAACCCATTAGCATAGACGTCATTGGGGCTATGGAGGCGGGATGGCTGGCTTTGTTGCCCTTTGTTGTGCTTGGAAACGTCTGCCAGCTAGCCTGGAAAATATCAGTTTACTGTGAGGGTGCTAACGATTCCAAGTGTTGGTTTAACTGGGCTAATCGTTCGGGGGTACCGACATCCATCCAGAAACCTTCATGCAGACTGCCCAGCACCTGCCGGCGCTCGATGGCGGCATGCAGCAGGGGGGCGGCTTTGGCAGGCTGATCTTTGGGCAGATGGGCAAAGAGTTCGGGTTTGTAGACCCCTATGCCGCTCAAGGTGGCGCTGCGGGCACCCCCAAGGGTTTTGGCGCATAGGTGCAATTGTCCTTCTTGCATGCCAAAGTCGCCTTCGGGGTGGTGGGGCGGGTTGGGGGTCAGGATCAACCAGGCCTGCTCCGGGCCAGCTTGCAAACGTTCGGCCATGGCAAAGGCTTGGGCAGGATCCCAATCGGACCAGATATCGCCATTCATTAACAGGAAAGGCTGGTCCTGGAAAAAATCCAGTGCCTTGGCAATGCCACCGGCCGTTTCCAGGGCAGATGATTCAGGCGAGTAGCCCAGGCGCAGGCCCCATTGGCTGCCATCACCCAGAGTGGATTCAATCTGCTCACCCAGCCAGGCGTGGTTGATGATGACTTCTCGAAAGCCGGCTTTGGCCAGCGCGCGCAAGTGCCAGACGATGAGAGGCCGACCACCTGCCGGAATCAGGGGTTTGGGGCAGGTGTCGGTCAAGGGGCGCATGCGCTCGCCTCGACCGGCCGCCAGAATCATGGCGCGCATCAGACCGTCATGCCCAAAACAGTTTGGCGACCTTCCAGGCGGTTCAGCAGGCGCAGCAAACCGTTAAAGCACTCGTAGCGGCTGGCCACCTGATGTACATAGCCCAGCAGGCGGGGCATATGGTCCAGATAATGATGTTTGCCGTCACGCAGAGAGAGGCGGGCAAACACACCCAGAATGCGCAGATTGCGTTGCAGGCCCATCCATTCGTATTGCTGGTGGAACACGGCAAAGTCGGCAGGCACATCCAGGCCGGCTTCCATGGCGGCTTGCCAGTAGCGAATTGCCCAGTCCAGTTGCTGCTCTTCCGTCCAGGTAACACGCGCGTCCATCACCAGGGAGGCAATGTCATAGGTGATGGGGCCAGCCAGGGCGTCCTGGTAGTCGATAACACCGGGCTCGCTTTGGCCGGGCAGGGGCATCATCAAATTAGGGCTGTGGAAATCCCGGTGCACGAGTACAGTAGCGCTTTGCACATTGGCCTGAACCAGCTCGGCAAAGGTTTTGCGCAACATCTCCTGATCTTTTTCGCTTAGTTCAAACTGGCGATGTTTTTGGATGTACCACTCGGGGAACACCTGTAGTTCTTCCAGCAAACGCTGTTCGTTGTAGGGAGGCAAACCCGTGGTGTCGGCTTGTTGCAATTTCACCAAGGTCAACAGCGTACTGCGGTACAGTTTGTCCAGCTCGCTTTGCGGCATGGGGGTTTTCAGTGCGGTCTGGAAATTGTCCTGACCCAGATCGCTGAGCAGCAAAAAGCCTTGTTCAGTGTCTGCTGCCAGGATTTCGGGCACGTGGATGCCCGTCGGTGCCAGCAGTTCGGTAACGTGCACAAAGGGCTTGCAGTCTTCCGTGGCCGGAGGCGCATCCATCAGAACGACGGTTCGGTCCAGGGCTTGCAGGCGAAAGTAACGACGAAAGCTGGCGTCGCTGGAGGCCGCTTGCAGGCTGTCCAGATCCAGTCCAAACCGGGACTTCAGGGTGTTCAGCCAGGTAATTGCTTGCTGCAAACGAGGGTCGGTAGCGGCAGAAATAGAAGCAGACATAAATAAGGGGAAGCAGAAGATCGTAACGGATTAGTGTTTAGCAGTGCCGCTAAACGGCAGGCTTAACTATAATACCGGGTCGCCAGGGTTTTTCGTCTCTGGTGGAACAAATGCAGGACATAAATGCAGGACACAACTGGAGGCGCAGTCTTAGTGCGAGTTGCGGCGTGGTATATCGTGTTGATGATGACAGGCATGGGGGTCGCCCAGGCTCAGTCGTCCGTGCGTCCGTCTTTAAAGACGTCCCCCGGTTTGCAAGTGCGCAAGCTCCAGGAAGAGGATATGGCTGTCTATCTGATAGGCGACCAGATGAAAACACTGGAAGATGGCACCTTGCGTCTGGAAGGCGGTGCTCAGGTCCGGCGCATTGATTCTGTCGTCAAAGGCGACCGGATCGACTATCAGGAAAAAACCGGCCAGGTGGAAGTACGCGGCAACGGCCTGATCATGCGTGATGGGGCCCTGGTGCGCAGCCCGGAGTTTGATTACAACCTGGACGCGGATACAGGGCGCATGTCGTCCCCGGAGTTCTGGCTGGGGGCCACCGGCGGTAGCGGTACCGCGACGCAGGCTGATATTCTCAGTTCCAACCATATGCGGCTATCCGATGTGAATTACTCGGGTTGTCCATGTCCTGAGCCTGCCTGGTATATCCAGTCGCCCAAGGTTGATCTGTATTCCAAGGAAAACGAAGGGGTGGCGCGTAATGGCGTCTTGTACTTCAAGGGTATGCCCCTGTTGTATTCTCCCTACCTGACCTTTCCGCTCCGTAAAGAGCGCAAGTCCGGTTTCCTTTTGCCTACTTACGGCATGACGACGCGGGGTGGCATAGACCTGAGCGTGCCGTATTACCTGAATCTGGCCCCTAATTACGATGCCACCCTGACGCCCCGCTTCATGGCTAAACGCGGCGCCATGTTGGGGGGGGAGTTCCGTTATCTGGGTGACAGCTTCTCCGGAGAGTTGACCGGTAACTATCTGCCTGATGACAAGGAGCTGGGTTATAAACGCTGGTTGTTCATGGGGCAATATCGCCAGAGCCTGCCTGCCAGTTTCTATTTGAATGCGGATATCCGCCGTGTCTCGGATGATGATTATTTCCGTGACTTCAGCAGTTTTGGATTGAACGATTCCACCATTCAGGATCTGGCCAGCACGGTGACTCTGGGTTGGGGTGGTTCCAAGTATTTCCGCTCTCACGTCAGTGCGACGCGGTATCAGACCCTGCAGGATTCTTCTACTGGATATCGTCAGCCACAGTACGACAAATTGCCTGAGTGGTATTTGGGTGCATCCCGTTATAACTGGGGTGGCTTTGATGTAGTCAGCGATAACTACGCAACCCGTTTCCGTTTGCCGTTTTACAGTGGCAATCTAAGCGAATTTGACAGCATGCGCAGTACCCGTCTGGCTCCAGATGGTACGCGTTTCTCGTCCTACACAACGGTGGCTTATCCTGTCATTCGCCCAGGCTGGTACATTACGCCCAAAGCGGGCCTGCACATGAGCCAGTACCAGACAGACTGGTATGTGGGTGATCCTAATATGGCGCGTTTCGCGGACCGGGCCCGTACGCAAAGTCGTGTTTTGCCTATCCTGTCCCTGGATACCGGCATGACCTTCGAGCGTGACACCACCTTGTTTGGCAACGACTCCATTCAAACCCTGGAGCCGCGTGTTTACTATCTGTACGTGCCTTATCGCGACCAATCCTCGCTGCCCTTGTACGACACCAGTCTGGCCAGTTTCAACTTTGCCCAGGCTTTCAGTGAAAACATTTTCTCCGGTGGTTGGGACCGTATCTCCAATGCAAACCAGGTCACCGTCGGCCTGACGTCCCGCTGGCTGGATGCTGACACGGGCTATGAGCGTCTGGTTCTGCAGGCTGCTCAGCGCTTGTATTTTGATAAGCAAACCGTAACACTGGGCGCTGAAAAAGCGCGTACCAGCACCCGCTCAGACTATCTGGTCGGTGCCAGTGCGGCTTTGACCAATACGTTCTCGGTCAACTTCGATGCGCAGTTCAATCCAGACGAAAAACGCCGCAACCGTCTGGCCTCCGGTATTCGTTGGCGTCCTAAACGCCTGGCAACACTGGGTGTGAACTATCGTTATGAGCGTGACCCCCGTCAAGTCGTTGACCCCAACTTCACGCCGACTGATGAAGATCATCGTGGCAAGGAATACGTCTCCATGACGGGCCAATGGCCGTTGAGCAACAAGGTGTACGCTGTGGGACGTTACGATTATTCCATCCAGGAAAGCCGTGGCACGCAAACGGTGCTGGGGCTGGAGTATAAAGGCGACTGTTGTTGGGCGGCTCGTGTGGTGATGCAACGCTATGCGGTTTCGGCCAGGGAAACCAATAAGGCCCTGTTCTTCCAGCTGGAGCTATCCGGTTTGGGCGGAATTGGCAACGACCCTATCAAAATGCTGCGTGACCGTGTGATTGGCTATGAACCCGTCACCAATCCCGTACAGGAAAAAATGATTCATGAGAGGTATGAATAATATGCGTTTCAGCTTGAAAAACCGTACCCTGTCATTGGCTTTGATGGCCGTCATGGGGCTGGGCACGGCTCAAATGGCTCAGGCGCAGTCCAAGCCCGCTGCAGCCAAGGCGGCACCCGCTGCTCCCTCCCAGTTTGTGGATGGCATTGCTGCCGTGGTCAATGACGAGGTGATTACCCTGCGTCAGGTTGATCTGGAAGCCGCACAGGTGCTGGAACAGTTAAAGCAGCAGAAAATTCCTGCTCCTGATCATGACATCTTGCGCAAACAGGTTTTGCAACGGCTGATCAATGAGCGCCTGGAGCAGCAGGAAGCTCGCGCCATGGGGATTTCAGTCGGTCCACAGCAAGTGGATGAAGGTGTGCGCATGATTGCTTCGCGCAACAATATGACCGAAGCCCAGTTGCGAGCTGAGATTGAAAAGAATGGCATTAGCTGGGAGCAGTACCGTGCCAATCTGAAGCAGGAAATCCTGCTGGATCAGTTGCGCATGCGTGCGGTCGACAGCAGCATCAATATTACGGACGCCGACATTGATATTTACCTGCGCTCTCAAGGTGGCGCAGGTTTGGGCAATTTGGGGCAATCGGCGGCACAGGCGCAAAATGCACCTGTCAGTCTGGCGCAGATCCTGGTGCGAGTGCCGGAAGGCGCGAACTCCAGCGAAGAAGCGCGTTTGCGGACCAAAGCAGAGGGCCTGCTGGCCCAGGTTCGTTCCGGCGCAGACTTTGCCGGTTTGGCTGCCTCCAACTCGGATGGTCAAGAGGCCCTGAGCGGTGGTGCGTTGGGAACTCGTTCCTTGTCCGACTGGCCTGACTTATTTGCACAAGCTGTCCATAACCTGGCCCCCGGCCAGGTTTCCGACCTGATTCGCAGTGGTCAAGGTTTCCATATTCTGAAGGTGCTGGAGCGAGGCGGTGCTGCGCCTGGCAATACTTCGCCTGTGCCCAGTGCGGCATCGGCGCAGTCCGGTCCCATGATGGTGACCCAGACTCATGCTCGCCATATTCTGGTCAAGCTGTCCAAGGTTATGACTTCCGAGCAGGCTCGTCAGCGTATTGAGCAACTGCAAGTGCGTTTGCGCAATGGCGAGTCCTTCCAGGATCTGGCCAAGCGGTACTCGGAAGACAGCAGCGCACCACAAGGTGGTGATTTGGGTTGGCTCTCGCCTGGTGAGACAGTGCCTCCGTTTGAGCAAGCCATGAACAAGCTGCAACCCGGTAACGATACCGCCGTGGTGGAGTCCCAGTTTGGCTGGCACCTGATCCAGGTGATCGAGCGCCGTACCCGCAATATGGAAGGTGAGTACAAGCGCATGCAGGCCCGTCAGGCTCTGTTCCAGCAGCGTGCCGAGCCTGCCTTTGAAGATTGGCTGAACAGCCTGCGTGGCCGCGCTTACATTGATAACCGTTTGGACCCCGAGTCCAGCACCCGCCGTCGCTAAGGATAAGTATGGCCCAGCATCAGGCGCGCAAGCGCTTTGGACAGAACTTTCTGGAAGATGAGGCCATCATCGACCAGATCATCCGTGCGATTGGCCCTCGGCCTGTCGATAATATGGTGGAAATTGGTCCGGGCCTCTCGGCCCTGACCCGACCGCTGACGCAGGCGCTGGAGCGTTTGCGTGTGGTCGAGATTGACCGTGATCTGGCTGCCCGTCTGCGTAATCACTATTCGCCCAGCAAGCTGGAAATCTTTGAGGCTGATGCCTTGAGTGTGGACTTCGGTGCTTTAGGCCCGAATCTGCGTATTGTGGGTAATCTGCCGTACAACATCTCCAGCCCCTTGCTCTTTCATTTGCTGGACTATGCCGATGCCGTGGTGGATCAGCACTTCATGCTGCAACGCGAAGTGATTGATCGCATGGTCGCCAAACCCGGCTCTTCAGACTACAGCCGCCTGTCGGTGATGTTGCAGTCGCGCTATCGCATGGTGAAGTTGTTTGAAGTGCCGCCCGAGGCATTCAACCCGCCACCGCGTGTTGTGTCGGCAGTCGTGCGTATGGTGCCCCTGGCGGCAGATCGTCCCCAGGCGCGTGACGCGCGTGTGTTCAGCCAGGTTGTGGCGCGGGCCTTCTCGCAAAAACGCAAGATGTTGCGCGGTGGTCTGGGTGACTGGACGGCTCATATCGACTGGGAGGCGCTGGAAATTGCACCTACCAGCCGACCGGCTGATTTGTCCCTGGAACAGTACATTGCCCTGGCCGATCACCTGATGGATAAGGGCGTTATCCAAGCCGTCTGATAGACAAAACTCCATAATGAACGACACCCCAAAACAGGATATAGATTCCGTTTTGGGGTGTTTTTTTATGAGGGACACCGTTGAGGCCATACGGAATGATCGGCCATTCCTGGCTGAGTCTGCAGTGGCAGAGTTTCCTGTCCTCATGCAGAGCCCTGGCTTCTAGCCAAAGAACCAATAACAAACCGCAATCGAGGCCAGCACGCCTGCCAGATCAGCAATCAAGGCGCAGGAAACCGCGTGGCGGGCACGTTGGATGCCGACCGCACCAAAGTAGACCGCCAGCACATAGAAAGTTGTCTCTGTGCTGCCCTGCACG
This sequence comes from Alcaligenes sp. RM2, assembly GCF_052931795.1. NCBI lineage: Bacteria > Pseudomonadati > Pseudomonadota > Betaproteobacteria > Burkholderiales > Alcaligenaceae > Alcaligenes > Alcaligenes sp. RM2. Next base: position 660,701 of record NZ_JBRFIO010000002.1, read on the forward strand.
GTCGCACCCAGCAGGGCCGGGAAGCTGTCCACGCCGTGATGCTGCATGGTTTCAATCAACAGGGCACGAGCGGCACCGGCTGAAAAGGGTTTGACCAGGGCCGTAGGCAGAGCATCAATAAAACGCGTATCCAGTCCGGTCAGGTTCACCAGCCAGCGGATCACGTCCAGCACGATATCCAGAGCGCCAGAGCTGCGTAGCACGCCCACAGCGCACAGCATGGCCACCAGATAGGGCAACAGATCCCTGGCGACGCCAAAGCCTTCTTTAGCACCTTCTACAAAGGCCTCATACAGAGGAATCTTGCGTCGCCAGCCCATCAGCAGGAAAAGCCAGATGATGGACAGCAAGGTCAGGTTGCCCATCAGAGAGGACAGCGACTGGATGGCTGCCGCACTGAGTGTTGCCAGCAAGGCCATGAAAGAGCCCAGGATCAGCGCAAAAACGCCGAACCACAGCATCAGAACGGGATCAAATAAACGCAGGCGCTGAACCAGGGCAACGCTGAGCAAGCCCGCCAGGGAAGAGGCGGTGGTGGCCAGCAGAATGGGCAGGAACACCATTGTAGGATCGGGTGCACCTTGTTGAGCCCGGTACATGAAGATGCTGATGGGGATCAGCGTCAGCGACGAGGCATTCAGCACCAGAAACAGGATCTGGGCGTTGGTGGCCGTGTCCGGATGCGGGTTCAGCGTTTGCAGCGATTTCATGGCCCGCAAGCCGATGGGCGTGGCGGCATTGTCCAGACCCAGGCCATTGGCCGCGAAGTTCAGAGTGATCAGCCCCAGAGCGGGGTGACCGGCAGGCACGCCGGGCATCAGGCGGCTGAACAAGGGGCCTAGCCAGCGGGCCAGGGTGTCGATCAGCCCGGCCTTCTCGGCAATCTTCAAGAAACCCAACCACAGGGTGAGCGTGCCAAAAAGCAGCAGCATCAGTTGCACGGACAGGGCGGCCATATCGAACAGGCTGCGCACCATCTGCGCAAAAATTTCGCTATTTCCCCCGACCAGCCACTGGTAAAACCCGCTGACGGCGGCAATCAGGAAGAAAAACAGCCAAAGAGTATTGAGCATAGTGTTGGCAGAAAACAGGGCAGTGAAAAGCCAAGCTAGATTGTCGCAGAATACAGGCGGGTTTTAGCGGCTACGGTATGTAAGGGTAGCGGCACAAATAGTCGCAAAATATGATTCAGGCACCTTTGTGCCAAGTTGAATCATCAGGGGTGCATAAAAAAACCGGCCAGTTAAGGCCGGTTCTGTTTGCTTTAATCCACGCGCCCTTTGGCCTGGATCAGTTCAATCTTGTAGCCGTCCGGGTCTTCCACAAAGGCGATCACAGTGGTGCCGTGCTTCATGGGGCCGGCTTCGCGTACGACTTTGCCGCCACGAGCCTTGATGTCCTCACAGGCTTTGTAGGCATCAGGCACTTCCAGTGCAATGTGGCCATAGCCGTCGCCCAGATCGTAGGAGGGGGTGTCCCAGTTGTGGGTCAGCTCCAATACGGCGGCTTCGGACTCGTCCTGATAGCCAACAAAAGCCAGGGTGAAGCGGCCGTCCGGGTAGTCGGACTGGCGCAGCAATTTCATGCCCAGCACTTCGGTGTAAAAGGCCAGAGAACGGTCCAGATTGCCGACACGCAGCATGGTGTGCAGGATACGCATAAGGTAGAGCTCCTAGAGTTCAACCTGCCTTAAAGCAGGGGCAGGGTGCCTGGATCATATTGTCGTAACTGATTGCGCGCATTGACAAAATCAGGGTAGAGAGTTTCGACCAAGGCCCAGAAACGTGGGCCGTGATTCATCTCTTGCAGATGCGCGACCTCGTGAGCGACGACGTAATCAATGATGGATGGGTGAAAGTGTATCAGGCGCCAGTTCAGCATGATCGTGCCGTCACTGTTGCAGGAGCCCCAGCGTTTGGCGGGGGCCGCCAGTCGCAATTTGCTGGCACTCAAGCCCGACAGGTTCAAATAATGTTGCAGCCGCTGCTCAAACCACTGTTTGGCCTGTTTTTGCAGCCAGGCCTGAGTCAGTTCCTGAACACGTTGTGGTTCGGCATCGACGGGTAGGGGTAGGGACAGGCGTTGACCTCCTTGAACCTGACCGGCTCGTCCGTCGAAATGTACCTGCTGAATCTGCGGGTTCAGGCTAAGGCGGATGGGCTCGCCCATAAAGGGCAGGGTGTCGCCATCGACCCATTGCAGGCTTTGCAAGGCCAGTTGTTCACGACGCTGCTGGTATTCGCGCAGCTTGCGCAGTATCCAGGCGCTTTTGCTGTGCAGCACCTGCTCGGCCTGACTGATCTTGACCCAGGAGGGCAGGGCAACGGTCAGGCCACTGTCGTTAATGGTCAACCCCAGAGTCCGGCGGCGGGAGCGTTTGAGCTGATAGCCAATGGTGTGGCCATCCAGCTCCACCTGCTGCCATTGCACACCTTCCGGCAAGCTTTCGGGCCGGACAGTCAGGGCACTTTTGGGGGGCAGAGCAGAACCGGCGGGCGGCTTTTCTTGCCGCTTCGCCGGGTGGGGAAAGGCTGTGTCAGGAAACAGAGCCAGTTGTGGGGGGACCGTCATAGCGTTCCGGATTCAAGACGCGCATTTCGGTTTCAATCCATGTCTGTACGCGTTGGTTTACTTCTTCAGGGGTCAGCCCGGCAGGATCAATGGGAGGACCAAAGGAGATAGTAACCAAGCCCGGCGTCTTGATAAAGGCATTGCGACGCCAGCATTCGCCCGCATTATGCGCCACGGGAATAATGGGCGTGCCAGTACGGCTGGCCAGCAAGGCGCCACCCATCTTGTAGCGGCCGGTAGAGCCTGGGGCGGTACGGGTGCCTTCGGGAAACAACAAGGGCCAGCGGCCTTCGTCAATGCGCTGCTGCCCGATCTTGATCACCTGTTCAAAGGCATCCCGGCCCTTGGCACGATCAATAGGGATCATGCGCAGCAAGGCCAGCCCCCAGCCAAAGAAGGGGACTTTGTGCAGTTCACGCTTGTACACAAAGCACACCTGACGCGGCATGTAAGAAGGGAAGAACAGCGTTTCCCAGGCCGACTGGTGCTTGGACAGGATGATGGCCTTGCCATCGGGCAGGTTTTCCCAGCCCTTGGTCTGCCAGCGTATGCCCAGGATCGTGCGCGCACCCCAGACAGCCAGACGTGGCCAGCCAGTGGTAAAGCGATAGCGTATATCCAGGGGCAGTGGCGCAATAATCAGGCAGGCAAAGGCGTAGGGGATAACGGTAATCAACAAAAAGAGTTGATAGAGTGAAGCGCGGATAATGCCCATATCAGTTTCCGTGGAGCCATTTGTCGACAACAGCGGCCAGATCGGCCTCGACGCGCGTGCCTTCGGGCAAGCCGCCTTTCTCTAGGGTACGCATGCCTTTGCCGGTCTGGACCAGCCAGGGGGCACAACCGGCTTGGCTGGCCGCTTGCAGATCGCGCAAGGAATCGCCCACCGAGGGTACGGCTTGCAGGTTCACTTCATAGCGATGTGCAATGTCGCGAAACATGCCGGGGGCCGGTTTGCGACAGGTGCAGCCATCATCCGGGCCGTGCGGGCAAATAAAGATGGCGTCGATAAAGCCACCCAGCAAGGCCAGTTCCCGGCGCATCTTGGCATGGATGGCATTGAGCGTGGTCATGGAAAACAAACCACGCGCCAGACCGGACTGGTTGGTGGCAATGACCACCTTCCAGCCGTTTTCGGTCAGGCGAGCCAAGGCCTCCAGACTGCCTGGGATGGCCTCCCACTCTTGTGGGCTTTTGATAAAGGCATCGCTGTCATGGTTGATGACACCGTCCCGATCAATGATGGCAAGTTTCACTAGTTAGCCAGCCTGGAAAGATCCGCAACCTGGTTCATCAGTGCATGCAGCTTGGCCAGCAAGGCCAGGCGATTGGCACGGATGGCAGGGTCTTCGGCCATGACCATGACGTCCTGGAAGAAGTTGTCCACGGCACCACGGGCCTGGGCCAGCGTGGCCAGGGAAGCATCAAATTCACCGGCTTCAAACTGGGCCTGGGCAACGGGCTGCAATTCCTGAATCTTGGTAGCCAGCTCACGCTCGGCGGGCTCGACCAGCAGTTGGTCGTCCAGTGTTGCCAGTTCGCCTTCGGCTTTCTTGAGCAGATTGCTGACGCGCTTGTTGGCGGCAGCCAGGCTCTCGGCTTCAGGGCGTTGGGCAAAAGAGGCGCAAGCCTGAATGCGGGAGTGAACCTGTTCCAGCGGTGGGCGCAGGGCCAGCACGGCATCGACCACGCTGCGCTCGTAATCGTTGCTGAGCTGATTGCGGTAGCGCTCGGAAATGAAGGTCTGAACCGCATCGACCGTGTCATCGGCCAGAACCCCGTCCTTGAAGAAGGAAGCGGTGGTGTTCAGCAGCGTATCCAGATTCAGGCTATTGGCCTTCAATTGGGAACCGGCTTGCAGTTGTTCGTAGGCGCTGATCAGGCCCAGCGCCGCACGGCGCAGGGCGTAGGGGTCGCGTTCGCCAGTTGGAGCCAGACCAATGCCCCAGATACCGACCAGAACTTCGGCACGCTCGGCCAGGAACAGAATGGCTTGGGTCAGGCTGGCTTCTGTGACAGGCTGGTCCAGACGGTGACGGTATTGCTCGCGAATAGCCAGCACGATGTCCTCGGGCTCGCCATCGCCTTGGGCGTAGTAAGCGCCCATCACGCCTTGCAGCTCGGGGAATTCGCCCACCATATTGGAGTTCAAGTCCGCCTTGGCCAGCAAAGCGGCACGACGGGCGTGCTCTTCATTCGCGCCCAGTTGCTTGGCAATGTAGCCAGCCACGGACTGCAGGCGCTCGATGCGGTCCAACTGCGAACCCAGCTTGTTGTGGTACACGCTGCCGGCCAGCGTAGGAACACGCTCGGCCAGAGTTTGCTTGCGATCGGTTTCAAAGAAGAATTGGGCGTCCGCCAGACGGGGGCGCACCACACGCTCGTTACCTTCGATGATGTTGCTGGGATCGTCCACCTTCATATTGCTGACGATCAGGAAGCGATTGGTCAGCTTTTGTGTGGCGGGGTCAAACAGCGGGAAATACTTTTGATTCAGACGCATGGTCAGAATCAGACATTCGGAAGGCACTTGCAGGAATTGCTCGTCGAACTGGCCCACGTACACGGTGGGGTATTCGACCAGAGCGGTGACTTCGTTCAGCAGGGCTTCCACTTCGGGATCGTTGCCCAAGGTGGAGTTCAGGCGTTTGGCTTCAGCTTCCAGGTCGGTGCGAATCTGCTCGCGACGAACTTCGAAGGAAGGAACCACCCAGCCTTGCTCCTGGACTTGTGCGGCCCAGCTGTCGGCATCACGGATGTCGAAGGGGGCATCGCACATGAAGCGGTGACCGTGTGTCTGGCGACCGGCTTGCAGGCCCAGGGCGCTGACGGGAACGATGTCCGACCCCCACAGGGCGACCAGGCCGTGAGCAGGGCGTACAAAGCGCACGCTGCTGACACCATCGGCCAACTGATAGCGCATCACTTTAGGGATGGGCAGGTGGGTAATGGACCATTCCATGGCCTCTTGCAGACCGTCTTTCAGGGCGGCGCCAGTGGCAATGCCGCTGGCGTACAGGTAATCCTGCTTGCCATCGGATTCGCGCAGCAGGTCGCTGGCCTTCAGATGCTCCAGGCCTTTGGCAGCCAGGCGCTTGGCTAGTGCCGGGGCGATCTCACCATTGGCATCCAGGCCAATATGGGCGGGCATCAGCTTTTCGGTATAAGGCTGGTCTTCGGCTTGCTGGTACGCAGCGCTGAACCAGGCCGCCAGACGGCGAGGCGTAGCATAGGCGCGCACTTCACAGTTCGGGGCCAGCAGGGCTTGCTCGCCCAATACTTTTTGCAGACCTTCGCTAAAGGCTTGCCCCAGCTGTTGCAGCGCTTTGGGGGGCAGTTCTTCGGTGAACAGTTCAATCAGCAAAGGCTGTGTCGTGGAGGCATTCATTACTTGGCCTCCGAGGATTTGTTGCTCAGCATGGGGAAACCTAGGCGTTCGCGGGAGTCGTAGTAAGCCTGTGCGACAGCGCGGGACAGATTGCGGATACGGCCAATATAGGCAGCGCGCTCGGTCACACTGATGGCGCCGCGGGCATCCAGCATATTGAAGGTGTGGGCAGCTTTCAGCGTTTGCTCGTAAGCGGGCAGGGCCAGCGGCACGTCAATGATGCGCTTGGCTTCGGCTTCGTAGTCGTTGAAATGCGCAAACAGTACATCGGTGCTGGCGTGCTCGAAGTTGTAGGTGGATTGCTCCACTTCGTTCTGGTGGAACACGTCGCGGTAATAAATACGCTGGCCGTTGTGACCTTCGGTCCAGACCAGATCGTAGACGCTTTCCACACCTTGCAAGTACATGGCCAGACGCTCCAGACCGTAGGTGATCTCGCCCGTGGTTGGCGTGCAGTCCAGACCGCCTACTTGCTGGAAGTAGGTGAACTGGGTGACTTCCATACCATTGAGCCAGACTTCCCAGCCCAGACCCCAGGCGCCCAGTGTCGGGTTTTCCCAGTCGTCTTCAACAAAACGGATGTCGTGCGCTTTGGGGTTGATGCCCAAGGCTTCCAGCGAGCCGATATACAAGTCCAGAATGTTTTCAGGTGCGGGCTTGAGCACGACCTGAAACTGGTAGTAGTGTTGCAGGCGGTTGGGGTTGTCCCCGTAACGCCCGTCTTTGGGGCGGCGCGAAGGCTGCACATAGGCAGCGCGCCACGGTTCAGGGCCGATGGCCCGCAAAAAGGTTGCCGTATGAGAGGTTCCGGCACCGACTTCCATATCGTAGGGCTGAAGCAGAGCGCATCCGTGCTTGTCCCAGTATTGCTGGAGCGTAAGTATGATTTGCTGAAAGGTGAGCATGAGCAATGGCCAGTAAAGCGAGAATCTGCAAAATTTTTCTATTTTAGCGTGAACTGCGCCCTTGCAGCAGAAAAGCGCCCGCAATGGGCTATTTTAGCCGTCCGGGCCATGGGCAAGGCCGCTGTGTACCGGGCGGTCAAGTTGTTTTTAGACGTATCATATGCGTTTGTCCAAATACTGCTTATTTGCTGACCTGATCTTGAAACAGAATCTCGGGCAGCAGTCTAAAGGAGGCTAGGTCCATGAGTGAACTTGTCACGCTTGAACGTATCGGCAAGGTATTGTTGATTACCTTGAACCGTCCCGAGGCACGTAATGCCATCAACCTGGAAACCGCGCAGGCACTGGCCCAGGCCCTGGATGAGTTCGATGCGGATCCCGGCATTGCCGTGGGCGTGCTGACGGGGGCAAACAATACGTTTTGCGCCGGTATGGACTTGAAAGCCTTTGCCAAGACAGGTCAGCGTCCCTATGTGGGCGACCGTGGCTTTGCCGGTATTTGCGAGCGCCCGCCAGCCAAGCCCCTGATCGCTGCTGTAGAAGGCTACTGCCTGGCCGGTGGTTTTGAAATTGCCCTGTCCTGCGACCTGATTGTTGCGGCCGACAGCGCCAACTTTGGCCTGCCTGAAGTGAAACGCGGCATTGTCCCCGGATCGGGCGGCATGGTGCGCTTGCCTAGCCGTATTCCTTACCACATGGCCATGGAAATGGTGCTGACCGGGGGTATGTACCCCGCTGCCCGCATGGCCGAGCTGGGTCTGGTCAGCCGTCTGGCCGAACCCGGAAAAGCCACCGAGCAGGCGCTGGCACTGGCCGAGCAGATCGCCGCCAACGGTCCTTTGGCCGTGCAAACCGCCAAGAGCATTATTTCCCAGTCGCGCGACTGGCGTCAGTCGGATCTGTTCGATCTGCAGCGCCCCCGTATCGCCGGCATTTTTACCTCTGCAGACGCCAAGGAAGGCGCGACGGCTTTTGCCGAGAAGCGCGAGCCTGTCTGGCAGGGCAAATAGTTTCCCCTTGTTCATCCCGTTTTTTATATAGACGCCACCATGACCACGATCAAAGAAGACGATCTGATTCAGTCCATCGCTGATGCGGTGCAGTTCATCAGTTACTACCATCCCACCGACTATCTGGAACATCTGGCCCGCGCTTATGAGCGCGAACAGAACCCGGCGGCCAAAGATGCCATCGCCCAGATCCTGACCAACTCGCGCATGTGTGCCGAGGGCCATCGCCCCATCTGTCAGGACACCGGGGTGGTGAACGTATTCCTGAAAGTGGGCATGGGTGTGCGCTTTGATACCAAGCGTTCCTTGCAGGAGCTCTGTGACGAGGGGGTGCGTCGCGGTTATCTGAATCCGGATAATCCACTGCGTGCCTCCATCCTGAACGACCCCTTGTTCACCCGTAAAAACACGCGCGATAACACACCCTGTATTGTGAATGTGGAACTGGTCGCTGGGGATCAGGTTCACATTCAAGTGGCCGCCAAGGGCGGTGGTTCGGAAAACAAGAGCAAGTTCGTGATGCTCAACCCCAGCGATTCTCTGGTGGACTGGGTGCTCAAGACGGTTCCTACGATGGGCGCTGGCTGGTGTCCTCCGGGCATGCTGGGTATTGGCGTGGGCGGTACGGCTGAAAAAGCCATGCTGATGGCCAAGGAAGCCCTGATGGAAGACATCGATATGTACGAGCTGCTGCAACGCGGCCCGCAAAGCAAGCTGGAAGAGCTGCGTATCGAGCTGTACGAGAAGGTCAATGCTCTGGGTATTGGCGCTCAAGGCCTGGGCGGTTTGACGACTGTGCTGGACGTGAAGATCAACACCTTCCCGACCCACGCGGCGTCCAAGCCTGTGGCCATGATCCCCAACTGTGCGGCAACCCGTCACGTACATTTCTCGCTGGACGGCAATGGCCCCGCCGAGCTGGCACCTCCACCACTGTCGGCCTGGCCTGACATTCACTGGGCGCCGGACTACAACAAGTCCCGCCAGGTGAACCTGGATGAGCTGACCCCTGAAGAAGTGGCTTCCTGGACGCCAGGTCAGACCTTGCTGCTGTCGGGCAAGATGTTGACTGGCCGTGACGCCGCTCACAAGCGTATTCAGGACATGCTGGAAAAGGGCGAGTCCCTGCCTGTGGACTTCACCAACCGCGTGATTTACTACGTAGGCCCGGTTGATCCTGTGCGTGACGAGGCTGTTGGTCCAGCAGGCCCAACCACCGCCACTCGCATGGACAAGTTCACCGAGATGATGCTGGCTAAAACCGGTTTGATCTCCATGATCGGCAAGGCCGAGCGTGGCCCAACCGCGATTGAAGCGATTCGTGCTCACAAATCGGCTTACCTGATGGCCGTGGGTGGTTCCGCGTACCTGGTTTCCAAGGCTATTCGCAATGCGAAAGTGGTGGCTTTCGAGGACCTGGGTATGGAAGCCATTTACGAGTTCGAAGTTCAGGACATGCCCGTGACCGTGGCTGTGGACTCGCAAGGCGTATCCGTGCATAACACCGGTCCTGCCGAGTGGCGCAAGCGTATCGCAGAGATCTCTTTGGTCGCTGTGTAAGACGTGAAATGGGAGGCTTGGGCTTCCCGGCGCTATCGATACAAAACCCGCCTGAGTGTTTTTGGCCTGTTTGTAAAAGCAGTGTCAGCACAACATTCAATGCGGGTTTTTTTATGTCTGTCGTTTGTATGAGCTTTGCTTGGCTGCCTGAATGTTCTGGTTTTAGGAGAGGTTCATTACCGCTATAGATGCCAGGGCCGTATATTTCTGGCGGCTCAGGAGGTCGCGTAAAAAAGAATTCGATCTGTTGATCTGCCTGCCGTTAGAAGCAGATGATCCCAGACCCGCCCTTTGCCTGGGTACTGGCTTTTTCAGCATCGCCCGTTCAGGACTTGATCAGCAAGCCGCGCAGTAATAAATCCAGTGCAGCCAGCCCTTTTACCAAGCGGGCATCCCCATCCTCTCCCTGCGCAATCCAGAAGGCGGCTTCGGCCAGACTGCCGTAAATCAGGGAAGCCAGGGCGTGGGGATCTGCCTGTTCAATCCGACCTTGATCCATCAGTGCCTGAATCAAGCCTTCCATGGAACCCACGCAGTACTGATGCGATTCGGGTGATGCGCCCCCCAGTACGGCCTTGGCATCACACAAGACAATGCGCTGCATTTCCGGTTCCAGCGCCATTTCCAGATAGGCATGGCAGCGGCGTACAAACCCGTCCCAGGCGTCCTCGGCATTGTTTGAAATAGCCTGCAGGCGCTCGTCCATTTCCGCATCGATCTGGTCGACCACCGCCGCCAGCAAACCCCTTTTGTCACCGAAATGATGGTAGAGCGCACCACGTGTCAGGCCCGCTTGCGCCGTCAACTCGTCCATGGATGTGTCGGCATAGCCACGTTCCGTAAAGAACGTGCGAGCGGTGGCGAGCAGGGTGGCGCGGGTTTCTTCCATCTCGGCGCGGGTACGGCGTGCCATAGTTTCTCCTTACATACGAGCTGAATGTATATTTACATGCGTGGCGTATGTATATATCATTTTAAACATACGCCTTGTATGTATTGTCGACGCATCACCGTGTCGTGGCAAGCGGGCGCTCACGGAGAATGTAATGGCTCAGCCTTATCGAGAACTTTTTGCTGCGTCTGGCACCCGGGGATTCGCCCTGGCCGGGCTGCTGGCCCGGATTCCACTGCCCATGATAGGGATAGGAATCATCACCATGCTGTCGCAACTGCGGGGCAGCTATGCCTTGGCGGGGGCGGTTTCCGCCTCCTTTGTATTGAGCTATGCGCTGCTATCGCCACAAGTGTCCCGTTGGGTGGACCGGCGTGGGCAAAGCCGTGTTCTGCCGCTAGCAACAGCCATTAGTGTTCTGGGCTTATTGCTCTTGTTGGGGGCGACATGGTGGCAAGCGCCTGACTGGACCTTGTTTGCAGGCGCGGTGCTGGCCGGTTTCATACCTAGCATGTCGGCCATGGTGCGTGCTCGCTGGACGGCAATTTATCGTGGGCAGGATCGCTTGCAAACAGCGTATTCGCTGGAAACCGTGCTGGATGAAGTCACCTTTATTGCCGGGCCGCCTTTGTCGGTGGGTTTGGCGGTCCTGGTGTTTCCACAAGCCGGTGTGCTGGCTGCCGCGCTACTGCTGATTGCCGGTGTATCGGCTCTGTTGTTGCAAAGGGGGACTGAGCCGCCGATCCAAGCGCAGGAGCAGGGCAGCCGCCCTTCGGTCCTGCGTCTGAATAGTGTGCGTTTGCTGGCATTGCTGATGGTCGCCATGGGCGTGATTGTGGGCACCGTGGATATTGTCAGCGTGGCCTTTGCCCAGCAGATGAGGCAGCCGGGGGCGGCCAGCCTGGTGCTGTCGGCTTACGCCCTGGGTTCTTGCGCAGCAGGTCTGGTGTTTGGTGGTTTGAAGCTGAACATCCCTTTGCATCGCCTGCTGCTGTTGGGCGGTTTGGCTACCGCCGCTACGACCTTGCCTTTATTGCTGGTGGCCAGCGTGGTACAGCTGGCAGGGGCGGTTTTGCTGGCTGGTCTGTTTTTCGCCCCCACCATGATTGTGGCCATGTCGCTGGTCGAGCGTGTGGTGCCGGAGCAGCAATTAACCGAGGGCATGACCTGGCTGCTGGCTGGTCTGAATATTGGTGTGGCTATGGGGGCTGCCGCTTCGGGGCGGATGGTGGATCAGGGCGGAGCCAGTTCCGGCTTTATGGTTGCGCTCTATGCCGCTGCCCTGATCGTCTTGCTTGCCTTGTGCAGCTATCAAAGTTTGCGCGCACCCGTAGTAGCCCGCTCCTGCGCTGTCTAGACTTCTTTCTTTGAGCATGTAGCGATGAATACCTCTTCTCTATCCATGACCGGGCAGCCCAGCAAGCGGCAGTCCTGGCTGGCCGTTATCGCCGTTGGCCTAGCCACTTTTTCTGTGGTCACGACGGAAATGCTGCCCGTAGGTTTACTGACTCCTATTGCAGACAGTTTGCAGACTTCCACGGGGACGGCTGCTTTGCTGATTTCCTTGCCTGCCTTGTTGGCAGCCCTGTTTGCGCCTCTGGTGGTGCTGGCCTCTGGTGGCGTGGACAGACGCCGCATTCTGTGCGGTTTGCTGGCCTTGCTGGTGATGGCCAATATAGCCTCCGCCCTGGCTCCCAGCATCGCCTGGATGCTGGCCGCCCGTGTTCTGGTTGGTTTTTGTATGGGAGGCATCTGGGCCATTGCAGGTGGCTTGGCATCCCGTCTGGTTCCGGCTCAGTCTGTAGGTTTGGCAACCTCGATCATCTTCGGTGGGGTTGCCGCCGCTTCTGTGTTGGGCGTGCCACTGGGCGCCTTGATGGGCGAGCTGGCTGGATGGCGCTGGGCGTTTGGCGGCATGGCGCTGCTGAGCGCTTTGGTGTTGATCTTCCATCTGGCCGTGATTCCGCCCCTGTCCGTGTCGCGCTCGACCACATGGCGTCAGTTCGCCGAGCAGTTTGGCAATCGGCAGTTATGGTTTGGTTTGCTCTTGACCCTGATTCTGGTCGCGGGGCATTTCAGCGCATTTACCTTTGTACGTCCTCTTTTGCTGTCTGTTTCCGGCATAGGTGCTCAATGGATAGGAGCCTTGTTGTTTGCTTATGGAGTGGCCGGGATTGTGGGCAATTTCCTGATCGGGATGTCGGCGGCCAAACGCACTGAAGCCAGCTTGATGGCGATAGCGTTGGGTCTAAGCATCACTGCTTTGCTTTTCTTGACAGTGGGTAGGTCACCGCTGAGTGGAGGTGCGATTTTGCTGCTTTGGGGCCTGGCGTATGGCGGGGTGTCGGTAGGGCTGATGAGCTGGATGATGAAGGCCGCTGCCAATGCTGTTGAGGTGGCTACGTCGTTGTACGTGGCTGTGTTCAATATCGGCATAGCGCTTGGCTCCTGGCTGGGCGGGCAGACTGTGGATGCCTACGGTTTAAGCGCGAATCTGGGGTTGGCTGGAGCCGGATCGTTTGTTGTGTTTTTGCTGCTTTTCGGAACAATTTTGCATCAAAAAAAATGAGCAGAAAAAACGGGCCCGGACTGATTTTTCCGGGTTTGCCAGGGCGCAAGCGCGGGTTATTGCTTATTGGAGTCTTGGAGGAGCGCTGCGACGATGTCTGTCAGAACTCCTTGAAATATTCTGTACATCGTTATGTTGTACGGTATAGGGATGCTTTCTGGCTGACCTCCCTTATGGGCACACAACGTCGGTATGGGTGGTCTTAATTAAGGGCCTTGTATGACGCAACTTCAGCGCTCCATCACTATTCCGCAGCTCAACCCCACAATCTGGAACACTCTTGAGCTCGTGCGCTTACGCCAAACCCCCTGGCACAAGAAACAAGCAGTTTTTGAACAATTACAGTCGCTGGGATTAGTCCAAGCCATCCCGCAAACGACGCAGACTCCTTCCCCTTTCCCCGCTCCCCTGATAGCCATGTTGACCGAAGAAGGGCGGCAATTGCTGGAAGCTCGATCCAATCATCAAGAGGCCTTGATCAAGCTTTTGGACGCGTGATCCTTTAGCTTGAGCTGGTTTGCCTGGCTTGTCCTTTGCCGGACAGGCCAGGCCGCTTGGCCTCTTTGAGCATTTTTTTGATAAGTGACGCCTTGACCGAAAACTGTATAATGCTGTTTTTATATACAGTATTTCGATCATGGAGCTATCGCGCAAACTCGAGATTCTGGCCGACGCGGCAAAGTACGATGCCTCTTGCGCCAGCAGTGCCGCGCCCAAACGGGATTCCCGTGGGCGTACGGGTCTTGGGGCCAGTACGGGGGCCGGCATCTGTCATAGCTTCACGCCTGACGGGCGCTGCGTTTCGCTGCTCAAAATACTGCTGACCAATTTTTGTCAGTATGACTGCCTGTATTGCGTGAACCGGCGCTCCAGCAACGTGCCACGCGCGCGTTTTCGGCCTGCTGAAGTGGTTGATCTGACGCTGGATTTTTATCGGCGTAATTATATAGATGGTCTGTTTCTGAGCTCGGGCATCATACGAAGTTCGGACTACACCATGGAGAGTCTGGTCGAGGTGGCGCGCTCCTTGCGCGAAGATCACCATTTTCGCGGCTATATCCACCTTAAAACCATTCCGGATGCTGATCCCCAACTGATTACGTTGGCTGGTCTTTATGCAGACCGCCTCAGCGTCAACATCGAGCTTCCCACAGACGCTGGCCTGAGCCGTCTTGCGCCCGAGAAAAGTGGGCATACGATCAAGCGCGCCATGGGCGTCATTCGTCTGTCCCAGGAACAGGCTCAGGAGGAGAAGCGGCCTAAAGTGCCTGCCGGGCAAAGTACACAAATGATTGTCGGTGCGGATGCAGCGGATGACCGCAATATCTTGAAAACGGCGCAGACCTTGTACGGGGCCTACAAGCTCAAGCGGGTGTATTACTCGGCATTCAGCCCCATCCCGGACAGTTCGTCGGCGCTGCCAGCCCAGCCGCCGCCGCTCTTGCGGGAGCATCGTCTTTATCAGGCCGATTTCCTGCTGCGTAGCTACGGTTTCCGGGCCGAGGAGCTGTTTCAGGATAAGGGCGATTTACCCTTGGATATTGATCCCAAGCTGTCTTGGGCCTTGTCCAATCGAGCGGTTTTTCCGGTAGATCTGAATCGGGCGCCCGAGCGTCTGATTGCGCGTGTTCCGGGTATAGGCATACGCAATGCCAAGCGCTTGGTCGAGCTTCGTCAGATGCGGGCGATCCGATATCAGGACTTGATTCGCTTGCGGTGTTCCATCAAGACATTGCAGCCGTTTGTAGTGGTCCAGGATTACCGTCCTGGCCTTGCTGAGGCTGCGTCAGACAAGCTGCGACGCATGCTCTCGAGCAATCCGCAGCAACTGAGCTTGCTATGAATCCTCCTTGTGTGACGACCTTGCTTCTTTCTGGCAGCAGGAGCCAACAGTCATGATGACTCTGATGGTGAACGGCGGTTATCTGGCCTGGCGTGAGCAGGCATTACGCGCGTTGGCCGAGGGCTGGTCGCCGGAGGAGCTTTGTTGGGCAGAAGCAAGCCCGGATTCGGGGCGGCAAGGGCAGCAAATCGGGCTGGAGTATGAAGCAATCCATACGCCGCTTTCCCCGCCTGTTTCCTTGCAAGAGCCCCAGGCGCAGCAGCCCGTTTCCAGTGTGTCTGTGCGTATTTCCAAAGGGCTGGCAGCCTTGCTGCAGGATGCGGCCCTGTGTCGTGCGCCAGCGCGTTGGGCTTTACTTTACCGTGTCCTGTGGCGCTGGCATCAGGGTGATCGCAGTGTGGAGTCGGTAGCAGACGAAGATGGTGCCCGTTTGTACGAGATGGCTAAAGCGGTACGTAAGGAAAAACACGACATGATGGCTTATGTACGGTTCCGCCATTGTGGCAAGGGCATGCAGCCCGAGTACTGGGCCTGGTTTGAACCCGAGCATGATGTGCTGGAGTGGATTGCGGACTATTTCTCCAAACGCATGGGGGGCACGTCGTGGTGTATCGCGACGCCGCAAGGGCTTGCATTGTGGGATGGTCAGAATCTGCAGCTGCAGGATGCCCCCGACAATATAGAGGCGTTACGGGCGGGCCCGGCCGATGATCAGGTGGAGGCCTTGTGGTTGCGCTATTACCAAAGCATTTTCAATCCGGCTCGGCTGAATGAAACCGCTCTGCAGCAGAGCATGCCAGTGCGATTCTGGAAAGGCCTGCCCGAAGCCAGCTTGATTCCCGCCATGATTAGCGAGGCACGTAATGGCGCCCGGCGAGTGGGGCAGTTTAGTGCGGTAGCCCGGATGCCGGGCAAGTCAGTCGCCGTGGAGGCCCACAGCGCACAGCCTTACCGCAGTGAACCGTCTGTACTGGAAGCCTGTCGTCGCTGCGGCCTATGGGAGCACGCTACGCAAGCCGTGCCGGGAGAAGGCCCGACAACAGCGCGTATGATGTTGCTGGGCGAGCAACCCGGTGATTACGAGGATTTGGCAGGGCGTGTCTTTGTCGGTCCTGCAGGGCAGGTTCTGGATCAGGCTTTGCAGCGTGCCGGTATTGAACGCAATGCGTTGTATCTGAGCAATGCCGTCAAGCATTTCAAATGGAAAGGGCGAGGCAAGCAGCGTTTGCATGTCAGCCCCTCTCAAGCCGAAGTGCAGGCATGTGGGCACTGGTTGCAGGAAGAACTGGCGCGCCTTGAACCTGCTGTCATCGTCACTTTGGGGGCGACGGCCTTGACTGCTTTGCTGGGAACCCAAGTGCCGCTTGCTCAGTATTTGGCCAAGCCGTTTCTTTTAGGGCAGACGTGGGTAATTGCAGCTTGGCATCCTTCGTATGCGCTGCGTGTGGACTCTGCGGCCCGCCGCGAGGAAATTGTCAGCAGTATTACCCAGGTCTTGCAAATGGGCTGGCGGCTGGCGACAGGCTCCGCTACGGACGCAGGCCTGGCCGCAGGTATCAACTCATCCGCTTGATTTCCTGGTCTTGCACGTTGATCAGTAACTCCCTGATGTGGCCTTGAGCCAGTTCAAGTTCAGGAGCCAGATCAGCCAGCGGTACCAGCACAAAAGCACGTTCATGCATGCGGGGGTGGGGTACGATCAGCCGCTCTGTGTTGATCTGCTCTTGCCCGTAAAGCAGCAAGTCCAGATCCAGGGTACGGGGGGCATTACGGTACAGGCGCGTGCGGCCGTGCTCTTGCTCGATGTGTTGCAGACGGTCCAGCAAGGTCTCGGGAGCCAGGGTGCAGGTGAAGCGAACGACTGTATTGACGTAATCCGGGCCACTGGAATCGACGGGAGCCGTGCCGTAGAAATGGGCCAGCGTCAGATCCTGGATGCCAGCAGTAGCGGCCAGTTCAGCCGCTGCTGTTTCCAGAGTTTGTCGTGCTTCGCCCAGATTCGCGCCCATGGCGACGAAAACGGTGGTGCTGCCTGGAATCACGATTCGCTTCCACCCGTTGCGTTGCTGCGCTTGGCGTTGGAGCGACGGCGGCGGGTACGGCGCTGGCCGCTGCGCGAGCCGGTAGCGGCGGTGCCAGCGGGTTTACGTACGGCAATCATATTGCTGCGTTCTTCGTCACCAGCATCGGCCAGATCCATCCACCACTGCGCCTGCACGCTATCCACCTCTTTGGCTTCGGCGCGTAGTTGTAAAAAATCCACAGCGGCACGGAAACGAGGTTGTTCCGTCATGCGCCAGATAGCGCGATTGGCGATGCGCTCAAAACGGGGCTGCATGAACCAGATTTCGCGCATATCCGACTGGAAGCGCTTTTGAATCGGCATGATGCGGCTTTGTTTTTCCAGGATCAGGTCGGCGGCTTCCAGCAAGGCCTGCTGGGGATGCATGTCCTGGGCACTGCGTCGTTCCCACTCTTGCTTGACCAGCTTCCAGAGCAGGCAGGCATAGATAAAGCTGGGGCTGACCGATTTGCCAGCACGAACGCGGGTGTCGGTGCGGGCCAGGGCCATATCCAGGAATTCAGAGCCAGCGGGCAGGCGTTGAACCGGCTCGACCATAGGCAAGAGCTTGCTGTGCAGACCCAGCGCCTGCAGGCGCTGGATGCAGTCCATGGCGTGGCCGCAGTTCAGCAGCTTGAGTGTTTCGTCAGCCAGACGGGACTCGGGTACGTTCTCGATCAGACGCGACAAGGAACGAATGGGCGCATCCGTTGCCGGTTCAATGGTGGCATCCAGCTTGGAGGCAAAGCGCACGGCACGCAGCATGCGCACCGGGTCTTCGCGATAGCGGGTTTCCGCATCACCAATAATGCGTACCTGACGCTCTTTCAGATCGGCTACCCCGTTGTGGTAGTCGATGACGGTTTCAGTCAGGGGATCGTAGTACAGCGCGTTCAGTGTGAAATCGCGGCGTGCGGCATCGTCTTCGATGGTGCCGTACTCGTTATCGCGCAGGATGCGGCCATGTTCGTCCGTTTGCTTGCCGCTATCGTCGGCCCGGAAGGTCGAGGTTTCGATGATTTCCTGGCCAAACACCACGTGTACCAGGCGGAAGCGGCGGCCAATGATGCGGGCACGACGGAACAGGGGGCGGATTTGCTCGGGCGTGGCGTTGGTCGCCACGTCAAAGTCCTTGGGCTCCAGGCCCACCAGCAAATCGCGCACTGCGCCGCCCACGACATAGGCTTGATAGCCTTCGTGGTTCAGGACCTCGCACACTTTGATGGCATGACGCGAGACCAGACGCCGGTCTATGCCATGTTCTTCTCGTGTGTAGCGGCGCGGCCCTTTGGGACGCGCGCTTTTGGCTGGTTTGAGCAGCCGGTCGACAAATGTTTTTATTGTTCGCTTGAGCATGCGTCTGATTTTACGATTTGCTGTCCATCATGTCAGCGAACAAATCGATGACGACCCAATTGCGTTCGGTGGCCACGGCACGCAGCTTGTCGCTGGGGTTGGTTGCCACGGGGTCGGTCACCACTTCCATCAGGGGCAGATCGTTGGGCGAATCGCTGTAAAACCAGCTGCGCTCGAAGTCGGCCAAAGTTTTGCCCATGGTTTGCAGCCACTGCTCCACACGGGTGATCTTGCCAGCCTGAAAGCTGGGCACGCCGCTGATCTTGCCGGTGTAGCGGCCGTCTTTCATTTCGGGGGTGGTGGCGATCAGGTGGTCTACGCCCAATGCCGCAGCAATGGGGCGTGTCACAAATTCGTTGGTAGCGGTCACGATTGCCACCAGATGGCCCTGGTCCTGATGTTGGGCCAACAGTTCGCGTGCAGCGGGGCTGATCGAGGGCAGGATCACGGCCTGCATGAATTCGTCCTGCCAGGCCAGCAACTCTTCCTGGCTGGCATTGGTGAGCAGGCCCAACATGAATTCGGCCGATTCCTCGGCCGTCAGCAATCCCTGGTTATAGCGTTCCATCAGGTCTTCATTCAGACGAATGGCTTCAGCGGGGTCACCGACGCGGCCGGTACGGGCCAGGAAGTCAGCCCACTGGTAATCGCTATCTAAAGGAAGCAGAGTGTGGTCCAGATCAAACAGGGCAATAAAAGAAGAAGCAGTCATGACTCAACTAGAAGATTGGGTCTGGCTGTTGGCCAGAAGTTCTTTGAGCAGGGGTAAAGTGATGGGGCGTTTCTTTACCAGTGAATAATTGTCCAGCGCATCGATCAGTGCGCTCAAGCGGTTCATATCGCGATCGTAGTGAGTCAGTATCCAGCTGAGCACTTCCGCTTGCAGCTGCAGACCGCGGGCAGCGGCTCGCTGTTGCATGGCTTCGGCCCGATGGGCGTCCGACAGGTATTCCAGCCTGAATACCAGGTCCCAGCCCAGGCGTGTGCGCAAGTCCTCGCGCACGGACATGGTTTTGGGAGCCCGGTCGCCGGAGACCAGCAGCGTGAAGGCGTCTGGCCGGGTGGCCGACTCGCGCCAGCGATTGTACAGTGCAAATACGGCAGCCTGTCCGTGCTCGTCAAAACGTTCGATATCGTCGATGGCCAAGAGGCTGGGAGGGGCTTTGTCATCGGTAGCGATGTCAAAGATGGGCTGGGAGGGTGTATCTGAACTAAAATAGCGGCTGTCGTCTTGACTGGCCATCGCCCGCAGCAGATGTGTTCGACCTGCGCCGGGCGGTCCCCACAGGTAAACCGCGCGTCCTGGACTGCATTGACGCAGAGCCTGCAACGCAGCCTGATTCGCTCCGGCAACAAAGTTGTCCAAAGAGGCAGGCGGTGCTGGAGATATATCCAGAATCAGTTGCTCGGTCATGTGTCGTACAATTTCGTCCAACTCGCAATTTTCACATATCCCACGGCTTTTCCCATGAAAAACACTACTTCTGTTTCCTTGACCTACCGCGATGCAGGCGTGGATATCGACGCGGGCGATGCCCTGGTCGATCGTATTAAACCACTGGCTGCCAAAACCATGCGTGCAGGCGTCATGGCTGGAATCGGAGGCTTTGGCGCTTTGTTTGAAGTGCCTACCCACCTTAAAGAGCCCGTTCTGGTGTCCGGCACCGACGGTGTTGGTACCAAACTACGCCTGGCATTTGACTGGCAGCGCCACGACACTGTGGGTATAGACCTGGTGGCCATGAGTGTCAACGACATTCTAGTCCAGGGCGCAGAACCCTTGTACTTTCTGGATTACTTTGCCTGCGGCAAGCTGTCGGTCGACACGGCAGCTCAAGTAGTTGGCGGCATTGCCAAGGGTTGTGAACTGTCCGCTTGTGCCCTGATCGGTGGTGAAACGGCAGAGATGCCCGGCATGTACCCCGAAGGCGAGTACGACCTGGCCGGTTTTGCAGTGGGAGCGGTAGAAAAATCGCGCATTATCGATGGCAAGTCCATTGTTCCTGGTGACGTGGTTCTGGGTCTGGCTTCCAGCGGTGCCCACTCCAACGGTTACTCCCTGATTCGCAAGATTCTCAAGCACGCCAACGCCAAGCCTACCGACGAGCTTGATGGCCGTCCTTTGGCTGACGTGGTCATGGAACCCACCCGCATCTACGTGAAATCCGTGCTGGCTGCCTTGGCTGCCCACGGTGCGGACATCAAGGGCCTGGCTCACATCACGGGTGGCGGCTTGCTGGAAAACGTGCCACGCATTCTGCAAAAGCACCTGACTGCCCGTCTGAAGCGCGATTCCTGGACCATGCCTGCCTTGTTCCAGTGGTTGCAAAGCAACGGTAACGTGGCCGACGAAGAAATGTACCGTGTGTTCAACTGCGGTATCGGTATGATCATCATTGTTCCTGCTGACAAGGCAGACGCCATCAGCGCCACTTTGTCCGAGCAAGGCGAAACCGTCTACCAATTGGGCGAAATCCTGGAGCGTCAGGAAGGTCAGGCACAGACCGAAGTGGTCTAAAAACCTCTGATCTTTCCGTCAGTAAAAAAGCCAGCTCATCAAGCTGGCTTTTTTTATTCCTGCATCCTGCTTTGAATTGCCCTGTATTACCGCATCGAATCTGATGTATTTGTTTTTCAAATAAATATTATATGGATTTGATTATGTCGTTTTTCGAGCTAATCCGAATTTAGGTATTACTCGTACATTCCATAATGTTCCCCGAACAGCAAGGCTCCTACAGTAACGGCAAGCACATAGAAATTTCAGCTGAAATGTTAGAAGCAATTTCTTAGGGGGAAGAAAATGGAGCACAGCGATTTATCTTTGAAAGACCCGCATCCTGCTTTGCACAACGAAGACTTGGCGCCTTTGCCACGACAAAAACGCTTGTGGGGCTGGTTCGAGATTTTCAACGTCTGGTCTAACGATATTCAAAGTCTGTTTGGCTACACCTTGGCCGCCACCTTGTTTATTTCTTATGGTCTGAATGGTTGGGCCGTATTTGCTGGCATCTTGCTGGCCGGTTTTATTGTGATGGGGCTGGTGAATCTGAGCGGTAAACCCAGCGTGCTGTATGGCGTTCCCTATCCTGTGATTGCCCGTATCAGCATGGGGGTGAAGGGCGCCAAGTTTCCTGCTCTGGTGCGCGGGATTGTGGCCATTTTCTGGTATGGCGTGCAGACCTACTTTGCCTCCACGGCCTTGGCGCTGTTGTTCAATGCCTTGCTGGATCATCCCGGCGGAGCCTTGTTCCTGGGGCTGGATTGGGTGGGGTGGGCGTCTTACGTGGTGGTTTGCATCCTGCAGCTGGGTATTTTCCTGATGGGCATGAAGTGGATTACGCGCTTCCTGAACTGGGCGGGCCCGTTGGTGTATCTGGTGATGTTCGCCTTGCTGGCCGTGATCTGGTACAAGGCTGGCGGTGGTTTGCTCGATAAAGTGGGTGAGATCTTTGCCGGTAAAGGCTCTTACGAAGGCGGACCCTTGATGGCCTTTGGTGCGGTGGTGGGCACTATGGTGGCGTACTTTGCTGCCGTTGTGATCAACTACGGCGACTTCTCGCGCTTTGTGAAAGACGAGCGCAGCATGCGTATCGGTAACTTCATGGGCTTGCCTGTCAGCCTGGCCGTATTCTCCTTCCTGGCCTTGTTCATTACCGCCGGTACAGCTGTGTTGTTTGGCGAAACCTTGACCAACCCTACCGATATTGTGGATCGCGTCGATAGTTTGGCTTTAACGGTGATCGCGGCTTTGACCTTCTTTGCCGCAACCGTGGGTATCAACCTGGTGGCGAACTTTATTCCACCGGCCTTTGATTTGGCCAACCTCAAGCCCGAGCTGATCTCTGCCAAGATGGGCGGCATTCTGACAGCCGTAATTGCTTTCTTTATCGGTGCCTTGTGGCTGCCCTTGATCAGCGCTATCGGCATTACGGGTTTTGTGGACACCTTGGGCGCCTTGCTGGCTCCCTTGTACGGCATCATGATTGTGGACTTCTACTTGATCCGCAAACAGCGTGTCGTGGTGTCGGATCTGTTCAGCCTGGCAGAAAGCGGTACCTACTACTTCCAGAACGGCTGGAACAAGCGTGCAATGGCCGCTTTCTTCCTGGCGGCCGTGTTCTCGGTAGCGACCGTGTGGGTGCCTGCGCTGGCGAATATGGCGGGTTACGGCTGGCTGATCGGCGCTTTGTTGGGGGGGGCGTTCCAATACGTGGCCATGCGTACCAAAGTCTTGCCCAAGCTGAGCAGCGCTTCGGTGTAAGAGTCGTTTCGGGTAAAAAAACGGTCTCTTTGAACGGCCCCTTGGCAGTCGGATACTATCCGGCCGTCAAGGGGCCGTTCCTACGAGCGAGCCTGGTGTATCAGGCTGGCCAGATCTGGCGTGCCGCTTGCACAATCTGCTCGGCGGCTTGCGGGCTCTGGCAGTTGAATTGCAGACGCTCGGGTTCGGAGCGTAGCCAGGTCAATTGACGTTTGGCTAGTTGGCGAGTCGCGGCAATCGCCTGTTCGATCGCCACGTCCAGGCTGACTTCGCCGTCCAGATACGACCACAGTTGCCGATAGCCCACACAGCGAATGGAGGGCAGACCGGGATGCAAATCAGGGCGCTGGTACAGCTTCTCCACTTCCTGCAGCAGTCCTTGCTCGATCATGTCGTGATAGCGAGCCGCAATGCGCTTATGCAGCCAGGATCTATCTTCTGGCTCCAGGCTCATGGTGACGTATTGGTGACTCTCTTCTTGCGGCTGGGCTTTGTCCTTGAGCCAGTCACTCATGGTCTTGCCACTGATATGGAAAATCTCCAGCGCACGTTGAATGCGCTGGCTGTCGCGGGGAGCCAGTCGGGCAGCCGTCACCGGGTCGATGCGGGTCAGTTCCTCGTGCAAGCCGGGCCAGCCAATTTCCTGGGCACGCTCATCCAGTTGCTGGCGAATGGCAGGGTCTGCCTGCGGTAAATCGTTCAAGCCTTCGCGCAAGGCTTTGTAATACAGCATGGTGCCGCCACATAGCACAGGGTAATGCCCGCGCGCCCGGATTTCTTGAATAAGACGGGTTGCGTCGGTGGCGAACTCTGCGGCTGAGTAACTCTCTACCGGGTCGCGTATATCCAGCAAGTGGTGGGGGATAGCGGCTTGTTCTTCGGCGCTGGGTTTGGCGGTGCCAATGTCCATGTCACGGTAAATCGTGGCCGAGTCCATCACAATCACTTCAATCGGCCAGTGTTGCGCCAGGATATGCGTGCTTGCGCTTTTGCCACTGGCCGTCGGGCCAGCCAGGCACAGAATGGGTAAATCGTTCATTGTCCACGCATAAAAAGTTTGTCCAGCTCGCTGAGCTTCCATTGGAACCAGGTGGGGCGGCCGTGATTACACAGGTCGGCCCGGTCAGTTTGTTCCATCTTGCGAAGCAGGGCGTTCATCTCGGGGATGCTCAGGCGACGATTGGCGCGTACGGCGCCGTGGCAGGCCATGGTGGAGAGCAGTTCGTTGCGTTGCTCATCCAGGTGGCGTGACGAGCCTACCTGGGCCAGATCGCGCAGTACGGCACGGGCCAGCGATTCGATATCGCCTTGGGCCAGGAGGGCGGGGACGGCACGCACGGCCATGGTGGTGGGGCCTGCCGGGTTCATGCTCAGGCCTAGATCGGCCAGGGTTTCCTGATGCTCATCCAGCAAGGCGATATCACTTTCCGAGCAACTGAATACGACCGGCACCAGCAGATCCTGACGAGGCAGTTCGCGGCCATCCAGAGCCTGTTTCAATTGTTCGTAAACCACGCGTTCATGTGCGGCGTGCATGTCCACCAGAATCATGCCCTGGCGTGTCTCGGACAGAATATAGATGCCGTGTAACTGCCCCAGGGCCATGCCCAAGGGAAACTCGTCCGTTGTGCTGTCTGCCTCGCTTTGATAGCTGGTGACTGGCGTGTTGCTGGGAGCAGGTTCAATCGGGCGATACATGCTTTTCCAGTCGACATTGCCGCCACCAGATGGCTCGCGCAGGCTGAAACTGGATTGCCAGCCTTGGCGGGCCGGATGGCTATACGGCATGGCGGGTTCGCTGCTGGTGTAGGAGCTGCTGGGTGTGCCAGGCGTGGCCGAAGGGTAGGGTGTGCCCGTTACAGGAGGCTGAGTAGCGCCTTCAGGCAAAGGCATGGCGGCAACTGGCGTTTCCCCGGCCATGCTACCTTGCGCCAGGGTTTGTCCAACAGACTGCAGCACAAAGCGGTAGACGGCACCGCTGTCACGGAAGCGAACCTCGTGCTTGGCGGGGTGTACGTTCACATCCAGCGTGGATGGGGCAATGTCCAGAAACAAGGCATAGGCAGGCTGGCGATCTCCATGCAGTACATCGGCATAAGCACTGCGTATAGCATGTGACACAGTACGATCACGCACAAAACGGCCATTCACGAACAAGAACTGTTTGTCTGCACTGGGGCGAGCATGGGCGGGGTGAATCACCAGACCACGCAAGCTGATCAGACCTTGCTCCTGGGCGACAGGTAGGCTTTGCTCAATAAACTCTTTGCCCAAGATATCCAGCAGGCGTTGCTCCAGTGTGCCGCTGCGCCAGTGGCGTTGGGGCTTGTCATTGTGAAACAGGCGGAAAGCGATTTGCGGCTGTGCCAGGGCGATGCGCTCCAGCGCGGTCACGCAGTGGCCGTACTCCGTGCCTTCCGTGCGCAAAAACTTGCGACGGGCGGGGATCTCGTCAAACAGCTGGCGTACATCCACATGCGTGCCAATCTGCCCGGAGGCGGGCTGGGGTTCGCTTTGACCCAGTGAGTACTCCCAGGCGTGCGGGTCGTCCTGAGTGCGCGAGTTGATCGTCAGGCGGGCTACCGAGGCAATTGAGGGCAGGGCTTCCCCCCGAAAGCCCATGGAGGCCACGGACTCCAGTTCTTCCAGCGAGCGAATCTTGCTGGTGGCATGTTGCAGCAGCGCCAGGGGCAATTCTTCCTGGGTGATGCCGTGGCCATCGTCGCTGACAGAGATGCGGCGTATGCCGCCGCCGTCCAGGCGAATCTCGATGGCACTGGCTCCGGCGTCAATCGCGTTTTCCAGCAATTCCTTCAGGACAGATGCCGGGCGCTCGATAACTTCACCGGCCGCAATTTGGCTTACAAGCAGGTCCGGGAGTGGGATAATACGGCGTCTTGATGACATAGGGCGGCTGGCCTTGTGTGTATTCAGGGTTGAACATTACACGTTCAACGGGTTTCAAACGGTAGCGGCTTATTTTAACCGCTTGCTCTATGGTGTCGGTCTGGCCAGTATTGGACTGGCTGGATTGTTATTTTGGTGTGGAACTATGCCCGATTTACTCAGCATGATCCTTCATATTGACCAGTACCTGGGTGTGTGGGTCGAGCAGTATGGAGCCTGGATTTATCTTGTTCTGTTCTTGATTATATTTGGCGAGACCGGGCTTGTGGTTTTGCCCTTCCTGCCGGGCGATTCCCTGTTGTTTATTGCCGGGGCCTTTGGCGCTTCGGGCATGTTGGACCCGGTCATGCTGGGTGGCCTGCTGATCGTGGCAGCCGTGCTGGGTAATACCGTGAACTATCACGTGGGGCGGTATATAGGCCCGAAAGTCTTTACCCAGGAATCCCGATTCCTGGATCGTCGTGCTCTGGTCAAAACCCATGCTTTTTATGAAAAGCATGGTGGCAAGACCATCGTCATTTCCCGCTTCCTGCCTTTGTTCCGTACTTTTGCGCCTTTTGTAGCGGGTGTGGGCCATATGAATGCCATGCGCTTTCAGATGTACAACATTACTGGCGCGGTACTGTGGATTTG
This sequence comes from Alcaligenes sp. RM2, assembly GCF_052931795.1. Taxonomy (NCBI): domain Bacteria; kingdom Pseudomonadati; phylum Pseudomonadota; class Betaproteobacteria; order Burkholderiales; family Alcaligenaceae; genus Alcaligenes; species Alcaligenes sp. RM2. The sequence goes on from NZ_JBRFIO010000002.1 coordinate 686,661, forward strand.
CAGCTTGATTACCCTGGGCTACTTCTTTGGTAATGTGCCTTTCATCAAGGCGCATTTGAATACCATTGTGCTGATTGGTATTGCGGCTGCCGCGGTGCCTGTCGTGGCTGGGGCCTTGTGGAAGATTTTCAAGCGCAAGAGCAAGGGTAATGCGACTTTGTAGGATTTGAGATTGGATTGTTTGCTTGTTAAAGGTTAAGGAAAGGACGCCAGTAGGCGTCCTTTTTTATTTCGGGAACCTGTCAGATATCGCTGTTGTGGGCGAGGGGGTAAAAGCTGTCGCAACATCTGGGTTCAAGTGTTCAAGGTAACTACTGGCACTCTCCGTATTTTTAAAAAACCGCCTCTGTTTCAGCCTTTAGTAAAGAATGCCTCAGTTTTCTTGAGGGGGGGCCGCTAGTCGGCAGGCGGGGCCCTGGCCCGTGCTGCGCACGGGTACCCTTGTCTCTTGAGCTATCCAGGCGCCCCGTGAACTCGCGCGATAGCTCGTCCCCCGGACGAGCTATAAGCGTCGCGCTCAAACAGCACGGGGCTTGTATCCTGGATAGCTCAAGAGCCTGCGGCCAGAACCCTGACTCGCCCTCCGACTAGCGGCTCCCCCTCAAGAAAAGGCCACACCGATTCAGGTTCAAACAGGTCCTTGCCCAAAGATGCTCTCTTTTCTGGACAGCTTCAGACTCTATAGAAACAAAAAAAGCAGATAGTTAGCTGCGGCTGGCCAGTGCAGGAAACTCGGCAAAATATCCCCGGATGCCGGTCAGAATGGCTTGGGCAATCTTGTCCTGATGCGAAGAACTGCGTAGCAGACGCTCTTCTTCCGGATTACTGATAAATGCCGTTTCGATCAGAATCGATGGAATATCGGGTGCTTTCAGCACAGCAAAACCAGCGCGTTCAACATTGCGCTTGTGCAGGCGGTTGATCTTGCCGATCTCGCCCAGCAGACGCGAGCCCACTTTCACCGAATCGTTAATCTGTGCGGCTGTGGACAGGTCCAGCAGAATTTGCGCAACCTGACGGTTGTGGGAACCCAGGTTCAGACCACCGATCAAGTCAGCATCGTTCTCTTTCTTGGCCAGCCACCGAGCAGCCGAGCTGGTGGCACCGTTTTGAGACAGGGCGTAGATGGACGAGCCACGCGCACTAGGCTTGATCCAGGCGTCAGCGTGAATACTGATGAACAGGTCTGCCTTCACCCGACGGGCTTTTTGCACACGCACTTGCAGCGGCACGAAGAAGTCCGAGTCACGCGTCAAATAAGTACGCATATTGGGCTGCGCATCAATCAGACGTTTCAAGCGTCGGGCTATGTTCAGCACCACATCTTTTTCACGCGTACCACCGGGGCCGATGGCACCGGGGTCCTCTCCACCGTGGCCGGGGTCCAGCGCAATCAGCAAGGGACGATTGGGAGTACCCGGCGTGGCTGCAGGCGAAGGGGAGCGCGGTGGAGTCGTGACAGGAGGCGGCGTACGAGCGACGGGCGGCAAGGTTTGCCCTTGTACCGTAGGCACAGGGGCGTCAGGCGAGTTTTGAGCCAGGCTTTCCAGGACGGAAGCCAGGGGGTCGTTATCGTCCTGAATTTGCAAGGCCAGCAGCGGGTCTTGCGCCACGCGCGGGTACAAGTCCAGCACCAGACGGTACTTGTATTCGCCAACGGGCTTGAGGGTAAAGATCTGTGGAGCGACGGCCTGTTTCAGATCCAGCACCAGACGCACGACGTCGGGGCGGTTCTGGCCCACGCGCACGGAGCGAATGTAGGGGTCATTGGGGCGGACCTTGGAAACCAGCTCCTCGATGGTGCGGTTCATGGTCAGGCCCTGGATATCCACCACCATGCGATGGGGGTTTTCCAGTGTGAAGTGCTCGGCCTTGAGCTCGCTATCCATTTCCAGGGTGACGCGGGTGTATTCGTCTGCCGGCCAGGTACGGACGGCCACGATGGTGCTGGCGTTCGCCAGCCGCGGTATGACGGGAAGCAGGAACAGGGTGGTGGCCGTGGCGACGAATCGGCGACGGGCCTTGCCGGCTGGGGCTACTTCTGCAGGCTGGGGGCGAGTGTCGTAATCCATAGCGTTCCTTTGGCGCTGCGTGCATCCAGGGTGGCCAAACGACCGTCACCGCAATAATCCAGGTGTAAATCCAGATCGGGCTCGGGCAATAAATCCCCTGCTTTTTCGGGCCATTCGATCAGCACAACAGCATTGTCTTGCAAAATATCGCGAAAACCTGCGTCGACCCATTCTCGTGGATCGCTAAATCTATAAAAATCAAGATGATAGAAGTATAAGCTAGAAACTTTATAACTTTCAAGCAAAGCGTAGCTAGGACTTTTGATACGACCGGTAACGCCACAAGCCCGTAACAGGGCCCGAACAAAGTGGGTTTTACCGGCGCCCAGGTCACCATGAAGATGAATTCGGCCACCCACAGGCACACCGGGAACCTGACCGCTTAGCAGCGGGGCAAGGCGCTCGGCCAAGGCGGTGGTAGCGTCCTCGTCAGGCAAGGACAGGGTTAAAGCTTGCGGATTCATAGGCTTGGATCAGGTAGCGAGGGATAACCACAATGGAATGGTCAAGCCCGCTAGTATAGTGCCGATCGACATGGTCAGCGCGACCAGACGGCTATCGGCTCCCATGCGGGCAGCCAGTACGTGGGCAGAAGAGGCCGTAGGCAGGGCAGCAAATACCAGTAACATCTGGCGCTCCAATGTGCTCATATCCAACACCCAGGCAATTGCCAGGGCCGCCAAGGGCAAAGCCAGCAGCTTGATGGCCGTAATCCAGCCGATCAAGGCCCCGGCACGCCGCGAGCCTTGCAGGGACAAGGTGGCGCCTACACACAACAAACCAATCCCCAGGGCACAAGCCCCCAAGCGGCTAAAGGCCAATTGAACCGGGCCTGGTACGGACAAACCAGCCAGATTCCAGGCCAGTGCAGCAACAGTAGACAGAATCAGGGGATTTTTAAGCAGCTCGATGGCGATACGGCCTTGCTGCCCCCGCGCCAGCACGGTCACTGCCACCATATTGGCCATGGGAACAGAAAAGCCCACCAGCAAAGCCATAACGGCGACACCCGATGGCCCGGCAATCGCACTGGCCAGAGACATCCCCAAATAGGTATTGAAGCGAAAGGCGCATTGAGTCAGGGCCGCGTGCTGCAAATGTTCGGGTTTCAGAATGGGCAGGGCTAACCAAGCCAAAACCGTGCCTACAGCAATTAAAACAGCCGCAGCGACCAATAAAGGCCAGGTATCGCCCAGATTGAGCGGGATGCGGGTAATGGAATCAAACAGCAGGGCTGGAAACAGGACGTAATAGACCAGCTTTTCGGCACCCTGGAAAAAATCCCGGCTGAAATGAAAGCGATGCAGCAGCAATGCCCCCAGCGCTATCAACAGAAAATCGGGCAGGATCAGCGGGAATATTGTGGCCATGATGACGGTAATTAAAGGCAGATATAGGTATATCCCCTGTAGGTATCTGCTTTCAGAATTAACAATTGATGAGGAGTAGCTGCGCTATTATTGGTTAGTTCCCCTTACCCAGGGGATGGATCTACAAAAAGACTAAAGAGGAGATGTTCCCATGATAGAGAAGTTTCCCAAGAAATTTGCGCTGCTATCCCTTTGTGCAAGTTTGTCCATGATCGGCACGGCTAATGTCGCTCATGCTCAAGCGGATTATCCTAATCAAGCGATTCGCGTCATTGTTCCTTTTGCGCCAGGCGGCTCCACCGATATTGTGGCGCGCATTGTGACCAAGGGCATGAGCGAAGTGCTGGGCCAGTCCATGGTGGTAGAAAACAAGGGTGGTGCCGGTGGCGCTATTGGAGCGGCAGAAGCGGCTCGCGCCAAACCTGACGGCTATACCTTGTCAATTGCCACCATTTCGACTCTGGCAGTAAATCCCGCTTGCCGCCCCAATGATTTGCCTTACGACCCCTTGAAAGACTTTGTGCCGGTCAGCAACTTTGCCAACCTGCCCAACGTGATCGAGGTCAACCCCAAATTCCCGGCACAGAACTTCAAGGAGTTCGTGCAGCAACTGAAAGACAATCCAGGTAAGTATTCCTACGGCAGCTCGGGCACTTGCTCGGTGCTGCACTTGTTTGGCGAAGCCTTCAAGCTGGAAACCGGCACTGATATCGTGCACGTGCCTTACCGTGGTGCCGGCCCGGCTGTAACGGATGCGGTCGGTGGCCAGATCAATGCCATGTTTGATAACCTGCCGTCGTCCATGGCCCAGATCCAGGCTGGCAACTTGCGCGCACTGGCTATTGCCTGGCCCGAGCGCCTGCCTGCTCTGAAAGATGTGCCGACCTTGGCCGAAGAAGGCTACCCGCAGCTGAACAGCCCGGCCTGGTATGGTCTGCTGGCTCCCAAGGGTACGCCGCCTGAAATCGTTGCCAAGCTGCATGCCGCTGCTGCGGAAGCCTTGAAGAAACCCGAAATTATTTCGGCTCTGGAAAAGCAGGGGGCAACACCGTCGGGTAACTCGCCTGAAGAGTTCGCCAAGGAAATCAAGGAGCAGTACGACTGGGCCCACGACGTGGTCAAGAAAGGCAATATCAAGCTGGAATAAGCCTTGGACTTTAAATGTCAGCCATAAAAAACCGGCCTGCACAGGCCGGTTTTTCATTTCTGCCCTAAGGCCTAGCCACGATTGGCTTGCAGCACGGTCAAGGCCGTCATATTAATGATGCGGCGTACGGTGGAGCTGTAAGTCAGGATGTGTACAGGAGCATTGGCGCCCATCAGGAAAGGACCGATGGCCACGTTGCTGCCAGCAGCAGTCTTCAGCAGGTTGTAGCTGATATTGCCAGCGTCCACGTTCGGGCAGACCAGCAGGTTGGCCGAGCCTTTCAGCGAGGAGTTGGGCAAGGTACGATTGCGCAAGCTTTCGTCCAGAGCGCAGTCGGCATGCATTTCACCGTCTACTTCCAGGTCAGGGGCTTGCTCCTGAATCAAACGCAGGGCTTCACGCATTTTGGGTCCGGAAGTGGCCGAGTCGGTACCAAAGTTGGAGCGCGACAGCAGGGCCACCTTGGGTTCCAGGCTCAGCGTACTCAACATGCGGGCGGCTTCAATCGTGTATTCCGCAATTTCCTGTGCGTTCGGATCGTCGTTGACGTGTGTGTCGGTCAAGGCAACCGTACGCTCGCCCAGGAGCAGAATGTTCATGGCAGCGTAGACGCTGGAGCCGGGCTTGCGGCCGATCATCTCGTCGATATAGCGCAGGTGGTTGTGGTAGGAACCGATCGTGCCGCAGATCATGCCGTCGGCATCACCCAGGTGCACCATGGTCGAGCCAATCAGGGTCAGGCGGCGACGCATTTCCACGCGAGCCATTTCCTTGCTGATACCGCGACGACACATTTTTTCCCAGTACGTGGTCCAGTACTGGTGGAAACGGTCGTCAGACTCGGGGTTGGTCACTTCCACATCCACGCCCAAGCGCAGGCGCAGACCAAATTTCTTGATGCGAGACAGCAGCACGGCAGGACGGCCAACCAGAATCGGGTGGGCCAGCTTCTCGTCCACAATCACTTGCACGGCGCGCAGCACACGTTCTTCTTCACCTTCGGTAAAGACGATGCGAGCCTTGCCGCCTTCGCGCACCAATTGCTTGGCTACGGCAAACACGGGCTTCATGAACGCGCCAGAGTGGTAGACAAACTGTTGCAGCTTGGCGATGTAGCCTTCCAGGTCAGCGATAGGGCGGGTTGCCACGCCTTCTTCCATGGCGGCTTGAGCCACGGCGGGGGCGATGCGCACGATCAGACGTGGGTCGAATGGCTTGGGGATCAGGTAGTCGGGGCCAAAGCTCAGGCCGTAGCCACCGTAGGCAGCGGCCACGGCTTCGTCTTGCTCTTCTTCAGCCAGAGCCGCAATCGCGCGGGCAGCAGCTTTTTCCATGCCACGGGTAATCGTGGTGGCGCCCACATCCAGCGCACCGCGGAAGATGTAGGGGAAGCACAGCACGTTGTTGACCTGATTCGGGAAGTCCGAACGGCCGGTTGCCATGATGACGTCATCGCGAGCAGCTTTGGCCACTTCAGGCAAAATTTCGGGGGTGGGGTTGGCCAGCGCCATCACGAAGGGACGGTCTGCCATTTTCTGCAGCATTTCAGCTTTCAGTACGCCACCGGCGGACAGGCCCACGAAAACGTCAGCGTTGTCGATGACATCAGCCAGCTTGCGGGCCTCGGTTTCTTTGGCGAAACGGGCCAGTTCAGGAACCTGGTGACCAGGGCGGCCTTTGTAGACCACGCCGTCAATGTCGGTGACCCAGACATTTTCTTCGGGCAGGCCCATGTCCACCATCAAGTCCAGGCAAGCCAGCGCGGCCGCACCGGCACCGGAGGTCACAACCTTGATCTTCTTGATATCTTTGCCGACCACTTTCAGGCCGTTCAGGAAAGCCGCCGTCACGCAAATGGCGGTACCGTGCTGGTCGTCGTGAAAGACGGGGATGTTCATGCGTTCGCGCAGCTTGCGCTCCACTTCAAAACACTCGGGTGCCTTGATGTCTTCCAGGTTGATGCCACCGAAGGTGGGCTCCAGACCGGCGATGATATCCACCAGCTTGTCGGGATCGGTTTCGTTGATCTCGATGTCAAACACGTCCAGGCCAGCAAATTTCTTGAACAGAACGGCCTTGCCTTCCATCACGGGTTTGGAGGCCAGGGCCCCAATATTGCCCAGACCCAGCACAGCGGTACCGTTGGAGATCACGCCCACCAGATTGCCCCGGCCGGTGTAGCGGAAGGCGTTTTTCGGGTCGACCACGATCTCTTCGCAGGCGGCAGCAACACCAGGGGAATAGGCCAGGCCCAGGTCACGTTGGCTGACCAGGGGTTTGGTCGCGGCAATGGTGACTTTGCCGGGAATGGGGAACTCGTGGTAATCCAGGGCGGCTTGTCGATCTACAGGTGAACTCATCGTGTCCTCTTGCTCAGGCGCCAAACAGGTGTTTGGTGAAATCCAGGGAAGGCGTGGCGAATAGTGCGCCAGCGCCGGCTTTCAACAAGTGTAGATAATTAAACAGTCCGTAGTATTAGGGCTTATTATTACCCTATTAGCAAATGCTTATAGATAGGGGTAAAGGCTTGGAAACAAACGATATCGCCCATCGCCTGGTACAACGACTCAGGTTGCGTCACCTGGCTCTGCTGATCGAGATCGACCGCTTGGGCTCGCTGACCAAAGTGGCGGATTTAATGGCGATGACTCAGCCTGCGGTCACTCAAGCCTTGGCCGAGGTGGAGCAAGTCTTTGGCACACCGCTATTCCTGCGTTCATCGCGTGGTATGGAGGCAACAGCGCAAGGGCAGATCGTGATTTCACGTGCTCGGGCCATGGTGCAGGACATGGAGTTGTTGAGTCTGGACTTGCAGGCGCACAGCATGGGGCGGCAAGCACATTTGCGGCTGGGGGTGATTCCCCTGGTGTCCGGCAAGCTGGTTTCCACGGCCTTGCGGGCAACTCGCCCTCAAGGGCAGGTGGTGTCCGTCAGCATTACCGAGGGGCTAACGGAAACGTTGCTGGAACAACTGCGTGATCACGCTTTGGATGCAGTGGTGGCGCGCAGTTCTCCGGACTTGAATATGAAAGGGCTGCGCCATGAAGCCTTGTACGCGCAGCAACCACGCTTGATTGCCAGCCGGGAACTGGCGGGGCGATTGGGCCGACGCAAGTTGGATTGGGCGCAATTGCAGGATCTGGACTGGATTCTGGGACCGCGCAATACCCCGATGCGGCGGCAGGTGGCGAATCTGTTTTTGCGGGCAGGCTTGTTGGAGCCGGTGCCCAGTGTGGAAACCTCTTCACCCAAGCTGATCGGTGAACTGATCGTGAATCACTCCCGTGCTGTGTCTGTGGTCCCGACCGAAATTGCTGAAGAACTGGTGCGCGTGTCCGGCGTGGCGATTGTGCCGTACTCCTTTGAGTGGGGCTTGTCGCCTATCGCGCTTTTTACTCGGGTGGCCGGTCAGCAGCGTCCGGTGGACAAGCTGTTCGCGCAGGAGCTGAAACGGGTGTGTACTGATAAGACGGTGCCTTTGGAGCGGGGGGCTTTTTTCTACTAATGTCGTTCTGTCTGCTGCGGGCTGATTGCTAGTGTTACACCGTGAGCGCCCTATGCCGAGCGGGCAGGGCAAGGGCTGGAAGCAGGATGTCATACCTGCTCAAAAAACCGGAGCAGCTCAGTGATCAGAACCACCCCCCGCTTGTATGCCCAGGAGTCTGGAAGGGGGGGGGGCGGTGTGCAGCGCCCGGTTTATTGATGCCGGGGCTATGCAAGCAGTGGCTTACTGGTTCACATACCAGATGGCCTTGGTTTGCTGGTACTGATCCAGGGCCTCCATTCCCTTGTCCTTGCCGCCAAAACCGGACAGTTTGAAGCCGCCAAAGGGGGCGGTGATGTCGCCTTCGGAAAAGCCATTTATCGAAACGGTGCCTGCCTTGATTTTGCGCGAGACACGCTGCGCCCGCCGTACATCAAGCGTGTAGAGGGAGGCGGCCAGGCCATATTGGGTATCGTTTGCCAAGGCGATGGCTTGCTCTTCTGTCTCGAAGGTCGTGATGGCCAGAACGGGGCCGAACACTTCCTCCTGGAAGAGGCGGTCTTCCGGGGTGATGTGATCGAAGATGGTGGGCTCGATATACCAACCACTGCCCAGGTCACTGTGAATGCGCCCCCCATGAACCAACTTGGCGTTTTTGCCGGGGTTCTGCAGAAAGCTGGCCACTTTTTCAAAGTGCGCTTGTTCTACCATCGGCCCGATAGACACGTCCGGATCCGTAGGCAGACCTACTTTCCAGGAACTCAGCCCCTGTTTGAGTTTTTGCAGCAGCGTGTCTTTCAGGCTGCTGTGTACGATCAGGCGGGAGCCGCAGCTGCAGTTTTCGCTCATGTTCCAGAATGCGGCCGCCAGGATGGACGGAACTGCTTCGTCCAGCAGGGCATCCTCAAAAACGACCTGGGGGCTTTTCCCGCCGCATTCCAGCACGACCTCCTTCAGATTGCTTTCTGCGGAATACTTCAGAAACAGGCGACCCACTTCGGTGGAGCCGGTAAACGACACAATGTCCACGTCCCCGTGCCGGCCCAAAGGCTCTCCGACTTCCTCGCCTGTGCCTGTGATCAGGATCAGGGCTCCTGCGGGAATGCCTGCCTGATGTGCCAGCTGTGTCATGCGGTAGGCGCTCAGGCTGGTCAGCTCGGACGGTTTCACAATGACCGAATTGCCGCACACCAGCGCAGGCGCAACTTTCCAGGCGTACATTTGAGCCGGGAAATTCCAGGGCAGGACGGCCGCCACGACCCCAATGGGTTCCTTGGTGATCAAGCCCAGCGCGTCGGAGCCGGTTGGGGAAATTCGACCAAAGCATTTATCGGCTGTCTCTGCATACCAGCTGAAGGTATCGATGGTGGCGGGCATGTCGGTGTTCAGGCATTCAGTAATGGGCTTGCCTGCGTCCACACAATCAAGTGCGGCCAGTTCCTCGGCGTGTTGCTCCAGCAAGGCCACCCATTTGAGCATGATTTTTTTGCGTTCTGCCGGAGACAACTCAGACCATTCGCCGGACTCAAAGCTTGCGCGTGCGGCAGCCACCGCCGCTTCTACATCCGAGGCTTGGCCGGCAGCGATGTTGCCAATTACGGCCAAGTCGATAGGGCTGACGTTATCGAGCAGGGCCGAAGCCGTGGTTTGATAGCCAGGAATCAAATGGGAAGCGTGCAGCTTTCCGGCGCGGGCCAACTCAAAGACAGTCTCTTGTTGCGTGGGCATTCAAGCCTCCTGTTCTACTTGATAAGCGTTGATCTGGGCCAGGAAGTCATCTCGTTCCTGCGCGTCGACTGGCAGCAGAGGCAAGCGTACCGAACCGACATCAATGCCGTGACGCACGCAGCCCAGTTTGGCTTTCTGGTTGTAGTTGCCGGACTCCATGGCGGCAATGGCGGGCAACATGGCGGCCATCATGCGACGTACCGTGTCCCAGTCTCCTTGCTCGGCGGCTTTCAGCATTTGGACCTGCTCGGCAGGAAACACATTGGCCCCGCCACTGATCCAGCTACGAACTCCCCAGAACAGGAAATCGGCCGCCTGGTCATCGCAGCCGCAAACAACCTGGAAGTCGGGCAGATTGGCATTGACCATGGCAACCACCCGGCTGAAGTTGCCGCTGCTCTCCTTGATGCCCACAATGTTCTTGACCTTGGCCAGTTCGTAAACGGATTCAAGCTCGATCTGGATGCCAATGCGTGCCGGGAAGTTGTACATGACGATGGGCAGTTCAGTGGCCGCGGCGACCTCCTTGAAATACGCCACCACTTCATTCTGGCCGGGCAGGCTGTAAGGGGTGGGAGAGAGCATCAGTGCCTCATACCCTAGCTCTTCCGCTTCACGGATTCGGCTGATGGCTTCGGCAGGCGACATGGAGTTCACGCCGGCAATCAGTGTTGTGCGGCCACGGCCAGTTCTGGCAACAATCTCCAGCACGCGGCGACGCTCCTGTGCACTGAGCGCGTAGTATTCGCCCGTGGTTCCACAAGCCACGATACCGCCTACTCCGGCTTCAATAAAGCACTCAACCAGACGCTCCAGCGCAGCTTCGTTTAACTGGTTGTTGGCGTCAAACGGGGTAACGATGGGAACGAGGATTCCGTTCAGATTCATGATGTCTCCAGATTATTAATAGTTGATCTATCGGTTTATTCAATGACTTTGCGGGTGAAGGCGCTGAGGTAGGCCATCAGCGTCTCGGAGCCCTGCAAGGCCTGTTCGGGGTTTCCATCCTGGATGCCTTCGGCCAGGGTTAAATGAGCTTGGGCTCCGGCCTCCAGGTCCCCTTCATATTGATAGGCGTACCAGAACCGTCGGCACTGAACGATCATGGGAGTGACCGCTTGCACAGCAAAGGTGTTGCGACAGGCCTGGTGGATGACTTCGTCCAGATGCTGGTCGGCCAGCATGTAGGCGTCGATATCCTTGGCGTCAGCAGCATCCACCATGGCCTGGGCGTGACCGAGCAATGCGCTGCGCTGGGCTGGGGTCGCCCAGCGGGCGGCTCCCTGCACAATCAGGCGTTCCAGAACCCGGCGCGTTTCAATCAGAGTCAGATGTTCAGCCACACGGATTTCACTGACACGCAGGCCGCGGCGGGGCTGTTGCTCGATCAATCCCAAGGCCACCATGCGCATCAGGGCTTCACGCAAGGGGGTGCGTCCCAAACCTGTCATTTCCACCAGATCACTTTCTACAATGGCCTGACCAGGCTCCAGTTTGAGAGTGGCAATTAACTGCTCAATCGCTTGATAGGCGGTTTCAGCGGCACGAGAAGAAGGGGTGGGGGCGCTACTCACGGAGACTCCAATATAAAAATTGCGTTAAAAGCCGGATACTTGCTGGGGCAGCCAGGTGGCAATCGCCGGAAACAGAGCGACGATCAGCAGGGTCAGCAATTGAGCAAGAATAAACGGCACTACACCTCGACAAACTTGTCCGTATGTCATGTCTTTCGGGGCAATGGACAGCAGGTAGAAAATGGATGAGGCCAGGGGCGGTGTCAGATAGCTGGTCTGAATGACAACGATCACCATCACGCCAAACCATAAGGGGTCCAGCCCGCTTGCCACAATAAAGGGCAGGAAAAGCGGAACGCAAATCAGCACGTTCGCTGTCCAGTCCAGTACAAAGCCCAGCAGAAAGACGATGCCCAGGAACAGAATGATCGTACCTGTACTGCCCAGTCCCAAGTCGCTGGTCAGCATCTGTACCAGCTTGGCACCTCCATTGGCCGCGAAGGCGCCGGTAAACATGGTGCCTCCCGCCACGATCAGCATGATCATTGCCGTAATGCGTACCGTGATTCGCAAGGCTCCACTGAAAACTTCCCAGTTGAACTGACGGTAGAAGATACAAAGAACAGCGGCGGCAGCAGCGCCCAAGGCGGCGGCCTCGGTGGGTGATGCGATGCCTTTCATCAAGGAACCCAGAACAGCGATGATCAGCAGCATCATGGGAACCAGACCACGCATTGTGATACTGATTTTTTCCCCCAAAGGTCGGCGCATATCCTCGTCATCTGCCCGTGGGCCCAGCTCTGGCTTGAGCGTGGTGGCGATCAGGATGTAGGCCACAAAGAGCGTGGTCATCAACAGGCCCGGAAAGAGCATGGCAGCAAACAGCTCGCCAACCGGAACCTGTGCCAGGGAGGCATAGACGACTGCGACCACCGAGGGAGGAATCATGGTGCCCAGGGAGCCCCCGGCGCAGATCGTGCCCGCGATCAGCGAGTTGTTGTAGCGAAAGCGCTTCATGGCCGGGATGGCCATCAGCCCCACCATGATTTCTACCGCGCCAACCACGCCTGCTGCAGCGGCAAAGGTCGCCGCCATGGCGATGGTGGCAATGGCCAGCCCGCCTGGCAGGCCGCCCAGCCATAACTGCATGGTGCGAAACAGGCGTGCCGCAATGCCCGAGCGCTCCAGCAGGGCTCCCATCAGCACAAACATGGGAATCGCTGACAGGATATGGTTGGTGGCCGCTCCATACAAAGCACCATACATCTGGTCAAAGACCATGGGGCCAAAGGCGTACCAACCGGCCAGAAAAGCGGGCAGGATCAGCGCAAAAGCCACGGGCATGCCCTGAAAAATCAGCAGGAACAGAGCAGGGAACATGAGTCCGGCGATCCATAAATTCATGGGCTCACCTCGACGTCAGCAGTGTTCTGTTCTTTGACCGCACAGCGCAAGCCATGGGCCAGCAGTTGCAAGGTAAAGGCGATCAGGCCAATGGCAATGCAGGCGTAGAAGGGCCACATCACCGGGGCCCAGGGGCTGACCATTTCGACCTCGTTCAGCTTCCAGGCCATCCAGGCTTTCTGTATCCCGACTTTGCTCAAGATGGCAAACAGCGGAAACAGCACCAGCAGGTACAGGAGCACGTCAGACATACGGGCCAGGGACTTGGGCAAGTGCTTGCGAACCACATCAATGCTGATGTGTTCGTTCTGACGCATCACCCAGGCCATGCCCAGCAGAAAAATAGCCCCATTCATCATGTACGCCACATCAAAGGCCCAGACGGTGGGGGCATGCAGAACATAACGGGCAAAGACTTCCCATACCATGGCGGTGACCAGGATTGCCGCCGCCATTTCCGCCAGCCGAGCGCTTGCAAGAGCGATAAAGTCGATCAGTTTTGAAATAGGCTGCAGCATGGCAGCTCTCCTTCAGAAAGTGGGACTTAGTCTCGGATCAGGTAATTGCTTTCACTGCGCCAACGGTTCAGGAATCCGTCGTAATCAGTCAGCAAATTCTTCATGTAGTCGTTGCCCGATTGCGCTTGCGCTTCGGCTTTCTTGTGTACCCAATCATTGCCGGCATCCGCCAATTGCTTGATGAAGGCCGGGTCCAGAGTGATGACTTCATTGCGACCCTGGCGGTACTTCTCCATGGCTTTGATGTCGGCGTTGTAGAAGTAGTCCAGGGATTGGTGGGTGGTCAGTTCGGCAGCGGCCTCAATCAGTTGCTGCAAATCGGCCGGCACTTTATCCCAGGTTTCCTGCTTCAGGACGACTTCCCACATAAAGGTGGGCTGATGCACGCCAGGGACCACAATGTATTTGGCGGCCTGATGAAAACCTTCGGGGGTATTGGAGGAGGGGGTAGCCCATTCCACCGCATCGACCCCTTTGCGCTGCAACAGGGTGTACGTGTCGCCGGGTGGCACCACGGTGGGAACGGCACCGAAATAGTCTTTCATTACGTCCGCCCAGGCACCGGAAGTGCGATATTTCAGGCCTTTCAAGTCCTCTGCAGTTCGGATGGGGGTGTTGGAGTGGGCCAGCACTTCCGTCGAACCCAAACCGACAATCATGGTTTTGAGACCGTTTTTGGAACGCAGCTCCTGCAGTTTTTCCTTGCCGCCGCCTTCATACAGCCAGACGCGATAAGCATCAGGTCCCATGCCACCGGGGTAGCCAGCAAAAATGGCATTGGCCGGGTCCTGGTTGACCAGGTAGCTGGAGGTGGAGTGCCCCGCCTCTACTACGCCGGTCTCTACCGCTTCAAAAACTTTAAGGGCGGGAACAATAACACCTGCTCCAAAGGGCTGAATCTCGACACGATCCCCCGTCATGAGCTTCACGTTCTTTGCAAAACGCTCCAGAAAATTCTGATAAAACGGGGAGCCTTCGGGTACGGAAGTTGGTACGCGCCAACTGATTTCGGCCGCTTGCGCTGAGGCCATGCTGCCCAGCAGAAACAGGCCGGCCAGGGTGGATGCAACAAGTTTGGATTTCATGTTTGTCTCCGGTGGTTTTTTTATAGTCCAGCTCCGTCGCAGGCTGGCGGCCAGCGTCAAAGCATGGGATGGATCTTAATATTTTCTAAATATATTAACAACATATTTAGATTGGGGTTTGTCCTAGAAAGCGCCGGAGGTGGCTTGCTGATTGGGTTTCGGTGTTCGTTTTGGACGGTGGAAGGACAGGGGAAGGACGTTCCAGGCCTGGTTTTGACGCGGATTTTCAGCGGTGAAATCATTCGTGATGCGTTTTTTTTCATGCTTGTTTGAAGCACTGCGGGGCAGCCTTGTTGAGCTGTTTCAATCCTTCCGTCTCCGCGGTCTAGCTGGTACACTTTGCGACTGCTTTTTTAGAAGCGCACGGCGGCAGGACAGGGTCTTTGGACCGTTCTTTTGCTGTAGCACGTTCAGTAGCAGCAGGCAGGAAAATAGCGGGTTGTTTACGAACAAGAGAGGGCGTCGAATCTACTCTTGCGTGTTGTAAAGCCTGGATTCCTGCGGTGCATGTGGCGTCTGGCCCGCCTGGGCCCACTGCGCAGACAAGCCACCGGGCCCATAGTTAATGGAGTTTTCTACACCGCTTTCCCCTTATAAAACAATGAACTAAGAAAGTGCTGTAGCAGTTTTGTAGCAGTTGGCCACCAAGCGGTGGCTTTTTTTGCGCCTGGTGAATGGGCAGGTTTGAGCCTGGAGCGACTCACTTAGCACGTGGTGGGCCATGTTCCCGAGATGACATTGCGTAGCGAACCTATACCGGATGATTTGCTGGTCTTGTTAGCCGGTGGCCAGGAATGGGCATCATTGCGGCCGACGCTTTTACTCCGTCAGAGAGAGCCTGTGAGCACATGGCCAGGCACAGTGTGAGGGAGTTTCAGGGACAAGAAATACTCAGGTCGAAAAATCCAGGTAGGCCGTGGGGAAAGTGTAATCTCTGTAATCTTTTTCTGAGTATGGCTTGAAAGCCTTTATTTCTGCTGGATTCAGCTAACTGTCAGAGTGTAATTTTTATGTAATCAGACCGTAATTAATTACACTATAAAAATGTAATTTATCTGTTTTAATAATTCGTTATTTATCAATGGTTTATGAGTAAATTACAGTTTAGGTTACGGTAAATTACGGTTTCACCGTAACCTGATTTTTCTTTGAATATCAGTGGGTTGAGATATCGTTTTTGGTGAGATTACGGAGATTACACTTTCCCCACGGCCTACCTGGATTTATTGCTGGAGTGCTTGAGTTGCGATGGGCTGCTTAAATCCGTCAGGCTGCGTCAAAGTGCGTTAGAGTTGCGTACCCCTTATTCCTTGTGAGCCGCGCCAATGGCGGGCCTCCCAGGGCTTGAAGGGCTGCGTTAAAAGGTGCTTATTCGGTGAGCGTCGCAGGCGCGGAGGGGACGGCGATTAAAGAATAATTAGAGGAGGAATTGAGGTTTTGTTGACAATCCCTCTGTTTTGTGGTTATTGTTCTGCCCCCAGGAGTGTTTTTGGAGATCTTGCTATGGGATCTGATTATCGTTTGGATCAAGCTGATAACGCTGACCTTGCTGAAAGATCGCTGTTGATTGCGGATGTTGCTGCTAGGCTGATAGCTGGTAATCGTATGACTGTAGGCCATGCAATTGAGACTGCCATTACTTATGAGGCAGAGGTACAAGTGGCGTCCCTGGATATACGAGGAGTTCATCAGGTGGCGGTTGAATCACCACGATTTGAGGGTAGACCGCCCAGAGCTCAGGTAGCAGCCATTGGGAGGCGGATTCTTCCGCAGGTGCGGCAGGAAGTCGGAGTTTTAGAAGACGAGTAAACGAGCTTTTAACTCCAACTTTAGGTCATGCAGTTGGGTTTTCCCAACTGCTTTTTTTATTAATGGCTTAGAGAGCACCTTTAGCTTTCCTGAAGCCTGTAATCTTTGAATCTAACCACCTCAATTCCTATCCAGTTGTTTACTGATCTGAGACGGTTTTGCAGCGGTTCTAGTTCATTCATGATAAATACCTCTGCAGCAGGCTTCACTGATCCAAACCCACCCGTTACCGTGGGCATGACGCCCATTAGTTGAGGCGGTACGCGATGAGCCGCCAGGATGTCGTCACGTGTCACGTTCTTAATGTTGAAGAATTCGTCCTTGGCCGCTACTTCTGACAGCGGGATAACCTGTAAGCCTTTCTCTTTTCCGCCCGGTGCATACATGAACAAGTTGCGGAAATTCCCCACCCCCTTGCTGCTTTTTACGGCTTGACGTAGCGCATTGATGTCCGTGTCATTGTGAATGGCATCGGTCACATACATGATGTAACCCGCGTGTGAGCCGTTTTTGTAATAGCGGCGGCGGAATAAGGTTGCCTCTTCGTTCAGCCAGGCGGAAGACAAAGCAGACAGATATTCAGGCACGCCATAGATCTCTTGGTGCAGATCAGGCTCACGTTGCTGATAGACCTGCCCTGGTTCAAACCAGTGTTCTTTGGACCATGAATGCAGAAAGACATAGCGGTCTTCTTCCTGGCTGGCCCGCCTTACGTACTTCCCCAACGCTGGTTTGAGCTTGATTGGTGCGCCCAGGCGATTGCGGCGCACTTCCAGATAGCTGTTGGCGAGCACCAGGTAGTCTAGCACGTAGGCGCTGAAGTCCTCGCGGCTGAGTAGCGGGTGTGGGATAAAGGCGCTGGCCAGAATGTTCCGCTTCACATAGATGGCAGAACTGTGATGAGGACTTGCACGGAAGGATCGGGCTAGGCCATCCAGAGACACCGGCGGCTCATACCACTTTCCGGCATCTAGTACCTGGAAGTGTTCCATGATGCGGCTTTTGTCCAGGACGGATTCAGGCTCGCCAAACGTGAAGGCTTCAATGCCTGGTTGCTCAGCCTGCACCTGGTCTGTCGCTTCGGTGACTGCGTTCATTCGCTAAACTCCAAAATATTGGCAGACGACTCGGTACTGCCGTGTAGCGGTTCGTGATAGATGGCATTCATGCAGGCCCAGGCCAGATCGGCGTGGCCTACGGCGCGTGTCCGGCCAGAGGCATAGGTCGCTTGGCGACCGCTTGGCGTGAGCTGCTTACGGATAGACAGGAACGACTGGGCCAGGTCAACGGCACCGGCGTCAAACTCAAACCGGCCATTGCGCATGACGTTCTGCATTTTGAGCACCATCTCTGTTTTGACCTCGACCGAGTAGTTGATTGCTACTGCAGCCGGGAAGAACTTGCGGACCAACTGATAGACGGCCCCGCCCATGCCGGTGGTGTCGATGCCGATATGCGTGACGTGGTATTTGCCGCAGAGTTTCTGGATCTCGGCGGCTTGCTGTTCGTAGTCCAGGCCTTTGAACTGGAGCCGCTCAAGGAGTCGGAACTTGCCGCCAGGGACGGCAGGCGGGGCAAGAACGACACAGCCCTGGTGGTCGCCGGTGTCGGCGGGGTCGTAGCCGATCCAGACCTCTCGATTGCCAAAGGGACGTGCAGCATGGGGTTTCAGGTCTGTCCAGACCTCCCACGAGTCCACCATGCAGCGCTGCAGCAGCTGTAGCGGGAATACCGATTTGGTGTCGTCCAGGAAGATGCACAGCAGCAGGTTCTGAAACTCTTCCTCGGTGTATTCGAAGTTGCGCAGCTCCTCGATGTCAAAGAGGTCGCAGCCGCCTTCTTCCGCGTCGTAGATCGTGACGATCTGCCGCCAGATCCGGTCAGCGCACAGACGGCCCATTTTGAGCGCGTTGTGGCTGACATCCATCTTGATGGTGGCCTTGGCCTGGATCTTGCCCAGTTTCTCCCCGGACCAGAACGGGTAGGCTTCATGGCTCATGGCCGATGGTGTTGAGAAATAGGTTTTACGCCATTTCTTGTGAATGGCCATGCCGGAGGCGACTTTGTTCAGCTGCTCAAAGTTCGGGATCCAGAAAAACTCATCCACGTACAGATTGCCGTGATAGCTCTGGGCGGTACGAAAGTTTGTGCCCAGGAAGTAGAGCGTGGCCCCATTGGACAGCACGATGGGATCACCGCGCAGCTCGATGTCCAGTACCTCCCGCACAAACGCCAGGATGTATTGCTTGAAGACGTGAGCCTGGGCCTTGGATGCAGAGATAAAAATCTGGTTGCGACCTGTCAGCAGGGCGTCCAGCAGGGCTTCCCGTGCAAAGAACCATGTAGCGCCGATCTGGCGCGACTTCAGAATGATGCGTGTGCGCTGGTTCTTGGATTCCCACCATACCCGCTGGTACTGAAAGATCGACCCTTCAAAAGCCTCCACCAGTTTGGCGATTTGCTCGTCGGTTAGGTGGTTCTTGCGAGGTTTTTTTCGCGGCTTGCTGTTCTGGGCGGCGAGGTTCGGGTTCAGGTCGACCTCGTTGCCCTCCGCGCCCAAGTATTTACGCACCCGAGCGTAGCGTTCCATCTGGCGGCCAAGCAGGTCAATCTCTTTGTAATCGGATCCGCTCTTGTTGGGGTTTAGGACGAGCTGCACCATGCGGCATTCCGTAGCCCCCTCAATACGCTCCAGGGCGGAGGCTGAGTCCCAGCCATCACGGCTTTTCCACGATCCCACGGTAGACCGGCGCTCGCCCAGGTGCTGGGCAATCGCTGTTAAAGACCAGCCTTGCCAGTACAGAAACTTGGCCAGGCGGCGGTTGTCGTGATCGTGTTCTACGGTGAGCATGCCGCCAGAATAGGCAGGCCCCTCCTAATTAAACACTGTCTGATATTCGCCATCGAACATGGCGAAACCCGCTTGCTTGAGGCATCAGGCTGGCGAGGCAATCATGTCCCTATCGTCGTCAAACACAGCGAGCAAGGCATGAAATTCAAACCCAAGTTTTTCCGCGTAGCCACCGAAGGTGCGGCTACAGACGGGCGCACGATTACCCGCGAATGGATCCAGCAAATGGCCGCCAGCTACGATCCGAAGAAGTTCGGCGCTCGTATCTGGCTGGAGCACTTGCGCGGGATTCACCCAGACAGCAGCTTCCGCGCCTATGGCGACGTGTTGGCGCTTGAAGCCCGAGAAGGCGAGGGTGGCAAGCTGGAGCTGTTCGCTCAGCTGGATCCTACTGATGAGCTGGTTGCGCTGAACAAGAAGCGCCAGAAGGTCTACAGCTCCATCGAGATTAATCCTGACTTCACTGGATCGGGCAAGGCCTATTTGACCGGCCTGGGCGTCACGGACAGCCCAGCCTCTTTAGGTACAGAAATGCTGCAGTTTTCCCAGCAGCAGGCCGACAACTCACCGCTGGCGGGGCGCAAGCAGGACAAGGGCAACCTGTTCAGCGTGGCTACGGCATTGGATCTGGACTTTGAAGAAGACCAGGGCGAGCAGCCATCCCGTCTTTCTGAGAGCTTGAAGAACTTGAAGGCCATGTTCAAGAAGCAAAACAAGGCAACGGATCAGGATCTGACCGAATTGGTCGATCTGGTTGGGGATGTGGTCAAACACAGCGCCGAGCAAGAGCAGGAGCTGGCGAGCGTTCAGACTGCATTTAAGGACCAGGGGGAAGAGCTGGCTGAGCTGCGCAAAGACTTCAACAGCTTTAAGCAGCTCATCGAAAGCACCGATGCCGGTAAACAGCATCGCCCTCCCGCCACTGGCGATAACGGCCTGGTGCAGACCGATTGCTAAACCCCATCATCGAATCACGGAGCAATATTCATGCGTAACGAAACCCGCATTGCCTTTGACGCCTGGCTGAACCGCCTGGCCTCTTTGAACCATGTCCAACTGGCTGCTGTCGTCAGCAAGTTCACTGCTGACCCGAGTGTGCAGCAGACGATGGAAAACAAAATTCAGGAATCCAGCGAGTTCCTGAAAAGCATCAATCTCTTTGGCGTGCGCGAGCAGGAAGGCGAGAAAATCGGCCTGGGCATTGGTGGTCCCATTGCCAGCACGACTGACACGAAAACCAAAGAACGTCAGCCCAAGTCTGTGGCCGAGCTGGACAACAACAAATACCGCTGTGAACAGACCAACTACGACACCTATGTGACGTATGCCCAGTTGGACCAGTGGGCCAAGTTTCCTGACTTCCAGGTACGCCTGACGAACATGATTTTGCAGGCCATTGCGCTTAGCCGAATCACAATTGGCTTTAACGGCACCAGCCGCGCAGCTACGTCTGATCCTGCTGCGAATCCGCTGCTGCAGGATGTGGGCATTGGTTGGTTGCAAAAGCTGCGTACCAAGGCTCCTCAGCGCCGTCTGTTTGAGACGGATGCAGGCTCTGGCGAGCTGAAGGTCGGTGGCTCAGCCGAATACAACAACCTGGATGCGGTCGTGTATGACCTGGTCAATAACATGATTGAGCCGTGGTACCAGGAGGACACCAAGCTTGTGGCCATTTGTGGACGCAAACTGCTGGCCGACAAGTATTTCCCTTTGGTGAACGCTAACCATGCTCCGACCGAGCAGTTGGCCGCTGATCTGATCATCAGTCAGAAACGTATCGGCAATTTGCCAGCCGTTCGCGTGCCGTATTTCCCGCCCAATGCCATTCTGGTTACCCGCCTGGATAACTTGTCCCTGTATTACCAAGAAGGCGCACAGCGCCGTTCTGTGATTGACAATCCTGCCCGCGACCGGATCGACACGTTCCAGTCGTCCAATGATGCCTACGAGCTGGAAGACTACGGCTGCGCGGCGCTGGCCGAGAACATCACCCTTGTTTAACGGAGGTTGATATGAGCAGCCCAGCACAACGGCGCTTTGAGACTGTGACTGCCGCAATGGCGGCTGCACAGAGTGATCCAGGCGAGAGCCTGGCCGGTAACACGGCCTATGAACTGATGCTGGCCAAGTTGGATGCTGACCGCCGTCGGCTCAAGGACATCCAGAGCATCGAGCGCAAGATCGAGGTCAAGCGCGAGATCCTGCCCGAGTACGAAAACTGGATCAACGGTGTTCTGGATGCCGGGCGTGGTGGCCAGGACGATGTCCTGGTAACTGCGATGGTTTGGCATCTGGATGTGGGCAGCTTTGATGAAGCGCTTCGCATCGGTCACTACGTGCTCCAGCATGACCTGGTCCTGCCCGACCAGTATCAGCGCAATGTCGCCACCGTTTTGGTGGATGAAGTGGCCGATACGGCACTGGCCCAGCAAAAGGCGGGCAAACCATTCCCGCTGCAGGTACTGCTGGAAATAGAGCGCCTGACTGCCAGCCATGACATGCACGACGAGGCCCGCGCCAAGCTGCATAAGGCGCTAGGTGCTGCGTTGTATGACCGTGGCGACCTGCGCGAGGCACACCGGCACTACACCCGAGCGTTGGAGTTGAACGACAAGATAGGCGTTAAGCGCCTGCTGACCGAGATTGATGCGGCGCTGGCTAAAGCGTCTGCATAAACCGTGCTCCCCGAGCCTGGGCGGCGCGGGTCTGAAGCAGCGCCTGATGGCATGACTGCGGACGACCCGCCCACCGCCCACCACACAAGGATGTGTCATGAGCTTTGCTGTTGCCGCTGCCAAGCCCAAGGTGTCTACAGAACGACCCGGCCAGTTGGAAGCCGATATCGAGATTCAGCAAGGGGACTGGCCAGTTATCAAGTCGAGCCATGTCCGCGAGATATTGCGCCTACCTGGCACCGTCACGAATGAGCGCCTGGTCGAATGTCTGAACAATGCTGTGTACGTGGTCAATGATCAGTTGTCGGCTTGGCGTTCAGCGAATCCACAAGCGCTGGACGAATGCCAGTCTGATCTGTATCGGCGGGCTGTGTACTTCTATGCCCAGGCTGAGCTGTATGAGCGTTACCTGGACGTGGATGCGTCGGCAAGTGCTCAGCGCCGCGCAGAGGACTACGACAGCATGGCTGATGATGCTCGCCGTGTGCATCGGTGGGCAGTGCGCGACTTTCTGGGCTTACCCCGTTTAGTGGTGGAGGCTTTGTGATTGTGTACGCGCACCAGGGAGACACGCTGGATGCGATTTGTTGGCGCTACCTGGGCCAGACCCAGGGCGTGGTGGAGCAGACGCTGCTGCTCAATCCCGGTTTGACGGAGCAGGGACCGATCCTGGAACACGGGACGGCTGTCACGTTGCCCGATAGGCCGGTGGTCCGCGTGAACACACTTAAAACGGTGAAGTTATGGGACTGAGTCTGAGAAAAATGGGCTGCCATCGCAGCTATCTGAGTTTGAATATGTCGGCTGACTGGCCGGTGCGTATCTTTTACGGCCTGGTGACGGCGTATCAGGGGCTGTATGGCCTTTTCGTACCGGGTTCGGTGTTCTATCGGGCGATACAGTTGCATGATGCGGCGCTCATTATCATTGGAGTGCTCCTTGCCGCAGGCTTGCTGCTTCTGATTGATGGCGTGCTGGCGATGTTTCGGTACTGCACACCATTCAGTTGCGACCCCGTCAAACCGTTGATGCTGATATTTCATCGTTGGCGACACCTGTTATTTCTGCCCCCTGTGTTTTGCTACTTCGCCACCTTAGTCGTGGTCAGTGTAGAAGTGGGTCCAGGCGCAATTATTGTGAACGGCTACTACATCATGCTGGCGACAGCTGGGGTGGCGTTCTGTCTGCGTGACGGCATTGTCAGCCAAACCGCGATGCGGGGTAGCTATGAGTAGAACGGTGCGAGATATGTTGATCGTGCTGGCCTGCTATGGCGTCCATGCTTCTGTGTACGCGTCTCAAGTCTCGCTGTGGGCGCAACTGACAACAGGTGGAACGATCATGGACCTGGTAATTAATTTGATGTCAGCGACCTGCGCCTCTACTGCTAACACGATGTTTCGGCTGAAAAGCGAGATCGTAGTTGTCACCCGTATTTTCAAAGAGCTGGCCGTGGGGCTGCTGGTGGGCATAACCGCCGGGATCATCACTTACGCACTGAGTGAGGCGGCACAAACAAACAAATTCTTGCAGCTGGGCCTGGTGACCATTGCGGGCTGGGCGGGTTCAAAGGTTATTGAATTTTATTCCGGTAAGTATTTTGGCAAGGAGGAGCCATGATCCTGCGACTAAATTCTGTGGGTGCCGATGTGGGGAGCTTGCAGCAACGACTGTTTAGCCAGGGCTTTAAGATTGAGCGCACGAATGTCTATGATGAGCGCACCGAGGCGGTGATTCGTCAGACTCAAGCCCGTGCAGGCCTGGTGGTCGATGGCATTTATGGACCCAAGACCGAGGCCTATCTCAAGGGCAGCGAGACGGGCGTGTACATGAAACAGTCCGATCTGGTTGCTGCCGCGCAGAAGTTGGGCGTTGACCTGGCCAGCGTCATGGCCGTCAATGAAGTGGAGAGTACCGGGACGGGTTTTATTGAGCCTGGTATGCCTCGCATCTTGTTTGAGCGTCATGTGTTCTGGCGGCGTTTGGTGGTTCATGGCGTGGATCCCAAGCCTTTGGCTCTTAAGTTCCCCGGTGTCGTCAGTCAGCAGCGTGGTGGCTATGCCGGTGGGCGCTCTGAATATACGCGCCTGGCGGTGGCGGTCGAGATCCATGTCGATGCGGCGTATGAGGCCTGCAGCTGGGGCGCGTTCCAGATAATGGGCTACCACGCGAAAGCCCTGGGCTTTGAGTCCGTGCGTGAGTTCGTCGCTTACATGCGCGAGTCCGAGGGCAACCATCTGGACGCATTTGTGCGCTTTATCTTGGCTGACCCGGCCCTGCATCGGGCGCTAGTTGGTCGCAAATGGGCGACGTTCGCACGGCTCTACAACGGCCCAGCCTATGCCGATAACTTGTATGACGTGAAGCTGGCCAGGGCGTTCAAACGCTATGAGCAATGGATCAAGGATGCGTCATGAGCTGGCGTCAAAGTACCTTGCAGTTGGCCATCATTGTGCTGCTGGGCTATGCGGCCTGGCAGTCCTATCAGCGGGCCAGCTTGCAGACTGAGATCGCCCAGGAACAAAAGAAGCAGCTCCTCGGTTTGGAGGAGCTGCTTAATAGCATCCAGACTCACCAAGCCACCATTAACTCCCAGTCGGGTGCCCTTCTTAGCCAGCAGGCCGCGCTGCGCGGCACGCTCGCTCAGCGCCAGGCCGAATTCAGGAAGCTAGAGCAACATGTTCAAGAAATACGTGAGTGGTCTCTGGGCCAGCTGCCCGATACTGTTCAGCGCTTGCGCGAGCGTCCCGCCGTCACCGGCGCACAGGCTTATCACGATGCAGTGCGCTCCAGTCGTGCCTTGCACACTGACCGCGAGCCAGCCACGGACGAACGGTGATCTGAACGTATTGCTGGACCAGGTCGAGAATGATTGGGCTGTGTGTGCCGCTCAGGTAGATGCCGTCTATCGTTGCCAGCAGGAGGCCCAGGATGCTCAAACCCGATAAAGTGCGCCAGGTCATTGAGCGTGCTAACCCGTATCTGGTCCGGGATCCAGAAAAGCTCCAGGTGTTCCTGGAGGGCGGTTCCATTGCTTGTCGTGGTAGCGCCAGCCTGTCCTATGAGTACCGCTACACCTTGAGCGTCATCGTGCAGGACTACCCTCATCATGCCGACCAGTTGATCTTGCCCTTGCTGGCCTTGCTGCGTACCGAGCAGCCAGAATTGTTTGAGAATCCAGAAAGGGCGGCAAAGCTGATTCGGTTTGATGCTGAAGTGCTTAGCTCCAGCCAGGTGGATTTGGCTTTGCAGGTTGATTTGACCGAGCGCGTTATCGTCAAGCAGGACGCGGGTGGCGTACTGACGGTTGAGCACGTAGGCGAGCCGCCACACCCACAGTTTCCTGAACAGCAGTATGAAATGACGGTCATTTACCGGCGTGATGGGCAGGAACTGGGGCGTTACACCGTCCCTGCCTGGGAGCCGCGTTTTGGCTGACCAGGACTTTCACGAGCTGGAGGCCTGGCTGTCGAGCATACTGGGCAAGCTGGAGCCTGGCCAGCGTAGAGCCGTGAACCGGCGCGTAGCAGTCGAGCTGCGCCGTAGCCAGGCCTCCCGTATCGCCGCGCAGCGCAATCCAGACGGCACAGCCTACACCCCACGTCAGCAAGGAAAGCAGCTACGGAGCAAGAAAGGCACGATCCGCAGGCGTGCCATGTTCGCTCGGTTGCGCACCGCGCGGTACTTGAAGGCTGAATCCAGTGCGGATGATCTGGCGGTAGGCTTTCGTGGGCGTGATGCCATGGTGGCTTTTGTTCACCAGTACGGTGAGCTGGCCACGTCAAACCGTGGGCGGCGTTTTCGCATGCCACAACGCGAATTGCTGGGGCTGACAGACGCTGAGCAACGGCTGATTGAAGATGCATACCTGCGCCATCTTGAGCCGTGATTTGGTGATCTGACATTGCCAACTTGCCGTCGTGGTGCATTGGGGCTTCGCCCAGCATCATGGAGGCATGGAAGACATCGCCCGCCTCCTCGCCAATCTGATCCGCGTCGGAAACGTCGCCGAGGTTGATTGTGCCCATCCGTCCCGCGTCCGTGTCGCCATTGGTGATCTGACAACCAACTGGCTGCGCTGGCTGGAATTACGTGCCGGTGACACCCGCACCTGGTCCCCGCTGACGGTGGGCGAGCAGGTCGTGGTCTTGGCCCCCGAGGGGGACTTATCAGCAGGTATCGTGCTGGCCGGTCTGCCTTCCGATGAACGACCCGCACCATCGTCAAACCCTGATGCCATCGTCACGACTCACAAAGACGGCACTCGTCATGAGCATGACGCAGCAGCAGGCCATTTGGCGACCACTGGCCTGAAGACTCGCCTTTTGCAGGCGTCCGACTCCATTACCCTCAAAGCCCCTCTGATCACTTTGGATGCCGACCAGGTCGTGTCCACAGGCAAGCACACCGTTGAAGGCTTGTTGACGTACCTGGCGGGTATGTCTGGTCAAGGTGGTGAAGGTGGCAGCACCCGCATTAGTGGCGAGTTTCGCCATAGTGGCGGTGAGCTTTCTTCCAATGGCGTCGTGTTGCACATTCACGTCCATGGCGGTGTTCGCTCGGGCGATAGCAATACGGGAGAGCCGCAATGAGTCGCTACATGGGCCTGAACATGACGACTGGCCGCGCCGTGACAGATCATGACCATCTGGCGCAGTCCATCACCAAAATCCTGACCACGCCGATCGGCTCCCGCGTGATGCGTCGAGAGTTTGGCAGCTTGCTGCCTGATCTGATGGACCATCCTTTGAACGATTCCACGGTCGTGCTGCTGTATGCGGCATCCGCCACTGCTTTGGTACGCCAAGAACCACGCTTGCGACTGACGCGAGTTCAATTGCAGCCCAGCGATCAAGAGCCGGGCCGCAGTGACTTGATTGTTAACGGCTATGAACGGGATCAGGACTGGCTGCTTTCAATTCCTGTGAGGTTGCCGTGAAAACGTCATCGCCCATTGATCTGTCGCTGCTCCCAACTCCCGAGGCTATTGAAGAAATTAATTTTGAGCAAATTCTGGCTGAACGGAAATCGGCTCTTTTGCAACAGGTTCCACCAGAGTTGCGGCCTGGCATTCAAGTAGCTATCGACATGGATTCGGAGCCATTAGCCATGCTGCTACAAGAGAATAGCTATCGCGAGATGCTATTGCGCGAACGGATTAATGAGCGTGTCCGTCGAGTTTTGCTTGCATTTGCAAAGCGAGCCGATCTAGACCACATAGCAGCGCGGTACTACATCAAGCGTCTCGTCGTACAACAAGAGGATTTGACGGCTAATCCGCCGAAACCTTTGATTATGGAATCAGACGAGGCATTGCGAGAGCGGATCCAGGATGCTTATGAGGGACTGTCTACGGCTGGTCCTCGGGGTGCGTATGTGTTTCACGCTCGGTCAGCGGATGGACGTGTTGTAGATGCGCTGGCTGTTAGTCCAGAACCCTGTGACATTGTTGTGTATGTACTTTCATCGGAACGTGACGGAACGGCCAGTCCTGAATTACTGAGTGTGGTTTTTGATGCGCTTAATGATGAGGAGATCCGACCTGTAGGGGATCGTTTGACTGTTCTGTCGTCACAGATCGTTCGGTACTCGGTGCGAGCAACGCTGACTCTGAAATCCAGCGGCCCGGGAGGGGAGTTGGCATTAGCGGAAGCCGTCAACAACATCAAAAAATACGTCAATCGTCGTAAACGCCAAGGTCAACCAGTTTGGCGGAATTTTCTAGAGCATTTGATGTATGTGGAAGGTGTCGAGCATGTCTCGCTACACCAGCCCTCCACCGATTTGTTGCTGACAGAGGCCCAGGCTGGTTGTTGTGTTGAGGTCGACATTAACCTTGCCGATCCTCCGGGTACAGGCGCGTGACCATGAATACTTTGCCTCCCGGCAGTACCGCGCTTGAACACAGCATTGCAGATACTTGCCGGTCAATCGATGAACTGCCCGTCAATGAAATTGTAGATGTGACGCGACCGGAGTTAGCACCCGAGTGGGCCTTGCCCTACCTCGCCTGGGAGGTCTCAGTCGATAGGTGGTCGGAGGCTTGGCCCCTGACGACAAAAATCCAGGTGATACGCGATTCATTTTATGTGCATAAGCATAAGGGAACAATCGCGTCGCTACGTCGCGTTGTTGAGCCGTTTGGCTATCTGCTCGATGTGATTGAGTGGCATGAGATGGTGCCACCAGCCCGACGAGGCACCTTTCAATTAGTGATTGGAGTGAATAACGAAGGCATAACGGATGAAACCTACGCAGAGCTAGTGCGGTTGATTGATGAGACTCGTCCGCTGTCACGCCATGTGACGGGATTACAGATCTCACTCGTCGGCCAAGGGGCGGCATACATGGGAGCTGCGGCCTTCTTGGGAGACGAATTAACAGTGTATCCGCCGCGCCAGAGAGATATAGAGGTGGTAATGCAACCGGGCGCAATTGGCGCCTTGCATATTATTGACACAATGACGGTGAGACAATTATGAATCAGCCCTATTTCGCAATCTTGACGGAAATCGGAGAGGCCAAGCATCAGAATGCTGCCGTGCTGGGCGTTAAAGTGAATTACGCCACAATGGCGGTAGGCGATGGTAATGGAGCCGTGCCTACGCCGGATCGTAAACAGCGTAAATTGGTTAATCAAATTCGCCGAGAAGCAATTAATCGAGCGTCCATAGATCCTGAAAACCCGTCTCAGATTATCGTAGAGCAGGTTATCCCCGAAGGCGATGGCGGGTGGTGGATCCGGGAAGCGGGCGTTTTTGACGATGCAGGCGATCTGATTGCGGTGGCCAGTCTGCCTCCTACGTACAAGCCGCAAATGGCAGAGGGGTCTGGCCGTACTCAAGTAATTCGTATTGTTTTACTCTTGTCTAACGCATCGGTTGTGTCACTCAAAATTGACCCGGCGGTGGTATTAGCGACCAGGCAGGACGTACTTACTGTCCAGACTGCACTGACTCAGCATATTGATGCAGGTGATCCGCATCCTCAATATGCGCCCAAGGCAAGCCCTGCGTTAACTGGTAAACCCACAGCGCCTACTGCCTCGGCAGCAACGAAGACAACACAGCTGGCGACGACTGCTTTTGTGCATGCTGTGGTGGCCCTGCTGGTTGACTCCAGCCCGGCATCCCTTGATACCTTGAAGAAGTTGGCACAGGCATTGGGCAATGATCCCAATTTTGCTGCCACTATGCAGGGCCTGCTGGCTAAAAAAGCAGATAAGAATGAGCTCAGTGCCTATGCAACAAAAGCCAGTCCGGCCTTAACTGGTGTACCCACAGCGCCCACAGCCTTGGCAGCAACGAAGACAACACAGCTGGCGACGACCGCATTCGTGCATGCTGTGTCAGCTATGTTGGTTGATGCTGCTCCTGCAGCTCTTGATACTTTGAAGAAGTTGGCACAGGCGCTGGGGAACGATCCCAATTTTGCTACCACCATGCAGGACCTATTGGCTAAAAAGGCGGATAAGACTGATGCCACCACTTCAGTGAAGGGGGTGACTGCATATGCGACAGATGTGGAAGCGGTATCACGTGCCAGCAAAACTAAAGCATTGACGCCGTATGGTCTGGGTCAGAATGTGCAATCAAGTCCGAATGACAGTACGGATGGCAAGCTACTCGCTGTTGGTATGGCGTTTGGCCTGGGCAGCATTGGCGCAGGCAGTAGTTACGATAAGTTCCCTTCCGATTCTGTAAATAATGATGGGGTTCCATCTGGGCTGTATTGGGCAAACAGCTCCGTAGCAGACCTACCTGAAGGTTTTGGAAGCGGTCTAATAATCCATCGACAGATAGGTTCAACTGGTGCTCAGATTTTAATTAATGGTAGCTCCGGGGTTATGTTCTACCGTGGCCGGGCAAACTCAGTATGGCAAGTGTGGAAGATGTCTTTAGCTGTTGGCGACTATGGTTTGGGGAGCACTGCTGGCTTCCCTCCTGGAGGCCGAGACAGTTTCAACCCAACAGGATTCTATTACCTCTCTGGAGCTGCGCCAGCGCATGGCGGCGGGCAGTTTTTTTTTGATATGCAGTACTCGTCAACACGGGGAGCAATGCGGCTGTCAACAGACCCGTACACGGACAGGTTTTACCTGCAAGGCTGGTTTCCAACAAATGATACCTGGCGCAATGCCTGCGAGCTCTGGCACACCAAGAACTTCGACCCCAATAGCAAGGCCAATAAAACGCCAGCATCACAGTCAGCTCTCGGCTTGATAAAGATCGCTACGACCGCTCTTGCTCAAGGGCTGACGAATGACACGGATGCACTGACTCCAAAAAAGTTGGCGGATGTGTTTTTGAAACGATCATTGACGCAAAACTCTTGGTATCAGGTTTTCCCAGGAGGGCTGATTGTTCAAGGCGGGTATGTCAAGGACTTCAGTAATTACACAATTACGCTCCCCACGGCATTTCCAAACGGTGTACTTGGGCAACCGATTGCCTGTGCTATTGGCTCTGAGGCAGCAGCTCCTGCTGCTGCGGCGTTTCCTGAAACGTCCGTTGTAATTGGGAGCCAATTCAAGATATTTACTTATACCCCACCATCTGCCGCGGGCGGACCATGGGGGACTGGACCTCGGGCCGTCGCTTGGCTCGCATTTGGTTATTAAGGAGTTCATCATGGCCATTTTCTACTCGAGCAGCCGAAACGGGTTTTACCCTGAAGACGTGCTTGCTCTGATGAGCGAATCAGCAGTGCCAACAGATCTCGTAGAGATAGAGGGTCAACTGTATGCGTACTGCCAAGAAGCCCCTTCGCGTGGAGAATATGTCGTGCTAGGTGAGGATGGGCTGCCTACCACAGTTGCTTTGCCTGGCCCATCACCAGAAGAAGCATTTGCGCAGAATGTTCGGACTCGAGATCAGCTTCTCGGTTGGGCAGCGCTCAATATGGCGCCGCTGAGCGATGCGGAGGATCTCGGCATCGCCACAGCTGCCGAGGCGGCTCTATTGCTCCAGTGGCGCCAGTATCGTATTGCTTTGGGCCGCATTAATTCAGCAGCGTCAGATATTGTTTGGCCTGTGCCACCGAGCAGCAGTACGGACGAGCTGCAGGACGAGGCCAGAGAAGGCGCGGGCAACGTTGATCGCGGCTAGCTCGACTGGGAGGAAGAGTCTCGCAGCACATAGGCAGGCGGCAATACTCACTACGGCAATCAGGGCCCCCTCCTGGGGGGAGACTGCATTGCCGTCCCCGAAATACAGGTACATTGCGGAGCTAAGGCTGCAGATGATCAGCATGTGTGTCAGATACAACGGGAATGAAACCCGCCCCAGCCATTGCGAGAGACGGGTGGACAGCATTGCCTGCAGGGCAGGGGAGAGCAGTACCGCCAAAACAATTGCCGCCGCATAGCATGACAGTGCGGTAACGCTGTCTCCCATGTAGCGCAGCATTGTGATGGGGAGCGTAGCGGCAAGCAGGCAGAATCCGGCGGCGTTGTTGCGGGGAATCCAAGCTTGCGCACTGCAGAGGGCTAGCAGCATGCCCAGGGTGAATGCCACCAAGTGTTCGTTGTGGCGTGTGGCCCAGAATGCGAATGCAGCTATGGCCACCAGTTGCATTATTCGGTTTTGGCCGGCCAGTAGCAACAGGCCAAAAATAACCATGGACCCCAACATTTCGATCCACATTGTCCAGAGTGCCGAATTGTAGGATGTGGGGCCGTCGTAGTTTGCATAGACGTCCCAGAGTCCAAATTGCAGTGCCCCCGGCAGGGAGCCTTGAAACTGGTAGAACGATTCAAGCCAAGCGCTTGATGCCGCCTGGCCAGCAGGAATATTGGCGAACAGTCCGAGTTTCATGGACAGTAGGGACAGCAGTGTAGTCGTCAGAATCGGGATGGTCAGCCGCGGATATCGACGGAGCGCCAGCGTCACGACGGCGTTGCGCTGCCCAGTGTGGAAAAAACCAATAGAGAGGACATAGCCCGACAGCACGAAAAAAACGTATACAGCCATTTGTCCGTCAGTGAAGAACGGGAAAATGTTCTGTAGCAAGCCCTGGGTCAAAAACATGGGCCCGAGGTGGCTGCCAACGACGAATAGGGCGGCCCAACCACGCAGCCCATCAAGATAATGTTCACGCATATCGCAAGTGTAAATGAACGGTAATGATTTTTTCCAGAAGTCACCTTTGGCCGGTTCAGCAACCGGAAGCTCTGGCTTGGCTGCGGACTGAGCTGCGCCGACTCCCCTATTGGGACGGCCTGGCCGCTGCGCATGGCATCGCCGTCGAGGACATGTGACAGAAAGCTTTGGATCAGGCGGAGTTATTTTTGTTGGCAAGCCAGCAATTGGTCGACTAAGCGGACCGTGGAGGTTCAATACTCGGCGTTTCTTCGTAACGGCTATCTGAGAAATCACCAGCGGTGAACTACGTCGCCATGCACGCCACCATAGAGCTGTTCTAACCCGATCACGCTCATAGGGAGGCCCGCATGGCGGCTGACTATCATCACGGTGTCCGTGTCACTGAAATTGAAGGTGGCACACGACCCATTCGCACTATTTCTACCGGCATTGTCGGCATGGTGGCCACGGCTGACGATGCTGATGCCGAACTTTTTCCTCTCAATCGCCCGGTTCTGCTGACCAATGTTCTGTCTGCCGTGGGCAAGGCTGGTGAGAAGGGCACGCTGGCACGCTCGTTGGATGCAATGGCTGCCCAGGCTTCGCCCACTACGGTGGTCGTGCGTGTGGCCGAAGGCGTAACGCCAGAAGAGACGACGGCCAATGTGATCGGTGGTGCCGATGCCTCCGGTCGCTACACCGGCATGCAGGCCTTGCTCGCGGCGCAGTCATCCGGTCCTCGTGTCAAACCCCGCATTATTGGCGCACCAGGCCTGGAGAATGCCGCCATTACCGCCGAGCTTGCCACAATCGCGAATAAGCTGCGTGGCTTTGCTTATGCGTCTGACTTGGTCAGCCAGACCAAAGAGGAGGCCGCTGCGTTCCGTGAGACATTCGGGCAGCGCGAGCTGATGCTGATTTGGCCTGAACTGATGCGCTTTGATACGGCATCTAAGAAGGAATCGGCCATTGCCGCATCCGCGTTTGCTCTGGGCTTGCGTGCCAAGCTGGACGAGCAGGTAGGCTGGCATAAGACGCTGTCCAATATCGTCATCAATGGCGCCACGGGCATCTCTCGGGATGTGTTCTGGGATCTGCAGGATCCAGCGACCGATGCGGGCTATCTGAATGAAAAAGACATCACCACCCTGATCAACCGGCAAGGCTTCCGGTTCTGGGGATCCCGCACTTGCGCCGGTCCGCAAAGCCTCTATCCCTTTGAGAACTACACGCGCACGGCGCAAGTCCTGGCCGACACGATGGCCGAGGGCCATATGTGGGCGGTTGACGGTCCGATGAACCCATCCTTGATCAAGGACATCATCGAAGGGATCAATGCCAAGTTCCGTGAGCTGAAGTCCCTGGGCTACATCATTGATGGCCAGGCCTGGTTTGATGAGGAGCCCAACACCGCTGAGGTACTGCAGTCGGGCAAGGCCTACATCGACTACGACTACACGCCGGTCCCACCGCTGGAAAACCTGAATTTCCGTCAGCGCATCACTAACCGCTACCTAGTTGACTTCGCTCAGCGCGTCTCCCAGGCGGCATAACAGGGGCTAACGATGGCATTACCTGCAAAGCTCAAGAATTTCAATTTGTTCAACGAAGGTCAGAACTACATTGGCCAGGTCGAAGAGATCGTCTTGCCCAAGTTGACCGCAAAGATGGAAGAGTGGCGCGGTGGCGGCATGGACGTGCCTGTCGACATCGACTTTGGCATGGAGAAAATGACGATGGAGTGGACCGTGGGCGGTTTTGACCCCCAGGTGTTCCGTCAATTTGGATCTATGACACATGGCTCCTTCGGCCTGCGTTTCGCCGGTGCCGTGCAAAGCGATGATGTGGCCGAAGTGAAAGCACTCGAAATCGTGGTGCGTGGCCGTCACAGCGAGATCGACATGGGCACAGCCAAGGCCGGTGAAGATACCAAGAAGAAGATCACGACCTCACTGAGCTACTACAAGCTCACGCTCAATGGCGAAGAGCTGATCGAGATTGACGCCATCAATCTGATCAAACGCATTGGTGGCAATGATCTGAGCCAGGGCATCCGTGCCGCTCTGGGCCTGTAAACCTTTTTTCACGAGAGAAAACCATGAAAGACGAAACGACCCAGACACAAACCCCGGTCGCTACCCAGCCTGGCCAGGTCGAGCTGGAGACCACCATCAAGCGCGGAGCAGACGTGATCACGCATGTGCAGTTGCGCAAACCCAAGTCCGGCGAGCTGCGCGGTTTGAACTTGGCCAACCTGGCCAACCTGGATGTGTCCAGTCTGATCAAGCTGATTCCACGTATCAGTCAGCCAGCGCTGGTAGAGCAGGAGGTGGCAAATTTGGATCCGGCTGATTTGACTGCTTTGGGTGTGGAAGTTGCCACTTTTTTGGCACCGAAGAAGCTGCAGCAGGACTTCCAATAAGTGTGGATGAGATCATGGCCGACTTGGCCGTGGTCTTTCACTGGCCGCCGTCGGCCATGACAGACATGACCGTGTCTGAACTGATGGACTGGCATGAACGCGCCCGCGAGCGCACTCAGCCCGAATCCTGACGGATGTAGGGTCTGGAATCGACATGAGCAAGACTCTACAACTCAAAATTCTCACTGCCCTGCAAGACAAGATCTCCGCTCCACTTCAGAGGATCCGAGGCGGGGCAGGCACATCCTCTCAATCCCTGAAGCAATTACGCGACCGGCTGCGCGGCCTGGAGGCCACCCAAAAGGACGTAGGCCGCTTTCGAGAGCTGTCGGCTGGACTCAATCAAACTAAAACAGAGCTGCAGCAGGCCCAGGGCCGGGTGCAGCAGTTAGCACGCGCAATGGGCGGGGTAGCACAGCCTACCCGAGCGATACAGCAAGAGTTC
This sequence comes from Alcaligenes sp. RM2, assembly GCF_052931795.1. NCBI lineage: Bacteria > Pseudomonadati > Pseudomonadota > Betaproteobacteria > Burkholderiales > Alcaligenaceae > Alcaligenes > Alcaligenes sp. RM2. Next base: position 721,267 of record NZ_JBRFIO010000002.1, read on the forward strand.
AAGCGTGCCGTGGCAGACGCGCAGCGACTTAAACAGACGCATGGCCAGCAAAGCACTGAGCTGCAGACATTGCGTACCAGACTCAACTCTGCTGGCATGTCGACCCGTCAACTGGCCTCTGGCGAACGAGAGCTGCGCTCAAACATCGCTCAAACCAATCGTGCGTTGACTGAACAGAAAACGCGCTTGGAGCAGGTCGCCCGGCAGCAGCAGCGTGTCAATGAAGCAAAAGAGCGTCTGGCTCGCGGCCAAGCCCTGACTTCAAGCATGGCGGCCACCGGCGCGACTGGCCTTGCAGTGGGTACTAGTGCGCTGTATTCCGGCGCGAAGATGATGGCGCCTGGTCTTGAGTTTGATGCCACCATGAGTAAGGTGCAGGCTTTATCTCGCTTGGGTACAGAAGATGAGGCATTGGCGGCACTGCGAAGGCAAGCGCGGGAGCTGGGTGCAGACACCATGTTCAGCGCCACTGAGGCAGCGCAAGGGCAAAGCTTCTTTGCGATGGCTGGATTCAAGCCCGAGGACATCATCGCCTCGATGCCTGCCATGCTGGATGTTGCAAAGGCGGGGGACATGGATCTGGCTCAGACGGCAGACATCGCCTCCAATATTTTGACGGGCTTTAGCCTGCAGGCAAGTGACATGACGCGAGTCGGTGACGTGCTTACAGCTGCGTTCACCAGGTCAAATACCTCTCTGTATATGCTTGGCGAGACCATGAAGTATGCGGCACCGAATGCCGCCGCCTACGGTCAAGACATCGAAATCATGGCCGCAGCAGCCGGGAAACTGGGTGATGCTGGTATTCAGGGGTCAATGGGTGGTACTGCCTTACGGGCAATCCTGAGCCGTCTTGCAGCTCCGCCCAAAGAAGCGGCTAAAGCGCTGGACCAATTGGGCATCAAGGTAAAGGACGCGCAGGGCAACATGCGTCCTTTGCCGGACTTGTTGGAAGAGATCCACGACCGCACAAAGAAAATGGGCAATGTTCAGCGGGGGGGCCTGCTTAAACATATCGCCGGTGAGGAAGCGGGTGCTGCGATGACGGTACTGACGCAGCAAGCTGGCAGCGGTGAACTGCAGGCACTAATTGCAATTCTTCGGGAAGCGCAAGGTGAAGCTTCAGCAACAGCCAAAACAATGGGCGATAACCTGGTAGGCGATTTGGACGAGCTGAGCAGCGGCTGGGAAGATCTGGGCATTCAGTTGCAGGAGCAGCAGAACGGAGCTTTGCGCGGCCTGGTGCAGTCTGTCACAGGACTTGTTGGGAGCATCAAAGCATGGACTGTTGCGAATCCTGAACTGACTTCGGGCCTGATTCGCGTGGCCGCTGTTCTGGCGGTCGTTATCGCTGCCGGTGGCGCGTTGACGCTTATGCTGGCCTCCATTCTTGGCCCGATAGTCATGGTTCGGTTTGGGCTCAGTATGCTGGGGATCAAGGGAGGAGGCGCGTTATCTCTGCTTGCGAAAGTGGGTGGTAGTGCTTTTTCAATGCTGGCGCGTGGCTTTCTTGCGTTCAGTCGCTTGTTGCTACTCAATCCCATTGGCTTGGCAATCACTGCAATAGCGCTTGGTGCTTACTTGATCATCAAGTACTGGGAGCCAATCCGGCAGTTCTTCGCTGGGTTATGGAGCCAGATTCGGTCCGCATTTGACCAAGGTGTAGGTGCTGTAATTTCACTCCTGGTGAATTGGTCGCCTCTGGGCTGGGTCTACAAGGCTTGGGCCGGGGTGATGCGCTACCTGGGCATTGAGTTACCCAGCTCGTTGAGTGAAGCAGGTATGGCAATGCTGCGCGGCCTGGGCGATGGTGCAAGCCGTGCCTGGTCGGCAGTGCAGGGGCTATTCACAAAGTTCTGGTCTGATTTGTCGCTGGGAGCCTCGGGAGGCTTGGCAGGTATTGGTGCCGTCATTCTTAATTGGTCACCATTGGGCTTGTTCTACCAGGTTATGTCTGGCGTCATGTCCTACTTCGGTGTGGAGCTGCCAGAGAAGTTTACGGGGTTTGGTTCGATGATGCTGTCGGGCTTGGTGAACGGGATCCAAGGTATGGCCGGTGCTGTAAAGGATTCAATTACCGGCCTGGGCGACCAGGTCACTGGCTGGTTCAAAGAAAAGCTGGGGATTCACTCGCCCAGCCGTGTCTTTATGGGCTTTGGCCAGAACATCTCCGAGGGTGCGGCTATCGGTGTGACGCAGCGTAAGCCGACTGTAGGCAAGGCTGTAAAGGGACTTGTTGCAACAGTGCTATCTGCCGGTGTGGCAATGGCTGCTGGCGCTAATCCCTTGCAAGCCCAGGCACACAAGTACATCTCTAAAGCGGTTGAGGCAGTGGAGCAGGCTAAGCCACTGGAGAAACTACAGGAGCTGCGTGAACGGAGTCGAACGGTTCCAAAAGCGCGAAAGCCAATCGTTCGCAAGGAACCTATCCCACAACTGGTGAAAGATGAGGGGACGATACGCTGGCAGGAAAAGCTACCTGTATTGCCGCCGCCGGTGGTCCCTACTGTCAATGATGCGGGTAGTCAGCCCGTCTCTATGCTGGATCAATTACGCGAGCGTCTGGGCAGTTTCTTGGCCCCAGCCGGTGATGTTCTTTCTCGCGTTGGCCAGACCGTGGAGCAGGCCTTGCAGCGTGTGGGTGCTTTGGTGTTCGACACTCGGCCATCAATCCAGCACCAGGTCCAGCAGAACACCTATAGACAAGAGTCCACGAACTCTCGGTATAGCCAGGGAGGCGATCACATCGAGATCAATATTTATCCGCAGGCTGGTCAAAGTCCGACGGACATCGCACAGGCAGTGCGCCTGGAGCTGGAGCGGTACAAGAACGAGCAGCGTGCTCGGCAGCGTTCCAGCCTAACCGACTATTGAGGATTCCAAAATGATGATGGCATTGGGTCTGTTCATGTTCGGAATGAACACGGCAGCGTATCAAACTCTAGAGCGGCAGACATCCTGGCGTCACGCTCAAAGCAGTCGTGTAGGTGCCAGAGCTGCTTTTCAGTACCTGGGCGTAGGCGACGAAACCATTACTTTGCCTGGGTGGCTCGCCCCTGGCCAGATGGGCATGGCAGCGTCTATCAGTTTCTTACGGAACATGGGTGATACGGGTAAGGCCTTCACTTTGGTGGATGGCCTGGGTTTTTTCCATGGGGTTTATGTGATTACGAACCTGACGGAAAGCCAGTCCGTACACAATCATTTTGGTCAGGCTCGTCGTATCGAGTTCAGTGTGTCCTTGACTCGCATTGATGAAGATAAAGCCGATGCCTTCCTGGGCGATTTAAAACTCCCATCACACGTATTACTGTAAGGCGGCATGCTTTATGAATCCCCTTTATCCTCGTGCGGTTTGGCGCGTGCTGTTGGATGGTAAAGATCTGGCACCGGCGCTTAATCCGCGTTTGATCAGTCTGTCGATTCGAGAATGTCGTGGTGATGAGGCTGACCAGCTCGACATTACCCTTAGTGATCACGATGGCTTGTTGGAGATTCCGCCATTGGGAGCCGTGCTTGCAGTCTCAATTGGCTGGAGTCATATCGGCCTGGTCGACAAAGGTACGTTTACGGTAGACGAGCTGACGCATAGCGGCACACCCGACATCATCACGTTGCGTGGCCGCTCTGCGGATATGACCAGTCCGCTACGCACACGTACTGAGCGCAGCTTTCATAAGAAGACCGTGAAGGAAATTGTGGAGGCTTTCGCGGCAGATCATGGCTTAAAGCCCGTTGTGGATCCGGTGTTCGCAAAGATCAAGGTGGAGCACATTGATCAAACCAATGAGTCTGACCTGGCTTTCTTGAATCGTATTGGTAAGCGCTACGATGCCGTGGCCAACGTCAAAGATGGGCGACTGGTGTTCTTGGTGATTACTGGAGCTAGAACTCAGAACGGGCAACAGATGCCTTTGCTGGAGCTGGTACGAAGTGATGGGGATAGCCATAGCTTTCATCAGGTGGGGCGGGATTCGTACACCGGCGTTAAAGCAATGTGGCTTGATACCCGTAAAAGTAAGAAGCGCTCTGTGGTCGTAGGGGTTCTGGGCAATGCAAAGCACCTGCGCGAGACATATGCCAACGAGACAGACGCTTTACAGGCTGCACAGGCTGAGTGGCAGCGGATCCGTCGCGGTATAGCAAGTATGAAATTCAGTATGGCAGTGAGCCGTCCCGAAATGACCCCACAGTCTCGGGTTAAATTTACGAATATGAAACCGCCTATTCGGGAGATCGAGTGGCTTGTGAAAAACTTGGAGCACAGTCTGGATGGTTCTGGTGGTTTACGGCTGACCCTAGATCTGGAAACTCAGGAAGTCGAAGAGCCGGATAGCCAAGAAGAAAACCAATAAAGCTAGAATAGGCCCCTTCTTAAAGGGGCTATGTTTTTAAGTGTTTGAAATTAAAATACAAATATCCAGCTGACGTGATGTGCGATTAATCCTGCACCGTTTTTTTTATTTCAACCAGTTGGTCGGCTTCCAGTGGCGTGGCTTCTGCCAGAAGCTCTCTTAAATAATCACGGTATGGCGCTGCCTCTGCGGGCAGTTCACCAAAAAGATAATGCACGTTCATTCGGGTCTTACAGCTCGTTAGTTGAAGAAAACAAAATGTTATAAAAGATTACTTTATTAACGTCAGCCAGGTCTATTAACGAGGGAAAGTAATGCGTCTTATGTTTCGTGGTGTTGTAGCTCTTTGGATGGTGCTGTTTGTATCAATGGCTTTAGCTCAGCAGTGGTATGAAGGAGGCACCTTACACGATGCAAGCTTGCAAGAGTGGAAGCAGGCGACTCCAGAAAATAAGTTAGCCACCATCGCGGATATGGTATTGGCTGCCTACAATCGAGAAAATTTTGTTCCACTTATACAGAACACTATTAGTAGTGGCCGCATGCCAGCGATCAAGAAAATTGCTCAAACTTTAGTAGCTCAGATGGATCATGTAGCGAACGATCCTAAAATTGTGGCTCCTGACCATATGGTGGTTGAGGTAGTGCTCATGCTGATGATGGCTAACGAGATGCTGGCAGGTGGTGGATGATCAAGTCTCATAACGTCCGCTTTTGGCCCTGAGTTGTCTATCGCGAGCGGAGCGACTTTTCTGACTCGTAAAAGCCTTCTAACTGTTTAAAATTTTGCTAATAAAAACAATGGACTTTGATGATCTTCCCCAGTATTGCGACTATCTCGGAGACAAGGGTGTCCGAATGGTTGATCGGATCGTTTCTGATGAACTCAAGTGGATTTTTAGAGATCTACGAAAAGCAGATTTGGGAATTGACGCACAAATCGAGCTTGTGAGTTCTGATCAACGTGGAACCGGTAGGTTAATTGCGGCGCAGATTAAGTGCGGATCAAGTTATTTTTCAGAGCTAACGGCTACCGGCATCGTCTTTAGAGGGCAGACGAGGCACCTAAAATACTGGATCGAGCATTCGCTCCCTGTCTTGATTATTCTTTGTAGTCCTGACAGTGGCGAATGTTATTGGCAAGAGGTCAGTAGCGCCAATACAGAGGTTTTTTCCAAGGGTTGGAAAGTGATCGTTCCATTTAAAAATCTTTTAGGACGTGACTCCGAGTATGAGCTGAGAAGTATTGCCGGCCGGGCGCAACATAGCGATATTGTGGAGGTCCTTCTATATCGGTTTTTGCACGAAAAGTATACGGGGGAGATTTATATATGCACAATTATGGAGCTTCCTAGAGACTATCACTTATACGCATACCTCGCGAAGATTGCTGGCGAGCTCGTAATGATAGATTTGCTCCATGACCATTACGGGCACATCAGTGTTGAGCAACTTGCTGAAATCATCAAATACAAGAGTGGCAATGAAATGCAGTGCGGTGCGACCAAGCTACATATCTACGTTTCTAGTGAGTCAAGCAATGCCCTGCGCTTCACACCTGAAGTGAAACAATACATAGCCTCTCAGCCTGGGGTGACTGTCTTTCCGGTGCTTTACGAGAGATCGCCATTTCTTTGGCTCTCGGAGTTCAATCCAGATTCGATCTACGAATGTTGGTCATGATTATTTCCCGGCTTTGAGCTTATCCTGCTTATAGACTGCAATGGGGGCTTCTGCCTTACAGTGCTGACAGATTTTGTGGGCTCAGGCCTGGATATACTCATCTGAATGCAACCGCTCTCCCGAGCGGTTTTATTACGCTGCTTTGCTAAGTAAGCGAGCCAAAGGCTTAGCCTCACCTTCCCCGTGTTTGACTGCCATATACAGGGCTTCTGCTGCTTTACGTTTCTTCCCTGACGGCAGAGACTTTTGGGCATCAGCCAGCGCCCAGTCTATCGCCTCCCAAGCCTCTGAGAGCGCGTTTAGTTCCGCCTGGACATCACTGTCCCCTATTGTCTTAGCCCCAGTAAACAAGTAGCCAATATCGACACCCGCCGAAGCTAGGGCTTCAAGGTAGGCACTATTCGGCTTTCGGTTTCCACTTTCATAGTGGACTTGAGCTTGTTTCTGCACGCCAGCTATTGCCCCAAACTCTGTTTGATTCAGGCCTAGGCGTTTTCTTTCGGAGACTAGTCTTTCTTCAAAAGAACTCATAAGGGTTCCAATATGTTCTATGTGTGTTGACAGGTATTCAATTGAGTACCACAATAACGAATGTCACTTCTGTTATCGAGAGTCACGCCATGAAACATACCACTAAGGGGGCAGCCCGCACCAGCCCCGACAACACCCCTCAAATGATTGGTCTTCGTTTGCCGCCTGCCGAGATGGCCCAGGTACGCGAGTTAGCCGCCGCAGACGAGCGCACTCTTGCGCAGTTTGCTCGTATTTGCTTTCGCTTAGGCCTAGAGCAGATGCGCCAAGGCAAAAAGGAGTAGCGCTATGGCACTCCGTGTAGGCATGGATTGCCCGCATTGCGGGAGCCGTGCGCAGATCCGAACCAGCACTGGCGTTTCCCGAACCATGCGCAAAGTCTATTTCTTGTGCAACAAGGTGCCTTGCGGCCACTCCTGGGTTGCCACATTAGAAGCAGTCCGCACCATTTCCCCTTCCGGTCTGCCGGATCCAAGTGTTGACCTGCCTGTTATGGAGCGGTCTGAGGTCGAGCACGTTTTCGATGTTTTGAACCAGTCACCTCAAAGGAGCATTTTTGATGTTGATGAGTGATCACAAGCGCACCGATGCTGAAGCTACTGTGACTGATCTGGTTTGTCAGGCTGATCAGGGGGCACTGTCGAACTGGGACCGAGCCAGCGCAGTTTATGAGCATAAATCTCTTGTAACTCTGGAGTCGAAAAGCGGCTTTCGCTTTGTTGAGTTCCGCAAACTGGGTGTTCGCTAAATGCTGATGTCCCCTGATATTCTTAATGAAGCTCTGATCAAACTTGGTGAGTTTGATTTCAAGGAGCGCTCCGGCTGGCTGCGGCAGGGGTGCTGCCCTTCCTGCGGCAAAAAGGAGCTGTATACCAAAGCAGATAATCCCTGGGTCATTAAGTGTGGCCGCCTAAATAAGTGCGGCTATGAGGTGCCAATCAAGGAGTTGTACCCGGACCTATTTGAACATTGGTCTCGTCGTTACCCCCAAACAAAGGAAAGCCCCACTGCAGCTGCAGATGCCTACTTAAACATAGGTCGCGGGTTTGATTTATCGCTGATTAAAGGCTGCTACACGCAGGAGACCTATTACGACAAGAGCCGAAATATAGGTACAGCCACAGTTCGGTTTGCTGTAGGCGATACCTGGTGGGAACGTCTTATTGATGAGCCAGGCCGTTTCGAGAAAAAGGCTAATTTCAAATTCGGCGTACCGTTCAAAGGCCACTGTTTTGTTCCTCCGACTGTTAATTTGCAGGAGGTCCGTAAGCTCTGGATCGTCGAAGGGATCTTTGACGCGATTGCGCTAACGCAGGCCGGCACCCCAACAATCGCAGCAATGACTAGCAATGTTTACCCGGCAATATTTCTTGATCGGCTACGGGAGTCACGGAAGGGTCATCTACCGACTCTTGTTTGGGCTCTGGATGGTGACAGGTCAGGGCGTACCTATATTCCGAAGTGGAAGGCCCGTGCTGAAAAAGAGGGATGGCTTTGCCAGGCTGCCATCATCCCCCAAGGCAAGCAGAAGCGTGACTGGAGTGATCTGCTGCTTTTCGACCGTAATCAAGAGGATCCAGCTAAGCATTACCTAAGTCAGACCGGGCTTGAGGAGTTTCTATACGAGGGCGCAATACTGACAGCAAAAACGGCTGCGGAACGTGGACGGCTGATTTATGAAAGGAAAGGCCTGAACTCCTTTGAGTTCGGCTTTGGTAATCGTCAGTATTGGTTTGACTTGGACATTGATAAATATCACAAGGCAATTGATCGCATTTCTGAGGAGAAATCAGGTCTGGACCAGGAGGAGTTACGCGAGTTGGCCATGCGAGAGTCCGGAAGTATCCGCGAGATCGCCAATTGCTTGCCTACACCCCTGTACTTTCAACAGAACAAGATTACGGATGAGTCCTGGTATTACTTCAGAGTGGAGTTTCCGCACGATGGTGCTGCTATCAAGAACACTTTTACAGCCGGTCAGATATCGACGGCCAGCGAGTTCAAGAAGCGGTTGCTGGGTATTGCGCCTGGCGCAGTCTATACCGGTACTAACTCCATGTTGGAGCGGACGATGCGCCATCAGCTCTTCGGCATTAAGCGAGTCGAGACGGTGGACTTTATTGGCTATGCCCGTGAATTTGATACCTACGTGTATCGGAACATCGCTGTGCGGGACGGGAAGACCTATCAGATCAATGAGGAGGACTATTTTGACCTAGGCAAGGTGTCGTTAAAAAGTCTGTTGCAGTCGGTGGACGTCCAGGTCAACTCTGATTTGAGAGACTACAAGAAGGAGTGGTTTCAGTCCTATGCCGAGGCGTTTGGAAGTAATGGCTTAGCTGCATTGACATTTTTTTTCGGCTCCTTGTTTGCAGAACAAATCCGCAAGGAGCAAAAGAGCTACCCGTTCCTTGAGATCGTGGGCGAGGCAGGAGCTGGTAAAACAAGCGTGATTGAGTTTCTTTGGAAGTTGTTGGGTCGGGATGAACATGAAGGCTGGGATCCGGCCAAATCCACAAATGCGGGTCGAGCACGTAATTTTGCTCAGACAGCGAACATGCCATCAGTGCTGATTGAGTCCGATCGAGAACAAAGCGGTGAGGGCAAGGCCCACGTTAAGTCCTTTGATTGGGACGAGCTGAAAACAGCGTACAACGGTCGCAGCTTGCGGTCTCGGGGGATGGCCACCAGCGGGAATGAAACTTATGAACCGCCTTTCCGAGGTGCCATCGTGATTGCACAAAACAACACCGTCAGCGCGTCCGAGGCAATCCTGTCGCGGATTGTGCATTTGTATTTTGATAAATCCAGCCATACCCGTGGCTCAGCAGCCGCTTATCAGCGGATCCGCCGCATGACCGTGGAAGAGCTGAGCGGCTTCACGTTGCAGTCCATTCTACAAGCTAAGGAAGTGGTGGAGATCGTCGCCACTAAAACGGAAGAGCACCAGGCCGCTTTGCTGGATCAGGATGGCATTAAGACTGTTCGTATCGCTTTGAATCACGCTCAGATGATGGCGCTGGCTGAAGCATTGCAATTGGTTGTGCCTATTACCGATAACCAGCTCCACGAGCTGCATGAGCACTTTCGGCTCTTGGCTAAGCAGCGTGAGCAGGCATTGAGTGCTGATCATCCATTGGTACAGGAGTTTTGGGATATGTATGAATACTTGAACCAGGGAGAGGGTGAGGATTTGAACCAGCGCTTGAATCACTCTAGGGTCAAAGGCCAAGTGGCCATCAACCTGAACCATTTTGTGACTGTGGCCGCCGATCATAAGCAGCAGATACCGCCGGTGCGTGAGTTGAAGCAGTTGTTAAAGACCAGTCGCCGCTATAAGTATGAGGGCCAGCGTGTGGTCAACAGTGCAATCAAAACCACTGGCAGCACTTCAGAGCGATGCTGGATCTTCAGTATAGGAGGGGCAGACCGTGGCTAATTCAGCGGCAATGCTCTATTTGAAGTACGGGCGTCTGCGCGTATCTGTTAAAGAGGTGGCCCAGGAGCTGGGCCTGACGCATGGAACTGTGCGTAATCAGATTAGTGACGGAACATTTCCTATCCCCAGCTATGTGGAGGGCCGGAATCGGTTTGTGGATGTCCGGGAGCTGGGGCGTTATCTGGATGCTTGCTACCAACAGGCCCAGGCTAGCTTGTCTTCCGAAATGCGATAGGTTTGTCATGAAGACTGGTTGGCTCGATTTGCGTATAACGCTTGAGCTGGGTCCAAGACTTGTGACCTGTTACCACGGCGACTTCCGGGATCTGCCAGCCAGACTCAAATAATGTGCTGGTCAGTTCATGGCGCATGTCATGAAGCACCAAGCCAGTGATGCCCAACTTCTTGCATATTTGCGTGAAATTGTTGCTCACTGTGCTTGGGTTGTAAGGGAAGATGCGTGGCTCATTCGCTTTGCGCGGTTGAGCTTGGATGACATCCCATGAAGCACCCAGGAGAGGGATCTCCTGGTCATTGCCAATTTTCTGCTTTGGGTCTTTTCTGTCTCGGATGATCACAGTACGACGTGTATCGTCCAGGTCTAGCCATCGGATCCGCAATATTTCTCCTCGTCGCATTCCGGTATGTAGCGCTACCGTAAGAATCGCCCGCATGTGTTTCATACGTGGACGGGCATCAATTTCCTTATAAATAGCTTCCAGCTCAGCAGCCGTAGGTCGACGAGTGCGCATGTTGCTCGCGCCGATCAGGCCGTAGTGATGCAGGGCAGGGCGAGCGTCCCCTACAATGTCCCCAATTTGCAGTTCTAACATGCCCTTGGTATGACGTAACACAGTACCCAGTTGCGTCATTTCCATATTGGCGGTACTCGGTTGAATCGTGCGTAGCCGTCGCCTGCAGTATTGGATCAGGTCATCTGTCTCTAGTTTTTCCACACGGAGCTGGCCTAAACCAAACTCGTCGTTGGCCAAATTCTCTAGCATGTGATGTGTGTTCGTTCTTTTGGAAATGGGCCGTCCTGACAGTTCGCGTTGCTCGCGGTAGCTGGCAATGACCTCAGCCACGGTCAGGCGGGACTGGGCTTTGGCACCGCCTTCCATTTCGTATCCCCAACGGATCGCCTGGGCTTTCGTGGGAAACGTCTTGCTGATAGACTTACGCCCTGCTTTCCTGATCTGTGCGCGCCAGCTGTTTCCGATTTTTATAATGGACGCCATAGCATCAACTCCTGTAGCAGTTTTGTAGCAGTTCAGCATGATAACGGATGATGTTGAATGACAAATAATGATATTGTCGTGAGTCCGTACTCGGCTTGAAAGCCAGTGTTCATGCGGTGTAAGCCAGTGTTCATGCGGTGTAAGCCAGTATACATGCGGCTTGCACGAACTCCACAAAAGACCCGCCGGGCCCATAGTTAAATGGATATAACTTTCCCCTCCTAAGGGAAGATTGCAGGTTCGATTCCTGCTGGGCCCGCCATTCTTATGCATGACGCCTGCCCGGCTTCATGGTCCTGAAGGCTCGTTCTGATAGGCCGAGCTTTGATATCCCACTTGATGATTAGCATCCTGTGCTTTTTGCGCAGTGCTGTTCGTGCCTGCTCGTTTTCTTTTCTTGAGCCAGCCCTGTCTTGAGCAACAAGGCTGGCTTGAGCACCTGACTAATCGCTCGTGATGACAATTCAAGAGTCATGCGTGCTATGGAATGCAGGAGGCGCTAATGGAACGGTCGATTGTCAAAACCCGGAGATGGGCTTCTGGAGGTCTGTTGGTGGCCCCAGGCTTTGACGGGATTTCTTGTTGAGGACAGATAGTCATCCACACTCCCGGTCCAGAGCTTGAATCCCAGACAACTTTTCCATTTGTCTTGTTGATAAAGCCAGTGAGTTTGGCAAACGGAGCAGCGAAACAGGCTCTGTGCTCCCTGGTCTCCATAGTCCTCTGTTTTGGTGACGCGTTCCATATAAGCATGCTTAGGTGTGTGCGCTTTGGAAAGCGGCAGAGTCTGGCACAAAATACACATGGTTTTATGGTCGATCTTGCCCACTTCTTGCTCCTTTTTAAATAAAGGCTATGGGAAATAGCGTGTTTAAAAAAAGACAGCAATGTACTTTCTACAAAAACTATCAAACTGAAAGCAAGATAGTCAGCCCGCATCTTACAAATCTTGTTGGGGCTTGGGTAGTGTCAGCTGTAAAAGGATATTTCGTTCGCAAATACCCGTAAAAAAAACAGAGGAGTTCTTGTCTATCCTTGCATCAGGCAAGGGGATAAGGCTTGGGCAAATCGTTTGGCTGGCTTGTCGTCGGTGTGACTCAAGTCGATGGCAGGAAAATCTGGTGTGTCCTTGATCGAGCTGTGTTTGAATTTTGCCCAGTTTCGTTTTTATTTGAAATATATGAGGCGTGCTCCCGACTAAACTGCTTTTATTTATAAGGAATTTGCCATGAAAAACGACAAGCGTTCCTTGGAAAAAGACCCGTTTTCCTCCTCTGCGTGCAGACAGGAGGAGCCACCCGTGGTCAAACCTTGCAAGCCAGATTCTGTAGACAGTTTGTTTGACTGCTTTGCCAAGACCGTGACCCGCTTTGCCGGCTCGCCCATCATGTTTTCTGTTGCTGTTTTAGCCGTGCTGGTCTGGGCCTTGTCCGGGCCTTATTTTAATTATTCGGAGACTTGGCAGTTAATTATCAATACCGGAACCACGATTATTACTTTCTTGATGGTGTTTTTAATTCAGCAAAATCAGAATAAAGATAGCAAGGCACTGCATATAAAACTTGATGAGCTGATTATTTCACTGACCGATGCCAATGAGCGCTTGATTGATGTTGAGGAACTGGATGAAAAGCAGCTCAAGAAATTGGAGGCCTATTATTCCTCCATCGCGTTGAAAGCGCGCCGACGTCTGGACGGCGATACATAAAGATAAAAGGGCCTTGCGGCCTTTTTTTACAGCATCTTGTTGCGTTGCTGCTCGGCCCGCGAGGCCCCGATCGGCGTTTCGACTTGCTTTTGCTCTTCTGGCGGGGGCAGTACGGCAGGAAATCCCAAGGATTGAATCCACAGCTCGCGAGACCAACCCTGGGTATGGTACAGGTGATGGCCCTCATCGGCAGCGACGGCGTAATGAGCCTGTTTGAGTAAAGTCGCCAGTTTCTTGTCTTTGCTCTGCTCGCCAACCAGGCCAATCAACTGCCAATTCAGATGGTCTTTGGTTTCGGCCAGAATGACACATTCGGATGCGACCAGCTCTGCCGCATTCGGATCCCCTGCCTGTTTGGCCAACTCCATGGCCTTGACCAGTGCAGAGGCGATCTGTTTCAGTACTTGTCGGCCGGGTGTTTGTTTGGCGGGGTCCAGTGCCAGCTCCTCAAAGATACTTTTCAGCACCTGTTGGTGTGTCAGTGTTTCTTCCAGGTAGCCTTCCCATTCTTTTTTCAGGTCCGCGTTATTGGCACAGGAAATGGCTGCTTTATAGACTTGCTCTCCGCCCAATTCGGTTTCCAGGGCTTGATACAAGAGTTCATGCAGCTGTTCGGTGTTGGCTTTATGTGATGTCATTGTTCGCTCCAGTCCAGAGGTTGAGGGTTGGAACTGACACCATAAATGCTGCGACGCGTACAGATTATGCGATTTGATGAGGAGTGATACGGGCTGTGAATGACGTAAGGCTTGGGTAACAATATCGCGCGATTGGGTTTGAAAAGGGTTATTGGGGCTGCCTTGCAAACCGTCTGCCTGCCTGTGGTAGGATTGTGCGCTTTATTGCAGCTTCGATGCGGGCTGAGGGCCTGTGCATCGGATTTGCCACTCCATTTTTGAACGCATCGTCTCGTCCGGCTGAATCTCTTTCAGTGCCAGGCTGATGCACCGCAGCAGGGTAGTCATGACACTCCAGGGTTGGAAACGCCGCGTTTTTTACGTGGGTTTGTTCGAGTTTTTTGCCATTGTTTTTTCTTCTTTCTTGCTGGCGTACTTTGCCGGTGGGGAGGCTTCAGAGTCTGCGCCCATTGCTGTGGCGATCTCGGTGATTGCGATTGTCTGGAACTACGTGTTCAACACGGCGTTCGAACATTGGGAATCCCGCCAAGCTGTCAAAGGCCGCAGTCTGTTGCGCCGTAGTGTGCATGCCATCAGCTTTGAGGCTGGCCTGGTAATTGCTATCGTGCCTTTGTATATGTGGTGGTATCAGGTCGGCTTGCTGGAAGCCTTGCGTATGGAAGTAGCCATTCTGGTGTTCTTTCTGATTTATTCCTTTATTTTCAGCTGGACCTTTGACCGGGTGTTCGGTTTGCCGGCCAGTGCGGCTTGACCCCGTCGTCCAAGAAAAAGCCGCGTAATGCGGCTTTTTTTGTTTCTGCTGGATTGGCTTTCTCACTGCACCTGAGCTTCCCGCCGCGCCTGACAGATACGGGCGTGGTGTACGTCTGCCCACTTCACCAGTTCTCGCATAGGTACCAGAAAAGACTGCCCCAATTCGGTCAGCGTGTATTCCACGCGGGGCGGTACTTCGGCGTATAAGGTCCGTTGTACAAACCCATCGGTTTCCAGCCTTTTGAGCGTACGCGAGAGCATTTGACGGGAAATATCACCGATTTTCCGACCCAGCTCATTAAAGCGCAGGGTGCCCGGTGCCAGCGATTCCAGGATCAGCAGGCTCCATTGGTCGCCAATCCGATCCAGTACATCCCGGATGGGACAGGGTTGCTCAAATTCTTCCTGTATGGGGCTGGAAGCCAGTGTGGCTGCGCTTGATGAGGACATGGCGGCTTGCTTTCCTGTGTTCAATAGTCACTTCCGTGTGACCTGGTATGGCCTGCGTGACTTCTTGTGGACGGTCAAAAAACTGTCTAGCATCACGCTTAATGGTCTACTTTATAGACCAGGTCTTTATTTGAGCACACAAGGAGCTGTTATGTCTCGTATTGCATTGATAGGTGCTTCTGGCGAAGTCGGTTCGCGCCTTTTGAAAGAACTCTCGGATCGCGGTCATACGGTGACAGCGATTGCTCGCCATACTGAAAAAATTGCCAGCCTGCCCAATGTCACCGCAGTTCAGGGCGATGTGAATGATCTGGATGGTTTGATTGCGCTATTGAAAGGGCACGATATTGCAATTAGCGCGGTTCGTTTTGCGTCGTCAGATCCTTCCAAGCTGATTACGGCGGTTCGTGCGGCCGGTGTGCCGCGTTATCTAGTGGTAGGCGGTGCCGCCAGCCTTGAAGTGGCCCCCGGTCAGCGTTTGATTGATCAGCCTGCTTTCCCGGACGCTTACCGGACCGAGGCCTTGGGTGGCATTGCCTTTCTGGATCAGTTGCGTCAGGAAAAAGAACTGGATTGGACTTTCCTGTCGCCCTCGGCAGAGTTTGGCCCCGGTCAGCGCACAGGCAAATTCCGTATCGGCAAAGACAGCCTTTTGGTCTCCGACCAAGGCAGCAAGATTTCTTATGAGGATTACGCCATCGCTTTGGTGGACGAGATTGAACGTCCTGCCCATTCGCGCCAGCGCTTCACCGTAGGTTATTGAACAGGGAGTGGGACTGATGAAAGGTTTAATCCGATGGGTATCTCCAGTTTTATTAGCGGGCTCTTTCTTGTTGAGCACAAATGCAGCGTTGGCTGCCAATTCGCCGACTCGTGATGTGGCTCAGGAAGAGAGCAATCGCAAGCTGGTGGTCGATTTTTACGACAGCTTCTTTAACCAGCATCAGGTGCAGGAAGCGGCGGCGGTCGTAGCTGAGGACTATATCCAGCACAACCCGGAGGTGCCGGACGGAAAAGCGCCTTTCGTGGGGTATTTTGATGGCTATTTCAAAGAGAACCCGCAGTCTCGCGCACGGATTGTGCGTAGTGCCGCAGACGGCGATCTGGTTTATCTGCATGTGCATTCGACCAATGGCAAGGCCGATCGCGGGCAGGCTGTGATGGATATTTTCCGGGTGCAAGACGGCAAGATTGTGGAGCACTGGGATGTGATTCAGGCCGTGCCGGAGCAGGCGGCCAATAGCAATACCATGTTCTAAGCTCACTATTCGGGCAACCCGTTCTTTACCACCGATACGGCAGCAGCCTTGCGCGGCGCCGAAAGGGGGGCGAGACTTTGCCCCGTTATAACGAGGACTTATGCTTACGCCAAATAAAAGACCCGCCAGCCATGGCGGGTCTTTTTGATGAGGGGTAAACGGAGTTCTTCTTTGGGCAACCGTTTGTGCTGTTGCTTGGCGAAGTTTCGATTGCGAGTTGTCTAAGCTGTTTGCATCTTGATCCTGGCTTCGCGAATCGGCAGGTTGACGATGGCCGCCAGTACGGCCAAGGCAATATCAGCCCACCACATCCAGCTGTAGTCACCAAAGCGGGTCAAGGCGATACCCCCCAGCCATGCGCCCAGAAAGCCGCCGATCTGGTGCGAGAACAAGGCCAGACCAAACAGGGTTGCCAGATAGCGCGTGCCAAACAGCTTGGCGACGATATTGGCGGTAGGGGGCACGGTAGCCAGCCAGGTCAGCCCCAGGCCGATGGCAAAGATGTAAAACACCAGATCGGTTTTAGGCATCATCAAGTACCACAGGATCAGCACGGCGCGCGAGGCATACATCAGGGCCAGCACGTATTTGCTGCGCCAGCGGGCAATGCAGGAACCGGCGGCAATACTGCCAAAGATATTGGCCAGGCCGATCAAGGCCAGCGACCAGCTTGCTACCGAAGGTGGCAGCCCGCACAAGTCAATTTCCCCCGGTAAGTGGGTGACCAGAAAAGCAATGTGAAAACCGCAGGTGAAAAAGCCCAGACTCAGCAGCAAGTAACTGCGATCCTTCATGGCGCTTTTCAGTGTCTCGGCCAGACCGGGACCGCTGACAACAGGGGCTGGGGTGGCTGCGGCTTTTTCGGGCTTGCTGCCCGGACTTAGCTTGCGAATCAGAGGCAGGGTCAGCAGGGCGGTCAGGGCCAGAACCCAAAAGGTCGACATCCAGCCGACCCAGCCGATCAGCTTTTGCACCACGGGGGCAAAGACGAACTGCCCGAAGGAGCCGCCGGCATTGATCAGGCCCGAGGCCTGACCGCGGGCGTGATCCGGAATACGTTGGGCGGCAGCGCCAATCAAGGTGGAGAAACTGGCCGCGCCCGAGCCAATACTGGCCAGCAGGCCCAGCGTCAGGGTCAGCCCTAGCCCGGTACCAATAAATGGTGTTACGGCACAGCCCAGTGCCAGAATCAGAAGGCCCGCGATCAGAACCCGGTCCGGGCCCCAACGGTCGGAGCAGGCACCGGCAATAGGCTGGATGGCCCCCCAGGCAAGCTGGCCCACGGCCATGGCAAAGCTGATGGACATGATGCCCATGCCGGTTGCCTTATCAACGGGGCCGACGAACAGGCCAAAGGATTGGCGTATCCCCATGGTAACCATCAGGATGCCAGCAGCCGCCAAAGTCACCGTCATGATGGCGGGCTGGCGCAAGGATTGAAACATGGGGTCCCCTCTTATTATTCAGGTTTGAATTATCTGGCGAAATGCCAAAGAGGTGCAATCACCTGCGTTTGTGAAGAGCGATGGAGCGGACAGTGTTGTAGTCCGCTGCTATCCAGGTCCAGTTGCGGGAGGAGGTGGCTGCGCGTGGCAGGAAGTGCAGGGAGCAGAACCAGGCTGTTTATTGCGGCGTTTGATGGTTCAAGCAAGTGCGGGACAAAAAAAAGACGGGCTGACTGCGCCGTCTTTTTATACCTGCTGCCAAGTAAGATCAGCCTTTTTCCAGGCCAGCCTGTACGGGGCGTGCCCCCAGCTTGTCGATCAGAACCTGGGGATTGATGCCCAGCAAATAGCCTCGTCGGCCACCATTGATGTAAATGGTGTCGAATTCCAGCAGTTCTTCTTCCAGCCACACCGGCATGGCCTTGCGGGTGGCAAAGGGCGAGGTGCCGCCAACCATATAGCCCGAATGGCGTTGAGCCACATCCGGTTTACAGGGGGCGATCTTTTTCGCGCCGGTTTGACGGGCCAGATTCTTGGTGGAGACTTCACGGTCGCCGTGCATCACGATGATCAGGGGCTTGGCGCTTTCATCTTCCATGATCAGGGTCTTGGCCACCCGGTGCAGATCCAGACCCAGCTGGGCTGCCGCTTCCATGGCTCCGCCATGATCGACATAGTTGTAGCTATGCTCGGTAAAGGAAATGCCATTTTTACGTAGCCACTGTGTGGCCGGTGTTTCGCTAACGTGTTTTTCTTTAGCCATATCTTGGTAGTGCGCTCAGGCGCGTGGATGATGGGCTGCGTGCAAGGCTTTCAAGCGCTCACGTGCCACATGAGTATAAATCTGGGTCGTGGAAATGTCGGCGTGTCCCAAGAGCATTTGCACCACGCGCAGGTCGGCGCCGTGGTTGAGCAAATGGGTCGCGAAAGCATGACGTAAAACGTGCGGCGACAAGGGGGCCAGAATACCGGCCTGAACCGCATATTTCTTGACGATCAACCAAAAGGATTGGCGGCTCATGCAGGTGCCGCGCCCGGTAATAAAGACAAAATCGCTGCGGCGCTGGCCCAGCAAGGCAGGGCGGGATTCCTGCATATAGCGTTCGATCCAGTGCAGGGCCTCCTGCCCCAAGGGCACCAGCCTGTCCTTGCCCCCCTTGCCCTGGTCGATGCGCAGCACGCCATCGCTCAGGCTCAGGTTCTGCAAGGGCAGTTCAGTCAATTCCGTGACGCGCAAACCGCTGGCATACAAGGTTTCCAGCATGCAGCGATCGCGCAGCCCCAAGGGATTATGTATGTCCGGGGCAGCCAGCAGGCGTTCTACCTGTTCTTCGGACAAGGTGTGCGGGACGCGTGGGGCCTGTCGGGCGCTGCTCAATTCCAGGCAGGGATCGTCCTGCCGCATGCCTTCTTGCACTGTCCAGTTGTAAAAGCGACGTAAGGTGGCCAGCCTGCGATTGGCTGTGCTGGCCTTGCTCTGATCTGCCTGGCTGGCCATCCATTCCCGCAAATCCTTGGCTTCCAACTGCTCCAGCGCTTTGCCTTCGCGCTCTTGTTGAGCCCATTCCTCCAGGCGTTCCAGATCCTGCCGATACGCTTGTTGGGTGTTGGCAGACAGGCCGTCCTGCAACCAGAGCATGGTGATGAAATCGGAAATCAGACTGGCTTGCGTCATGAGGATGGAAGAGTCGTAAAGCGTGCTTTTGGCAGCCGGAATGAAGCTGGAAAGCCATCATGCTATCACTCCGGGATGATGAGCTTCATTCAGCAGACGGGTAGATTTACGCTATATACCTATATATATTTCCTGATTATACTAATTCGTTACACCTGCCCTTGGAGGAGAAAACAATGTTCAAACGTGTCGTATCGGTCGCTGCCTTATCCCTGTTCTTGCAAGGCGCCGCGCAAGCCGATGAATTGGTTGTGGCCGCCGCCGCCAGTCTGACCAACGCCTTCAAGGAACTGGCTGGCCAGTTTGAGGCAGAGCATCCTGGCACCAAAGTGCTGACCAGTTTTGCAGCATCGGACGTGCTGTTGCAGCAGATCGTCAATGGCGCTCCTGTGGATGTGTTTGCTTCGGCAGATCAGAAAGCCATGAACAAGGCCGAAGAGGCCAAGGCTGTGGATCCTGCCACCCGCAAGAATTTTGTGCAGAATCAGGTTGTGCTGATTGTGCCTAGCGACAACCCTGCCAGGGTTACGAACGCTGGCGATCTAGGCAAGGCGGAAGTTAAACGCGTTGCTTTGGGTAATCCGACTGTCGTCCCTGTGGGTCGTTATACTCAGGCCGCTCTGGAGAAGGCCGGTCAGTGGGATGCGGTGAAACAGCGTGAAATTCTGGGCCAGAACGTGCGTCAGGTGCTGGATTATGTCGCTCGTGGTGAAGTGGAAGCCGGTTTCGTGTTCGCGACCGACGCGGCCATCATGAAAGACAAGGTGGAAGTGCTGGAAGTGCTCAAGACCACGGAACCTGTCACTTACCCGATTGCCTTGGTGCAGCGCGAAGGCCGTAATGACAAGGCTCAGGCTTTCCAGGATTTCGTCATGTCTGAATCCGGACAGCAAGTGCTGGCAAAATACGGTTTTGCCAAGCCTTGACAGGATTTTGATCGTCGGATGACTTCACTTTGGATTCCTCTGTGCTTATCGCTCAAGGTCGCCGGTTGGGCGACCTTGTTTGCCTGTGTGCTGGGTATAGGAGTGGCCTATGCCTTGTCGCGCTGGCAGTCGCGCTGGTGTGATCTGCTTGATTCCATCTTGACCTTGCCCATGGTTTTGCCGCCTACCGTCATCGGCTATTACCTGCTGGTCTTGCTGGGTCGGCGCAGTGCCTTTGGGCAATGGCTCTCCAGTATGGGGATTGAACTGGTCTTTACCTGGCAGGGCGCGGTGATTGCCGCGACTGTCGTAGCTTTTCCCATGATTTTGAAGGCCGCGCGTGCGGCTTTTGAGGATGTGGACCCCCGCCTGGAAAATGCGGCCAGCGTGCTGGGTCTGAAGCCCTTGGCCATCTTCTTTCGTGTCAGCCTGCCTTTGGCAGCGCGTGGCATCATGGCAGGCGTTTTGCTGGCCTTTGCCCGCGCTTTGGGCGAGTTCGGCGCTACGTTGATGATCGCGGGCAGCATACCGGGGCGCACCCAAACCATGTCCATCGCCATTTACGAGGCAGTCCAGGCAGGGGAGGATCAGCAGGCATTGGTGCTGGTCGCTATTATTTCGATTACTTGTGTGCTGGTCCTGTGGAGTACCAGTGCCTTGTCACCCCGTCACGTACGCCGTAAAAGAGGGATGCAATGAGCCTGACTGTACAGATTCAACGCACCGTGGTCAGCGAGGCCCGTCATTTCGACTTGAACATTCAGATTCAAACCGAAGCCCGTCATATTGCCCTGTACGGGCCTTCGGGTTCGGGCAAGTCCTTGACGGTGCAAAGCGTGGCGGGCTTGTTGCGGCCCGACCATGGCCGCATTCAAATTGGCAATCAGGTCTATTTTGATTCTGAAAAAGGCATCAACCTGAAACCACGCGAGCGTCGGGTGGCGTACCTGTTTCAGGACTACGGCCTGTTCCCGCATCTGACCGCAGCACAGAATATTTGCTTTGGTCTGAACACGGGCTTGTTCAACCGCTCCGTGCGAGACATGCCTGCGGCTGCCCAGCGTTGGGTAGAAGCGTTTCAGCTGGAGTCGGTATTAAGCAGCTATCCCGCCCAACTGTCGGGCGGGCAAAAGCAGCGTTGTGCCTTGGCGCGAGCCTTGGCTATTGAACCTCAGCTGCTTTTGCTGGATGAGCCTTTGGCGGCCCTGGATCAGGACTTGCGTGCGCGTTTGCGGGCTGAACTGGCTCAGTTGCAAAGCCAGATCGATATTCCCACTATCCTGATCACGCACGATCCTGAGGATGCCAGGGCCCTGGCCCAAGAGGTCTATCGTATTCGCGATGGACGCATTATCGAATGCTGTACCAGCGCGGATCTGGAAGCTCTTACAGCGTAGCGATCATCACGCTGGATGCCTTGAACAGTGCATAGGCGGACTGGCCTGCTTCCAGGTGCAAGCGCTGTGTGCTGTCCAGGGTGATGCTGGCGGTGACTGTCAGGCCCTGTGGCAGTTCCAGACGTACTTCTGCATTGACGGCACCGGTAATGACATCGGTAATCGTGCCGGGCAGTTGATTGCGTGCGGACAGGGAGTTACGGGTGTCGCCCGTGCCAATCATGATCGAGGACGCTTTCAGAAAGGCCAGAACTTTCTGCCCCTCACGCAGGCCCAGGTTTTCCGTGCTTTCTCGTGTGATGGACGCGACCACGATTTGGCCCTGGCCAATATCCACATGAATTTCGTCGTTGACGGCTCCCGTTTTAATCGTGGTAACGATACCGGGCAGTTGGTTGCGAGCCGAAGTTTGCATGATCATGGTTTGGAGTAACTCCATTTGAGTCGCCACGGAAGGCATTAAACGACCAATACGGCTCATGAAGCGTTGATGCAGCCGGTCGTAGGTTTGATACAGCTCCAGCAGTTCGACGGCTTTGGGCGTCAGGGTGGCACCGCCACCACGATGACCGCCCGTACTGCGCAGCACCAGAGGTTCGCCCGCCATATTGTTCATGATGTCGATGGCGTCCCAGGCCGCCTTGTAGCTGATGCCAATATGACGGGCAGCGGCAGAGATCGAGCCCTGCTCGGCAATGGCGGCCAGCAAGGCCATACGGCGGGCGCTACCCCAGGTATGGTCGCCAGTGCGCAGCGACAGGCTGCCGGTTAATTCGGTATTGGGGGTGTTTGAACTAGACATGGTGATAAGTGTAAGGGCGGGAACAAACTAGGGATAGAGCGCCGGTACAATGGCCGGATCAGCGCTGCTGGCCGTTCTGTTTTCTTGCAACCTTAACTGGTTTTTTCTATGTACGACACCCCTGCTGTTTCCATGGCTCAATTGCAGGAGCTCAATAGTGCCGAGACGGTTGTCTTGACCGTGAACAAGCGCTATGCGCGCCGCCTGCTGGGACATTTGTCGGCCCGTCTGGCGGGTGCTGGCGGGACAGTTGCCGTACCGGAAATTGTGCCTTTGGGCGCCTGGCTGGCGCAGGCCAGTGATCAGCTCTGCTTTTCCGAACAGTGGCAACCAGCCGCGCACCAGATGGATCGCTTTGCCGCCTTGCAGCGTTGGGAACACAGCATCGAGCAATGCGAGGAAGAGGGCTATTTTCTGGATGTCGGTCAGGCGGCGCGTCTGGCTTGTGAAGCCGATACCTTGCTGGATGAGTGGAATATCGAGCTGAAACCCGGCGAGGCCAGCGTGGATTTTGAACGCTTCATGCAATGGCGCTCTCACTACCGGCAAAGCCTGGAGCAGGCAGATCTGGATGATGCAAACCTGGCTGCGGAGCGTGTGCTCAAAGCGGTGCAGGCAGGCGCCTTGCACATGCGTCATCGCCATATGGTGCTGCATGGTTTTCATGAATATTCGCCGCGCCTGCAAAGTTTGTTGAGTGGTTTGCAGGACATGGGGGTAGAGATTCTCCAGCTGCAGCACGAAGAGGCTCCGGCGACAGAGGTGTATCGGGTGCAGGCGCAGGATGCGGATACGGAATGGCGCCTGGCGGTGCAGTGGGCGCGTCGTCAATTGGACGAGTACCCGGGTCGCACAGTAGCCATTGTGGCCGCGCAGCTGGAAACGCAATTGCCGTTGGTGCATCGTCTTTTGCGACAGGCCATGCACACGGATCAAGGTGCTTTGCCCTATAACGTGGCGGCAGCCCGATCCTTGGCTGAGTGGCCAGTGGTTGAAGCGGCCATGGCCTGGTTGAAGGCCTTGTTTACGCTGGCGACCAAGGGGCAGGCCGAGCCCGCCATGCTGGGCGAAGCCTTGCGTTTGGGAGCGTGTCAGGCAGAACAGTCTGAAGCAGGTGGCCGTGCCCGCATTGACAAGGCCTGGCGCGACAACCGCATTACACAAGTTAGCCGTAAAGAATTTGCCGACATGCTCAGCTTCCACACACCCGAACTGGCTCTGGCCTGGGGCAAGGCGGTGGAACGCTTCGAGTCCGTATCGGCAGGCGCTCAAGGAGTGGATACCTGGGCGTCGGTCATGCGCCAATGCCTGGAGGCTTTGGGCTTTCCGGGCACTAACCGTCTGGATAGTGCCCAGTTTCAAACTCTGGAGGCTTTGGAAGCCTTGCTGCTGCAATTGGCGCAGCAAGCGCCGGTCTTGGGTCGCATCAGTGCCTTGAAGGCACAAAGCGCTTTGGCCCGCATGGCCCGTGAAAATTTGTTCCAGCCACAACGAGACCCACGTTCCCGGCTGGACGTGCTGGGTTTTCTGGAAGCGGAAGGCGGGCGCTGGGATGCCGTATGGGTGCTGGGCCTGACCGATGATATTTTGCCTGCTGCGGTCAAACCCAATCCTTTGATTCCTGCCCAGGTGTTGCGTCGAGTCTCGGCACCTCGCAGTACGCCAGAGCGGGAGCTGGAATGGGCGCGCTGGATGCTGAGTGCCTTGCTACGCTGTGGGAATCAGGTTTTGCTAAGTGCGCCTTTGCATCAGGGCGAACAGGAGCTGAGGCCCAGCCCCTTGATTGCCCACTGGCCCGTGCTGGAAATGCCTTGGGCGGTGCAGGCAGAGCAGGCCGTTGCACAGGAAGCCTTGCTGGACGAGCAAGGCCCCAGTCTGAAGCTGGAAGAGCGCATACGTGGCGGGATCAGTGTGCTGGATACACAGGCTCGCAATCCCTTGTGGGCTTTTGTGAAGTTTCGGCTACATGGTCAGGCCTTGCCCGACTACGCCCGTGTGGGCGATATGAATACACGCGGGATGTTCCTGCACCGCGCCGTCGAATTGTTCTGGCTGCGTGTGAAGGATCAGGACAGCCTGCATGAGCTGATTGGTGAGGGCTCACTGCTGGATGTGGTGCAAACGTGCATCGATCAAGCGGCGCAAGAAGAGCTGGCCGATTACGGTCCAGTGCTGCGCAGCCTGGAAATGGAGCGGGGTCTGGCCGTCTTGAATGAGTACGCTCATCAGGAAGCCCAGCGCCCACCGTTCGCCCTGGGGGCGACGGAGCATGAGTTGAGTTGGAACCGTGGCTTGTTACGTCTGAACCTGCGTCTGGACCGCTTGGATGATCTGGCTGATGGCGAGCAATTACTGTTGGATTACAAAACCGGCATAGGCGAGCTGCGGCCCGATAAAGACTGGCTGCGGCCCAGACCCGTGAATCTGCAATTGCCGTTTTATGCCGCCGCCTTGCAGGATGAGGGCCGCACCGTCAGTGGTTTGGCCTTTGTACGCTTGCATGCCCGACAGGTCGGTTTAAGCGGTTTGGCCGCGCCCGGCATGGATATTGAGGGTCTGACCGAATTGGAGAGCGCCCAGCAGTGGACCGCCCAAATCGCGCAGTGGAAACAGGCGGTGGAAGGCTTGGCAGATGAGTTCCTGCAAGGGCAGGCCGCCAACCAGATCTGGAACCGCAACGATTTGCTGTATTGCGATGTTTTGCCCTTTTTACGTTTGTTCCAGGAAGACCTCCAAGACAATGGAGGAGAGGTGTAATGGTGACAGTCCCTAGCGATAGCCCCGCCCGTGCACGGGCACTGGACCCCGAGTCCTCCTTTCTGGTCCAGGCCCCAGCCGGTTCCGGCAAGACAGAGCTGCTGACCGATCGGATTCTGGCCTTGCTGGCTCGCGTGCAGCGGCCAGAAGAAATAGTGGCCATTACCTTCACCCGTAAAGCTGCGGCTGAAATGCATGCGCGTGTACTGGAGAAGTTGGCCGCTGCCAATCAGGAACGGCCTGCCGAGCCCTACCGGGTACGCAGCTGGGAACTGGCGCGTGCCGCCATGCAGCGCAATCAGGAGCAGCAGTGGGATTTGCTGGCTTACCCGGCCCGTTTAAGCATCCGGACCATCGACTCCTTGTGTGCCCACCTGGTACGCGCCATGCCCTGGATTACGGGGCTGGGCGGGGTTCCGGCCATTACCGATAAGGCCCAGGAGCATTACGAAGCGGCGGCTTGGGCCACGCTGGAGATGGCGGAAAGCGTGCCCAGCGTGGCGCGTTTTCTGGAGCACATGGATGTGAACTTGCTGCAGGCGCAAGCTCTGTTGGCCGGTATGTTGGCCAGCCGCGATCAGTGGTTGCCAGCGGTGGGGCAGGGCGGTGATGTAGCCTTTTTACAAGACAGTTTGCGTGAGGTGGTGGAGCAGCAACTGCAGCAGCTAAGCGATTCACTGCCACCCGGTTGGGCGCGAACCTTGGCCCCCCTGGCCTGCTTTGCGGCCTCGAATCTGGAAAGCGGCGATGTGCTGGCCTTGGCGGATTGGCAAGGCGATAACCTGGCCCCGGTCATGGACGATTTGCCGCGCTGGCGTGGTCTGGCAGCCTTGTTGCTGACGGATAAAGGCGATCTGCGCAAAAGCCTGACGGTGCGTAATGGCTTTCCCCCTAAAACGGCACAAAAAGAAATGCTGACCGAGTGGTTGAGCAATTGTCTGGGGGCTGAGCCCTGGATTGCCCGCCTGGCCAGTGCACGCCTTTTGCCCGAGCAATACTCCCCCCAGCAGCAAGAAGTCCTGTCCAATCTGATTCAGGTCTTGTGGCTGGCTGCGGCGCAATTGAAACTGCGCTTTGCCGAGAAAGCCGAGGTCGATTTCACCGAGATTGCCCAACGTGCCTTGCAAGCCTTGGGTGATGCCGACGAGCCGGGCGAGCTGCTCTTGCGCATGGACAGGTCCATACGCCATTTGCTGGTAGACGAGTTCCAGGACACCAGCCAATCCCAGGTGCAGTTGCTGGAACGCCTGACCAGCGGCTGGGAGCCTGGCGATGGACGCAGTCTGTTTTTGGTGGGCGACCCCATGCAGTCCATTTACCGTTTCCGCAAGGCGGAAGTGGGTTTGTTTCTGCAAGTCTGGCAAGCTCGACGCTTGGGCGAAGTAGAGCTGGAGCCGCTGAATCTCAGTAATAACTTCCGTTCACATCCGCGCTTGGTGGAATGGGTGAACAAAGTGGGGGCGCAATTGTTTCCGGCTCGACCTGACCCGGATCTGGGCATGGTCACCTACGAACACTCGACCGCCTTCAAGCCCGATATCCCCGATTGGGCGGTGCATTTTCATCCGTCCTGGCATTTCCGAGTGGCTAGGGGAGAGGACGCTGTGCCGTCGCAGCAAGCGGCTCAAGAGCGTGCAGTGCAGGAGGCGGTTCAGTGTGCGGCCCAAGCTCTGGAACGTTATCAGGACAGCGAACATCCGGTGGCGATTCTGGTGCGAGCACGTTCGCACTTGCATGGTCTGGTGCGCAAGCTGGGCGAGCAGGGCATACCGTGTCGAGCCGTAGAACTGGAACCCTTGCAACAGCGTCCTGTGGTGGCTGATCTGGTGCAGTTGGTCCGTGCCTTGGCGCACCCGGCTGATCGACTGGCCTGGCTGTCCGTGTTGCGCTCGCCATTGATCGGCCTGCGTTTGGAGAGTCTGCACCGCCTGTGCGCCTTGCATCCTACACAGACCTTGGCCGAGCTTACACACAATCAGGATTTTGAAGACTGGGATGCCAACGAGCGTTCTCGTCTGCTCTTTGCTTGCCAGATCTTGCTGGGCAAAGGCAATCGTAGTGGCTTGATGCCTTTTGCTGCCTGGGTGCAGGAATGCTGGACGCGCTTGGGCGGGCCGCAAGTCTATCCAAGCCTGGCTGATCAGGCGGATGCAGAACAAGTCTTGCGTCTGCTGGAGGAGTTATGCCCTTACGGACCGCCCGACCAGCAACAATTGCAGGCCCGTGTGGAGTCGCTGTATGCCACCCCGCAAGGTACGGGCAAGGCCGTGGAGGTGATGACGATTCACAAGTCCAAGGGCCTGGAGTTTGAAACTGTCATTTTGTTTGGCTTGCACAAGCAGTCAGCAGCCGACTCCGAGCCGTTGATTCGTCTGGAGCACAGCGCCGAGCGCTTGATTCTGGGGCCGATCAGTCACAAGGGCAGCGAGCAGCGCGATCCGGTGTCGCAGTTTCTGGCGGCGCGGGAGCGTATCCGGGCCGAGCAGGAAAGCCACCGCTTGTTATATGTGGCCCTGACGCGTGCCCGTCAGGAGCTGCATCTGTTTGCGGAATTGAGCATCACCCAGGATAAGGGCCTGCGCGAGCCGGATGGCCGCTCCTTGCTGAGCCGTGTCTGGCCGGTCCTGGAGCAGCCACAGGCTCCTGTTTGGCAAGCCGAGCAGGGCGGACAGCAAGAGGAAGCCGGACAAGGTTCCGCAGCATTGTTGCAGCGTGTGGTGAGCTTGCCGGCCGCGCCGCCCGAGCAGTTGCAGGCCGACAGCCCGCAGTATCAAAGCTGGCAGTGGTCCCTGGACACGACTCATGAAAAAGCCATTGGTACGGTTGCCCACGACTGGCTGGAAAAGCTGGGCCGTGAAGGGCTGGAGCAATGGCCGGTAGAACGCTTGCAGCAAGGCCGCGCCGTGATGCGTCGTCAACTGTTGCGTGCTGGTGTGCCAGCGACCTATCTGGATGAAGCCGCCCAATCCCTGTTTGAAGCGATTACTGCGACCGTACAGACGGAACGGGGCCGCTGGCTGCTGGGCGTCAGCCGAGCTTACCGGGAATGGTCCTTGCTGGACGTCAGTGGCCGGGTGTCGATTATTGACCTGGCCATTTCCCAGGAAGATCACTGGCTGGTGGTGGATTACAAGACCGGACGACCTGCCGAGCATGAAAGTCTGGACGATTTCAAGGCCCGGATGCTGGAGCGTTATGCGCCGCAATTGCAGCGGTATTGTGAGCAGGTGCAGGCTCTGGATGGCCGGCCCGCGCAGGCTGCGCTTTATTTCCCGAGAGCCGATCTTTGGCTGCCGTATTGATGCTACACTATTGGTCGGCGGGCCCCTCCGCATGGTTCGGCGGTGAATCTGGTCAGGTCGGGAACGAAGCAGCCACAGCCGTGCAGAATCAGTGCCGGAGTCAGGCTCGCCACTTCATTTGCTTATCGGGTTATGCGCGCCCGGTCTATCTGCTTCCCTTCAGCACCGAATCCGGTACACTTTTCCTTTCGCTTATTTGTATTGATGGTTCACGCCGTCCGGAATTCGCATGACCTATCTCGTTCTGGCCCGCAAGTGGCGCCCCCGTTCCTTTGACACCTTGGTTGGTCAGGACCACGTGGTGCGCGCTCTGACGCACGCCCTGGATACCCAGCGCCTGCACCATGCCTGGCTGTTTACGGGCACACGCGGCGTGGGCAAGACCACCTTGTCGCGTATTCTGGCCAAGTCGCTGAACTGCGAAACTGGCATCACTTCCAAGCCCTGTGGCGTTTGCCGCGCTTGTACCGAGATTGATGCTGGCCGCTTTATTGATTATGTAGAGCTGGACGCCGCTTCCAACCGTGGTGTGGAAGAGATGACCCAGCTGCTGGAGCAGGCGGTCTACGCCCCCAGCTCGGGCCGTTACAAGGTCTACATGATTGACGAAGTTCACATGCTGACCGGGCACGCCTTCAACGCCATGCTCAAGACGCTGGAAGAGCCGCCAGCGCACGTCAAATTCATTCTGGCCACGACCGATCCGCAAAAGATTCCGGTCACGGTCTTGTCGCGCTGTCTGCAATTCAATTTGAAGCAGATGACAGTGCCCGCGATTGTGGGCCATCTGCAAGACATTCTGACTCAGGAAGAAATGCAGTTCGAGCTGCCTGCCTTGCGTTTGCTGGCACAGGCAGCTGATGGCTCCATGCGCGATGCCTTGTCGCTGAGCGACCAGGCTATTGCCTATAGCGCGGGCGATCTTAGCGCCCAGGCTGTGCAAGCCATGCTGGGCACCATTGATCAACGCCACCTGGCGCAATTGCTGCAAGCGCTGGTCGCTTACGATGCACAGGCCATTATGGGTGTGGCCGATGATCTGGCCTTGCGCGGCCTGTCTTATTCGGGCGCTCTGGCTGATCTGGCAACCTTGTTGTCCCGTATCGCCATCGAGCAGCGCATTCCCGGCACGATTTCTGATGATGATCCTCTGGCAGAGGCGGTGCGGCAACTAGCGCCCATGCTCTCGCCCGATCATGTGCAGTTGTTTTATTCGGTAGCGGTGCATAGCCGTCAGGAGCTGTCTTTGGCTCCGGATGAGTACGCCGGTTTTGTGATGGCGTGCTTGCGCATGCTGGCCTTGCTGCCCGAGCCCGTCTCGGCGTATGTGCCACCGCCAGCAGGGCCTTCGGGGTCTGATACTGCTGGTGCTGGTGCTGGTGCTGGTGCTGGTGCTGGTGCTGGCGCGGCTCAGGCTGCTCCCGCTCCTGCGGCAGCCCCCGCTGCCTCTGTTGATGCCGCCGCCTCTGCCGCGCCTCTACAGCAAGCTGCGCAGGGTGCGCAAACAGAGCCGAGCACGCAAACCGCACAAGCAGTACAAGCCGCGCAAACCACTCAGCCTGCGGTTAGCCCACAGGCCGCGTCTCAGCAGGCACAGGCTTCTGCCCCTGCAGCCGCCCCGGTCGCTGATGTTGCCAGTGCACATGCAGCCCAAGCAGCGCCTGTCGCAGAATCCATCCCCGCTGACGACGATTTTATCCCGGCCTGGGAAGATGCTCCCGAGCCTGCCGGTGCAGGGGCCAGCTATAACTCTTCAGAGTCTGCCCCAGCGGATGCAAGCTTTGAAGCCGGTTCCGCGACCAGTCAGCCTCAAGAAGCTGTGACTGCAGTTGCTGACAGCAGCGCTGTTGAAGCCGCCCAAGCGGCATCGACTCCATCCGCCCCGTCAGCCCAGCCAGCCGTAGAGCCCATCTCCGCATCCCAGGCTGATTCCTCTGCCGACCCTGTAGCGGAATCCTCCAAAGCCCAGGGCAAGAGCAGTGCTCAGCCCCTGATGTCGTCTCAGGCTCAGGCCGCCGCCCGAGTAGAACCCGTGGCTGAAGAAGCGCCGCCAGCCGTCTCCACCCAGGACGGCCCGGAAGAGCCCGCCTGGCTGTCCGAGGGCATGGACGAAGAGTTCGAGAATTACCAACCTCTGGATATGGACGCGGCTCGTGCCGAAGAAGATGGCGATGTACCGTCTGTGTCCATGTCTGATCGCTTCATGCCCGATACTGAACTGGGCCTGCCTGTACCGCAAAGCGGCTCGGATAGCCCGCGTACTGTGCGTCTGGGCGGCATGAAACCGGAAACCTGGCCCGAAGTGGCAACCAGCCTGCCCTTAAGTGGCTGGGCCGCTGAATTGGCCCGCCAGAGCGAATGGCTGGGCGTGAAAGGCCAGGAAATTCATCTGCGTGCCAAAATCAAGGCCACTGAAGGCAGCCAGGGCAAAGCGCGCTTGCGCACCGTTTTGTCGGAATACTTTGCCCAGTCCATTCAGTTGGTGATCGAATACGGGGATACGGGCGATGCTACCGCGCATGCCGTGGAGCAGGCCAAGCTGGCCGAGCGCCAGCGGCAGGCCGAAGAGCAGGTTGCCCAGGATCCCTTTGTCTTGAGCCTGATCCAGGACTTTGACGGCAGCGTCAAAGCCGGATCGATCAAGGCCACTCCTTTGGTTCGGGCCGTCTGAATGGCCCCTTGTCAATTTATATCAATCAGGAAAACCAAACCATGATGAAAGGTCAGATTGCCGGCTTGATGCGCCAGGCGCAGCAAATGCAGGAAAACATGAAAAAGGCCCAGGAAGCCTTGGCCGATATCGAGGTCGAGGGCGTTTCCGGCGGTGGTCTGGTCAAGGTCATCATGAACTGCCGCCACGATGTGCGCCGTGTCTCTATCGACCCCAGCCTGCTGGAAGACGAAAAAGAGATGCTGGAAGATTTGATTGCTGCTGCCTTTAACGATGCACAGCGCAAAGCCGAGGCAACGTCGCAGGAAAAAATGGCGGGTGTTACCGCTGGCCTGCCACTGCCACCCGGTATGAAGTTCCCGTTCTAATGAACGAACCGCAGATCGCTGAGCCCGAACCGCTTCGGGCTCTGATCCAGGCTCTGCGTCGGCTACCCGGTGTGGGCGAGCGTAGCGCTCGCCGCATGGCCTACCACTTGTTGCAACACGACCTGGTAGGCGCCGACCAATTGAGCCGCGCTCTTGAACATGCCACGACGGCACTGCAGCACTGTCAGCGCTGCAATGGTTTCACTGTTCAACCTATCTGTGAAACCTGTGCCAATCCCCGCCGTGATCCGGCGTTGTTGTGTGTGGTGGAGACGCCTGCCGATCAAAACATGATCGAGGCTACGCATGGCTATCGAGGCCTTTACTATGTGCTGATGGGGCGTTTGACGCCGCTGGAAGGCATAGGCCCGGATGCCTTGCAATTTGACCGCTTGCTAGAGCGAGCCGGTGATGGCCAAGTGCAGGAAGTGATTCTAGCGACCAATTTCACCGCAGAGGGCGAAACCACCGCCCATCATTTGGCGGAAATGCTCACTAGCCAAGGTTTGAAAGTAACTCGACTGGCACGCGGTGTGCCAGCCGGGAGCGAGCTGGAGTACGTAGACCCCAGCACCATTGCCTGGGCTTTGATGGAGCGTCGCGCCACCTAATCGGGTTTGACCGCTTGGCGGACAAGGGAGGACACCCCCCTTTGTTTTTTAGTATAAGTATCAAACCTAAATAATTAATGACCAACAACAAGAAGGGGATTGCCATGAAACTGACTCGTCGTCATGCACTCAAGCTGGTTGGAGCATCGGGATTGGCACTGTCGCTGCCAACATTGGCCCGTGCACAGGAAATCGAGAAAAAAAGCATCACGATTGCCGTCGGTGGCAAAGCGCTGATCTATTACCTGCCTTTGTCCATTGCCGAGATTAACGGCTATTTTGATGATGAAGGCCTCAAGGTCAAAGTGGCCGACTTTGCCGGTGGCTCCAAGGCCCTGCAAGCGGTTGTCGGTGGCAGTGCCGATGTCGTCTCGGGCGCTTTTGAGCACACCATCAACTTGCAGGCCAAAGGGCAGATGTACCGTGCCTTTGTGCAGCAAGGACGCGCACCGGCCATCGTTTTGGCCGTGTCCAACAAGACGATGGCTGACTATAAGTCGCCTGCGGATTTGAAGGGCAAGAAAATCGGTGTGACCGCACCGGGTTCCTCGACCAATATGATGGTCAACTTCTATCTGGAACAGAACGGTCTGAAACCCTCGGACGTGGCCTTTATCGGCGTAGGCGCTGGCGCGGGTGCGGTCACCGCCATGCGTACGGGTCAGATCGATGCCATGGCTAACCTGGACCCGGTTATCGGCACCTTGCTCAAGGAAAACGAGGTACGTGTCATTGCTGACACCCGTACCGTTGCCGACACCAAGACCATTTTTGGCGGCAACATGCCTTCGGCCTGCTTGTACGCTTCTGAAGACTTCATCACCAAGAATCCGAACACGGCTCAGGCCCTGGCCAACGCCATCGTACGCGCCGATAAATGGATTCAGGCCAACGACGCTGAAACCATTGCCAAAACCGTGCCTGCCACCTACCTGCTGGGTGATGTAGAGCTGTACAAGCAATGTCTGGACGCCAATAAAGAAGCACTCTCGCCAGATGGTCTGGTCGATGCTGATGGCCCCGCTACCGCCTTGAATGCGCTGGCCGCTTTTGTGCCGAATCTGGACGCATCCAAGATTGATACCAGCAAGATCTTCACCAACGAGTTTGCTGAAAAAGCCAACAAGAAGTATCCCAATGTCTGAGGCAGCACTTTCTTTAGATAACATCAGCTGTGTTTTTGCATCCCGCGATGGCAAAGGTACGTACACAGCGGTCCGTGACGCCAGCCTGAGCATTGCTCCAGGCGAATTTGTGTCGGTTGTAGGCCCAACGGGCTGCGGCAAATCCACGCTCCTGAACGTAGGGGCGGGTTTGCTGAGCCCTTCGTCGGGCGAAGTGCGTGTGTTCGGTAAACCCCTGGAAGGGGTGAACGAGCGCGCTGGCTACATGTTCCAGGGCGAAGCGCTGATGCCCTGGCGCAGTGCCGAATCCAACGTGATGGCCGGTCTGGAGTTTGCCGGTGTCCCGCAGGACGAGGCCCGCGCCCGTGCCCAGGAGTGGCTCAAGCGAGTCGGCCTGGGTGGTTTCGGGGATCGTTACCCGCATCAGATGTCTGGCGGTATGCGCAAACGTGTCATGCTGGCCCAGACCCTGATTCGTGATCCCGACATCATTCTGATGGATGAGCCGTTCTCGGCGCTGGACATTCAGACCCGTCAATTGATGGAAAACGAGGTGCTGGAGATCTGGATGGCGCAGCGTAAAGCCGTGCTGTTCATCACTCACGACCTGGATGAAGCCATTGCCATGAGCGACCGGGTGGTGGTCCTGTCGGCCGGGCCGGGCACTCATCCCATCGGCGAATTTCATGTCGATCTTCCACGCCCTCGTGACGTGGCCGAAGTACGCAACGACCCCCGCTTTGTCGAATTGCACGCGGCAATCTGGGCCGTCTTGCGTGATGAAGTTCTGAAGGGTTATGCCCAGCAAAAGCGTGCCTGATATGTCTAAATCTATTACTCAATCCAAGCTGGCCCTGCGCGGCTGGCAAATTTCGCTGCTCATCGTCATTCTGGCTGCCTGGCACTTTTTTACGCTGGACCCCAAAGTAGCCTTCTTCTTTGGCCAGCCACTGGAAGTGGTCAAGGTGATCTGGGCCTGGTTCGTCACCAATGGTGATATTTACCTGCACCTGGGCGTGACCTTGAGCGAAACCCTGCTGGCCTTTGCCATCGGTACGATTGCCGGTCTGGCTTGCGGTCTGTGGCTGGGCCTGTCGCCGCGTGCGGCGGCCTTGCTGGACCCGTACCTGACGGCGGCCAACTCCATGCCGCGCGTGATTCTTGCGCCTATCTTCGGCATGTGGTTTGGTCTGGGCATCTGGTCCAAAGTGGCTCTGGCCGTGACTCTGGTGTTCTTTATCGTGTTCTTCAACGTATACCAGGGTGTGCGTGAAGTCAGCTCCACCTTGCTGGACAACGCCCGCATGCTGGGTGCCAGCCGTCGCCAGTTGCTGCGCCATGTCTATATTCCTTCGGCAACCAGCTGGGTGTTCTCCAGCCTGCACACCTCGGTCGGTCTGGCCTTTGTGGGTGCTGTGGTGGGTGAATACCTGGGTTCAGCCAGTGGGGTCGGTTATCTGATCTTGCAGGCAGAGGGCACATTGGACGTGAATACAGTGTTCGCCGGTATTGTTGTCCTGACGGTGTTTGCGCTGATCCTGGATGGGCTGGTCAGTGTCTTTGAGGATCGCTTGCTGGCCTGGCGGCCGCAAGGTGGCGGCACAGAAAAGCTCTGACCGCTGTCTGGCCCAAATGTCGAGAGAACCGGCTCCCGTTTCAGGAGTCGGTTTTTTTATGCCTGCTTGTTTTCGAGAGTGGGGACAGGGAGGAGACAGTTAGGCGCTTAAATACATAAAAGAACAAACATGACAGGATCGATATGTGGTTTTCACTCCTATCGCCCAGGCCCCAAAGTGCTATAGATCAAGGCCGCACCGCGTGATCGGTGTGTGCCAGCAGTCTTAGTACCTTGACGTGTTTGTTGTCAAACCAAGCAGATGGAGACGTACATGGAAAAACAGCATGACTACAACGCAATCGGCACGATTTACGAAGAGTTCAACCGGACCTCGCCCGCTCGGCTGGCAGAGGTCGCTACTGTGGAGCAGTTGCTGGGAGACGTGAAGGGCAAGTCTGTGCTGGATCTGGCCTGTGGTTATGGTTTTTTCGGGCGCCGGGCCTACGAGCAGGGGGCAGCCAAGGTCGTGGGGGTGGATATTTCGGAGAGCATGGTTAATCAGGCTAAAGACATTTCCAGGCAGCAGAAGGAGGATATTGAGTTCCGGGTGGGAGACGTGCTGCAGATGGGGGTAATCGGGCAGTTCGACCGGGCAATTGCGGCCTTTCTGTTCAATTACTCCCGGTCAGTGCAGGAGTTGGAGCAGATGTTCCAGGCCGTGGCAGATAATCTGAAACCGGATGGTCGCTTGGTGGCCTATACCGTGAACCCGGACTTTCAGTTGGGAAAGGAGGATGTGGCCAAGTACGGTTTGAAAGTGCTGACGGAGGAGCCGTACCAAGAGGGCTTTCGGCATACTGCACACTTTAATGTGGGGCCGCCGATTCGTTTTACCTATCACCGCTGGAGTAAAGAGCATTACGAAGCAGCCCTGGCAAAGGCGGGTTTTCGGTCCTTTCGCTGGCAGATGCCGTTATTGACTCAGCAGGCTTTGGATGCCTATCCGCCAGGCTTTTGGGAAGACTATAAGAAGAATTGTCCACAAATCAGCTTGCTTTGCGAACGTTGAAAGAAAGTGTGCTGGATTAGAAAAGTGTGGTGCGTATTGACCTGAGCAAGATCTGGCTGCAGTCCAGATAGGGCTCAAAGCAAATCAGCCCGGCGCAATGCCGGGCGGATCCTTTTTGCTGATCAAATTGTTGATCAAACATGGGAGCTTCTTTTCGGGCTTTGCTGGGTGCAAAGCCTTCTAAAGTGTTGTGCCAGTGATCAAGCCTGCTGACGCGCTTGCTGAATCAAGGAGTCCAGCTTGATGCCATCCGCGGTGAACTGACGGATGCCTTCGGCCAGCTTTTCAGTAGCCATCGCGTCCTGGTTCAAATCCGTGCGGAAAGTGATTTCATTGCTGGCACGCCATTCGGGGGCGACGGCCTTGGCGCGCGCCACATCCAGCATGGCAGGGACTTCACCCTGGGCTGCATCCAGCTGGCCCAGCAGATCCGGGCTGATGGTCAGCAGATCGCAACCGGCCAGCGCCTTGATCTGGCCGACATTGCGGAAGCTGGCACCCATGATCTCCGTGGGGATGTCATAGGTTTTGTAGTATTCGTAAATGCTGCGGACCGAGCGCACGCCGGGATCGTTCTCGCCCTGGTTGGCGCTTTCGTCCCAGTCCTGGCCAGCGGTTTTCTTGAACCAGTCGTAGATGCGACCCACAAAGGGCGAGATCAGGGTGACTTTGGCCTGGGCGCAGGCGATGGCTTGCGGCAGGCAGAACAAAAGGGTCAGGTTGCAGTTGATGCCTTCGGCTTGCAGCGTACGGGCGGCCTGAATGCCTTCCCAGGTGCTGGCCAGCTTGATCAGTACCCGTTCGCGCGGCACACCGGCCTTTTCGTAATGCTGAATGATATGGCGGGCGCGCTCGACACTGGCCAGGGTATCAAAGGACAGGCGAGCATCCACTTCGGTGGAGACGCGGCCGGGAACAATGTCCAGAATTTGTTGGCCAAAGGCAACCAGCAACAGGTCGCTGGTTTCTGCCAGGCTGGCGTGAGGGTGGTCGGCGATGACACGGTCCAGCAAGGGGCGATAGGCCGCCTGCTGGACAGCCTTCAAGATCAGGGAAGGATTGGTTGTTGCATCGGTAGGG
Organism: Alcaligenes sp. RM2; assembly: GCF_052931795.1. Taxonomy (NCBI): domain Bacteria; kingdom Pseudomonadati; phylum Pseudomonadota; class Betaproteobacteria; order Burkholderiales; family Alcaligenaceae; genus Alcaligenes; species Alcaligenes sp. RM2. The sequence continues at coordinate 758,106 of NZ_JBRFIO010000002.1, forward strand.
CGATACGCACGCATCGCTTCAAAATCGCCTGTGTCGGCCACTACGGTTGTGCACTGGCGCAGGGAGTCAAGCTGAGTAGTCATGTCTGTTACTAGTCCATCGCAAAGCCATCAAACCAATCAATTACTGTAGTCGATTTTCCAGGTTTTCGTGCCTGGTTTCGGTGTTATTACCGATAAACTACCGGAAAAACCCCGTTTGAGCATATAATTAGAAGGTTTAATATTAATTTCAGAATCCGGGGTTTTTAACGTGCTGCCGTCTTTATTTCCTGAGGAGTCCCGCACTATCACTAGTGCCGTCCTAGCCCTGGCGGATGGAACCCTATTCAAAGGGGTATCAATCGGTGCCGAGGGGCACTGTGTTGCTGAGATCGTTTTCAATACAGCCATGACGGGCTATCAGGAAATCCTGACAGACCCAAGCTACAGCGGTCAAATTGTTACGCTTACCTATCCGCACATCGGTAATACCGGTGTCAATCCAGAGGACTCCGAATCCACCAAAGCCCACGCTGCCGGGCTTGTCATTCGCGATTGTCCCGCCCGCCTGTCCAACTTCCGCTCCACCCAGTCTTTGCCCGACTACCTGAAAGCTCAGGGTGTTGTGGCCATCTCCGGTATCGACACCCGCAAGCTGACTCGCATTTTGCGCGAGAAAGGCTCCATGGGTGCCTGCATCCTGGTGGGTGATGACGCCGAACGTGCACTGGAACTGGCTCGCTCTTTCCCTGGCCTGAAAGGTCAGGACCTGGCCAAGGTGGTTACCACCGACAAGTCCTACAACTGGACCGAAGGTTCGTGGGAACTGGGCCAAGGTTTCTCCAAGCCCGAAGGCGACCGCTTCCACGTGGTGGCTTACGACTTTGGCGTCAAGGCCAACATCCTGCGCCTGTTGGCGGACCGTGGCTGTAAGGTCACCGTCGTGCCTGCGCAAACTCCATTGGCCGATGTGCTGGCTTACGAACCTGATGGCGTGTTCCTGTCCAATGGCCCTGGTGATCCGGAGCCTTGCGATTACGCAATCGAAGCTTGCAAGGGCTTGCTGGAGCGCAAGTTGCCTGTGTTTGGTATTTGCCTGGGTCATCAGATCCTGGGTCTGGCCGTAGGTGCTCGGACCTTGAAGATGAAAAATGGCCACCACGGTGCCAACCACCCTGTGCAGGAACTGGCCAGCGGCCGCGTGTTCATCACCAGCCAGAATCACGGCTTTGCGGTGGATGCCACAACCTTGCCAGCCAATGCCAAGGTCACGCACATTTCTTTGTTCGACCAGAGCCTGCAAGGCTTCGAGTTGACAGATCGCCCCGCGTTTTGCTTCCAGGGTCACCCCGAAGCCACTCCCGGCCCGCGCGATATTGCCTCGCTGTTCGACAAATTCATCAGCCTGATGGCTGCCCACCAGGCCAATAAATAAATCGCACTATGCCAAAGCGTTCAGACTTAAAAAGCATTCTTATCATTGGCGCAGGCCCGATCATCATTGGTCAGGCTTGTGAATTCGACTACTCGGGAGCCCAGGCATGTAAGGCCCTGAAGGCCGAGGGTTACCGGACTGTGCTGGTCAACAGCAACCCGGCCACCATTATGACGGACCCGGATACGGCCGACGTCACCTACATCGAGCCCATCACCTGGCAAGCTGTCGAGAAAATTATTGAAAAAGAGCGTCCCGATGCGCTCTTGCCCACCATGGGCGGCCAAACCGCGCTGAACTGCGCCCTGGATCTGGCCAAGCATGGCGTGCTGGAAAAATTCGGTGTCGAGCTGATCGGTGCCAACGCCGCCGCTATCGAAAAAGCCGAAGACCGCCTGAAATTCAAGGACGCCATGACCTCCATCGGTCTGGAGTCCGCCAAGTCCGGCGTGGCTCACAGCATGGACGAAGCCTGGGCGGTTCAAAAGCGTATCGCTGAAGAAATCGGTACTGCCGGTTTCCCCGTCGTGATTCGCCCCAGCTTCACGCTGGGCGGTACGGGCGGCGGTATTGCCTACAACCCTGAAGAATTCGAAACCATCTGCCGTCGTGGTCTGGAAGCATCGCCAACCAACGAACTGCTGATTGAAGAATCCCTGCTGGGCTGGAAAGAGTTTGAAATGGAAGTCGTGCGTGACCGCGCCGACAACTGCATTATTGTGTGCTCCATTGAAAACCTGGACCCCATGGGTGTGCACACCGGTGACTCCATCACCGTGGCTCCTGCCCAAACCCTGACCGACCGCGAATACCAGATCATGCGTAATGCATCGATCGCCGTATTGCGCGAAATCGGTGTGGATACCGGTGGTTCGAACGTACAGTTCGCGGTGAACCCCGATAACGGCCGCATGATCGTTATCGAAATGAACCCGCGCGTGTCCCGTTCCTCGGCTCTGGCTTCCAAAGCCACGGGCTTCCCTATTGCCAAGATCGCTGCGCGCCTGGCCGTGGGTTACACCCTGGACGAGTTGCTGAACGAAATTACCGGCGGTGCGACTCCCGCTTCGTTCGAGCCCACCATCGACTACGTGGTTACCAAGGTGCCACGTTTCGCTTTCGAAAAATTCCCTCAGGCCGACTCGCGCCTGACCACCCAGATGAAGTCCGTAGGTGAAGTGATGGCTATTGGCCGCACTTTCCAGGAATCCTTCCAGAAAGCCCTGCGTGGCCTGGAAGTGGGTGTGGATGGTCTGAACCAGAAAACCACCGACCGCGAAAAACTGCAGGTCGAGCTGGGCGAACCCGGCCCAGAGCGTATCTGGTACGTGGGCGATGCTTTCGCTCAAGGCCTGACCCTGGACGAAGTTCACAACCTGACCAAGATCGACCCCTGGTTCCTGGCCCAGATCAAAGAGATCGTGGACATTGAACTGGCTCTGGAGCAAAAGACGCTGGCCGATCTGGACCGCGACACCTTGTTCGGTCTGAAACGTCGTGGATTCTCCGACCGCCGTCTGGCCTTCCTGCTGGACACCGTGGAATCGGAAGTGCGCAAACTGCGTCACCAGTTGAACGTGCGTCCTGTCTACAAGCGTGTGGACACCTGCGCGGCCGAATTCTCCACCGATACGGCCTATATGTACTCGACCTACGAGGAAGAGTGCGAATCCCATCCTACGGACAAGAAGAAGATCATTGTTCTGGGTGGTGGTCCTAACCGTATTGGTCAGGGTATCGAGTTTGACTACTGCTGCGTGCACGCTGCTTTGGCATTGCGCGAAGATGGTTACGAAACCATCATGGTCAACTGCAACCCCGAAACCGTTTCTACCGACTACGACACCTCCGACCGTCTGTACTTCGAGCCTCTGACTCTGGAAGACGTGCTGGAAATCGTTCATATCGAAAAACCCGTGGGCACCATCGTTCAGTACGGTGGCCAGACTCCGCTGAAATTGGCACGTGCTCTGGAAGCCAACGGTGTACCTATCATCGGTACCAGCCCTGAATCCATTGACGTGGCTGAAGACCGTGAGCGCTTCCAGAAGCTGCTGACCAAGCTGGGTCTGCGTCAGCCGCCAAACCGTACAGCTCGTACCGAAGGCGAAGCCATTGCTCTGGCTGCTGAAATTGGATACCCCCTGGTGGTGCGCCCAAGCTATGTGCTGGGTGGCCGCGCCATGGAAATTGTGCACGAGCAGCAAGACCTGGAGCGCTATATGCGCGAAGCGGTCAAGGTCAGCAATGACTCGCCCGTGCTGCTGGATCACTTCCTGAATAACGCCACCGAAGTGGACGTGGACTGCCTGGCCGATGGCGAGCGCGTGTTTGTGGGCGGTGTGATGCAACACATTGAACAAGCTGGTGTTCACTCCGGTGACTCCGCTTGCAGCTTGCCTCCTTACTCGCTCAGCGACGAAACCGTGGCTGAAATCAAGCGCCAGACCGCACTTATGGCCAAGGCCTTGAACGTGAAGGGCTTGATGAACGTGCAGTTCGCCATTCAGGATGGCGATGTGTACGTGCTGGAAGTGAACCCACGTGCTTCGCGTACCGTGCCGTTCGTGTCCAAGGCTACCGGTTTGCAGCTGGCCAAGATCGCCGCTCGCGCCATGGCTGGTCAGACTCTGTCCCAGCAAGGCATTACTGAAGAAGTCACGCCGTCTTACTACAGCGTGAAAGAAGCCGTGTTCCCCTTCGTGAAGTTCCCTGGTGTGGATACCATTCTGGGACCTGAAATGAAGTCCACCGGCGAAGTCATGGGTGTGGGCACCTCGTTTGCCGAAGCCTTCGTGAAGTCGCAGATGGCTGCCAGTGTGAACCTGCCCAAGGGCGGCCAGGCCTTCATCAGCGTGCGTGCTCAGGATAAACCACAAGCGGTTGAAGTGGCTCGTGGCCTGATTTCGCTGGGCTTCAAGGTTGTGGCTACTCGCGGTACCGCCAGCGCCATCGAACAGGCTGGTCTGGCTGTTCAAGTGGTGAACAAGGTTACCGAAGGCCGTCCGCACATTGTGGACATGATCAAGAATGGTGAAGTTTCCTTGGTCATCAATACGGTTGAAGAGCGTCGCAACGCCATCGTTGATTCGCGTACAATCCGTACACATGCGCTGGCTGCCAACCTGGCCTACTACACCACCATTGCCGGTGCTGTGGCGGCGGTTCAAGGCTTGCAGTATCTGAGCCAAGGTGAGGGCTTGAAAGTTTACGCGCTTCAAGAGCTGCACGCTCTGCTCGCGAAACACTAAGTCTTACCCGGCTGGAAAGGCGCACCTTAGTGGTGCGCCTTTTTTTGTTCTTGCATCAGACAAGACCAAGCCGTCGTATTGGGGCAGCACGCAGGCCACTGCCTGCACAGTGCAGAAGTTTTCTTCTTTGGAGATCATGTCGTGAAATGGTTCATTCTTGCCTTGTTCATCGTGTGCACGATTGTTGTGCACTTCAGGGGTAGAGTCAGGCACCGGTTTTCTCGCCAGTTGCTGGATCATTCCACCTTCACGGCTCCTTTGAACGTCTTCATGTACGGCTTTTCGGCAGTACCGAACGAGCCGTATCTGGATTTGAAACACTTTCCCGAGCTGAACAAGCTGCTGGAGCACTGCGATGAAATCCGTGCCGAGGCCGAGCAGCTATTTGGCGAAGGCCATATCAAGGCCTCGGACAAGTACAACGATGCGGGTTTCAACTCCTTCTTTAAAACCGGCTGGACGCGTTTTTACCTGAAGTGGTATGACGCGGATCATCCGTCAGCACGCGAACTGTGCCCGGTGACGACCAATCTGCTCAAGGACATTCCTTCGATCAAGGCGGCCATGTTCACCTCTTTGCCACCCGGTGCCCGTTTACCGCGTCACCGCGACCCTTATGCGGGTTCGCTGCGCTTTCACATGGGGCTGATGACGCCTAATAGTCCGGATTGCTATATCGAAGTGGACGGCCAGCGTTATCACTGGCGTGATGGCGAGGCCGTGGTGTTTGATGAAACCTTTATTCACTACGCCGAGAACAAAACGGATCAGAACCGCATTATCTTGTTTGCGGACGTAGAGCGCCCCATGCGTTACCGTTGGGCACAGGCGATCAATCACGCAGTGGGTGGTTTCTTGCTGCGCGCCGCTGCCGCTCCTAACCAGGAAGGCGACCGCACCGGTGGTATAAACCGTATTTTCGGTACGGTTTATGCAGTGCGTCGTTTCGGCAAGGCGATCAAGAAAAAGAACGAAACCCTGTACTACATCCTCAAGTGGTTGCTGGTGCTGGGCATTGCTGCCCTGATCTTCCTGTAAAAAGCAGGCAAAGATGCAAACCGTCTTTATCACGGGTGCCAGCAGCGGTCTGGGCAAAGCGCTGGCCCAGGAGTACGCCGCTCAAGGTGCTTGCCTGGGTTTGCTGGGCCGGCGTCAGGAAGAACTCCAGGCGCTGGCTGAGAGCTTGCCCGGTGTGCACCGTATCTATGTGGCGGATGTACGTGACAGAGACGCCTTGCATCAAGCGGCCCAGGACTTTTTGCAGTTCACAGGGCAAAAAATTGATGTGGTCATTGCCAGTGCGGGGATCAGCGCTGGCACCTTGACGGAAGAAACCGAGGATTTTGCCGTCTTCAAAGCCATTGTGGATACAAACCTTCTGGCCATGGTGGCGACCTTCGAGCCTTTTATCGGCACCATGAAAGCGGCGGGGAAGGGAACCTTGGTGGGTATTGCCAGCGTGGCGGGTATTCGTGGTCTGCCTGGTGCAGGAGCTTATAGCAGCTCCAAGGCGGCTGTCATTGCCTACTGCGAAAGCTTGCGGCTGGAGCTGTCGTTGTACGGTGTCTCTGTTGTCACCATTACGCCCGGTTATATTCGCACGGCCATGACGGCGCAGAATCCTTACTCCATGCCGTTTCTGATGCCTGCTGAGGACTTTGCCCGCAAAGCTCGCAAGACTATCGAGCAGGGCGTGTCCTATCGAGTCATTCCGTGGCAGATGGGAGTTGTCTCGCGCCTGATGCGTCTTTTCCCTAATTGGCTGTATGACCGTCTGGCTCGTCAGGCGCCGCGCAAGCCACGACTGAACAAAGAAAGCTGATCATTGCCCCTGTAGCTGATTTTTGAGGCCCTTGTTGGCCTCATCGTGGTTTGAGGGGGCTATGCTTATGGCCGCAACCGCAATAGTGCCTGTGGCTCTTCCTGGTATAGGGCCGTCGCTATCGCAAGGATGAAGGTTGCGGGTGTGGCGCTGGAGACACTGTCAGGAACTGATGAGGTGAGTCAGGCGGACAGGACTCCGCACAAGTCTCAGGCTGGTTTATCGAACGCTGCAGCTAATCCGATCTGCGGGTACCTGCCTGATCATGGCTATGTATGGCTTAGACTTGCTCGTCCAGTGCCGTATTCAGATGTGGCAACTGCCCCCACTGCGTACAGGTCCAGTTCAAGTCTTCATCGATACTGAAGAAATTCAAACTGGTATTCAAAATGGCATGAGTGCGCTTGGCATTCAGCGCCTGCTGGTTCAGCTTGCGCCAAACCATATCAATGACACCGCCATGGGCAAAGACCAGCAGGTTTTTGCCCGCATTGTCCTGCGCCAGCGCCTCAAAGCAGCTCAGAACCCGTGTTTGAAACTGACGCAGTGATTCGCCGCCCTCTACGGCGTAATCGATATCGACGGTATCGTCGGGCTGATCCGGCCCATGGCGACCTGCCGCATCCCAGGCCTGGCCTTCCAGCTTGCCAAAGCCACGCTCGCGCAGTCCCTGGATTTGCTGGATTTCAATATCCCAATGCTGACAGGCAATTGCCGCTGTTTCTGAGGCGCGTTGCAGATCGCTGCTGATGACGGCATCCACAGGCATGTGAAACGCCGGGGAGCTCAGGTAACTTTGCAGGACACGGGCCTGTTCGCGGCCGGTCTCGTTCAGCTCTATATCCTGCCAGCCCTGTAAACGGCGTACGGCGTTCCAGGCGGTTTCACCATGGCGGATCAGACAAATAGACGTACTCATGCTGGCGTAATCACTCTGCTAGGGAATCGGACTGCCAAAGGCAGGCTGATTGTCTATTGTAATGGGCCAGTCAAGCACAGGCAGATAGAGGGGGTATATACCGCATATAGCGCGAGCATCGACGCCAAAAGGCAGTTTGAAACCTGGACTAGCTGGATCCATGTTGGGGTTTACCGCGTACTGCCTTATTTTCAGGTGCCTTGTTGAGTCTTTCACGTTTAAAATCATGCCTCAACGAATCAGCCAGTGCCTCAGGGAGCACTGCGCGACCGTCTGACCAATTGCGCTGTATTTCTTTATTCCTTTTCTGGAACCCTTTATGTCTCAGTCTTACTTCCCGCGTTGGCGCCGAGTGTCCGGCAGCGAACCCGGTGCGGTTGTGCAGCCCGACGAATGTCTGGCCACGCCGCAAAACATTGCCATGGGTGCGCAGCACGTGGTGGCCATGTTCGGCTCCACCATTCTGGCTCCCTTGTTGATGGGCTTTGATCCCAATCTGGCCATCTTGATGTCCGGTATTGGTACGCTGATTTTCTTTGTGTTTGTCGGTGGCCGGGTTCCCAGCTACCTGGGTTCCAGTTTTGCATTTATTGGCGGTGTGATTGCGGTTACCGGCTATGCCGGCAGCGGCCCGAATCCCAATATTGGCGTGGCCTTGGGGGCCATTATTATCTGTGGTCTGGTCTATACGCTGATCGGTGTTCTGGTCTGGGTGTTCAATGCCCGTACCCAGGGTGGGGCAGCGCGTTTGATCAACCATTGGATGCCTCCGGTTGTTACCGGCTCGATTGTGGCGGTGATTGGCCTGAATCTGGCTCCTATTGCGGCCAAGGGCGCGATGGGTAGCGGCACCTTCGATTCCATGATGGCCTTGATGACCGTGTTGTGCGTGGGTGGTATTGCGGTCTATACCCGTGGGGTGGCTCAGCGTTTGCTGATTCTGGTGGGTTTGGCCCTGGCTTGCGTGTTGTACTGGGTTTTCACCAATGTGATGGGCTACGGCACCCCAATCAACTTTGCGCCGGTTGCTGAAGCCGCCTGGCTGGGTCTGCCCAGCTTTTCTGCGCCTGTGTTCCAGGCTCATGCCATGACCGTGATTGTGCCGGTGGCCATTATTCTGGTGGCCGAGAATCTGGGTCACATCAAGGCGGTTAGCGCCATGACCGGCCAGGATCTGGACGGTTATCTGGGGCGTGCTTTCGTGGGTGATGGCGTGGCGACCATGCTGTCCGGCTCCGTAGGCGGCACTGGTGTGACGACTTATGCTGAGAATATCGGCGTGATGGCCGCTACCCGTATCTACTCGACGCTGGTGTTTGCCTTTGCTGCCGTGATCGCGATTTTCCTGGGCTTTTCGCCCAAGTTTGGTGCCGTGATTCAGTCGATTCCTGGTCCTGTACTCGGTGGCATGTCTATCGTGGTGTTTGGTTTGATCGCTATTGCGGGCGCCCGTATCTGGGTGGTGAACCAGGTGGATTTCAGCGATAACCGCAATTTGCTGGTGGCAGCCGTCACCCTGATTCTGGGGGCTGGTAACTTCTCCTTGCAGTTTGGCGTGATTCGTCTGGACGGCATTGGCTGCGCCACCTTTGGTGCCATTTTGCTGCACGCTTTGTTGCGAGGCCGTCGCCAGAATATGGTGTAGTCGGCCCAAGGCGAATCAAGACTGGCCTGGCTCTGACTAGTTTGGCCCTCAGCCTGTCGCCAGTCTTGACATAGCCTGCTCTAAACCCGTGGCCCTTGAGCTTCTGTTTTTTTACACAGGGGTTTCAGGGGCTTGCTATTTTCAGGCAGTTTGCCGACAATAGATCTCACACCCCGGTTCTTCGCGGGGTTTTTTTCTGCCGCAGAATTTCTCTGTGTCGGAAAAGCCATATTGGGGCAGCCGGCAGGTTTGGCTTGAGCAGTGTGTTTGAATGTACGCTGTAGGGTCAGCAGGACTTTCAAGTCGGCCGATTCAACCTGTTTGATTGTTTGCCCCATCATCGTTATCCCCCTATCTTCCAGGCGCTCCTGCTACGGAGCGTCTTTTACTTGTTGAGCAGGAATACTATGTCTGCGATCCCATTGACTGCGCAGGGCGCACAACGTTTGCAAGTCGAATTACACCGCCTCAAGACGGTGGAACGCCCGGATGTAATTAACGCCATCGCCGAAGCGCGAGCACAAGGCGATTTGTCCGAGAACGCCGAGTATGATGCCGCGCGCGAGCGCCAAGGCTTTATCGAGGGTCGGATTGCCGAATTGGAAGGCACTTTGTCCAATGCCCAGATTATCGAACCGGCCGCGCTGCAGGCGGATGGCCGCATCGTATTTGGTGCTACGGTTGAAATCGAGGACCTGGAGTCCGGCAACACCGTGACTTACCAGATTGTGGGTGACGTCGAGGCCGATATCCGTGCCAACAAGATCTCCATCTCCAGCCCTGTGGCTCGTGCCCTGATCGGCAAGAGCGAAGGTGATGTGGTCGAGGTCAAGGCGCCCGCCGGTATTCGTGAATACGAAATCCTGTCGATCAGTTACGTTTGACCTTGCTTCTGACAGCAGGCTTGCCCTGCTGTTGATTCGAGCACGCAAAAGAAAGGCCCCTGCACATTGTGCGGGGGCCTTATAATTTACGGCAGTTTAGCGTTTGCCCGAACCGCCCAGTCCGCGACGAGCACCTGCCCGCAAGGACATGGCACTGCCAGGACGGTTGGTATTGCTACGGGGCGCGGCAGCAGGTTTGACTGCCGAGAACTTTTGAACACTGCGTGGTGCGGCCGAGGCTTTCTTCTCCTGGGTGCTGCTGCGTTCAGCTTGCATTTCAGCACGGCGAGCACGTTCCGTCTTGCGCGTACGCTGAACACCGGAAGCGGCCAGCTTTTTGGGCGTGTAAGGCTCCGAAGGCTTGCGCACCGCACGGGTAGGTTTTTCAACAGGCGCTCCCAAAACAGGGGGGCGTTCGATATTGGGTCTGTAGATAGTCAGGATTTTGCCCAGATGATGAATAGGGGCAGCATCGAGCGCATCGCAGATTTGTTCTAACATGGTCAGACGAGCCTGACGGTCATCACCGGCCACACGGATCTTGATGAGCTGGTGAGCCTGCAGGTGGACGGTGATTTCCTTGATCACGGCGTCGGTCAGGCCATTGTCTCCAATCAGGACAACTGGGCGCAGAGCGTGAGCAGCAGCACGAAGTTCGCTGCGCTCATGAGGTGTAAGGTTGAGTTTTGGCATAAAGAGATTGTACGGGAATGGCCAAGAAAAAATTCTCTAAAGAGTGGGTTCAGCAGCATATAAATGACCCCTACGTCAAATTGGCGCAACAAAAAGGGTATCGCGCGCGTGCGGCCTTCAAGCTCAGTGAAATATTGGATCTGGAGAAGATTCAGGTTCAGGGCAAGGTGGTGGTGGACCTGGGGTCTACGCCGGGCAGCTGGTCGCAATTGATACGGGAACGCATGGTCGGCCCTGGCGGTGTGCTCAATGGTCGCATTATCGCACTGGATATATTGGAAATGGAACCAATTGCCGGGGTAGAGTTCATGCAAGGCGACTTTCGCGAGGACTCTGTACTGGAGCAATTGCAAGATTCCTTAAAAGGTGCGGCGGTAGACCTTGTGATTTCGGATATGGCCCCCAACTTGTCTGGTGTGGCATCGGCCGATTCCGCCCGCATCCAGCATTTATGCGAGCTGGCACAGGAATTTGCCCTGCAGCATCTGACCGATGAAGGGGTACTGATCGTCAAAGCCTTCCACGGCAGCGGGTTTTCCCAGATCGTGGAGTCTTTCAAGCAGAATTTTGTCAGAGTCGTCGAGCGTAAACCCAAGGCTTCGCGTGATAAATCCTCCGAAACCTTTCTCGTTGCCCGTGGCTTGAAGCGCAGGTAATTTATGACTTGCCGGGCTTTGAATCGGGTAGAATGAACTATGTATGGCGCTTGTTCAGGTATGTGTAAGCATATGGAGCAAGTTATCGCAATCGCAGGAGATTGGCTTTGAACAATTCGTTTTCCAAAGTCGCGATCTGGATGGTTATTGCGCTGGTGCTGTTTACTGTTTTCAAGCAGTTTGACGGCCGGCCACCAGCCACTGATGGCGTCACTTACACACAATTCATGAATGATGCCCGCTCCGGCCGCATCAGCAAGGTGGATATTCAGGGCGATACCCTGCATGTCACGCCGGATTCTGGCCGCAGCTACTCGCTGACGTCCCCCGGTGACCTGTGGATGGTGCCTGAACTGGTGAAATCCGGTGTGCAGGTATCGGGTAAAGCCCGTGAAGAGCCTTCCTTCCTGACCAGCCTGTTCATCTCCTGGTTCCCCATGTTGCTCCTGATTGGCGTGTGGGTGTTCTTCATGCGTCAGATGCAAGGTGGCGGCAAGGGCGGGGCATTCAGCTTCGGTAAATCCCGTGCACGTTTGCTGGACGAGAACTCCAACCCTGTTACCTTTGCGGACGTGGCCGGTTGCGACGAAGCCAAGGAAGACGTACAGGAACTGGTGGACTTTCTGCGCGACCCAAGCCGCTTCCAGCGTCTGGGTGGCCGCATTCCACGCGGTATCCTGATGGTTGGCTCGCCGGGTACAGGTAAGACCCTGTTGGCTCGTGCCATTGCTGGCGAAGCCAAAGTGCCTTTCTTCAGCATTTCCGGTTCCGACTTCGTCGAAATGTTTGTGGGTGTGGGTGCTTCCCGCGTTCGCGACATGTTCGAGACCGCCAAGAAGCAATCGCCTTGCATCATCTTTATCGACGAAATCGACGCCGTGGGCCGCCAGCGTGGCGCAGGCCTTGGCGGTGGTAACGACGAACGTGAACAGACACTGAACCAGTTGCTGGTCGAGATGGACGGTTTTGAAACCGGCCAAGGCGTACTGGTCATTGCTGCAACCAACCGTCCTGACGTACTGGACCCCGCTTTGCTGCGTCCTGGCCGTTTTGACCGTCAAGTGGTTGTTGGCCTGCCTGACATCCGTGGTCGTGAGCAGATTCTGAAAGTGCACATGCGCAAAGTGCCTTTGGCTCCCAACGTGGACGCTGTGGTGCTGGCTCGTGGTACTCCCGGTTTCTCCGGTGCTGATCTGGCCAACCTGGTCAACGAAGCCGCTTTGTTCGCTGCGCGCCGTAATGGTCGCACCGTGGATATGCAGGACTTCGAGCGCGCCAAGGACAAGATCATCATGGGTGCAGAACGTCGCACCATGATCATGCCCGAGGAAGAGCGTCGCAACACCGCTTACCACGAAGCCGGTCACGCCTTGGTAGCTTGCATGCTGCCCAAGACGGACCCGGTTCACAAAGTCACCATCATTCCTCGTGGTCGTGCGTTGGGTGTCACCATGCAGTTGCCGGAAGGCGATCGCTACAGCATGGACAAAGAGCGCCTGTTGAACATGATCGCCGTGCTGTTCGGTGGTCGTATCGCTGAAGAAGTGTTCATGAATCAAATGACCACGGGCGCATCGAACGACTTTGAACGTGCCACGCAAATTGCGCGTGACATCGTGACTCGCTACGGCATGACAGACTCCCTGGGGCCTGTTGTGTACGCCGAGAACGAAGGCGAAGTGTTCCTGGGGCGCAGCGTCACCAAAACCACGCATGTGTCCGAAGCCACCATGCAGAAAGTGGACTTCGAAATCCGCAAGATTATCGACGAACAGTACGCGGTTGCCCGCAAGCTGATCGAAGACAATATGGACAAGATGCATGCCATGGCCAAGGCCTTGCTGGAGTGGGAAACCATTGATGCCGACCAGATCGACGACATCATGAAAGGTTTGCCACCACGGGCTCCACACGTGCCCAACAGCAATGACAACACACCCTCCGATGGCTCCACGCCACCAGCCGCTGGTCCTCGCCCAGCTGATGACAAGGGTGCCGCGGCGACAACGCCGGTTGCTTAACTTACAACATAGGCCATGCCTATTTCATGAATTACCCTGAGTGGTCTTGTGGGCGCTTCCAGTTTGGGCTGGAGCGCCCTTTGGTTATGGGGATTGTGAATGTCACCCCAGACTCCTTTTATGACGGCAATGCACACAATGATTTGCCTCGGGCGCTGGACCACGCCCGTCAATTAATCGCCGAAGGCGCAGACATTCTGGATATTGGTGGCGAGTCGACTCGTCCCGGTGCCGAACCCGTTTCCCTGGAACAAGAGCTTGAGCGTGTCATTCCCCTGATCGAGGGCTTGCGCGACAGCGGTGTGGCCTTGTCGGTGGATACGTTCAAGCCTGAGGTCATGCGCGCCAGCCTGGCGGCCGGTGCAGACATGATCAATGACATCTATGCCTTGCGCATGCCCGGTGCCATCGAGGCCGTCAAGGACTCCAATTGCGGACTGTGCATCATGCACATGCAAGGTGAGCCCAGGACCATGCAAGAGCAGGTTCACTACGATGATGTGGTCGTTGATGTACGTCATTTTTTGCAACAACGATGTGACGCCATAGTGAGCGCAGGCATTCAATCCGAGCGTATCATGCTGGATCCCGGCTTTGGCTTCGGTAAAACAGCGGCACATAATTATCAGTTGCTACGGGATTTGCAGCAGGCGGCAGTGCCTGGTTACCCCTGGTTGATCGGCTTGTCGCGCAAATCCATGATTGGCCATGTCACGGGGAAACCCGCCAGTGAGCGTTTGATTGGTAGTCTATCGGCAGCCCTTGCCTGCGTGGCACGGGGCGCAAAAATTGTCCGTGTCCATGATGTAGCCGCCACGCGCGAAGCGCTGGATGTGTGGAACGCGGTTGAATGTGGAGTCTCTGAATGAGCGATCGTAAGTATTTCGGCACCGATGGTGTCCGCGGTGAAGTAGGTGGCCCAACGATTAACCCCGAGTTCGCTTTGCGCCTGGGTTACGCTGCCGGGCAGGTTCTGGCTGCCCAGTATGAAGGTACAGGCCGCCCCACCGTGGTGATTGGCAAGGACACCCGAATTTCTGGCTACATGCTGGAATCGGCGCTGGAAGCCGGTTTGTCGGCCGCCGGGATCGATGTATTGCTGGCTGGCCCTGTGCCTACGCCCGCTGTGGCCTATTTGACGCGTACGCTGCGCCTGACGGCCGGTATCGTGATCTCTGCCTCGCACAACCCGTATTACGACAACGGTATCAAGTTCTTTTCCGCACAGGGCACCAAGCTGCCTGACGAGATCGAGCTGAAAATCGAGCAAGCCATTGACCAGCCCATGCACTGGGTGAAGTCCGAGTCCCTGGGCCGTGCCCGTCGTCTGGCTGACTCGGCTGGCCGTTATATTGAATTTTGCAAGAGTGCCTTCCCGAACGACTTGAACCTGAACGGGCTCAAGATTGTTGTGGATGCCGCTCATGGCGCGGCTTACAACATCGCTCCGCACGTGTTCCGCGAATTGGGTGCCGAAGTGGTTGCCGTGGGTGTTCAACCTGATGGGTTCAACATCAATCAGGAAGTGGGCGCGACTTATCCCGAGAAGCTGGCCGAAGAAGTACGCAAGCACGGCGCAGATTTGGGTATTGCGTTGGATGGTGACGCAGACCGTCTGCAAATGGTCGATTCCCAGGGGCGCATCTACAATGGCGACGAACTATTGTATCTAATTGTTGCTGATCATCTGCAGACCCAGCCTGTAAAAGGCGTGGTTGGCACGCTGATGACCAACCTGGGTTTCGAGAAGAAAATGCAGGAATTGGGCGTGGAGTTTGCTCGAGCCAAAGTGGGCGACCGCTACGTGCTGGAATTGATGCAGCAAAACGGCTGGGTGTTCGGTGGCGAAAGCTCCGGTCACCTGCTGTGCCTGGACTGGCACACCACAGGCGATGGTATTATTGCCGCCCTGCAAGTGCTGACCGCCCTGTGCCATAGCGGCAAGAGCCTGCCAGAACTGATGGAAGGCCTGAAGATGTACCCGCAAATTATGGTTAACGTGCCATTGCAAGCGGGCCAGGACTGGAAAAACCATGCGGGTTTGCAACAGGCAACCCGTGAAGTGGAGCAAATGTTGGGTGACCGTGGGCGAGTGCTTATTCGTGCATCAGGTACAGAACCCAAGCTGCGCTTGATGGTGGAAGCAGAACAAGCCGATCTGGCTCAAGCAGGCATCGATACCTTGCTTGCAGTGGATTTAATGAAATAGTAATGTGGCTATCAAATACCTGAAACATTGTTTGTGCATGATGCACGAAAGTGTTTGGAGTCATCACGATGCTAAATCTTGAGCGCGAACGTACTGAAGTGGATTGGGCGAATACTTGGGCAGGTCATACCGTTGGAGGCCTGGCCTTGCGCCTGGCTCGTACCCAGGCTGAGCTTGAATGTCTTCAGCGCTTGCGTTTTCAGGTTTTCACCCAGGAAATGAACGCCGTCTTTCCAGACCAGCACAATGGTCTGGATATAGACCGCTTCGACCCCTGGTGCGAGCATTTCATGGTTACCGAACCCGAAGAAAACCGGGTTGTAGGAACCTACCGCTTGCTGACCCCTGAAAATGCCAATAAAGCGGGCGGCTATTATTCAGAGTCCGAATTCGATATCAGTGCCCTGGATGCGCTGCGCCCCAGCCTGGTTGAGGTTGGGCGCTCCTGCATCCATCCCGACTACCGTAATGGCTCGGCCATCATGATGCTGTGGGGTGGTATTGCTGCCCTGACGCGTGTAGGTGGTTACCGTTACCTTCTGGGTTGTGCCAGTGTCAGTTTGCGTGATGATGGCGTCACCGCCGCCGAAGTCTGGCGTGTGGCCCAAAAATCCATGCAGGACAACAAGCACATTCCGCATGTGCAGCCCTTGAATCGCTATCCGGTTGAACGACTGAACAGCGATTTGCCAGCGCGCATTCCACCGCTGATCAAAGGCTACCTGAAGCTGGGGGCCACGATTTGTGGGGAGCCTGCCTGGGATCCGGACTTCAATACGGCAGACTTTCCTGTCCTGCTGGATCTGGAAGCCATGGACGAGCGCTATAAACGTCACTTTGGCCTGGTCTGATTGCGTACTGCTCAGGCCTGAACAAGTCGGGCCTGAATAGGGCCTGCGAATAAAAAGAACCCCCGAAAGTTGGATGGCAATCCAACTTTCGGGGGTTTTTTAGGTTCTGATTATCTGCTTGGCTTGGCCCACCACCTAGCCGCTACAGGTCCAGCAGGCCTTGTCAGACCAGCTCCAGGCTCAGATCATTGATATCGCTTTGCCAAGCCTGTACTTCAGCCAGCAAGGAGGCCTGGGACAGGGGATGGCTGGCCATCCATTCGTGATCCAGATGAATCATGACGGTCTTGCCACGCGCTTGCAGGCTCAGCGGAAGGGTTTCCCTGTCCTCGCGACGGCGCATCAGCATGACGGCCAGACGCAGGCTCAGCAATGTCAGCCACCAGGCGTTATTGGACTCAAAGCGCTTGAGTTTACCCAGCTTGCCCTGGTGACCCAGGCTCAGGAAGCTCAACAAGGCTTGGTCGTCGTTGGAAAAGCCGGGCATATCGGCATGTTCCAGCACGTAGGCCGTGTGCTTGTGGTAATCCGCGTGTGCAATGCTCAGGCCCACTTCATGAAGATCGGCAGCCCAGCCCAATTGACGCTGCAGTTCCTGCACTTCAGGGGTGTCGGGCAGCTTCAGTTGTGCGAAGAACTTCATCGCCGCCTCGTGCACACGATGGGCCTGGCGTGTGTCGACCTGATAGCGCTTCATCATTTGCTGAACGGTCTGGTCACGCTGATCGTGTTCCGATTCGCGCCCCAGCATGTCGTAGAGCACACCCACACGCAGTGCGCCTTCACCAGGCAGCATCTGGCGAATCTTCAGCTCCTGGAAGGCGGCCATCATAATGGCCAGACCTGCCGCCAGCACGGGCGCGCGGTGTGGTTTGATGCCGCTCAGATTGCGTGTGTCCACCTTGCCATCGTGCACCAGGCGTTTGCGCAGCAACTCCATGCCTTCCAGGGTAATCCCCTTTTTGGACATGCCGTTCTCTTGCAGGATGGCGATCAGGCCCTTGGCGGTTCCGGAGGAGCCATACGCTTCCTGCCAGCCCGTTTTGCGGTATTGGCGCGTAATTCCTTCCAGTTCGCGACGAGCCGTCAGGATCGCATTGCTCATGCGCTCTTCGGTGATCACGCCATCGGAGAAGAATTTGTCGGTATAGCTGACACAGCCCATGTAGAGCGAGGACAGCAGCAGAGGTTTGAGGCCCTTGCCAATAATGACTTCGGTCGAACCGCCGCCGATGTCGATCATCAGACGGCGATTGGGGGAGGGTGGCAGCTCGTTGCTGATTCCGGAGAAAATCAGGCGGGCTTCCTCGTGGCCGGAGATGACCTCGATAGGAAAGCCAAAGGCTGCCTCGGCAGCCGGCAGAACCTCGCTTAAATTGCGTGCCACCCGAAAGGTATTGGTGGCTACAGCGCGAACGCGATTGGGGTGAAAACCGGCCAGACGTTCGTTGAAGCGTTTCAGAATGACTACGGCGCGTTCAATGGCATCGGGACTGATGTATTTGTCGGGACCCATGCCAGCGGCGAGTCGGACGGATTCATTCAGGCGGTCAATGGTGTAGATCTGGGCATGACCGTTGTGCTGAACCACTCGTCCAATGGATAAACGAAAGCTGTTGGAGCCCAGGTCCACAGCGGCAAGAAGTTGTTCCATGAGGCATCGCTCGGGATGATTACTGTGCGATTATAAGGACATTAATCATGGGTTTTGTTACATAAACCGGAAAATTAAGAAAAGTTAGATGAAAGCATCTTGGGAAAGGCGATGTGATATTTGCGCTCCTGCCAGGCAGAGCTGTTTTAGACTTGAATTGCTACGGGTCATAGAGCTGTAACATTCATGTAGTAAAAGTCTCACGATCCCATTTTCTTTGGCTTTTTAACGACCTCACCATGCTGCCTTCTCCAGATTCAACCTTGCTAAACCGTGAGTTGTCCTTGCTCAAGTTCAATGAGCGAGTGCTGGCCATGGCCGAAAATTCGACCACGCCTTTGCTGGAGCGCTTGCGCTACATCTGTATCGTGAGTTCTAACCTGGATGAATTCTTTGAAATTCGTATTTCCAGTCTGAAAGAACAGATCTTGCAAAATCCTCATCAAGTGGGGGATGACGGGTTTTTGCCTCAACAAGCGTTTGACAAGGTGCAGGCTGCGGCTCACCAGTTGGTCGAGAAACAAAACGACTTGCTGATGGACGAGGTCTTGCCGACCTTGATGGATGAAGGCATAGGGTTGCTGCTGACCGCGCTATGGACACCTGCTCAGCGTGAATGGGCATATCAAACCTTTTTGCGTGACGTTATGCCTTTGCTCACGCCTATTGGTCTGGACCCGGCGCATCCCTTTCCGCGCGTCTACAACAAAAGCCTGAACTACATTGTTGAGCTGAGCGGTGAAGACGCCTTTGCCCGCACCGGCACGATTGCCATTGTGCAGGCACCCCGTGCCTTGCCACGTGTGATTCGTGTGCCAGATGATATCGCCGGCATTCCCCAAGGCTATATGCTGCTGACTTCCCTGATCAGCGTTTTTGTGGGCGAGCTTTTTCCCGGCATGGACGTAAAGGGCTGCTATCAGTGGCGCGTTACCCGTAACAGCGATCTGTTTGTGGACGAGGAAGAAGTTACCAACTTGCGCGCCGCCTTGCAGGGTGAGCTGTCGCAACGTAACTTTGGTGCGGCCGTACGTCTGGAAATTGACCGTTCCATGCCCGAGCGCCTGGAGCGCTTTTTGCAAAGCGAGTTTTCGCTGGATGTGCCAGATACTTATCGCGTCAGCGGCCCGGTCAATCTGACGCGCCTGATGCAGCTGTGTAATGTGCCAGACCGTCCGGATCTTCTGTTCCCGGATTACCGTGCGCCTATTCCGGCGCCGTTTGATTCTTCATTTGAATCCCCCGCACAGTTTTTTGAGGCGATTTCCCGCAAAGACCAACTGCTGCACCATCCGTATCAGTCCTTCCAGCCCGTCTTGAGCTTCTTGCGTGCCGCAGCGGCGGACCCGGCCGTCGTCGGTATCAAGCAGACGATTTACCGTACTGGTGAAGATTCGGAGTTGATGAATATCCTCCTATCGGCGGCGCGTGCTGGCAAAGAGGTAACGGTGGTGGTGGAGCTGATGGCTCGTTTTGACGAACAGACCAATATCAATTGGGCCGCCAAGCTGGAAGAGGTGGGAGCACACGTCAGTTACGGGGTGGTGGGGCACAAGACCCACGCCAAGATGGCACTGGTGTTGCGTCGTGAAGGGGGTTCGATCCGGCGTTATGGTCATTTGGGTACGGGTAACTATCACCCGCGCACCGCTCGCCTGTACACGGACTTTGGCCTGATTACCGCCAATCAGGAAATTTGCGAGGACATGGACAAGGTGTTTTCCATGCTGACCGGGCTGGGTGCCTGGCGGCCCCTGAAGCGCTTGCTGCAGTCGCCGTTCACCTTGCATGACAGCATGATGGATCGCATCCAGGCGGAAACCGAGCGCGCCCTGGCAGGCAAGAAAGCCCGCATCATGGCCAAGATGAACTCCCTGCTGGAGCCCAAGATCATTCAGGCGCTTTACGATGCCAGCCAGGCCGGAGTCAGGGTAGACCTGATCGTGCGTGGTGCTTGCGCCTTGCGTCCGGGGGTCAAGGGTTTGTCGGAGAACATCCAGGTGCGTTCAATCATCGGACGCTTTCTGGAGCACTCGCGTGTTTTCTATTTCTACAATGGCGGTCAGGAAGAGGTCTTTATTTCCTCGGCCGACTGGATGGACCGCAACTTCTTCCGCCGCGTGGAGCTGGGTGTGCCAGTGCTGGACCGCAGCCTGAAAAAGCGGGTTATTGCCGAAGCCTTCACCTATGCCTTGCGTGACAACCAGTTGTCCTGGAAGGCCAATCCGGATGGCACTTATAACCGCATCCGCAGTCGCGGTGCCCCGTTCAATCTGCATCTGAGCATGATGCAGCGCTTGGGCGGTGTGTGAAATACAGACTGTCATGAACGTGTCATATAGTCTGTTTACTATGACGACACATACAGGGTGGGCCTGTGATCTGACTATCATCAAGAGGATTTCTCGATGTTAAAACGTGTATTCAACAAGGTAAGTATTGCTCTGGCGTTCAGCGCTTTTGCGGCTACTGCCACAGCTGCAGACGTAACCGGTGCTGGTGCGTCGTTCCCTTACCCAATCTATGCCAAATGGGCGGCTGAATACGCCAAACAAACGAATAACCGCGTCAACTACCAGTCGATTGGTTCGGGTGGTGGTCAGCAGCAGATTATTGCCAAGACCGTGGATTTCGGTGCTTCGGACGACCCAATGAAGGTCGAAACACTGGAAAAAGAAAACCTGTTGCAGTTCCCCGCCGTGATCGGTGGTGTGGTGCCTGTGATCAACGTCGAAGGCATTGAGCCTGGCAAGCTGAAACTGTCCGGTAAAGTACTGGGCGATATCTACCTGGCCAAGATCACCAAGTGGGACGATGCAGCCATCAAGGAGCTGAACCCCGATTTGACCTTGCCTAACAAGGACATCGTGGTGGTTCACCGCTCCGACGGTTCGGGCACCACTTTCGGTTGGACCAACTACCTGTCCAAAGTGTCCCCGGACTGGAAGTCCCAGGTTGGTGAAGGCAAGGCTGTGAAGTGGCCTACCGGTCAAGGCGGCAAGGGTAACGAAGGCGTGGCTGCTTACGTACGCCAGCTGCAGAACTCGATCGGCTACGTTGAATACGCTTACGCCAAGCAAAACAAATTGTCCTGGACCCAGTTGCAGAACAAGGACGGCCAATTCGTCCAGCCTGGTCAGGAAAGCTTTGCTGCCGCCGCTGCCAACGCAGACTGGGCCGGTACGCCTGGCATGGGTGTGATTCTGACCGAAGAGCCTGGCGCAAAGTCCTGGCCTATCACTTCGGCTACCTTCATCCTGATGCACAAGGTGCAGGACAAGCCCGAGAACGGTAAAGAAGTGCTGAACTTCTTTAACTGGGCCTTCGAGAACGGTGCCAAATCTGCTGAAGAGCTGGATTACGTTGCGTTGCCTAAGGACGTAACCGACCAGATCAAGGCGGCCTGGGCATCGGAGATCAAGTCCAAAGACGGCGCTGCGGTCTGGAAGTAAGATTCGTGTTCAAATACAGGTCAGTTGTAAATTGATCCTGCGAGACGGCCCACCTCTAGGTGGTGCCGTCTTTATTATGTAAAAATTACGGTTTTGTCTTGAACGCACAGCGCGTAGCGTTATCCGGTTTGTTGGGCTGGAGCAGCCCTGGCTGTTACAGAATCTGTGAATCGGTTGCAGTGCGTTCGTCCTATTCCGGCCTGTCCCTTCATCTGTCTACATGAAATCAAATCAGAACGCCTTTATGGACGGCATTTTCAAGAACATGACACGCTCGTTTGCGTTTCTCGTGTTCATATTGCTGGCTGCCATCTCTATTTCCCTGATCTATGGAAGCCGGGAATCCATTGCCGAATACGGTTTCTCTTTTCTCTGGACGAATAACTGGGATCCGGTCAATAACGAATATGGCGCATTGGTGCCCATTGCCGGTACCTTGCTGACTTCTTTCATCGCACTCTGTATTGCCGTGCCGGTCTCGTTTGGCATTGCGATGTTCCTGACAGAGCTCTCGCCAGCCTGGTTGCGTCGCCCTCTGGGTACGGCCATTGAAATGCTGGCTGCGATTCCCTCCATTATTTACGGTATGTGGGGCCTGTTTGTCTTTGTGCCCCTGTTCCAGCGCTATGTACAGCCTGGCCTGATCTCCTTTTTTGACGGGGTGCCAGTGCTGGGTCAGATCTTTGCGGGCCCCCCCTTCGGGATTGGTGTCTTTACCGCCGGTCTGATTCTGTCCATTATGGTGATCCCCTTCATTACCGCCGTGATGCGCGACGTGTTCGAGCTGGTGCCTCCCATGCTCAAGGAGTCCGCATACGGTCTGGGCAGCACGACCTGGGAAGTGATGTGGCGTGTGGTGCTGCCTTTCACCAAGAACGGGGTGATTGGCGGGATCATGTTGGGTCTGGGACGTGCGCTGGGTGAAACCATGGCTGTCACCTTTGTGATTGGTAACTCCTTTAACTTGCCAAGCTCGCTGTTTTCGCCCTCGAACTCGATTGCGTCTGCACTGGCCAACGAGTTTAACGAAGCCGGTGGCATGCAGAAATCCGCCTTGCTGGAGCTGGGTCTGATCCTGTTCCTGATCACCACGGTTGTATTGGCGATCTCCAAGTTGCTCTTGTTGCGTCTGGCCAAGAACGAAGGCACGTCGCGCTAAGGATCACCTACCATGTTTGATAAAAAATCCGCAATTAGTCTGAGCAACCCGATTTACAAACGCAGGCAGGTGTTTAACCGCCTGATGCTGGGTGTGTCTTTTACTGCCTTGATCTTCGGCCTGTTCTGGCTGTTCTGGATCATCTGGACCCTGATTGAAAAGGGCAGCAGTGCCATGGCCTGGTCCCTGTTGTTTGAAAGCACCCCGCCTCCTGGTGGTGAGGGTGGTTTGCTGAACGCCATTGTCGGCAGTGTCATGATGGCTGGCGTCGGTACTCTGATCGGCACACCTATCGGCATTCTGGCCGGCACCTATCTGGCCGAATACGGTCAGCGCGGCTGGCTGGCTCCGGCCACCCGCTTTTTGAACGACGTGCTGTTGTCGGCACCGTCCATCATTATTGGTCTGTTCATCTATGCCGTATACGTGGCACAGGTGGGGCACTATTCGGGTTGGGCCGGTTCCTTGGCTTTGGCCATTCTGGTGATCCCCGTGGTGGTACGTTCCACAGACAATATGTTGATGCTGGTTCCCAACGGTCTGCGCGAAGCCGCGGCGGCTCTGGGCTGCCCCAAGTGGAAGATTGTGATGTCCATCTCCTACCGTGCTGCCTTGCCCGGTATCGTGACGGGCGTTCTGCTGGCTGTGGCTCGTATTGCGGGTGAAACGGCTCCCTTGTTGTTCACCGCCTTGAACAACCAGTTCATGTCCCTGAACATGAACGCACCGCTGGCCAACTTGCCGGTGGTGATTTTCCAATATGCTGCCAGCCCCTTTGAGGACTGGAACCGTCTGGCCTGGGCAGGTGCGGTGCTGATTACCTTGCTGGTCTTGGGTATCAATATCCTGGCTCGCAGCCTTTTCCGCCAAAAATAACGTTTTCACGGAGCGCCCTAGTCGGCCAACGCTATGAGTCAAATTATTACCTCCGACGAATCGACCAAGATTGAAATCCGCAACCTGAATTTCTTCTATGGCAAATTCCATGCCCTGCGCAATGTGAACATGTCTATCAAGGAAAAGAAGGTCACGGCCTTTATCGGACCATCCGGTTGCGGTAAATCCACCTTGCTGCGCACGCTGAACCGCATGTACGAGCTGTACCCCGGCCAGCGCGCTGAAGGTGAAATCCTGCTGGACAATGAAAACCTGCTGACGTCCAAGCAGGACATCTCCCTGATCCGCGCCAAAGTGGGCATGGTGTTCCAGAAGCCGACACCATTTCCCATGAGCATTTACGACAACGTGGCCTTTGGCGTGCGTTTGTTCGAGCGCCTGAGCAAAGGCGAAATGGACGAGCGTGTGGAATGGGCCTTGTCCAAAGCTGCGCTGTGGAACGAAGTGAAAGATAAGCTGCACCAAAGCGGTAACGGCCTGTCCGGTGGTCAGCAGCAGCGTCTGTGTATTGCCCGTGGTGTGGCGATCAAACCCGAAGTTCTGCTGCTGGACGAGCCTTGCTCGGCACTGGACCCGATTTCCACGGCCAAGATTGAAGAGCTGATTGCTGAACTGAAAGCGGATTACACCGTGGTTATCGTGACCCACAACATGCAGCAAGCGGCTCGTTGCTCGGATTACACTGCCTATATGTATCTGGGCGAGTTGATGGAATTTGGTGAAACTGACCAGATCTTCGTGAAGCCCGCTCGCAAGGAAACCGAAGACTACATCACGGGTCGTTTCGGTTAATCAGACGGATGCGGGCAGAGCGGCCTTGCGGCGCTTTGCCTGGAGTTTGAATAAAGCCATACCCCCACATCGGGACAGTTGTTCCTGTGTGGCAACCACCCCAATCGCTGGATTTACGTCCAAGGATTGGGGTGTTTTTTTATCCATTGGGGCGGCGTTGGCTCCAGTAAAGGGAGTAGCGACGGCCTTGTGTTGTGCGGGTGCCGCCTGCAGCTTGTGCCTTTACTGGCTCAATTTGCGTAAAGCATGACGTATGACTTTGCCGGTGGTTGTCATGGGCAGGGCATCGACAAACTCAATCAGCCGTGGGTACTCATGTGCAGCCACCCGGCGTTTGATGTGCTCCTGAATCTCCTTGACCAGTTCCTGGGACGGTTCGATATCCTCCTTCAGCACCACAAAAGCTTTCACGACTTCGGTGCGTTCGGGGTCGGGGACACCGATCACTGCCGCCATGGCGACAGCGGGATGCCCCATCAGGCCATCCTCAATCGGGCCGGGCCCAATGCGGTAGCCGGAGCTGGTGATGACATCATCATCGCGGCCTACGAACTGGATATAGCCATCCTCGTCCTGCATGCCTTTGTCGCCGGTCAGCAGCCAGTCACCCACAAATTTCTCGCGAGTGGCTTCAGGCCGTTGCCAGTAACCCAGGAACATAACCGGATCGGGGGACTGCACGGCAATATGGCCTTCGATGCCGGGTTTCTGAATTTGCCCCTGATCATCCACAATCGCGACCTTGTGACCAGGCACGGCCTTGCCGATCTTGCCCGCCTGTCCTGGAAACCAGGCCGAGCAAGAGGACACGATCATATTGCACTCGGTTTGTCCGTAGAACTCGTTGATGGTGATGCCCAGTTCCTGCTTCGCCCAATCCAGCAACTGTACGCCTAGTGACTCCCCGCCACTGGCAATGGATTGCAGCTTCAAAGGCCATTGCTCGCGTGACCATTGGCTGCGACGCAGCATTTTCAGGGCAGTAGGGGGCAGGAAAGTATGCGTGACACCGTGCTCGGACATCAGTTTCCAGGTAGCCTCGGCATCGAATTTGGGGAAGCGGTAGGCCAGCACGGGTATGCCGTGATGCCAGGCCGGTAGCAGCACATCCAGCAGGCCGCCAATCCAGGCCCAGTCGGCGGGTGTCCACATCAGGCCTTCGCCTGTGGGCAGGAAGTTGTGCGACATCTCTACGCCCGGCAGATGCCCCAGCAGCACGCGGTGGGCATGTAGAGCACCTTTGGCCGAACCTGTGGTGCCGGAGGTATAGATCAGCACGGCAGGGTCGTCTGCGCGGGTATTCAATGTGCGCGGTGCCGGTTCGGGGTGGGCGGCAATGGCTTGCCATAAGGAAAGTGCATCGCCCTGATCCTGCTGGCTGTCACTTTGGTAAAGATGTTTGAGCTGTGGCAGGTGCTCGCGCAAGGGCAACACCGTCTCCAGGCCTTGTTGATCGGTAATCAAGGTGCTGGCACCGGAATCATTCAGCCTGTAGCGCAGCGCGTCCGTGCCAAACAGGGTGAACAAGGGCATGGCAATGGCGCCAATCTTGTAGGTCGCCAAATGCGCCAGCGCCGTTTCCAGTCCTTGAGCCAGAAAGATGGCGATACGGTCGCCTGCCTGAATACCCTGGGCTTGCCAGGCAGCCGCTAAAGAATCGGACCAGGCTTTGAGCTGATCGAAGGTGTAGCGTTTGATCTGACCATCGGGCAATTGCTGGATCAGGGCCAGACGCCCGGACCCGTCAGCCCATTTGTCGCAGGTGTCGTGAGCGATGTTGTAGTGCTCGGGGATGGACCAGTGAAATTCCGAGTAGCTTTGTGAGTAAACCGAATCAGCAGACAGCATGAGAGACACTTTTCCCAAAGGTGAAACAGACTCCCATCCTAACGCCTTGAGCGGGATGACCCTATCCGGGCTAATCAGTAGAAAAGAAAAACGGCGCTGGGGGGGCGCCGTTTTTCGTCCTGCTACCGACTTCTACTGCTAAAACAACCGCGTGTTGTCACTTCTACTGCTTGCGAACATCAACTGCTTAGGGGAAAGTGATGTGATGATCAGGACTTGGTGGCCTCTTTCGTGGCGCTGTCACGTTGTTGATCGTGACCGGAGCGGTGGCCGCGACGATGCTGACCGTCGTTCTTGCGCTCTACAACCGTAAACTCGCCATTGGCACCTTCGGAACGGACACGTACAACCTTGCCGTCCTTATCGACCACCATGGCCATGATGTTGTCGCCTCGCTGATGCAGGCTGCCCACTTTGGTGTAGCCGGCATCTTTTAGGCGCTGGTAGGCGGGACCGATATCGGTGACTTGATCAGCGGTCAGCGGTTTGTGGTCGCGGGCCTGACGGGCTTGTTGCTGCGTGCTCTGTGTTTGGGCTGCGCTTGTGGCTTCCTGTGCAATGGCAGCGGTGCCACCCAACAGACTTGCGCTCAATACCAGGGCAGAAAAGAGGGAAGTGCGTTTCATGTATAGCTCCTTCATGTAATCAAAAAGTGGTGCTGTCAGATTCCTGGGTAGCTTCCTTTTGAGGTGGGAAGGTTTGTTTGTCCTGTCAGCCTGGTGCCCATTATGGACAGGTGGCTCTGAATCTAAACTGAAGCTGCTGTTCATGTTATGTTCATCCGCAGCTTGCTATATAAGGGGGAGTGATCGTTTGATCCCTCTATTTTTCTGCACGTACCGATTCTTATGACGTCCATTAAACAATCCGCCTTGCTGATGAGTTTGGCCGCCGTTTTGACGGCGGTGATGCCATTGGCATTGGCCCATTCTCACGATTACCCTGACTGCGGCAGCAAAAAGCAGAAGGGGGATTCGTCGTGGGACAGGAATCAGCGTTCGGATTGGTCAGGACATGATTACCTCGGGGACGACGACTGTTTTCGTCGTTTGCCCCCTCCCCCGCCTCCACCCCCGCCTCCCCCTCCTAACGAGCGTTTCGGCCCCAGCCCGTACTGGCCTCCGGGCCCGGCCTATCGGGGCCACGATCAGGCCCGCGAAGCCGTGCGCCGTGGGGAAGCCTTGCCGTTGCGGGAAGTCTTGAAGCGGGTGCGCGAGACCTATCCCGGACGAGTGCTGCGTGTGCAGTTTGAATATGACGAGCGCTTTGAGCTTTGGGTGTATGACTTGCGCATGCTGGTTGATGACAACCGCTTGTTGCGTCTGAAAGTGGATGCCTTGACCGCCAAAGTGCTGCTTGTGCGCGGCGTGAAACGCTCGCATTCCCGAGGACATTAAGATGCGGATACTGGTTGTTGAAGACGAACCTACCCTGGCAGCGCAATTGCAGCAGGCGCTGGAACGGGCCGGCTATGCCGTTCAGGTGGCTCATGATGGTGAGCAAGGCCATTATCAGGGCGAGGTAGAGGCCTTTGATGCGGTAGTTCTGGATCTGGGTTTGCCGGGCATGGACGGGGTATCGGTCTTGCGTCGTTGGCGTGCTTCGGACATCAATATGCCGGTGCTGATTCTGACCGCACGCAATGATTGGCACGATAAGGTCGAAGGTATGGATGCGGGTGCAGACGATTACGTGGCCAAACCCTTTCACATGGAAGAGCTGCTGGCTCGTATGCGCGCTTTGCTGCGCCGTGCGGCCGGTCAGGCGAACCCACGTTTGCAGCTGGGCAAATTGGAGCTGGACGCGCGCTCGTCCTCGATCAGTTGTGCGGGCATGGTCTTGTCGCTGACCAGCCATGAATACCGTTTGCTGGCGTTCATGATGCATCACCCTGGCCAAGTGCTGTCGCGTACTCAATTGACCGAGCATATTTACTCTCAGGACTTCGAGCGCGACTCCAATACCATCGAGGTTTTTATCGGCCGTCTGCGCAAGAAATTGCCCGCCGGTTATATCGAAACGGTGCGAGGTATGGGCTACCGTCTGGTGGACCCTGAAGCATGATCGCCTTGCGGGGTCATACCATTCTGGGCTCTCTGCGTGGCCGCCTGCTGCTGGGGACTTTGGCCTGGATTCTGATCAGTATTGTTCTGGCCGGTTTGGGCCTGAACCGCTTGTTTCAAGACCACGTTTACCGTCAGTTCGAGCAGCGTTTGCAAACTCATCTGGACCAGATTATGGCGGACGTGAATCTGGACAATGCGGATGGGGTGACTTTGCAATCGCGCCTGAGCGATCCTTTATTTGAGCAGCCTTATTCGGGTATGTACTGGCAGATTGCACGCCAGGAAGCGGGCAGTGAGCAGTGGACGGTGGTTTTGCGCTCGACGTCCTTGTGGGACGAGGCTCTGGATGTGAATGCTCCCGATTCGCCCAATGGCGTCTTGTCACTGACGGGGCCGGAAAAGCAGCGCCTGGTTGTGTTGCGTCAGGAGCTGGACGAGGTGAATGATAAGGGACAAAGCTTGCAGATCATGGTGGCCGGCAATCGGGAGCTGCTGGCCGAACCATTAGCCCGTTTTGAGCGGATTCTGTTCCTGTCGCTGGGTGGTTTGGCCGTGGGTTTGATCCTGGCGGCAATCTTGCAAGTGGTGCTGGCCTTGTACCCTCTGCATCTTTTGCGACGTCGTTTGCTGGATGTGCAGGAGGGGCGGGAGCCACAAGTCAGTGGCAATTTCCCCAGTGAAATTCAACCCTTGGTGGATGATTTCAATGCTGTACTCAGTGCTAATGCGGGTATGGTGGATCGCGCACGGGCGCAGGCAGGAAATCTGGCCCATGCGGTCAAAACCCCGCTAACGATTATGGGCAATGCTGCGCAATCCGAAGATCCGCATTTGGCGGCTTTGGTTAGCGAGCAGGTGGCCTTGGCCCAGCGTCAGGTTGACCACCACTTGTCTCGTGCACGGGCCATGGCGGTACGCGCCATAGGTGTGCGTACGGATGTGTCTAGTTGTCTGCAATCCTTGTGTCGGGTGATGGGGCGTTTGCATAGCGACAAACAGATTCATCTGGATTTACCCGATCAGGAGTTGATCTTTAAAGGCGAAGAGCAGGACTTGCAGGAGATGGCTGGAAACCTGTTGGATAACGCCTGCAAATGGGCGACGCAGAATGTGTGGTGTCAGGTGTGGCAGCAGGACAATGTGCTGCATCTGGTGGTGGAAGATGATGGTCCTGGCCTGGAGCCGGAGCAGTTGGAGCGTGTGTTTGGTCGTGGCCAGCGTGCGGATGAGCGACATCCAGGCTTTGGATTGGGACTGGATATTGTGCGTGAGCTCGCGCGCAGCTATCAGGGGAAGGTGCAAGCCAGTGCGTCGGAAAAAGGTGGTTTGCGACTGGATTTGACCTTGGCAAGTTAAGGCCGGAAGCTGGGTGCCAACGCCAACGCCAACGCCAACGCCAACGCCAACGCCAACGCCAACGCCAACG
This sequence comes from Alcaligenes sp. RM2, assembly GCF_052931795.1. Classification (NCBI taxonomy): domain Bacteria; kingdom Pseudomonadati; phylum Pseudomonadota; class Betaproteobacteria; order Burkholderiales; family Alcaligenaceae; genus Alcaligenes; species Alcaligenes sp. RM2. The sequence goes on from NZ_JBRFIO010000002.1 coordinate 787,767, forward strand.
CCAACTTTAACTCCCGTGCAAGTGCAGTATTGTCGAGTGTAGAGCTACCTGAGGCCAGCGGACTGAGTGGCTAGGGCGAACAAGGGGGGGCAGGTGGGGGTTAAGCTTGATCATCCATGAAAAACGCCCGGCGAAGCGGGCGTTTTTCAGCACATGAATCGGGCCAGCCTTAGTTCCAGGGGCCGCCATCGCCACCCAGGCTGTAGCGTCCGGCGCCAATCAAGCCGACTGTGAGCGCACCAATCAGGAACATGCCTTGCAACTCCAATGCCCAAATACCTTGGGCATTGAAACTGCCGATCTGGTTGCTATGGGCCAGCAGCAAGGCAATGACCATGTTCATGGCTACAATCAAACCGCCGGCACGGGCGTAAAAACCCAGAATCATCAGGACGGGAGCAATCACTTCGCCTATGTACACGCCCCAGGCCAGAAAGCCGGGCATATTATTGGCGATCAGCATTCTTTCGATTCCTCCGATGCCATAACGTATCTTGGCGATGCCGTGCAGCAGGATCAACACACCGACCGTGACACGCAGCAAGAGTTTTCCAAGATCATCACGAGACATACAGGCGCTCCATTATGTAGTGGGACAGGAAGGTGCGTTATTGTAGAAGACCGGGTTCTTAAAAGTATGACGGAGCATTTACATGACACAAAAGCAGGCTGTCGCAGCAGAACTGGCCCCCAGCGGGGTTTTGCGTGTTGCCATGAATTATGGCAATCCCGTCCTGGCCCAACGCGGTGCCAATGAGCAGTCGCCCAAAGGGGTCTCGGCGGACCTGGCGCGCAGCGTGGCGCAAGAGCTGGGCCTGAGCGTGCAATTTCATGGCTACGATGCGGCCCAGGCTGTCGTAGAGGCGGTCTACAGGGACGAGTGGGATCTGGCTTTTTTGGCGATTGATCCCAAGCGTGCGGAGAAGATTCGCTTCAGTGAAGCCTATGTGCATATCGAAGGCACCTATCTGGTGCGTGACAAGTCCGCCTTTCAGAACGTGGATCAGCTGGATCAGCAAGGCGTGTGCATTGCCGTTGGCAAAGGGGCGGCCTACGATTTGTTCCTGAGCCGTCATTTAAAACATGCCGATCTGGTACGAGCAACGACCTCTGCCGATGCGATTGATCTGTTTGTGGAAGAAGAGCTGGATGCCGCTGCGGGCGTACGACAGCCTTTGGAGCGCTATGCCCGCTCCCGCAGCGGCTTGCGTGTGCTGCCCGACAGTTTCACTGTAATTCGTCAGGCCATGGCGGTGCCGTCGGAGCGTACGCTGGCCCATGCCTGGGTTGAGGCTTTTATTGCTCGGCAGAAAAAGGAAGGGATGGTGGCGCAGTTCCTGGCTGATAGCGGCCAGGCGAATGTCACCGTACCGGAATAGGCGCAAGGCGCGTATTCAATTCGTCTTGCAGGGCCTGTCTGAACAGGGCCCGCGCCTTGCCCACATCCTGTCCCTTGGATTGCAGAAGATAAATGGGCAAGTCCAGACCATTGCTGCCGGTAGAGAACTGGATACGGTGCAAACGGCCAGACTCCAGTGAGGGCCGCAGGCAAGACAGGGGCAGATTCGCCCAGCCCAATCCGCGTTCCACCAGTTCCAGTGTCATGGGCAGACTGTCCGTTTTCCATTGACGCAGGCTGAGCATGGAACGGTCCTTGCGTATATCCTTGTCGGGGCTGGTAATCACAATCTGCCGGTAGGCTTTCAAATCTTCCAGGGGCCTGGGGCTTTCCTGTAGCAAGGGATGGCCGGGTGCAGCGACAGCGCTAATGGTTTCGGTCCACAGCGATTGCACAATCCCCACGCTTTCCAGTTCCCGCCCGCCATAGGCAATGCACAGATCCAGCTCGCGCTTTTGCAACGCTTCGACCAGTGCGTCTTGGGGCGCGGTTCGCAGTTCTATGTCCAGACCGGGATAGCGTTGTTCCAGAGCCTGCAAGGCAATCAACGCCGGTTCGGGATCGACATCGCACACGATACCCAGCCGTAAATGGCTTTCCAATCCCCCCGATAATTCCTGCAAATGCAGTCGCAAACTCTGCAAGCGGCTGGCGATCAGCTTGGCGTCGGGCAGCATGGCCAGTAGTTCGGCCGTGGGTACAGGTTCACGTCGGCTGCGGTCAAAAAGCGACAGATCCAGCTCGGCCTCCAGATTGGCCACGGCCATGCTGACGGCCGATTGTGTGCGGCGCAACGCCCGCGCGGCGGCGGAGAAGGAGCCGTGTTCAACCACGGCAAGCAAGAGCTCAAGATGATCACTGGTAAGCATGGCTAAACCATAAGTAAAACTGATGGAATCTGACTTTTTCTAGAAGCTGTACTGCGGATAATCATGCTTTCTGAGCTTTTGATCAAGGATATTTATCGTGCAGGGATGGAAAAGAAGAGTCGTCTACATAGGGATGTTCGAGTTGCTGGGCATGATGGTAGCGGCAACCGTATTGGGGCACTTGAGTGGGGCAGGGGCCCTGGAAAGCGGGATGCTGTCTTTCATGATCAGCACCTGCGCAGTATCGGTGAACCTGTTCTACAACATGCTGTTTGAAGCCTGGGAGCGTCGTCGTCAGATTCAGGCGCGTACGTTCTGGCACCGGGTGCTGCACGTGGCCGGTTTTCAGATTGTGCTGGTGTCTTTGCTGATCCCGCTGATTGCGTGGTGGCTAAATGTCAGCTTGTGGAAAGCTTTTTTGATGGAAGCGGTGTTGCTGGCTTTCTTTCCCATCTTCGCCTTTATCTACAACTGGGCATTTGATTCTATTTTTGGTTTGCCCGACTCGGTGGGTGTGAGCGCCAGCCAAAGTTAAATGACGCAGTGAACCGAACCGGCAAAACTAAAAGGCCTTGCAGATTGCTCTGCAAGGCCTTTGAATTTTTTGGTCGGGGCGGCGGGATTCGAACTCGCGACCCTCTGGTCCCAAACCAGATGCGCTACCAGGCTGCGCTACGCCCCGACTAAGAAAAAAATTATATCCCGTCGTGGTGAACTTGGCAAGCATAGGCCCACATCAAAAAGGGGTTTGTACGCATTTATCGGGAGTCAGCTAATTTTCAGCCCTGTAAAGATGTGTTTCTTATGTTGGGCTTAAACATTTTAGGTGCTTATAGTTAAGTGACAAGTTGATCATAAGGCATTGTGTTCTTTGTTTTTTTCCACACGAGTAGCATTCATGCACCGGGGGCAGGCAAAGAAGTTGGGGGCGAATGCTGCTCATCATTTTTCCAAAAGGAGAAAGGACGATGAGCCAAGTTTCACAGGGTGGAATACTGACACGGCGACATTTCCTGACGATGGTCGGGTATGCCGCAGGTGGCGCGGCCATGTATCAGGCCATGATGCGTCTGGGCCATGCGGCGGAGGGCAGTTACGATGGCCCGATTCGTCTGGAAGGCAAGCCCAAGCCAGGGACCTCTGTGGTGATCCTGGGGGCGGGTCTGGCTGGCATGGTGGCCGCTTTGGAGCTGCGCAATGCAGGGTACAAAGTCAAAATCCTGGAGTTTCGGGAAAAAGTGGGGGGGCGCAACTGGTCCTTGCACGGCGGGGACAGCTATACCGAGCTGGGGGGTGCCAAGCAGGATGTCAAGTTCGACAAGGATCAATACATCAACCCCGGCCCGTGGCGGATTCCTTTCCATCACCGGGCCTTGCTGGATTATTGTAAGCGGCTGAAAGTCAGGCTGGAACCGTTTATCCAGTACAACTACAACGCCTATTTGCATAGCAAAGAGCATTTTGGTGGCAAGCCTCAGCGGTTTCGCCATATCCACGCGGATTTTCAGGGGCAGGTCTCCGAGCTCTTGTCCAAAGCCATTAATACTCAGTCGCTGGATGCACCCTTGTCCAAGGAAGATCAGGAAAAGCTGCTGGAAGCCTTGCGCAGTTGGGGGGCCTTGGACAAGAACATGGCTTATGTGAAAGGCCATGCCAGTTCCGAGGTGCGCGGTTTTGAGCGTGATCCGGGAGGCGGTCTGAATGCTCAACCTGAGTTTTCCGAGCCTTTGAAACTGGCCGATATTGTGCGCTCCAGTGTTTGGCACAATATGGGCATTCATGATCTGTACGAGTTCCAGCAGACCATGTTTCAGCCGGTTGGCGGGATGGACCAGATCGGCGCTGCTTTTGGCAAGGAGCTGGAGGGCCTGTTTACCTTTAATGCCAAGGTCACTGCAATCAAGCAGAGTGATGGCAAGGTGACGGTTAGCTACAAGGATCAAAGCAAGGGTAGCGAGCACACTGAAACAGCAGACTGGTGCGTATGCACCATTCCCTTGTCGATTCTGAGCCAGATAGATCTGGATGCCAGCAAGGAAATGCACGCTGCCATTGACGCTGTGCCCTACGCTCCCTCGGTCAAGATCGGGCTGCAGTTCAAACGGCGCTTCTGGGAAGATGATGACGCGATCTATGGCGGCATCAGTTATACCGACCTGCCCATCACACAAATCTCTTACCCCAGTGGCGGCATGATGGCCGGTGGCAAAGGCGTATTGCTGGGGGGGTATATGTTCGGTCCCAGCGCCGTGGAATGGTCGTCGCTCAGTCCTGAGGACCGGGTCAAGAAGGCCCTGGAATATGGTGCGCAAATCCACCCTCAATATAAGGATGAGTTCGAGAGTGGGGTGGCGGTCGCCTGGCACCGCGTTCCCTGGACATTGGGCTGCTATGGCATGTGGACGGACCAGACACGGGCCGCGCACTACGAGAACCTGTGCCAGATTGATGGTCGACTGGTTTTGGCGGGTGAGCACGCTTCTTACGTCAACGCCTGGCAGGAAGGCGCGATCCTGTCGTCCCTGAACGCGATTTCCCGCTTGCATAGCCATATTGTGGGTAATCAACAAGCCGATTCCAAAGGAGCCTAGTCATGATGATGCGATCTCTAGCGGTTTTTCTGGCCTCGGGACTGTTGACCATCAGCCATGCGGATACGGCGGTGGTAGGGGGTGATACGGTGGTCTTTACCCAGAAAACCGGCCAGGAAATTTATGAGCAGGTCTGTGCGTCTTGCCACATGATCGATGGCAAGGGCGCTCAAGGGGCGGGCATGTATCCGTCCCTGTCCAAGAATCCGAAACTGGGGGCGCCTGCTTATGTGGTGTTCATGGTGAACCAGGGCAATAAGGGCATGCCCGGTTTTGGTGGCGTTCTAAATGACGAGCAAATAGCCGAAGTCGTCAACTATGTGCGCTCTCACCTGGGCAATGAGTTCACTGACAAGATCACGGCCAAGGATGTGGCAGGCCAGCGTCCCAAGGACCACCAGTACTTTGATCTGAACTGATCAAAGGCTGCTTGTCGTCATGCTGACACCTGATTGGAGCACGGTCTTCGCACTGGAAATACCTGTGTTGGAGTCCGTGCTGCGAGGCACAGTGGTGTACTTTGTTCTGTTCGTCCTGCTGCGGCTGGCAGGACGACGTGAACTGGGATCGCTGGGCGTTGCGGACCTGTTGATTCTTTTGCTGATTGCCGATGCCAGTGGTAATGCGATGTCAGGCGGCAGCAATTCCTTGACGGATGGTCTGCTGGTGGCCGCAACCATTGTGGCTTGGGGGTACATAGTCGATTGGCTGATGTACCGATTCCCGGCGCTCAATGCACTGGCCACTCCGCGCAAAGTGTGTGTGGTCAGGGACGGGCAATTGCAGTGGCGCAATATGCGTCGGGAGTTTGTGACTCGCGATGAAATTCTGAGTGAAATGCGTTTGGCCGGAATCCAGTCGCTGGAAGAGGTAGCGGCGGCTTATATCGAGCCTAATGGCAAACTCAGCTTTTTGAAGGACACATCCGTGTAGTTTGAACGGGTCAGGAACAAGCAGGGCTTAAGGCGGTCGTCAGAGCATAACGCAAATAAGGCGATGCCCTGGGAGCAGGCAAAAAAAAAGGCTTAGTTCACTGTGCAATGAACTAAGCCTTTAATTCTTTAATGGTCGGGGCGGCGGGATTCGAACTCGCGACCCTCTGGTCCCAAACCAGATGCGCTACCAGGCTGCGCTACGCCCCGACTAAAGACAAGTATAGTAGAACAAATTCAGGACTTCGTCAAGCCCTGAACCCTCGGTTTTAGCGTTTTTGCAGGTGGGGCAGGGTGTAAGCCTGTTCGTGATACGCCCAGCTAGGCCAGAGCACGTGGGCAAGGGCTTCCTTGGCCAGCTCTTCGTCTATCTGTTCCAGCGGCTCGTACTTGTCCGGCGCGGTATAGCGATACTGACAAGGCGGCAGGTGTGGCATCAGCACGGTCAGGATGTCGCCTTTCAAATAGCCATAGTTCTCGAAGTACTGCATCATGGCCCGGTCGCTGTCCTGCTGGGTCAGGTCGCGCCCGATCATGGGGTGCTCGCTTTCAATGCCCATCAGAGATAGCAGGGTGGGAGCCAGGTCAATCTGGCTCATGATGCGTTCGTCCTGACGGCTGGGAACGCCTGCGCCCAGAATCAGGGCAGGAATATGGAAGTGACGCACAGGCACCAGATTGGCACCGCCCACGCGCGAGTCATGGTCGGCCACGATCAAGAATACTGTGTTGTCCCAATAGTCGGATTCACGCGCTTTCTTGAAGAAGTCCCCAATGGCCCAGTCGGCGTAACGTACCGTGTTCTCTACCGTGGCGGGATCGCCTTCCACCTGAATACGGCCAGCCGGGTATTCCCAAGGCGAGTGGTTGCTGACGGAGAACGCCAGCGTCAGGGTGGGTTGCTCCTTGTCCTGGCTTAGCAACTGGTGCAGCTTGTTGAACATGTCCTCGTCGCTGGCGCCCCAGGTGCCGACGAACTCGGGGGACTCAAAGCTGGATTGCTCATGCAGCTCATCAAAGCCATTGCCCAGGAAAAAGCTCTTCATATTGTCAAAGTGGGCTTCGCCGCCATAGATAAAGCGTGAGCGGTAGCCTTGTTCCTTGAGCAATTGGGCCAGGGTGAAAAAGCGGGTTTGCGAGCCGGGCAGGCGCAGTACAGCGTCTGCCACGGTTGGGGGGAAACCGGCAGAAACCGCTTCCAGACCCCGTACCGAACGCGTGCCGGTAGCGTAGGCGCGGCGAAAGTTCCAGCCCGTTTGGGCCAGTTTGTCCAGTTCGGGGGTTAGATTGGCCCCGCCCAGATTGCTGACATATTGCGCCCCCAGGCTCTCCTCCACGATCAGGACCAGATTGGGTTTGCGCTCACGTTTTTGCACGGGCGTCTGACGATGCAGGGTGGGTAGTGTGTCAGGGCCAGCCGGCAAGGCAGCCGCATCGCGCACGATCTGGTTCATTTCTGCGACGTCCAGGCCACCGTAAATATCCTCGGCCGAGCGCTCGTTTTTCATGCTGTAGATGGCGTAGGCCACGTTATACAGCGAGTTCAAGGGCAGCGTGTTGAGCATGCTGTCGCTGCTCCAGGCGACCGAAGAAGGATTGATGGGGCGGTGGGCCAAGGTGCCCCGAATTGCCAGGACGCACAGGGCCGCAGCAATCAGCATCCAGATAGGACGCAGCCACCAGCTCATCACGGGGTCGGCAGACACATGACCAAAAATAGACCAGCCCGAATACACAATCAGCCCCAGACCAATCAGGGCGATGCCTATCATCAGCTTGTAGCCTTTCCAGAGCATGCCCACTACTTCTTGAGGGTGCTTCAGATAGTCCACATACAGCCGATTGGGGCGAGTGTCGTATTCAATAATGAATTGGGGCGTGGAAACTTCCAGCAAGGTCAGCAGGAACCAGGCGAAGGTAAACCAGATGGCGGCTATCGTCGTCATGACGGGATAGTGTCCTAGCCAGGGGGCCAGCAAGACCACGGGGGCGCTGAGCGCGGCGATCATCAGGGCGTCGATACGCAAGCCGCCAATCAGGATGGGCAGCAGACCTCCGGCCTGACGTACACGCGGCCATTGCCACAAGGCAAAAGCCAGCCTGAAAGCGGTCAGCAAAATCAGGGCTGAAGGAACAAAAACGTAAACAAGATGGCGCATAAAATGTGGTCCTGGTCGACCTAATTGCCACGGACGGTGGCACTGGCATCGAATTGCACGATTGTATGTCAGTTTACTGAGCAAACTATCTTGCTAAACGCTTGGGCTTGTCGGGGAAGTGTGGCCGCATGCCGGTTCGGGGTTTAAAGACGAAAAAAAAGCAGGCCGCTTTGAAAGACAGCCTGCCGCTAAGGAGGAGTTAAGGGGAGCCAGCCCTGTGTTACCAGGGCTGGCGATAGGTTCAGGCAACGCGTTGGCTGGGTTCGGTACGAGAACGGAACTGGCTGCGTTGTTGTTCACGCTGGGCGTAGGCTTTGACGTGGCCCGCATCTTTGACATGGCCGTAGCCACGGATCAGATCCGGGTAGTTCAACCAGCGCTGGGCCACTTCCATATTGTCCGCATCCAGGTGGGCGCTGACTTCATTCAGGTCGGCCAGATAGTCTTCAATGTTCTGACGTTCCTGACGGCGTTCCTGGGTGTAGCCAAAGATATCCAGCGCACCACCACGCAAACCACGCAGACGGGCCAGAATCTTGAACAAGCTGCGGGTCGAAGGGCCGAACTTGCTCTTGACTGGCTGACCCTGGCTGTTCTTGCGACCGAGCAAGGGCGGGGCCAGATGGTATTCAATCTGGTAGTCCTTGCCAGGTTCACCCGCAAACTGGGCACGCAGCTTGTCCAGGAAGGCCGGGTCGGTGTACAGGCGGGCCACTTCGTACTCGTCCTTGTAGCTCATCAGCTTGGCCAGTTGCGTGGCGGCGATGCGAGTCAGGGGTAGAGCCTTGTCCTGATTCAGGCGCGATTCGCGTTCCATGACCTTGTTGATGGCGTCGCGGTAACGCTTGGCCCAGGCCGGGTTCTGATAGGCAGTCAGGTGTTCTTCCATGCGCTTGATCAGGGACTGCACGCTTTCAGGAAAAGTGACTTCGCGGGCTTTGGGTGTCGCACCTTCCATCAAGGCTTCGATACCCTTTTCAGCCGCCAGACGCCCCCACTGGAAGGCTTCACGGTTGGCTTTGACAGCGACGCCGTTCAGTTCGATAGCGCGCAGCAAGCTGTCCATATGCAGCGGAATCCAGCCGCGCTGGAAGGCATAGCCCAGCAAGATGGGGTTGGCATAGAGCGCATCGCCCATAACGTGTACGGCCAGGGCATTGGCGTCCAGATAGCGGATTTCCTTGCCTACGGCATTTTCGATATCCGTGCAGGCGGTTTGCAGCGGGAATTTCCAGTGCGCATTGCCGATCAGGTCCGAAGTCGGGCTGGCTGCGGTGTTGATAATGGTGTGGGTGCGATCGCGGCTGACACGGCTCAGGACATCCGTGGAGGCGCTAACCAGAGCATCACTGCCAATCAGCAAGGAGGCCTCGCCCGTTGGGACGCGGGTGGCATGGAGCAGATCGGGCTGGCGTGCGATTTGCACGTGGCTTAGCACTGCACCACCTTTCTGGGCCAAACCGGCCATATCCAGAACGCTGACCCCTTTTTGCTCGATATGAGCAGCCATACCCAGCAGGCCGCCTACCGTCACGACACCTGTGCCGCCAATACCGGCGATCAAAATACCGTAGGTCTTGTCCAGATCCGGCAGTTTGGGCAAAGGCAGATCGGCCAGATTGAAGGACTCCAGCGAACGGCCCTGAGCTTCCGGCTTGCGTACCTGCGCCCCTTTCAGCGTGACAAAGCTGGGGCAGAAACCGTTAACGCAGGAGAAGTCCTTATTACAGGAGGACTGGTTGATGCGGCGCTTGGAGCCCATAGGGGTGTCCAGAGGCTCAACGGACAAGCAGTTGGATTTGACCGAGCAGTCACCGCAGCCTTCACAGACCGTGTCGTTGATGAAGGCGCGCAGGGCAGGGTCCGGGTAAGTCCCTTTCTTGCGGCGACGGCGTTTTTCCGTGGCGCAGGTCTGGTCATACACCAGGATGGTGGTGCCGGGCACTTCGCGCAGCTCGCGCTGTACGCGGTCCAGCTCATCACGGTGATACACAGGCGGGTTGCCAGCCAGGGTCACGCCCTTGAATTTCTCGGGCTCGTCGGTGACCACCACAATCTTGCGAGCGCCCTCGGCATGGACTTGGGCAATGACGTCGGTGACTTTCAAGATCCCGTCTACGGGTTGGCCGCCTGTCATGGCGACGGCATCGTTATACAGAATCTTGTAGGTGATATTGGAGTTGGCTGCGATCGAGGCTCGGATCGCCAAAATTCCCGAATGGAAATACGTGCCATCGCCCAGGTTGGCGAAGACGTGTTTTTCATCGGTAAAGGGTTGTTGGCCAATCCAGGCGACGCCTTCGCCGCCCATATGACTGAAAGTGGAGGTGCTGCGATCCATCCAGACCGTCATGTAGTGGCAGCCAATCCCGGCCATGGCGCGCGAGCCTTCGGGCACGCGAGTGGAGGTATTGTGCGGACAGCCCGAACAGAACCAGGGCTTGCGCTCTACGCTGACGCGCGGCATACGGGCTTCGCGGTCCTTGGCATCCAGAATGGCCAGACGGGCCTGGATGCGGGCTTGCAGCTCCTCGGAAATGTCCATGGTGCACAGGCGGCGGGCAATGGCGCGCGCAATAATCGCAGGAGACAGTTCACCTTGAGGAGGGAGTAGCCAGGGCGAGCGCAAGCTGGACCATTCGCCGCCACCGTGCTCGGTCTCGTCAAACTTGCCGTAGACCTTGGGACGTACGTCATCGCGCCAGTTGTACAGCTCTTCTTTAAGTGCATATTCCAGAATCTGGCGTTTTTCTTCCACCACCAGAATTTCGGACAGGCCGGTTGCGAACTGGCGGGCGTCTTGCCCGTCCAGGGGCCAAATACAGCCCACTTTAAATAGTCGGATACCTAGCTCGGCGCATAGCTCGTCGGACAGGCCCAGATCGGCCAGTGCCTGACGGGTATCCAGATAGGCTTTACCCGCCGTCATGATGCCAAAGCGGGCTTCGGGCGAATCAATCTCGACGCGGTTCAATTTGTTGGCGCGCACATAAGCCAGAGCGGCGTACCACTTGTGGTTCATCATGCGGGCTTCTTGCGCCAGTGGCGGGTCTGGCCAGCGGATGTTCAGGCCATCGGCGGGCATGTCCTCGATCTCGGGCAGGACAATGTTCAGGCTGTCCGGGTCCAGATCGACCGAGGCGTTTGACTCCACCACTTCGGTGACGCATTTCAAGGCTACCCACAGGCCGGAGAAACGGCTCATGGCCCAGCCGTGCTGGCCAAAGTCCAGGTATTCCTGCACGTTGGCCGGGTAGAGCACGGGAATACCGGCGGCGGCGAAAACGTGATCGGACTGGTGGGCAACGGTGGAGGATTTGGCACCGTGGTCATCGCCTGCCAGTACCAGCACACCGCCGTGGCGGGCGCTACCGGCCGAGTTGGCATGCTTGAACACGTCCATGGAGCGGTCCACGCCAGGGCCCTTGCCGTACCACATGGCAAAGGTGCCGTCGAAACGGGCACTGGGGTACAGATTGGTTTGCTGGCTACCCCAGACGGCGGTAGCGGCCAGATCTTCGTTCAGACCGGGTTTGAACACGATGTCGTGTTCTTTCAGATGTTTGCTGGCTTGCCACAGAGCCTGGTCTACGCTCCCTAATGGGGAGCCCCGGTAGCCAGAGATGAAGCCTGCTGTATTCAGACCGGCGCGCCGGTCCCGTTCTTTCTGCAGCATGGGCAAGCGCACCAGGGCTTGGGTGCCGCTCATATAGGCGCGGCCCTTGGTGACAGTGTATTTGTCATCCAGGGACACGGATTCCAACATGGCCTTGTAAGGTTTGTTGAGTGGGGCATTCATGAGTTTGTCTCCTGCAAGAAGGATGGTTTTCGTGCAAGTTGTTGTCGTTTGTTCTTTAGTCTAGGGCAGCTTTTTGTTATCGTAAAATCAAATTTACGTGTACCTGATATCTGAAAAACGGATGGCTATGAAGCACGAAGTGACTCTGAGGCAGTTTCGATATTTCATCGCTGCGGCGGTCAGCGGGCAGTTCTCGGCGGCGGCCCAGGCGGAGAATGTCTCCCAGTCGGCTATCAGTAATGCGGTGCAAAGTCTGGAGCGCCAGCTGAATGTGGCCTTGTTTGAGCGTTTGCCCCATGGTGTGGAGTTAACGCCACAGGGACAGGCGTTCTTTCACCACGCCCATCACGTGATTGATGCCGTCAGCGATGCGCTGAACCATGCAGATTTGCGGCGACAAAATATCGAAGGGCAGATTCGGGTAGCCGCGGGCTATACGGTTCTAGGCTACTTCTTGCCTGATCTGATCAGTCGTTTCAAGCACAGCTATCCGAATATCGACATCGAGCTGGTGGATATGGAGCGCCCCGAAATGGAGGCCGCCCTGGAGGGCGAGCGTATCGATCTGGGTGTTGCTATTTTGTCGAATATCACCGATTTGGCCATGTTCGGGCACCATCGCCTGAGCAGTTCCCGCCGGCGCTTATGGGTGTCGGATCAACATGCTCTGGCCAATGAGTCCAGTGTGTCCCTGGAGCAGGTCAACAACTATCCTTACATCTTTCTGACGGTGGACGATGCCGATACGGCGGCCATGCGACATTGGGGCAGCCCCGGCTTTCCGGAGCGTGTGGCTATGCGGACGCGCTCCCTGGAGGCGGTGCGCGGTTTGGTAGCTTATGGCTTTGGGGTGACGATCTTGTCAGATATGGTTTACCGGCCCTGGTCTCTGGAAGGCAAGCGTATCCATGCCATCGGGATTCATGACCCGGTGGAGTCGGTAGAGGTGGGCTTGTTGTGGCCTAAAGGACGTGAGCCGGAAGGATTGGTGGCCTTGTTTCAGCGCTTTCTGATTCAGGCCTGTGACCATGATATGGCCCGCGCCGGCATGGGAAGCCGACGCGGTGGGGGACTGTTGTAGCAGCGCTTACGGCACCAGCGCCAGACCGATACGGAACTGCGAAGAGCTGCGCTCGCGGTAGCTCAACATGGTTTCCGCGTAACCCGAGAAGTACTGGGCGTAGAGGTAGCCGTTCATGTTCAAAGGCGTGCGGTTCAGCGGCCAGGCAATAGACAGTTCATGTGTATTGCGGCTGCCGGCGCCCTTGTTGTACATGCCGGACAGTACCAGCCCGTTGTCCTGGGCGTAGCGCAGCTTCCAGTCCACTCGACCACGGTAATGTGCCCAATCGTCGTTTTCGCCCATAAATACATAGTGTTTTATGCGTGGGGCGAACGTCAGTGTGGCGCCGTGATCAAAGCGGTAATTGAACTCGGGCTGGATGAAGACCTCGTTCATGGAGCGGGAGTCATCTCCTGCTTTGCCGTTGGAAGCGTGTTCGTAGCCGGTTGCCAGGCCCATGAATAGACGTTTCTGCTCGGATTCCCAGATGGAGTCCTTACGCCAGAAGAAGCTGGGGCGGTAGGTGGTGTCTACAAAAGGCTTGGATTCGGCATGCAGATCCCACAGGGCTGTTTGCGTATAGCCAATGTAGAAGTGATCGTAGAACTTCGGATTGCTAGGATCATCCGGCGAATGCAGGCGGTACTTGAAGCTCAGCTGGAAGCGGGCATTGGTGCCGCCTTTATTGCCGACAATAAAGTAGGTCGGGTCGTGAGCCGAAATCGCGTTGCTGAAGTTCTCGAAACTGGAGTTCGCGGGTTTCAGGCCTTGTCCGTTATTGATGGCTGGCCCTTCGCGTTGTGCGCCGGCCGCGACGGCCTGGGCATAGGGCAGGGCAGGGTCAATGACACGTGGGTCATGGCCAGCACCTGCGTTCACCACGGCGGCGTTTGCCGGTTGCGAGGTAATCGGGCTTTGACCTTCCGGATTGGTGTCCAGCGCCAACATCACACGCTCGCCTTCAATATTGACGGCTTGCAAGCCGGTCAAACCATTGGGGACCACAGCTCGCCAACTGTAGGCGGTGAAGTTGTTGATGGGGATGGATGCTCGGGGCCGCGGGCTGACTAGCTCGGCCAGGCTGCGGATGACGTTGCCGTTATTGTCGCGCCACTGCAAAACCAGGTTTTGCGGGGCGGTCCAGCTCATCAAGCTGCCTGTGTCGTTGTAGACGATGGCGTCAATATCGACGGTTTCACCAGAACTGGCCTGTACTTGGCGCAATTGATAGCTGATACCTGCCTGTGCGGTATTCAGGATTGCGCTCAAGATAAGAAAGGGGGCCGATAGTATTAAAGAGTGCTTGCTTAGTTTCTTTTTGGTCGGCATGGAGAAAAGTCCAGGAAAACGGGTTAATCCGTACACGACTGTACCATTTGCGACTAAAAATACTACCTATAATTATTTTTCTTACAGTATTGACACTCTGACCAGAGTGCTGCTTATCTAAAACAGATTTTCAGGCTAGAATATTCGATTGTCCTTTTCAGGTCTGTTTTTTTACAAAAAATGGGCCTTGAATTCGGTCCTTATTCCTTACGGACCGTTATCTCGGACCTTGCATCGCCTGACAGTTTTGACGATGCCACCATCACCTGGCGGGTGTAGCTCAGTTGGATAGAGCACAGGCCTTCTAAGCCTGGGGCCGGGGGTTCGAACCCCTCCACCCGCGCCAACCTTACTCCCCTTTTTCTTGCGTGCTTTTCTGCTCCTAGGCATTACCCTGAGCCGATGCATTTAGTAAGTATGGTGTAAGTGTCGGGCTCTAATGTTCACCGCATAGACGTCGGCAGGCGTCTTCATAGCGCCGTTTTCAGCCTTTTCGGGCTGGGCCGGTTCAATAAGATACGCCAGCAAAATAAGGCGTTCAGAACAATGCGGAGACAAACTATGCAAGACCCCCTTGTAGGTCGGATTACGGCCAATCCTCGCTATCAGAATCTGGTCAAGACCCGGTTGCGGCTGGGCTGGATACTCACCATCGTCATGCTGGTGGCTTACTACAGTTACATCGGCATTATTGCTTTCGACAAGGAATTGTTTGCAGAGCGCTTGGGTGATGGCGTCATGACCCTGGGTATTCCTATTGGTTTTGGAGTCATTGTGTTGGCTGTTGTCATTACGGGCATTTATGTCTGGCGCGCCAATACCAAGTTTGACCAGATGGCCAAGGAAGTCCTTGAGGAGGTGCGTAAATGAAGCATTCCTATCTTCGTTCCGGCCTGGCTCTGGGCCTGATGCTGGCCAGCCCCGCCTTGCTGGCGGCTGGCGGCGACCTGGGCGAGCTGCAAAAGCAGCCGACCAACTGGACCGCCATCGGCATGTTTGCGGTCTTTGTGGTGGCGACCTTGTGGATTACCAAATGGGCGGCTGCCCGCACCAAGTCGGTCTCTGACTTTTACACGGCAGGTGGCGGTATTACGGGCTTTCAAAACGGCCTGGCCATTGCCGGTGACTATATGTCTGCGGCTTCCTTTTTGGGTATTTCGGCGGCGGTGATGATCAACGGCTACGATGGCCTGATCTACTCCATTGGCTTTCTGGTCGGCTGGCCCATCATTACATTCCTGCTGGCAGAAAAGCTGCGTAACCTGGGCAAATTCACCTTTGCTGACGTAGCCGCTTACCGCTTCCGCCAAGGTCCTATCCGCGCCTTCGCCGCCTCGGGCACGCTGGTTGTGGTTCTGTTCTATCTGATCGCACAGATGGTAGGCGCCGGTCAGTTGATCAAGCTGCTGTTTGGTCTGGAGTACTGGGTGGCTGTGGTGCTGGTGGGCGTGTTGATGATGGTCTACGTGCTGTTTGGCGGCATGACAGCCACCACCTGGGTGCAGATCATCAAGGCTGGTCTGCTGCTGTTCGGTGCTTCCTTCATGGCCATCATGGTGCTGGCACAGTATGGTTTTTCGCCAGAAAAACTGTTCGCTGCGGCAGTGCAGGTCAAGACAGATGCCGCTATTGCAGCCGGTAAAGATGCTGTCCAGGCCTCCACAATTGGTCAAGCCATCATGGGCCCCGGCAACTTCATCAAGGACCCTATCAGCGCGATTTCCTTCGGTATGGCTCTGATGTTTGGTACTGCTGGTCTGCCACACATCCTGATGCGTTTCTTTACCGTGCCTGATGCAAAAGAAGCACGTAAATCCGTGTTCTGGGCAACCACCTGGATCGGTTACTTCTACATCCTGACCTTCATTATCGGTTTCGGCGCTATCGTGCTGGTGTCCACCAATCCCCGCTTCCTGGACGTTGGCGGCGATCTGATTGGCGGTTCCAATATGGCCGCTGTGCACTTGGCTGATGCTGTTGGTGGCGACGTGTTCCTGGGCTTTATGTCGGCAGTGGCGTTTGCCACGATTCTGGCTGTGGTGGCTGGTTTGACGCTCTCCGGTACATCCGCCGTGTCGCACGACCTGTACTCCACGCTGATCAAGAAGGGCGAAGCTACGAACGAGGAAGTCATGCGTGTCTCGCGCACTACCACCTTGATTCTGGGTGTGGTTGCCGTGTTGCTGGGTATTATTTTCGAGAAGCAGAACATCGCCTTCATGGTGTCTCTGGCCTTCGCGATTGCTGCCTCGGCTAACTTCCCGGTCCTGTTCCTGTCCATTCTGTGGAAAGGCTGCACGACACGTGGTGCCACGATTGGTGGTTTCCTGGGCTTGATCGTTGCCTTGCTGCTGACCTTGCTCTCGCCTTCGGTGTGGGAAGCTACGCTGGGCAATCCAGCCGGTTCTTCGCCATTCCCTTATGCGTCGGCAGCCTTGTTCTCCATGCCTTTGGCTTTCGTGGCGATCTGGTTCTTCTCGATCACTGACCGTAGCCCACGTGCCGAGATCGACCGTGCTGGTTTCGAGGCTCAGTCGGTACGCTCCGAGACAGGTGTGGGTGCAGAGGCAGCGTCTGCGCACTAATCTGCTCTGACCGGCCGGGCTTGTTTGCCCTTGCCTGAGCCTGATTGTTAAGGGTGCAAAAAAACCCGGTGTGATTCAGATCACACCGGGTTTTTCATTTGCTCATGCCGCTATTGCTGTCAGTACTGCTGGTCGTGTGCTGCGGATATCAAGCACACAGCAGTCAGTCTCTCTATTCAGGGATTCAGCTTCAGGCCTGAGTCTCGGACGGGACGGGCAGGCCGTCAAAACGCTCATAGAAGTACGCGGCGGCCTCCGGTGCCTGTTCATCCTCGGCCCGCAAGGTGGACAGAATATAGCGCTCGGCTTTGCCGCAGACCTGACGGTATACATCCCGGCACAGCTCATAAGCCTGTTTCCCTGCCCAGCCTGCTGGCAGTAGCTCAATGGGCAGTTGCGGGTCATGCAGCTGAATACGGCGGAATTCGTGAATCAGCAGGGTGCGAATCACAAAGGCCAGCTCGTCGTTATAGTCGTGGCCTGCATCCAGCATGGCCAGAGCGGGCGCAAAACGCTGGATGAACTGACCGTAGCCGCTGGCCACCTGAGCCAGATCCCAACTGTCCTGAATCAGTTGGGACAGAGGGCGGGTTTGCGGCAGTTGGGAAGGTTCCAGCTTGCCCACATACACCTGCGACTGCGCCTGTGTCGCCTGCAGGATGTAATCCAGAATCGTGTGATCCGGGTTGGGGTGCAGGAAAGCCGTGGGTGACAAGGCGCAAAAGCCCTCCCACAGCAGTTCCTTGCGCAGGTCTGCCCGTTGCTTGGAGTTCATCATCAAGCTGGGCATGCTGAAGATCAGCGTCCATTGCCCGTCCCAGGCCAGATAGGTTGGGGTGTAGATGCGTTGATACGCGTGTTCGAAGCGCTGGCTGGCTTCGGGACGCAAGGTGTACTGGCTACGTCGCCCTTCGCGCTGCGCGCTCAGCCAGCCCTCCTCGGCCAGCCTGTACACGCTGGTGCGCACCAGTCGGTCGCTGATCCCGAAGGGGGCCAGCAACTGAATCAAACTGCCTAGCCAAAGTTTGCCGCCATGTGGGCGAATCACGTCGCCAAACAAGGTCATGACCAGGGACTTGGCTCGGGGAGGGCGGTTTTCCAGATGGTGGGCGGCCCATTGGGCCAGGTCGGAATAAGGAAGCTCGGACATTGTTTTTTTAATGGCGCTCAAGTCTGTTTTGGAACGGCACGCCTGTCTGTGTAGACCGTTTAAGCGCTTGATTATAAAGGGTGGGTGCGCAAGCGGATTGAAAGATTGTGCAAGCCAGGGGCTTTCTTGAAGCTTGCAGCAGTTTCAGGTGTGCACATATTACAGATAGGGGCTGGCCAGCCAGATCAGGCGGTTGCGCAAGCGCTTGCCAAAGCCGATTGAACTTAAGGACTCCAGGCTGACGGCTTGGGCGTCCTCAATTTCCAGATCAATCAGGTTCTGGATTTGGCGGGCCGTGTCGCGGCTGTAGATTTCTACGTCCAGCTCGAAGTTCAACCGCAAGCTGCGCGGGTCCAGATTGGACGAACCAATATAAGACCAGACTCCGTCAATCGTCATGAGCTTGGAGTGGTTGAAGGGGCCGCTGGCGCGCCAGACCCGGCAGCCTGCGCGCAGCACCTGATCCAGTTGGGCTGTCATGGCGTAATTGACCAGGCGCAGATTGTTTTGCCCGGGGATGACGATATCCACTTGAATGCCGCGTCGGGCGGCGGTGTTCAAGGCACCCAACAGGATCTGATCGGGTAGAAAGTAGGGAGACTGAATACGGATATGGCGCTGGGCAATGGCAAACGCCCCTTGCAGCATATGGTGGGTACTGGCCATGAAACGATCCGGGCCCGAAGCAATGCAGCGAGCCGGAACATGAGGTCTGGGGGCGGGCGAGGAGCTGGCATGCCAATAGATGGGCGATAGGTCTTCGCGAGTCGTGAACTGCCAGTCGTGGCGAAAAGAAGCCAGCAATTGCATGACTGCCGGGCCTTCCAGGCGGAAATGGGTATCTTGAGAAGGCTTGCCGTCGCTGTACTGCGCCATAAAGGACTCACGCAGATTCATGCCGCCGGTAAAACCTACCGTGCCATCCACAATCAGTAATTTGCGGTGACTGCGCAGATTGGCGTAGGGCATGCGCAGAAAGCCCAGGGGGTTGGTCATGAACAGGGCGCAGCGTATGCCTTCGCGGCGCAGCAATCGCACAATGGGCGTACGCGAATATTTAGCGCCAATAGCGTCGACCAGTACGCGAATCTGCACTCCACGTTGATGGGCGCGCGACAGGGCGCTGACAAATTCGCGCCCCAGGCGGTCGCTATCGAAGATGTAGCTTTGCAAGGCAATGGTGCTGTGGGCCTGATCAATGGCTTCCAGCATGGCGGGATAAGCCTGATCGCCGCCGACCAGAACGCGCACATTATTGCCATTGCGTAGTTGGCTGCGGCTGACGCGGTCCCCCAGAATTTGCAAAGAGCGAAATGGGGCGCCGACCAGGGCACCAATGTCCGAGACGGGAGGGTGCAGATAGGTGACCTGTTCATAGAACACGTCTGCACTTTGTTCCAGAAGGCTTTGTCTGCGTACGCGGTTGATCCCCGCGATCAGATACAGAAACGGTCCCAATAGGGGCGACATGATGATGACGCCCACCCAGCTGATGGCGGCGCGGACATCATTTTTTGTCATGGCGGCATGAATGGCCGCTGAAGCGCCCAGTATCACGCTGAGCGCCAAGGCTAGATGCGGCCAGTAATCGTGCAGCAGGGAGCGCAGGTGTATCAGATGCTCTTGCATGGGTTCAGGTGCTACGTTTCTTGTCAGGCAGGTCCGGGCGTTGGTAGAGGCTGTGCATCCAGGACGGGTTCGGTTCGCCGCGGGCGGCAAACTGCTGCAGGCGGGAGGGAGAGCGCCATACGCCACCGCCTATGCCAGGCGAGGGCTGGACGCCATACCAGAACCATTGGCCATCTTCATCCTGTGCAAGCCAGTCCCAATTGACGGGTGCCTGATCCCAGCAGGGGAAACCGAGTGTCATCAGCAAACTTCCAGAAAATGGGACAGATTAGAGTATAAGAAAGCGTGGTTTTGTGCCAGTTTCTATTACAGAGGAGGCGGGCTGAAATGTCGGGTGTTTGATGGGGAGGGGCTTTTGCTGTGCGGGCCTGCCAACTCGAAGGGCTGGGTCGCAGGCGAAAGCCAGGACTGGCCTGGGGTTCACAATCAAACACAGTTTATTGTCCAGCCTGAACTTGCGTGGGGTGTGCGAAGGCGGCAAACTTGTTACGATGAACAAACGCAAAAAAGCCCGCTGCGTGGCGGGCTTTCAAGTATGTTTTTTCCAGTTCCTGGTTTTGCCACCATTTAAGGAGATCTACAAAACCTTGGAAGCGGTAAATTTCTGGGGTGACCGATGGGGCTCGAACCCACGACAACCGGAATCACAATCCGGGACTCTACCAACTGAGCTACGGTCACCACTGTTTACTGCTTTTTTTGCTTCTGGCCTACATCAAGGTGGGCTGTGAAGTAAAAAATGTATTCTAGCATGCTTTTTTTAAAGAATGCAACACTCGTGCAAGAATACTTCGACCCTGAGTCTTGCTCCGGTCTTGCCGGTTAGAGCGTGACTCAGGTTTAATGATTTCCCCTCGTAATAGCAAGGAAGCGCGAAATGTCTCAATTATTCGTCGTTCATCCCGAAAATCCTCAACCCCGCGCATTGGCTCAAGCAGCCGAACTATTGGCTAAAGGAGGGCTGCTCGCCATTCCTACCGATTCCAGTTATGCCGTTGTCGCCCGCCTGGATGACAAGTCCGCCGCTGACAACCTGCGTCGTTTGCGTGGCTTGGATGATCGTCATCATCTGACCTTGCTGTGTCGTGATCTGGCCGAGATCAGCCACTTTGCCAAAGTGGATAACCCGCAGTATCGCTTGTTGAAGATGGCCACCCCTGGCCCGTGGACGTTCATTTTGGAAGCAACCAAGGAAGTGCCGCGCCGCGTGTCGCACCCTTCGCGCAAAACCATTGGTATTCGGGTGCCCGACCAGAAAGTGGCCCTGGCCCTGATGGAAGAAGTCGGCAGCCCCTTGATTTCCACCACGCTGATTCCTGAAGGCGAAGACGAACCCTTGAACGACGCCCAGGAAATTCTGGACCGTTATGCCCATCAGTTGGCGGCGGTTGTCGACGGTGGACCTTGCCCCTTGCAGGCCACTACCGTGATCGATCTGACCGGTCCTACGCCGGAGGTGTTGCGTCGTGGCTCGGGTGATCCTGCCACTTTGGGCCTGTCCTGATCTGCGGGCTTGCACAAAACTCGCGTCCAGGTGCCTATCCGTGTTTCAATTCTGAACCTTGGGGCAGCACTCGCTGTCCCAATCAGACAGGCTGATGACAGGCGACTTATCGTCTTGAAAAAGTAGGGGATAAGTCCCCGGCCTGGACCAAGGATCACCATGGACTCTTTTATACAGACCTTGACGGTCTATGCTTTGCCAGTCATTTTCGGTATTACGCTGCATGAAGCTGCCCACGGCTACGTCGCCCGCATGTTTGGCGACCCGACGGCCATGCTGGCCGGTCGCATCAGCCTGAACCCACTGCGTCATATCGACCCTATCGGCACGATTGTGGTGCCGGCGGTGCTGTTGCTGTCCAGCGCCATGATGGGCATGGGCGGCATTCTGTTTGGCTGGGCCAAACCCGTCCCTGTGGATTGGGGGCGCCTGCGCAATCCCAAGCGCGACATGCTCTGGGTTGCTCTGGCCGGACCAGCCTCCAATATGCTGATGGCTATCTTGTGGGTTCTGTATGCCCATTTGATGGTCAAGATCGGGCAGGGTGACAGCCGCTTCTGGATGGGCATGGCGGTGGCCGGTGTGCAGGTCAACCTGGTTCTGATGGCACTGAATCTGCTGCCTTTGCCGCCTTTGGATGGCGGGCGCATTGTATTTAGTCTATTGCCTAATCGTTTGGCCTATCATTATTCTCGTATCGAGCCTTATGGCATGGTCATTTTGATCCTGCTGATGTTTACCGGCGTACTGTGGACCCTGATGAGTCCCTTGATTGCGCTGGGCGAAGGCATATTGAAATGGTTCTTATGATTTAACGGCTTATCCGTTAAACTTGTGAGTCATATTTTTTTTCGGCTATAGGGCCTTAAACCCGGAGATTCATCTCATCATGGCAAGTTCGGACTCTGCTATTTCCAATTTTCAGGGCAGCATGGTTGCCCTTGTTACACCCATGGATCCCAATGGGGGTCTGGATTTTGCCGCTTACCGAAAGCTGATCGACTGGCACATTCAGGAAGGAACGCGTGTGCTGGTGGTCGTTGGAACCTCGGGCGAATCGCCCACGGTGTCGGTTGATGAGCACGCTGAACTGATCAAGGTAGCCGTTGAACACGCGGCTGGCCGTGTGCCCGTGATTGCCGGTGTGGGTGGCAACTCCACTCGCGAGGCCATCGAACTGTCGCGTCACGCCCAGGAAGTGGGTGCAGACGCCGGTTTGTCAGTGGTGCCTTACTACAACCGTCCTACTCAGGAAGGCATGTACCAGCACTTCTGCGCCATTGCAGAAGCGGTGGATCTGCCGCAGTTCCTGTACAACGTGCCGGGTCGTACTGTGGCCGATCTGCAAAATGACACCGTGCTGCGTCTGGCTCAAATCCCCAACATCATCGGTATCAAGGACGCAACGGGCGATCTGGCTCGTGGCGGCTTGCTGCTGCGTGATGCCCCCGAAGATTTCATAGTGGTCAGCGGCGATGATCCTACCGCTGCTTCGTATATCTTGCTGGGCGCCAAAGGCAATATCTCCGTGACAGCCAACGTGGCCCCACGTCTGATGAGCCAGTTGTGCCAGGCCGCTTTGGATATGGACGTACCGACGGTACGCCGTTTGAATGCCTATCTGGCAGGTCTGAACAAGAACCTGTTTGTTGAGGCTAACCCCATCCCCGTGAAATGGGCAGTTGCAGAAATGGGCCTTACTCAGCTGGGATATCGTTTACCATTGACGCCGTTAAATGCACAGCATCACGAGTTGCTGCGTCAATCTTTGAAACTTGCGGATCTTCTTCCATGATTGCAAAGCCAGTTAATAAAAGCCTGATCGGGCTGTCTTTGAGCCTGTTGGTGCTGTCGGGCTGCTCGACGATGGACCAGATTATGGGCCAGGGCGAGTCGGTTAATTACAAGAGTACGGTAGCAGGCGATCCCTTGAGCATTCCGCCGGATCTGACCCAGGCCAACCGTGACGCACATTACCGTGCGCCAGAAGGTGCCACGTCTTACTCGGTCTACTCGCAAGGTCAAACCGCGCAGCAGGCCAAGGGCGGTGCCGATACGATCCTGCCCCAGTCTGATGCCATCAAGGTGATGCGCGATGGCGATCTGCGCTGGCTGGTCGTAGACCGCCCCGTGGAAGACCTGTTTCCCCGCATCGTCGATTTCTGGGGTGAGCATGGTTTTACCATTCAGTCCCAGGATCCCCGTGCCGGCTTGATTCAGACCGACTGGGCTGAAAACCGTGCCAAGATTCCAGAAAGCTGGATACGCAGTGCCTTGGGTTCCATCATTGACCAGGTCTTTGATAGCGGCGAACGTGACCGCTTTCGTACCCGCTTTGAGCGCGTCGGCAACAAGACCGAAATCTATGTGTCCCACCAGCACATGGAAGAAACACCAACGGCAGACGGTTCCGCCTTTAAATGGGTGTTCGCCAAAGAAGATCCAGGTCTGAATGCGGCCATGCTGGCTCGCATGATGGTCTTCCTGGGCTCGGATATTGAAACAGCACGTGAACAAGTAGCCAACGCTTCCAAGGATCCTTCCAGCGTTCAGGTCCAGGCGTCGGACAAGGGCGATCAGGCTGAGTTGATGCTGAACGAGTCCTTTGATCGTGCATGGCGTCGTGTTGGCGTAGCCATCGACTCCGCCGGTTTCTCGGTTGAGGATCGTGACCGTTCCGCTGGCGAGTTCTTCATCCGCTATCTGGATTCGGATACCGGCGAGAAGATCGAGCAGCAAAACATCATTGGCCGCATCTTCGGCAGCCGCAACACCGCCGAAGCCACACCCTTCCGCATCAAGTTGAGCGCCCAAGGTGCTGGCACTCGCGTAACGGTGCTGGATCAGCAAGGTCAGGAGCAGACCACGCCGACAGCCAAGCGCATCATCAATGTGCTGTCTACCAATCTGCGCCCCGGCAACTGATTGTTTTGAGTCGGCCTGCGGGCCGTCTGGAAAAAGCCCTGGTTTCATGCCAGGGCTTTTTTTATGCACTAGCTCCGTTCTGAGTTACTTTGGCTCTCTTTCTCTTGTCGAAGAGGAGCCAATAGGGGCCCGGAATCTGGCGAGGTCAGCGCGATTAGCGCTGGCTTTCCCTCTACAGAAGAAGAGGTCGTTGAGAGCATTTCCTGAAAGGATACAGTCTCTTTTCCAGGCTGCGCTGCGCTCTGTTTGTAGCGCCTGGATTGCGGTGCTCCCTGAAATGGTGCAAAGCCTTTCTTTGGCAAAGACTTGAGGGGGGGGCCATCTTTTATTTTGTGAGCAGAGTTAATCTTTCTTGAGCAGGGCTGGACTTTCTCTAAAACTATAAAGATAATAGGAACCATTATCATTTAATGTGTTTTAGGGAGTGGCCCATGCTGAAATCGTTTTGCCGTAACGGTTTAAGTTTTTGCCTGCGTATGCTGCGTGGCACACAAGCCTCTGCTCACGCTCCTTCAGAACCGGGTGCTCGTATGCTGGCCATGATCGAGGCCTTGCCTCGTCGTCGTCGTGAGGCCTTTGTGCTGCATCGCTTCGAGGGCCTGAACTACAGAGAAATCGCGACTCGTATGGGCACCAGCCCCCGAGTCGTTGAGCACTATATCCGCATGGCCATGTTGGCGTGCCGCCATAATCCGGCACCGCTCAATCGGGTGGACGGGGCAGTGCCGCGTCCGGCTGGTTCGTATGTCTAAGGATGAACACATGCAGCACATTGACGAGCAAGCCTTGAGCTGGCTGCTCAAACAGCACGACCCCAAACATCAGAACGATGCCCGCAGCCAGTCTGCGTTCCGGGCCTGGTTGTCCATTGATCCCGAGCATCAGGCCGCCTTCTTGCGCTGGAAGCTGGAGTGGGAAGCCATGGATGGAATCAGCGAGGAGCATCTGAGTCGTTTGCGTGCAAACTCCCGGCAAGCCGCAGGCGCGGCAGGGTCGGGGACATGGCGTCAACGTTTGCTAAATAGCTGTTTGGACGCCTGGTCCACTAACCCGGCCTTGCGCTTTGCCTTGGGTGGCGCAGTGTGTCTGCTGTTGGGAGTGGCATTTTTGGGTAGCGTAGGTAGCTACTTTCTATAAGCCTTGTGCAAAGCGCCTAGTTCTTATCCCCCCATGGCGAGCGTAGATATTGCGCTGCTTGCTGGATACGATCATCCAGTGTGGTGGCATTCAGTCTTGGAATGACCCCTAGGCAAGGGCTCGGCAGATAGTCATGCAGCGTTTGCAGGTTCTCCTGGGCATAACTCATCTCCGGCGCTATGTGGTTGGCGACCCAGCCCAGCAAGTTCAAGCCGCTGGCGCGTATGGCTTGAGCCGTCAGCAAAGCGTGATTCAAGGCACCCAAACGTAGACCGATAACCAGCACCACAGGTAGTTGCAAGACTTGCGCTAAATCTATGCCTGTCCGCCCTTGCCCCAAGGGCAGCATGAAGCCTCCTGCTCCTTCAACGATTGCATAATCGGCTTGCTCCGCCACCGTTTGAACCGTTGTTTTGATCAGAGCCGGGTCTATTTCGATTCCTGCTTGTTCAGCCAGAATATGGGGTGCCGCAGCGGGCTTAAACAAGTACGGTGTCAGGGTTTCGGGAGCGAGCTTCAGGCTGGAATGCCGCGCCAGTGCATCCACATCTTCGTTCTGTAAACGTCCTTCTACCTCTACGGCCCCCGAAGCAATGGGTTTGATGCCGAGCGTGCGTGCGCCGCTTTGGCTTAGTAAATGAAGTAAAGCCGAGCTGACCAGCGTTTTGCCAATTTCCGTATCGGTGCCCGTCACAAAGCAGGCCCTCATGCGTATTCCTTCAGCAGACGACCCAGCCCATGCAGGCAATGCTCCACCTCTTTTGTGCCCCAGAGATAGCCGGGCATCAGGTACACCGTATTGCCGATAGGGCGTAGCATCAGTTCCTGTTGCAAGGCAGAGCGGTAAAAGCGCCGGGCAAAGCCCTGGTGATCGTAGCGAGCTGGGCCCGTGTCCAGATCAAAGGCCCAGATTACCCCGCAGCGGCGCAGATGCTGCATCTTGGGATAGTGCCGGTTCAGTCTATGCAAACCTTCATCAAGTGCTTGTCCCAGCGTTTTTTGCAGCTCGTAGACGGGGTATTGCTGGAACAAGTCCAGCGTGGCCAGCGCGGCTCGGCAGGCCAGGGGATTGCCAGTATAAGAATGGGAATGCAGAAAGCCCCTGCGCAAGTCCTGGTCATAAAACCCTTGATAAATCGAGGGGCTGGATAGCACTACGGACAAGGGCAGCGTGCCGCCGGTAATTCCCTTGGACAAGCACAGCAGGTCAGGCCAGATACCGGCCTGCTCGCAGGCAAAGAACGTGCCGGTACGGCCGCAACCCACGGCAATCTCGTCCAGAATCAAATGCACCTGATAGCGGTCACACAGCTCGCGCACGCCGCGTAGATAGTCGGGGGAGTGCATGTGCATGCCAGCCGCACATTGCACTAGCGGCTCCAGAATGACGGCGGCAATGTCCTGATGACCATCCAGAATCTGCTCCAGCGAGTGCAGTGCGTTTTCGGTGACCTGCGTGTGTTCGTCCGGGCTAGTGGCTTGACGCAGATCGGGGCTGGCTGCGGTGTATTGCTGGCCCAGCTGTGTGCCGTAGTTTTCCCGAAACAAGGGCACATCGGTCACGGCCAGAGCACCCAGTGTTTCGCCGTGGTATCCCTGCGCGATGCCTACAAAGCGGTGCTTGTGTTCCTGGCCTTGGTTGCGCCAGTAGTGCACGCTCAGCTTCAGGGCAATCTCTACCGCGGAAGCACCGTCGCTGGCATAAAAAGCATGGCCTAAACGATGGCTGCTCAAGGCGGCCAATCGTTCGGAAAGCTGCACAACCGGCTCATGGGTCAGGCCGCAGAGCATGATGTGATCCAGTTGCTGAACCTGATCGCTAATGGCTTGCACCAGATGCGGGTGGCTATGGCCAAACAGATTCACCCACCAGGAACTGATGGCGTCCAGATAGGCGTTGCCGTCGGCATCATGAAGCCAGGCGCCTTGGGCGCGTTTGATTGCCAGTAGCGGCACGCCTTGATCGTGATGCTGCATTTGAGTGCAAGGGTGCCAGACCGCTTGCAGGCTGCGTTGGGCCAAAGGGGGAAAGGAGTTTGAGTTCATGGCAAATCACCGTAAAGAGTGGGCGGCTTCATGTAGTGCCTGGACCAGTTTTTCAATGTCCTGTTGCCGGTGGGCGGCAGACAGGGATATGCGTAATCGGGCTTGATGGCGAGGAACGGTAGGTGGGCGTATGGCCGGTGCCCAAATACCTTTTTGCAGGAGGGTTTCGGCCAGTTGCAAAGCAGGTTCTACCTCGCCAATCAACAGGCTTTGCACGGGCGTATCGGAGGGAGCTAGACGCCAGGGCAGATACTGGCTCAAGGTTTGCAGCGTCTGGATATGCTCTTTCAACAGGGTCCGCTGGGGCTGGGCTTGTTTGATCAGCTGCAGACAGGCCAGCAAGGACGCACAATGCGCCGGGGCCAAGCCGGTGCTGTACACATAGCTGCGGGCGGATTGCGTGAACCAGTCGGCCAGCTTGTGGGAGCAGGCAATAAATGCACCACCCTGACCGGCCGCCTTGCCAAACGTCCCCAGGTAAATCAGACGCCGCCGCTGCGTGGTCGTGAGCTGGAAATGCTCAGGCGCTCCGCGTCCGTTCTCACCCAAAATTCCCAGACCATGTGCATCGTCCAGATACAGCAAGGCATCGTGGCGTTCGCATAAGGCGATCAGCTCATCGACCGGGGCTATTGTCCCGTCCATGCTGAACAGGCTGTCCGAGATCACCAGTTTGAAGCCTGGTGTTGGCCTGCCGAGCAAATCATCCAGCCGTGCCATATCCCTATGGGGATAGACACGTAAACGAGCGCCGGATAGGCGGCTGGCATCAATCAGGCTGGCGTGGTTCAGCCTGTCACAAAAGATCGTGTCGCCCGTTCCGATCAGCGCGGGAATCACGCCCAGGCTGGCTTGATAACCGCTGACAAAAAGACGGCTGGCCTCGAAGCCACTCCATTCTGCCAGCTCCTGCTCCAGTGCTTCAGCTAGCGCATGATGCCCACAAATCAGCGGGGATGCCGTCGCTCCGGCGACGTCTTGTGCTTCTAGCCGTTTGAGTTGTGGATGCTGACTAAGGCCCAGATAGTCATTGCCGGCGAAATTCAGCAAGACCTGGCCATTGCGTTCGATATGGGCGTTTGGCAAGGGGCGGCTGATTGCTCTTTGGCGCCACAGTTTCCTGGTCTTCAAAGTCTCCAGTTGTTGATCCAGATGAGCGAGAAAGGCACTCATGACTGTGCCGCCCGGTATTGAACCGGCAAGCGGTTCCAGCCCCGATAGGCGGGGAGTCGAATACGCTCACCTTGCGTCCCTTGCAGGCGAGGGAGCAAAGGCAGGAATTGCTCAAGTACGAGCTTGGCTTCCAGCTGCACCAAACCGGCTCCCAGGCAATGATGAATTCCGTGTCCCATGGATAGCTCGGCCTGATTGTTGCGGCTGAAGTCCAGATCGTCGGGATTGGCAAACACCGCCGGATCGCGGTTGGCAGCGCCCAAGAGCAAAAGCAGCAACTGCCCCTTGCGCAAATGCTGACCATGCCAGTGCTGGTCGCGCATCAAACGTCTGGCTGTGTACTGAATCGGGCTGTCGTGACGCAGCACCTCTTTGATCGCGGCAGGAATTTTCTGCGGATTCGATAGCAAGTCCTGCAGCGTTGTGGAGTCAGCCAGCAGTGTTTGAAACAGGGAGCTAAGCAGATGCCGGGAGGTTTCATAGCCTGCAAAGAGCAACATACAGGACTGTGCCAAGCGCTCGCGCCTGCCTTGAAGGGAAAGCTGCTCATCATGCAAAAGCCGCCAGGCCAACCCGCCTTCTTGCAGATTGGCACTGTTGCCTAGAAAGTCAGCCATATCCAGCAAAGCGTCTTGGGTGCTTCTCAGCAAAGGCAGATCCGGCGTGGCTTGTCCGATAAAGCCTGCCAGTTGCTCTGACCAGGCCTGAAAAACAGACAAAGGCAGTTGCTCCAAGCCGAGCACGTCCATCATGACCAAGGCGGGGAGCGGGCGACAGACCTCATCAACCAGATCCACTGAACCGTGTCGCAGCTTGTCTTTTAACTCCAGGTGGATATGCGTAACGCGCTTTTCAATCGTGCTGTGCAGGGTTTCCAAAGCCTTCGCACTAAAAGCCGCGTTCACTACTCGTCTGACGCGTGTGTGACGGGGGCGGTCCAGAAAGACCAGCGTCCTGGCCATCAAGCCCTTGAAGGCTTGCAGACGAGGGGAGGGGTCAGCGCCAGCCTGGGCCACCCACCCGCCAACACGCCGCACACTTAAATCGGGATTGCGCAGGGCGGCTTGTACATCGCTGTGCCTATGAACTAACCACGCCCCACCGCAGAAATCCGCATCCCAAACCAAAGGCGGCCCCTGACGAAGACGGGCATAAGCTGCATAGGGTGACGCAAGATCAAAATCGCCAAACATGACACCGTTTCCTGAAGATCAAAGCCAGCGCAGGCTAGCACTTGAGCGTAGAAAAGGCAGTCAATAGATTGTGTCTATTAATTCTTACAGGGTTTTTTGCAGGAGGTAGAGGGAGGATGGGATAAGAAGGGGTGTGTTGAATTATGGATTGTGTCTATTTTTTACAATAAAGTGTGGGCTGAGATTAAAGCTATGTACCTGGAATTTTTTGGGAGTGTTTAGTACCGGATGCGTTCGCAGTCTGAAAATGGGAGAAGAGGATGTGAGGTGCTAGATGCTCTAATGTTGTAATCCCTAATAAAAATATGGTTTTTTGCTGTCAGCACGGAGATGTAATGACGCCTATTGAGGAAGCTCGCCTTTATATTCGAAATAATGTTCTTATTCCCGCACGAGAGCATCCCTTACTGGATGAAAAAATAAAGAATAAAGTGCGTAGCGTAGATATCTGGGTGGAGCGATTTGAGAGAGTCGGAGACCTGCTGAGCTATTTAAATCGGTTTCGAATTGGCTCTAATGATCCCGTCTATCAAGCCTTGCATGGACAAGGCCTAAAGACTTTTGAGGATATTGTTCCTGAGTTTGAAAAACGTTTTTCGTTTTGGGCTCACGATCGAGTGCGGCCTTCGGATTTTATTGTTGGCACGCAATATAGCTCTCATCAGATACTGATTTTTGCGCGTAACTACGATACGCGTGCTGGAGGGATGTTCGTTTTGACCTCGGATGGAGTGCCGTCTGCAGTGGTCATCAAAGCGACCTTATCTGGAGGGCAATACGCCAATCAATGGATACAGGAGCCTTCGAGACTTAAATACTATTTAAAAAGTATTAGCGGAAAATTTAGTGAGAAGTTCAAAGCTAATGCATCGATCATTAGTAATCCCAATATCCCGATTCTTACCTTTGTAAGGCGTGGGGAAAAAGATTTATTCAGTTATCAAGGTGTTTTTAAATACGTGGGTTTGGTTGGAGAAGCTGATGGGTCTAAGTGGTTTGATCTGGCTAAAGACGACGAGAGGGTAGAGGTCGTAGAAGACTCCACGTATGCAAAACAGGAGTTAGCTAAGCAGGTGGAGGTTGCGCGTCGCTCCACACCTGAGCAACGCAAAGCACGACTCAGAAGTGCAAGTAAAAAACCTTCGAGAATATGGGTCTTATCTGCAGAGTTCAGGCGTAATCCTGATGTGGTAGCAGAGGTTTTAGAGCGAGCATCGGGGACCTGTGAGGGGTGTAAAGAGCCAGCCCCATTCAAGCGAAAATCAGACGGCACGCCTTACTTAGAGGTGCATCATAGGATTCAGTTGGCGCATGGAGGGGATGATACCGTTGAGAACGCGATCGCTCTATGCCCGAACTGTCATAGAAAAGCGCACTTTGGCCCTGGGTTAGATTGAGTTGAATAAGCAGTGATTACGTTTTTCGTGTTGATAAGGAAGACAGCTTGATCACTGCCGAATAGCAGCTTTTTTCTTGGTAAGAAAAAAGCTGTGTAAGACCGCACAGCTTTTTTTAGATTTCTAGACTTAACGAGCATTGGTGCCAATAGGTAAACCTTCTGTTGGCACATCCTTTTTCTGCCGCTGCGGCAACTTTCCATTCAAAATAAAGTACGCCAGCAGACCGATCACAAGGCCCCAGAAAGCCCCGCCAATCCCGAACAGGGTGATATTGGCGGCTGATGCCAAAAAGGTAATCAAGGCTGCTTCACGTGATTTGACGTCTGCCATGGCTCCCGCCAGGCTGCCGCCGATGGTGCCCAGCAAAGCCAAGCCCGCCAGCGTGGTAATAAAGCTTGCAGGGAAGGCCATGAATACAGCGGCCAGGGTTACTCCAAAAACGCCAACCAGAATGTAGAACACACCGGCGGCAATCCCGGCAACCCAGCGTTTGGAAGGATCCTGGTGCGCCTCTGGCCCGGTGCAGATAGCGGCGGTAATGGCGGCTACGTTCATGGCATGGGAGCCAAAAGGAGCCATGATCAGCGAACCCAGCCCTGTCACCCACACTATCGGGTTGGCACTGGTACGAAAACCGTCGTTACGCAGGACCAGCATGCCGGGCATGTATTGGCCGGTCAGCGTGATCAGGAATAAAGGCAAGGCGACGCTTAGCAAGGCATTCAGGGTGAATACTGGCATGGTGAATACCGGCGCGGCCAGTTCCAGTTTCAGGCCACTCAGGTCTACGCGATGCTCCAGCAGCAGAAAGCTCAGGCCCAGGATCAGAATGCCGACCACTGCGTAGCGTGCGGAAAAGCGTTTGATGATCAGGTAGGCCAGAATCAGCAGACCTGCCAGTTTCGGGTCCAGTGTCATGCTGCCAAATGCGCCAATGCCAAATTGCAGCAGAATGCCGGCCAGCAGACCGGCAGCGATGCCGTTGGGGATCAGACGGATCAGGCGCTCGAAGTAGGAGGACAGGCCCAGGACCACAAAGGCCGCTGCCGAGATCAGGTAGGCGCCGACGGCTTCTTCATATGGCGTGGTGGCCAGAGCCGTAACCAGAAATGCAGCGGCGGGCGTGGACCAGGCGGTGATGATGGGTTCGCGCGAAACCCAGCTCAAGAGCAAACCGGTAACACCCACACCAATGGAAATTGACCAGACCCAGGAGGCGGTCAGCTCAGGGCTGAGGCCGGCTACTTTGGCGGCCTGGAAAACCAGAATAAAGGTGCCGCCGTAGTTGACGATGACCGAGATCAGACCGGCCACGATAGGCGGGATCAGGTCGCTGACTAGAGAGGATGAGGTCGATCGGGAGGTAGACATAGTGCTCTGCGCTTTCCAAAAGGAGAGATGACAAACGAGCACTATTTATAGCGATTAAATGGACTGGCCAGATAGGACGCTTTCTGGGTGTAGGGCAGACCACTTTTGAGTTGGGTAGGTGCCTGACTAGATTGAGCGGGGTGGCTACGTGATTTTGAATGTGGCCCGAGCAGGATTGAAGCTCGGCTGCAAAGCCACTAATGGTGGCTTTATGACGAATTGCTCGTCTTGTGAATCGCGTTGTTCATGATAGTGCTTTTTCTTGCTGGATGGCGTGAATAAAATACTGTGGCAACTGCAACTGCAACTGCAACTGCAACTGCAACTGCAACTGCAACTGCAACTGCAACTGCAACTGCAATCGCAACTGCAACCAGCAAATGTATCGGTTTTTCGATTCCTGAGGTGTTAGCAATAAAAAAGCGAAGCAGCCTGCAAGCTGCCCCGCTTTTTTTCTGAACTCGCCAGAGTTAGTGGCTCAGTGCTCAGTTTTCCTTGAACTGCAGCCAGCCGTCATCCAGCCAGGCATTCAGCATTTCGCGCTCATCTTCATCCAGGGCTTCGAAACTGTCGCCGGGAATCAGGAGTTCATGTTGGTCAGCCAATTGTTTCAGGGCCGGGCTGGCGGGGCAGGAGGCGACCTCACCGTTGATATACAGCTCATCGCCGCGATACATCATGCGCGAGCAGCGATCCAAAGCCAAGCGGCCTGCAGGCAGCTCGGGGTCATGCAGATCAACCGGGTCTTCGGCAATGTCGAACCAGCTATTACTGGGCAATTCGGTCAGCCAGACGCCCAGGAACCGTGAGGCCAATGCTTCGTCAAAACGAATGGCGTTCAAGGCATCCAGCGACTTCTGAACAAGCTTCTCCGGCAAGGCGGCAGGTGTGGTGCTGGCCTGGGCATCCGGGTCGGTGTAGCGCTGCTGCAGGCTCTCGGGCATGGGCATCGGTGGGTCGGCATACAAGCCAAAGCCTTCGCCACTGGCGGCGGCCAACTGATCCGAGGCGGCATCCATCAAACCACGGGCCAGCGTTGCCTGGGTAGGCGAGCGAAAGCCGATGGAAATCGTCATGCAGTCGCCCATTGCAATCCCGTCATGTGCCACGTGCGGGGGCAGATACAGCATGTCGCCGGGTTCCAGCGTGAACTCTTCTTCTACCTGGAAATTGCGCAGAATCTTCAAGGGCAGGTCGGGCACCAGGCTCAGGTCTTTTTGCTGGCTGATACGCCAGTGACGCTTGCCGTGGGCTTGCAGCAGGAACACATCGTAGCTGTCGAAGTGTGGGCCTACGCCACCGCCGTCAGAAGCAATGCTGATCATGGCGTCGTCCAGACGGGCATCGCCAATGAAGCGGAACTGACGCATCAGGGCGGCGGTGTTGTCGTCGTGCAGATCCACGCTTTGTGCCAGGGCGGTCCAGTTGGGCTGCGAGGCGGGCGGCAGCTCGTCAAAAGGCCCGGTTTCCATTTCCCAGTCTTCGCCATCATGGATGATCAGGCGCGACTCGACTTCTTCACGCGTTACCAGCTCGCGGATATTGTCTATGCTCAGCGAGTGCTTGAAATTAGGGATGGCGCCGCGTATCAATAAAGGTTTGCGTTGCCAGTAGGTTTGCATGAACTCATGCGCGCTGATGCCGCCCAAAAGGGTCAATGGCTGGTCGATAGTCATGGACTGCCCGAACAAGAATTAAATTAGCCCGTAGCTTAACTGATCCGGCCCGTCCCGGTGTATGGCTAGCCTGCGTATCAGGCGTATCCAGCGCAAAGAATCCAGAGAAATACTTGCGATATAGAGTGATTGACTCACGGTAGGAGTCTAAGAATGATTGATTGTCGATCTGCTCGCCAACGGTCCTCGGAAAACCACATAAAAAAAGGAGCCTCTTGGGCTCCCTTCTGGACTGTTTAACCCGCCGCCTTCATCTCTTTTTTCCAGCGGTACAGCAAATCCAGGGCGTCGCGTGCGCTCAGGTCATCCACATCCAGTTGCTTGAACTGATCCAGCAGGTCCAGTGCTTTTTCTGTGGTCGGATCAGGCTCGGCGACCGTGGCTTCCGGAGCGCTGCCTGCATTGAACAAGTCCAGTTGTGCGCTAGGATCGTTTTGTGCTTCCAGACGGCTCAGCTCGCGACTGGCCTGGCGGATGACCGCGGAGGGGATGCCGGCGCGCTGTGCAACCTGAATCCCGTAGCTGCGGCTGGCGGGGCCTTCCTGAACTTCGTGCAGGAACACAATGCCGGAGGCCGATTCTGCGGCGGCCAAGTGCACGTTGGCGGCGGCAGGCAGCTCGTTGGGCAGGCGCGTGATTTCGAAATAGTGCGTGGCAAACAGGGTCAGTGCCTGATTGTGGCTGAGCAGGCGATGCGCGATGGACCAGGCCAGGGCCAGACCATCATAGGTGGAGGTGCCGCGACCAATTTCATCCATCAGCACCAGGCTGTAGGGGGTAGCACCGGCCAGAATGGCTGCTGCTTCGGTCATTTCCATCATGAAGGTAGAGCGGCCACCGGCCAGATCATCCGCTGCACCGATACGGGTAAAGATGCGGTCGATCTGACCAATACGGGCTGTGCTTGCCGGTACAAAGCTACCGATGCGGGCCAGCAAGGCAATCAGGGCAACCTGACGCATATAGGTGGATTTACCGCCCATATTCGGGCCGGTAATCAGCAACATGCGACGTTGCGCGTGCATTTCACAATGGTTGGGCGTGAAGCGCTCGATGCTGTGCTCCACCACAGGGTGACGGCCTGCTTCAATCCAGATACCAGCCTGCTCGGTCAGCTCGGGGGCGACCCAATTATTGTCCAGTGCGTGCAAGGCCAGGGAGGACAGGGTATCCAGTTCGGCAAGGGCGCTGGAGCACAAGGCCAAGGGGCCTGCATAGCTTTGCAGCTTGTCCAGCAATTCATCGAACAGGAACTTCTCGCGGCTCAGACTGCGGTCCTTGGCGGACAGGACCTTGTCCTCCCACTCTTTCAATTCAGGCGTGATGAAGCGCTCGGCATTTTTCAGTGTCTGGCGGCGGCGGTAGTCGTCGGGTACCTTGTCGGCCTGACCGCGACTGACTTCAATAAAGAAACCATGCACACGGTTGTATTCGACGCGCAAGGTAGCAATGCCGGTGCGCTCGCGTTCGCGAGCTTCGATCTTCACCAGCACATCGCCGCTATCGCTGGCCAGGCTGCGTAGCTCGTCCAGATCCGCATCGTAGCCATCGGCAATGACACCACCATCGCGTATCAGCAAGGCGGGCTCGGAGGCGACGGCAGACTGCAGCAAGGAAGCCAGCTCCGGGTCCAGAGCCAGACTTAACAAATGCCCATGCAAGTGTTCAGACTGAGCAAAGTTCTGTTCCAGCTCCCGACGTAGCTCAGGCAGTGTCACCAGCGCATCGCGCAAGCTGGCCAGCTCCCGAGGACGCACGCTGCGTAGCGATATACGCGTGGCAATACGCTCCAGGTCCGGGAAGCGGCGCAGGGCATGGCGCAGCACACCCAAAGGATCGCCTGCATTCAAGCTGGCGCTTTGCTGGGTTTGGAAGAACAGGGACACCACATCCTGACGCTGCTGAACGGCGTGGTTCAAGCGCAAGGGGTGATGCAGCCAGCGGCGCAGCAAACGGCTGCCCATAGGGGTCTGGCAATGATCCAGCGTGGAGAACAGGGTTGGGCTGGTTTCACCGCTAATGGTTTCGGTAATTTCCAGATTCTTGCGCGTGACGGCATCCAGCACCAGAAAGTCCGAGCTGTGCTGAACGCGGATAGCGGTGATGTGGACCAGGGACTGAGATTGTGTGCTGCCGACATAACGCAGCAGGGCTCCGGCTGCCGCCGTCGCCGCAGGCAGATCGTCCAGACCAAAGCTGGCCAAAGAATCCAGGTCAAAATGGTCCAGCAAGGTTTCGCGTGAACCGTCCTGTGCAAAGTGCCAATCCGGCAGGGTGTGGCAGCTGGCTTGCGGCAGTTCCGGGGCAGGGCGCAGCGATTCGGGATAGACCAGTTCTACAGGGCCGATACGATTCAGTTCCGTATCCAGCATGTCCGGTTCGCACTGGCTGACCAGAAACTCGCCACTGGCCAGGTTCATCCAGGCCAGCCCCACCATTTCCTGACGTTGCACCTTGATCAGTGTGCAGGCGGCAATCAGGCGGTCTGCCTTGGGAGGCAGCAAGGCGTCATCCGTCAGTGTGCCGGGGGTGACCACACGCATGATCTTGCGCTCGACCGGACCTTTGCTGGTCGCCGGGTCACCGACCTGCTCACAGATGGCGACGGATTCGCCCAAGGCCACCAAACGCGCCAGATAACCTTCCATGGCGTGAAAAGGCACACCAGCCATGGGGATAGGCTCGCCGTTGGAGGAACCGCGCTTGGTCAGCGTCAGGTTCAGCAGGCGTGCGCCGCGTTCGGCATCGGCGTAGAACATCTCATAGAAGTCCCCCATCCGATAGAACAGCAGATGCGAGCCAGCCTCCGCTTTGAGCTGAAGGTATTGACGCATCATGGGCGTGTGGGCGGACAGATCGGCAGCAGAAGTCATAGCGCAGTACAGGTCAGGGAATTCAACAA
Organism: Alcaligenes sp. RM2; assembly: GCF_052931795.1. Lineage (NCBI taxonomy): Bacteria > Pseudomonadati > Pseudomonadota > Betaproteobacteria > Burkholderiales > Alcaligenaceae > Alcaligenes > Alcaligenes sp. RM2. The sequence goes on from NZ_JBRFIO010000002.1 coordinate 824,599, forward strand.
CAAGGCCGCCCGGAAGGCGGCTGAGTCGATATTGTAGCGAGGGCAGTCAAGTGGGGGATAGGGAAGCGGCTGATTTAGTCCCGCGTGTTTCTCCTTAAGGTGCAGGGATATCCCGATTTTGAGCATGGAAGTGCTTAATGCAATAATACAAATGATAATCACTTCTATTTCTAACACGGGATATTGAAATGTTCACACGTCGCCTTGCTTTGTCTGTCTTGTCTGCCGCTTTGCTAAGTGCCGGATCTCTTGCCCATGCCCAGCCGTCCGAGTCGGTCTCGCTGCCCTTGACACCGGAGCTGGCGCAAAAGACGTCAATTACGGCAGAAGGGGCTTTGCGCAAGGATCTGGCTTACGGGGTTTATCAAACGGTTTACAGCCCGTTTGATAAGTCCTTGTATGTGGCCTCGGCAGAGCGTGCGCCTTCGGTTCGGGGTGGTGTGATCTATAAACTGGACCCCATCACCCTGGATGTAAAGGGGACGATTTATACCGATGAAAGTAACTTCGGCCTGGCGACGAACGCGTCGGGCGACACCCTGTACGTCACCAATAGTCTGGCTGCTGCCGTCTCCAAAGTTGAGCTGAAAGAGGACGGGAGCCTGGAGCGAGTCCGCTTTAGCAATACCAGTTTTGATGACACCAAAATGGGGCCGCGCACGATTCGTCACGACCCCCAGCAAGGCCGTGTGTATGTGGGGGCCGTAGGTGCGCCGGCCGTGATCTGGGTGCTGGATGATCGTAATCTGGAACTGATCGACACCATTGAAAACGCAGGCAAATGGGTGACCGGTCTGCTGATAGATTCGGGATCGCATCGTCTGTATGCCGCCAATGGCGACGGCGAAGTGATGGTGATCAATACCCAAACCAACAAGATCGAACAGCGCTGGAAACCGGCGGGCGCCAAACCCGCCTTGCTCTTGAATTTTGCGCTGGATTCCAGGCGCAATCGTCTGTACGTGACCGAGACCAAAGACCAGAAAACCGTGTATGTGCTGGATGCCCGCAACGGCAAATTGCTGCAGGAACTGCCGGTGGGGGATGCCATGGATGTCTTGTATAACGCTGATCGCGACGAGCTGTATTTGACTCACCGCGAGCAAGGCAAAGTGTCTGTGCTGGATGGCGGCAGCTATGCGATCAAGGCGCAATACAACTTGCCTGATAACCCCAACAGCCTGGAGCTGGGCCCGGATAGCCAGTTGTACGTCACCGTTAAAGCTCCTGCCACTCCGCAGTACAAAGCCAGCAAGCGCGAAAGTGTGGTGCGTATTGACCTGAAGAACATCAAGGCTTGATAGGTAATCGTGATGACCAGCTTATTCAAGCCTTGCCTGGGACGCTCTCTCGTCCTGTCTCTGTTTGCTCTTCATTGTCAGGCTCAGGCGCAAGACCAGAGGGATGTTGCCCAGCCGCAGGAGTTGTCCACCATTACCGTTAATGCCAGTGCGGATGCGTCGCGTCAGGGCTTGCTGCCGGAGTATGCGGGCGGTCAGGTCGCCAGCGGCGGGCGAGTGGGGATATTGGGTTCTCTTGAAAACATGGACTCGCCTTTCAGCGTCAATAGCTACACCAGCCGCTATATCGAGCAATTGCAGGCGTCGACCGTAGCCGATGTGGTGCGCCATGATCCTTCCGTGCGCGTGGCCCGTGGTTTTGGCAATTTTCAGGAAAGTTTTTTCATTCGGGGCTTTTTGACGGCGTCCGATGATATTGCCTACAACGGTTTGTTTGGTTTGCTGCCCCGGCAAGCGACGGCTGCCGAACTGGCCGAGCGTATTGAAGTGCTGCATGGCGCAGGTGGCTTTCTGTACGGTGCCGCGCCTTCCGGCGGTGGTATTGGGGGCACGATCAATGTGCTGCCCAAACGGGCTGGCGAGAGCCCGCTGACCAAGGTCGGTGCAGGTTATGGCAGTGGCGGACAAAGCCAGATCAAGGCGGATATTGCGCGTCGTTTTGCCGATGATGCGGCTGGCATTCGCATCAATGCCATCAAACGCAGTGGTGATACGGCGGTCGACAATGAGCACACCAGTCTGGACCTGTACACAGTAGGGGTGGATTGGCGTGGTGAGCGTGTACGCTTGTCGGCTGACTTGGGCTATCAAGAGCATAAGCTGCGTGAAGTCCGGCCTAATGTGGCTTTAAAGGCGGGCTTGTCCGCTTTGCCGGGCTTGCCTTCGCACACGCGCAACTTCGCCCAGCCCTGGACCTACTCTAATGAGAAAACCATTTTTGGGACGGTACGCGGGGAATATGATCTGAATGATTCCATGACCCTGTGGGCTGCTTTCGGTATGAAAGATGGCAAGGAAAAAAATCAGCTTGCGACTCAGACGGTAACGGATGCCGTTTCTGGAAAAACCACCTTCTCGCGTTTCAACAATTCCCGACGTGATGACGTGAAAACAGGCGAGTTGGGTTTGCGAGCCAGTTTTGAGACCGGGCCTGTGTTGCATGAGCTGGTCGCTGCTGCTTCTTTGTATGACCACAAAGAGAAAAATGCCTGGGCTATGGGCAGCGTGCAGGAAAGTAATCTTTATGATCCTGTGAATCACGCCTTGTCACCCTTCGCTTATACCGGGGGAGATTTGGGTTCACCCGCTTTGGTGGGACGCACCAAACTGACCAGTTATACCCTGGGCGACCTGATGTATCTCTGGGACGACAGGCTGGAAGTCATGTTGGGGCTGCGCCATCAAATCATGGAAACGCGCAGCTATGACTATGGCACCCAGGCCTTGCAGCGCAAAGATCGTCAGCAACATACCAGCCCTGCTGCGGGTGTGGTGTTCAAGCTGACTGATGAATGGGCTTTGTACGGCAACTACACGGAAAGCCTGGCGCAAGGCGATCTGGCACCGACTCGCTTTAACAATCAGCCGGTTCAAAACGCCGGGCAGCGCTTGTCGGCCTTTGTGGCCCAGCAAAAAGAGCTGGGAATCAAGTACGACAACGGTTCCATGGGCGGTGGGCTGACCTTCTTCACCACGACCAAACCGCGTGGTGTGGTGAACGACGATCTGCGTTTTGTGGAAGCGGGCAAGGATCGCCATAACGGGTTGGAGCTGAGCTTCTACGGCCAGTTGACGGACTCCCTGCGCATTCTGGGTGGAGTGACCGCCTTGGACACCAAGCAGAAAAACACGGGTGACCCGCTGAGCGAAGGTCAGCGCGTGATTGGCGTGCCGCGTTGGCAAGGCAGTCTGGGCCTAACCTGGGATGTGCCGCAGGTGACAGGCTTGTCGCTGGATACGCAGTTGCTGGCAACCGGTGCCCGTTACGCGGATTCGGCCAATGCGATCCGTGTGCCAGGTTGGGTGCGTTGGGATCTGGGGGCCAGCTATCAGCGCAAGATTTCCGGTGTGCCCATGACGTTCAGGGCCAGTGTCGAGAATGTGGCCGATACGGCGTATTGGGCTTCGGTCGGTGGCTATCCCAATAATGGCTATCTGGTCTTGTCGCAGCCACGCACGTTCATGCTGAGTGTCTCGGTGGAGTTTTAAGGAAAGGACCGGGCAGGGGGCACAGTCCTGCCTGTTCTCCACCACATAGGGCGTCCAGCAAATGTTTGACGCCCTTATCTCAAGCCCATCGCTATAACTTTTACAAAATAAATGTCCGGAAAGTGGGCTCTCAAACGTCTTTATAAGGAAGGCCTGAAAAAGGACCTCTTGCCCTGTCCGCTTGACTGCACCGTTTAGGTGGGAACCTCCTTGTCTGCTAAGTAGCGTGGAGCCGGTTTTGGTCTAAGCAAGTACCTGCCTTCTTGACCACTTTTGTTTTTTTGATCACCTGCCGCGCATGATACGGCGGGTGCAGATCCACGGTTTTTTGGGATTAGTTATGAAGTCCAAAGCAGTAAAGCGCCGCTGGGCGTTGGCCCTGGTGGCGGTGCTGGTGCTGGGGGCGCTTGCCGCACAGGCCGGGCGTTCTTCAGAGCAGTTTGAAACGGTGGCCGTGGAGCAAAGTGATATACGCGCTACCGTTGCTGCGGTGGGAACTTTGAAGCCCAGTCGCTATGTGGACGTGGGTGCGCAGGTGTCCGGGCAGATTACGGCTTTGCCGGTTGCGCCGGGCGATCAGCTTGAGCAGGGCCAGTTGCTGGTGGAAATCGATCCCAGTGTGCAGCAAGCCACCGTCGATGCAGGCCGCGCTTCCTTGGCCGCGTTCCGGGCCCAGTTGGCCGAGCAGCAGGCTCAGCTTTTATTGGCGCGTCAGCAATTGGCTCGCCAGCGTCAACTGGAGCGCCAGCAGGCCAGCCGTCAGGAAGATATTCAGATTGCCCAAGCCAATCTGGCGACTGCGCAGGCTCGGGTAGCGCATGTACAAGCGCAGATGGAGCAGACTCAGGCCACGCTGAAAGCCGATGAGGCACGCTTGGGCTATACGCGCATTTACGCGCCCATGAGTGGCACGGTCATTGGCGTGCAGGCGCGTGAAGGCCAGACGCTGAATGCCACGTATCAAACTCCCAACATTCTGCGCATTGCAGACCTGAGCACCATGACAGTGTGGACCAGCGTGTCCGAGGCCGATATTCGTCGTATCAAGCCCGGTATGACCGTCACCTTCACGACTCTGGGAGAGCAGGGCGAAACGCGGGCGCGTCAATGGCAGGCCAAGGTTCGCCAAATCATGCCTGCGCCAGAGGGCAGCACTCAGGATGAAAGCACGGCGGCGGCACCGACTGCCACACAGGCCATCATGTATACGGTGCTGTTTGATGTGGCCAATGAAGACGGCGAATTGATGCCGCAGATGACGGCGCAGGTGCTGTTTGAGATTGATCGTGCCGACCAGGCCTTACTGATACCCCTGGTGGCTTTACGCCCAGACCCCGATAGTGGTCCTGATGCTTTTACGGTGCCGGTGCTGGAGCGGGGCAAGGTGCAGGAAAAGCCGGTCGACCTGGGAGTGCGCAATCGTCACCAGGTACAAGTCGTGAACGGGCTGGCTAAAGGGGAGCACGTTGTTCTGGCGGTGCTCACTCCTGAGCGTGGCTGGCGGTGGCTGCAATGGTAGGGGCTGCACCTCCTTTGATTGAGCTGCGGGACATTAACCGTATCTATGGCGGCCCGCCCAGCACTAAGCCTGCTGTGCAGGTTCTGTTCGATGTCAGCTTGAGTATTGAGCCGGGTGAGTTTGTGGCGATTGTGGGGGCCTCGGGGTCCGGTAAATCGACGCTGATGAATCTGCTGGGTTGTCTGGATAAACCCAGCAGCGGCACCTATCTTTTTCAAGGTCGGGATGTCGCGCAGCTCAGTCCTGATGAACTGGCCCAGTTGCGCCGTGAGACCTTTGGTTTTGTCTTTCAGGGCTATCACCTGATTCCGACTGAAAGCGCCAGTGAAAATGTCCAGATGCCTGCCATTTACGCGGGAATGGATGAGGGCGCGCGTGCGGCACGTGCCGCAGAATTACTCAGTAGCCTAGGTCTGGCGGACAAGCTGGATAACCGGCCCAATCAGTTGTCCGGCGGCCAGCAGCAGCGGGTGTCGATTGCTCGTGCCTTGATGAACGGTGGCCGTGTCATTCTGGCCGACGAACCCACGGGTGCGCTGGACTCGCGCAGTGGTGCAGAAGTGATGGCCTTGCTGCGCAAGCTCTCGAACTCTGGTCACACCATTATCCTGATTACGCACGATCATGAGGTCGCGGCGATGGCAGACCGGATTATTGAAATTCGTGACGGCTGCATCCTCTCGGATAGCCGCCCAGAAACGGCCACCGAGCCCAAGCTTGAGCAGTCTTTACCACCGCCCGAGCACCGCCGCTCGCCCTGGGTTTCGGAGATCAAGGATGCTACCCGCAGCGCCTTGCGCAGCATGTTCATTAACCGTCATCGCACGGCCTTGACCTTGTTAGGCGTGATCATCGGGGTGGCCTCGGTCATCGTGATGCTGGCGGTGGGTGAAGGTGCCCGCCAACGTGTCATGGATCAGATGGGCACGATGGGGACCACGATCATTTACTTGAGCAGTTCATCACCGCCCAATGGGGTCGCCAAGGGACAGCTGACAGAAGAGGATCTGGAGGCGGTTGGCGAGCTGCCATTGATACGGCGTGTCATGCCGGTGATTGGAGATCCGATTACCGTGCGGCGTGGCAGCGTGGACCGCCAGGTGTATGTGTTTGCCGCCAATGAAACCATGCCGGATATTCATCGCTGGCAGCTGGCACAAGGTCGCTACTACACCGATGCCGAGGACCGGGATCTGGCTCCCCTGGTTGTGTTGGGACATCGTGCCGCCAAGCAATTCTTCCCCGATATGGACGTGCCGTTGGGGCAGCAGCTCCTGATCGGCAATTCACCTTTTGAGGTGGTCGGGGTAATGCAGGAGCGCGGTGCCGATTCGGGCGCGCAGGCTTACGACGATATGGTGTTTGTGCCTTATCACGCGGCGCGTGCCCGTGTGTATCAGGCCCAGACGCAGCCCGACTATGTGGTGATTGATGCGCAGGACAGTTCCACCGTTCTGGAAGCGGAACAAGACATGCGTCAGTTGCTGACACAGCGTCATGGTGGGCGAGAAGACTTTTCAATCGGGAATGCGGCGGCTCGCTTGCAGGCAGAGGCTTCCACGCGTCAGGCCATGAGCATGATGCTGGGCCTGATTGCCGCCGTGTCTTTGGTGGTAGGCGGCATCGGGGTCATGAACGTAATGTTGATGACGGTGCGTGAACGCACGCGGGAAATTGGCATACGCATGGCAACCGGTGCACGGCAAAGTGACATCATGCGCCAGTTTCTGACTGAGGCGGTTTTGTTGACGATTACAGGCGGTTGCCTGGGCGTGCTGGCTGGTGCTGTGGTGGGTATCGGCCTGATTTTTGGTGGGGTGGATGTGGTGTTTTCCTTGCGGGCGGCCTTGGGCGCCTTTGGCTGCGCCGTGGTGACGGGCATGGTTTTTGGCTATATGCCAGCACGAACGGCGGCCGCGCTGGACCCCGTTCAGGCTTTGGCAGGGGAGTAAGCATGGCTCATTACCGATGGATAGCAGGGGCCATGAGCACGCTTGTGCTGCAAGCGTGCGGCTCCTTGTCCTCTGATCTGGACAAGACCCCGCCGACGCTGCCCCAGGCGTATCAACAGCAAGCCAAGGCGACACCCAGTCCTGTACTGGCCCAGGTAGAGCCGGAGTGGTGGCGTGCTTATAACAGCCCCGCCTTGAACAGCCTGATGCAGGAAGCCTTGAAGGACGTGGCGGTGCTGCGTCAGGCACAGGCCCGGATCTTGCAGGCGCAGGCTCAGGCACGCATTGCCGGAGCCAGTTTGCTGCCGGAATTGCAGGGCAATCTGTCTGCGCAAAGAGATGCGCCGTTTTCTTCCTCGCATGGAGACACTCGCTCGCAATATGTGGCCGGTGTGTTCATGAGCTACGAGCTGGATGTGTGGGGACGCAATCGTGCTCAGGCCGACAGTGCCGTGTTCCTGGCCCAGGCGGCAAATTACGAGCTGGATGTGCTGTGTGTCAGCGTGCAGGCGCAGGTGGTGCATTTAAGCCTGCAAGCCTTGGGCGACAAACAGCGCGTGGCCATTGCCCGTCAAAACCTGGCCGTTGCGCAACGCTTGTTGAGCCTGCTGGAAGCACGCTTGCAGGCGGGGGCGGCTTCGCCTTTGGAGCTGGCACAGCAACGCCAATTGCTGGCTTCGCAACAGCGCAAATTGTTTGTGATTGAAGAACAGGCCATTCGCACGCGGGTGGAGCTGGCGACCTTGTTGGGCCGTACTGAAATCATGCCCGAGCCCCAGGAAGATATTGCCAGCTTGCACGTGCCGGAGCTGGAAGCAGGTCTGCCTTCACAGCTCTTGTCGCAGCGCCCTGATATTGCGCGCATCGAGGCCCAGTTGTCAGCGGCTCATGCCGATGTGCATGTGGCGCGCGCTGCCATGTATCCCAGCCTGACCTTGGGGGCGCGGGCAGGGGCATCGGGCAATCATTGGGAAGAAAGCTTGCGCCATCCGGTCTACAGCCTGATCAGCGGGCTGGTGGCGCCTATCTTCAATGCCGGTCGTCTGGAGGCGGGCAAGGATTTGAGCGACGCCCGTTTGCAGGAATGGCTGGCGCAGTATCGGCAGACCATTGTGCAAGCTTATATGGATGTGGAAGGCGTGCTGGCACAACTGCATAGCCTTGATGCCCAGGCGCAGACTATGGAGCTGGAGTGGGAGCAAGCCAGGCTGGCGTTTCAACTGGCCGAAGCACGTTATCGCTCTGGCTCGGAAACCTTGCTGTCTTTACTGGATGCGCAGCGTACCTTGTACGCCGCTCAGGATGTGCGCGTCAGTTTGATGCAGGCACGTCTGCAATCCCGCGCGGCGCTCTTCCGAGCACTGGGCGGGGGCTGGCAAGCTGGCTCAGGCAGCCTGGCTGATCAGGGGACGGTGGCAGAGGCTGGGGTCTAGCAGGCTGGCAGCCGCCTCATCCAGCAGGATGTGGGTGTTGGCGTGTTGCTTCAAGGCTGTGAAAGGCAGCTCGGGCGTGACACCGCCTTCCTGGTAATTGAGCATGGTGCGAGCCTTGTGCTCGCCGGTGACCACCAGGGCAATTTCACGGGCGCTCAGAATATCGGCAATCCCCATGGTGATGGCCGATGCAGGCACTTCGTCCATGGAATCAAAAAAGCGGCTGTTGTCGATACGGGTGCGCTCGGACAGGGCCACCACATGGGTGCGGCTGTCAAAAGGGGTGCCCGGTTCGTTAAAGCCGATGTGGCCGTTGGTGCCTACGCCCAGCAATTGCAAGGCGACACCACCACTGGCCGCAATCGCGGCGGAGTAGTCCTGGCAGTGCTGCTCCAGCTCTTGGGTCAGGCTATTGGGCAGATGCAAACGAGCGGCATCAAAAGGCAGTTGGCCGAACAGGTGCTGGCGCATGTAGTAGGCGTAACTTTGCTCGTGCGCTGCCGCCAGACCCACATACTCATCCAGATTGAAGCTGTTGATCTTGGAGACATCCAGCCCATTGGCACGTACGTCCTGTACGAAACGGGCGTAGACGGGTTCCATGGTCCCCCCGGTTGCCAGACCCAGAGTCGCTTGTGGATCCTGACGAATAATTTCCTGAAGACGGGCGCTCAGGTGTGCCGCAATGGCGGCGGAATCGGGGAAGACTAAAAACATAATCTTGTTCTATGTATGGGCTGAATAAGTTGAAAAAAAACTTCGCCGCAAGCACGGCGAAGTTTGATCTTTCGAAATTCTAATGGGACAAAGATGTAACGTCAGTTTTTTTTTGCAAGCAAGTGACACGTTTTAACTATCTTGTTTGCCAGTCTCTCCCAGGAAGCCACCACTTTGACGTGCCCACAAACGAGCATACAAACCACCTTTTTCCAGCAATTCCTGGTGGCTGCCTTGCTCGATGATGCGGCCCTGATCCAGCACAATCAAGCGGTCCAGTGCCGCAATGGTGGACAGGCGGTGGGCAATGGCAATTACCGTCTTGCCGTGCATCAGGGTGTTGAGGCTTTCCTGGATGGCGGCTTCCACTTCAGAGTCCAGGGCGCTGGTGGCTTCATCCAGTAACAGGATGGGGGCGTCTTTCAGCATGACGCGGGCAATTGCCACACGCTGACGCTGGCCGCCAGATAGTTTCACACCGCGCTCGCCCACATGCGCCTCCAGGCCCTCACGGCCCTGGCGGTCATGCAGTTGCGGGATGAAGTCGGCAGCAGCGGCACGCTCTACCGCCATATGCAGCAGCTCGTCGTTGGCATCCGGGCGGCCATACAGAATGTTGTCGCGCATGGAACGGTGCAGCAAGGAGGTATCCTGCGTCACCATGCCAATGGCGGCACGCAAACTGTCTTGCGTGACGTGGGCAATGTCCTGGCCATCAATGCGAATGGTGCCGCTATCCACATCATGGAAACGCAGCAGCAAGTTGACCAGCGTGGATTTGCCCGCGCCAGAACGGCCAATCAGACCAACGCGCTCGCCCGGTTTGATCACCAGATTGAGCTTGTCGATCACCTGACGGCTTTTATCGCGGTAGGCAAAGCTCACGTCCTGGAATTCGATGCGACCTTGCTCGATTTGCAGGGGCTTGGCATCGGGAGCATCTACCACCGTGGGTTTTTGCGTCAAGGTATTGATGCCGTCCTGAATCGTGCCTACGTTCTCGAATAGATTGGTCAGCTCCCACATCAGCCAATGGGAATGGCCGGACAGGCGCAGTGCCATGGCAATGACGGCCGCCACTACACCGGCTGTGGATTGATCAATCGACCACAAGTACAAGGCCAGGCCTGCCGAACTGATCAGCAAGACAGTAGCCAGCACATGGTTGGTCACTTCAAACATGCTGATCAGACGCATCTGGGCATGGCCGGTTTCCTGGAAGCGGCGCATCGCGTTCTTGGCATGGTCTGCTTCACGGCGTGTGTGGGCAAACAGCTTGACCGTGTTGATATTGGTGTAGGCGTCGGTAATACGGCCCGTCATCAGCGCACGGGCGTCGGCCTGTTCAGCCCCGACTTTGCCCAGACGGGGCACAAAGTACACGCAGGCCAAAGCGTAGCCCACCAGCCAGAGCAGGAAGGGCAGGATCAGCAGGCGGTCAAAGCTGCCTGCCAGAATCAGAATACCGATCAGGTAGGCGCTCATGCCCACGACCACTTCCACGGCCATGAACAGAGTTTCACGCACCGCCAGAGCGGTTTGCATGATTTTGGTGGTGATGCGACCGGCAAACTCGTCCGCGTAAAAGGACATGCTCTGATTCAGCATCAGCTTGTGAAACAGCCAACGCAGGCGCATGGGGAAGTTGATGGCCAGTACCTGGTGCATGACCAGCGTATGCAGGCTGATCAGCACGACGCTGCCCAGCAGAACAGCGGCAATGGTCAACAGCGTGCCACCCTGCTGGCTCCAGAACTGGGCAGGTTCAATCGAGGGCAGCCAGTCCACGATATAGCTGAGCAGGGCAAACAGCATGGCCTCGTAGGCCGACAGGCCAATCGAGGTTACGGTCATCAAGCCAATCCAGCCGCGTGAATTTTTCGTACAGGCCCAGATGAAGGGGAAAAATCCTTTGGGAGGAGGGGCGACGTGTTGTTCGGGATAGGGATCTAATCGACGTTCAAAGAATGACAGCACCGAATGGGCTCCAGCGTACGGCCCTCTGGATGACAGGGCCGTTTAGACAAATAGAAAACCGCTTCCGGGGTATGAAGCGGCAATTTTTGATGGTACAGCAGTCATTCTGTCTGGCTGAAGAAAACCTGATAAAAACACAGTCTTTGTGTAGGGAAAGTGTCAGATATTGACCACGGTGTACGTTTAGTGAGCCAAGTAGATGCTGGAGTCTGCTTTGGGGGCTGTGCCTGGCTCTTTGGTGGACAGGGCTGAGCCTTGAAGGGGGCTGAAGGGATGGGGCCTTGGTGAGCGTGCCTTTGCTTCGTCGAGTGGTTTGTCTGAATAGAGATAGGGAGGCCCAAAGGTATTTGGGGTCTGGATGCTCTTATCCAGACCCCAATCAGAAAGCGGCAGTGATCTCTGGAAGGCAAATAGGCTTAGTAAGCCACCACCTGCCCGTCTTTGCGCGGGTCGGAGCCGCCCACGTAATGATTGCCCTGACGCAGAATCAGTTGTGCACCGCCAAAGGCGAACACACCGCTGCCGGGTTCAACGACGACTTCATGACCGCGCTCGCGCAAGGCCTGAACCAGCGCCGGATCGAAAGTGGGTTCTACTGCCACCCCACGGCCACCCGTCACGCGCCAGCGTGGGGCATCGGCAGCGGCCTGCGGGTTCTGACCGTACAGCAGAACACGCAGTGCCATTTGCATATGGCCTTGCGACTGGAATGGGCCACCCATCACACCAAAAGACATTTGAGGGGTGCCATCGGCATTCATGGCAAAGGCCGGAATAATGGTGTGCGAAGGGCGCTTGCCACCGGCCACTTCATTCACATGACCGGGGCGCAGGGTAAAGCCATGACCACGGTTCTGCATGCTGATGCCGGTGCCGGGAACGACCACGCCGGAACCAAAACCCATGTAGTTGGACTGGATCAGGGACACCATCATGCCGCTGGAGTCGGCGGCGGTGACATAGACCGTGCCGGAGGGGCCAGGCAGGCCGTGCTTGGGGTCGCCTGCCTTGTCCATCTGAATCAGGGCGGCGCGCTCGCGCAGATAGGCCGGGTCCAGCAAATGCTCGGGATGATGAATCATGTGCTCCAGATCTGCGTGGTGCTCGTACAGATCGGCAAAAGCCAGCTTCATGGCTTCAATGCTCAAATGCACCGTGTCGATATGGTCCAGCGGCTGCTGGCCCACACCAGCTTGTTCCATGATGCCCAAGGCCATCAAGGCCGCCAGACCTTGTCCATTGGGCGGGATTTCGTGAATCACGGACTGGGCAAAAGGATGGCTGATGGTGCCGCACCAGTTCGCGCGGTGCTCGGCCAGATCCTGCTCATCCATGGCGCCGCCATGCTGGCGGGAGAAGTCGGCGATGCGTTTGGCCAGCTCGCCGGTGTAGAAGTCCTGACCCTGGGTGGCCGCAATGCGTTCCAGCGTATTGGCCTGGTCCTGGTTCTGATACCACTGGCCAGCGACTGGTGCTTTGCCATCACGTAAAAAGGCTTCGGCAAAACCGGGTTGATCGCCCAGACGCTGACGACCTAGCTCCCACAAGCGCGCGATTACGGGCGAGACCGGGAAGCCTTCTCGGGCGTAATGAATCGCGGGGGCGGCCACTTGCTCCAGACTCAGACGGCCCAGCTTGCTGGATAGCTCGGCCCAGGCAGAGACCGCACCGGGCACGGAGACACTTTCCCAACCCTTGTCGGGGATGGCATCGTGACCTTTGAAACGATCCGGCGACCAGCCACGGGGCGAGCGCCCGGAGGCGTTCAAGCCATGCAGCTCTTTGCCGTCCCAGACGATGGCAAAGGCATCACTGCCTATCCCGCAACCCGTGGGTTCGACCACAGTCAGTGTGATGGCGGCCGCCAGGGCGGCATCGACGGCATTGCCACCGGCCTGCAACATGCGCAGGCCCGCTTGCGCGGCCAAGGGGTGGGAGGTGCTGACCATGTTCTGGCCAAGTACCGCAGAGCGGGCGGACGGGTAGGGGTTGTTCCAGTCCAGACAGGTGTCAGTCTTGTTCATTGAATCTGTATTCCAGTCAGTTGGATCAGGCCTTGCCAGCGTGCGCTGTCCTCGCGGACCAGAGAGATAAATTCTTCTCGGCTGGTGCTGCGGGGCTGGTCCACGCCCAATGTTTGCAGGCGCGAGCGTACTTTGGGGTCCTGAACGGCATGTGAAAAGGCCTCATAAGCCTTGTCACGAATTTCGTCGGGCAAGCCTGCGGGGGCGTACAGGCCAAACCAGGTCACCGACTCATAGCCCGGCAGGCCGGACTCCTGAAAGGTGGGCAAATCGGGTGCCAGCGGCGAGCGCTGCTGGCCGGTTACCGCCAGGGCGCGCAACTGGCCGCTGTTCACATAGGGCATCCCGGTGGGGATGGCGTCCAGTAAAACATGAATGGAGCCGCCCAGCATATCGTTAATGGCCTGACCGGTTCCGCGGTATGGAACGTGGGACATGACGATATTGGCCTGATTCAAAAAGGCTTCGGTGCCCAGGTGCACGATGGTGCCATTGCCACTGCTGGCGTAGTTCAACTCATCAGGATGGGCGCGAGCGTAGTCAATCAGCTCTGGCAGCGTTTGTACGGGTACGGACGGGTTCACCAGCAGGACGCTGGCGGCATCGCCCAAGTGAGCGATAGGGGTGAAGTCTTTTTCTGCATCGTAGGGCAGGGACTTGTACAGGTGCGGAGCAATCGCGTGGGTGCTGCTGGTGGTGAACAGGAGGGTGTAGCCATCGGGCTTGCTGCGAGCGACTTCGCCTGAACCAATTGTGCCGCCCGCGCCCGTGCGGTTGTCCACAATGATGTTGGCGTTCATCGCTTTGGCCGCGCTTTCGGCAATCAGGCGGCTGATGACGTCGGTGGCACCGCCAGTGGGGAAGGGTACGATCAGGCGAATGGGACGATCAGGCCAATCGCTGGCATGGGCCGCCACGCTGCTGACGGCCAGAACAGCACCTAATAAGGTTTGGGCAAGACGCCGCCAGGGGCGACGGGTCGATGGGGGCTGCGCGTTGCTTGCGGCGTTGCTGGGTCTTGTCATGGCTATCTCCTCAATCAAGAGATGATAGGAAAGGCGATGATGCCGAACCAGCAACAAATAAGCAGGTCAGTGTTGCTATTTTGGCAAGGCTAGAGGGTCGACCTCAAGCTGTGGCAGCAACTCGTCCAGAAAGCGGCGAACAATAGAGGGCAAGCGGCGGCCAGCCAGGGCCTGCACTTCAATTTGGCGGTTCAACAGGCCGCGTTCATGAATGAAACTGGCTTGCAGCAAACCTTGCTCAATCAGGTGACGAGCCGAGAGCAAGGCCGACACCGTCACGCCTGCGCCGGACAAGGCAAATTGATGCAGAGACTGCATGTGATTGCTGCTGAATACCGGGTCCAGACTCAGGTTCTGTGCGCTGCAGGCCACATCCATCATTTGCCGCACGGTGGTGTCGGGGCCGGGCAAGGCCAGGGGGTGTGCCAGAAGGCTTTTCAGGCTGATACGTTCGGTACGGGTTACCGGGTGGCCGGGAACCGCCAGAGCCATGACGGGTGCATCGCGGCGGAACAAGGTCTTGATGTCTTTTTCAGCCGTCTGGGTGAATTTGATGCCTATATCAATCTGGCCGCTTAGCAGCAGCATGGTGATGCGGTGTGGCGGCAGTACGTCCAGTTGAAAACGTATGCCCTGATGCTTTTCACGAAACTGTGCAATGCATTGCGGCAGTAGCTGGGCGGCCAAACCTTCAGAGGAGGCGATGCGTATCAGGCCGGTTTGCAGCCCTTGCAAGGCGGCAATATCGTGCAAGGTGCGCTCGGCATCCATGGCGCTGCGACGGGCATGGGCCAGCAGCAGTTCTCCCGCAGCGGTCAGGTTCATGCCACGGGCATGGCGCTCGAACAAGGCCATACCCAGGTTTTCTTCCAGTCCGCTGATCTGGCGGCTGATGGCCGATGTGGCCACATGCAGATTGCTGGCCGCCTGCGAGATAGAGCCACAACGCGCTACTTCCTGGAAGTAGCGCAGTGCGGTCTCCTGAAGATGGCGTGGGTTCATACCAGACTGCCGCGCAGCTCGGCGGCAATCTCGTAGGAGCGCAAGCGCTTGTTATGGTCAAAGATATTGGCGTTCAGCATCAGCTCGTTGGCGCCGGTCAGTTGAATGAAGCCTTTCATCTGTTCAAGCACTTGTTCCGGATTGCCAATGGCCGTACAGCTGAGCAGGGAGTCCAGCAGATGCTGGGCGGATGGGCTGCATTGCTCGTAGTAGTCGCGTACGGGCGGTGGCAACTGGCCGGGACGACCACTGCGCAGGTTCACAAAAGACTGTTGCCAGGAGGAGGCCAGTAGTTTGGCTTCGTCTTCCGTGTCGGCGGCAAAGACGTTGTAGCCCAGCATGACGTAAGGTTTTTCCAGATGCACGGAAGGCTGGAACTGACGGCGGTAAACCTCAATAGCATCCATCAATTGAGCAGGTGCAAAATGCGAAGCAAAGGCGTAGGGCAAGCCCAAGGCGGCGGCCAGTTGAGCACCAAACAGGCTGGAGCCCAGAATCCAGACCGGCACATTCAGTCCGCGACCGGGCACGGCCATGATGCGGTTGCGCGGCTCGTCGGACATATAGTCCATCAGTTCCAGCACGTCGCGCGGAAACTGGTCGGGGTCGCTGTTCAGATTGCGGCGCAAGGCGCGGGCGGTTTCGGGGTCGGAGCCAGGGGCACGACCCAGGCCCAAGTCAATACGGCCGGGGTACAGGGAGGCCAGCGTTCCAAACTGCTCAGCAATCACCAAAGGGGAATGGTTGGGCAACATAATGCCGCCCGCGCCCACACGAATGCGGCTGGTTTGACCGGCAATGTGCCCGATCAGAACTGAAGTGGCAGCACTGGCAATACCGGGCATGCCGTGGTGTTCGGCCAGCCAGTAACGGTGATAGCCCCACTGCTCGGCATGACGGGCAATGTCCGCCGAACAGCGAAAGGACTGGGCCGGTGTGGAGCCCTGAACAATAGGGGACAGGTCTAGGACGGAGAGCGGATAGCTTGGCTTCATGGCATCAGATTCAAATTGGACTCAGGATATAGTCGATCCATCGTTAGGCAGCGTCAAGTAAACCCATAGCATAGGCAAGGATGTTCAGATGAAAGAAACCAGTCGTCGCACCGTCAATCATTACCAGGACCATGCGCAGGCTTATCGGGACGGCACGTGGGACCATGATGTCAGCCAGAATCGTGATGCTTTGCTGGCGGCCATCGGCTTGCCGGGGCCCGTGGATATTCTGGATCTGGGCTGTGGACCGGGGCGGGATCTGGTCGCGTTTCAGGCCATGGGCCATCGTCCGGTGGGGCTGGATGGCTGTGCGGCTTTTGTGGAGATGGCTCGTCAGCAAACTGGCTTGCCGGTGCTGCATCAGGACTTTCTGGATTTGAATTTGCCCGCTGCGGCTTTTGATGGCGTGTTTGCCAATGCGGTTCTATTCCATATGCCCAGCGCGGAGCTGCCTGCAGTTTTGACCGCTTTGCGGCACAGTCTGCGACCGGGCGGCGTGCTGTTCTCCTCCAATCCGCGCGGTCAGGGGCAAGAAGGCTGGAATGGTCAGCGCTATGGTTGCTACTACAGTTGGGAGCAGTGGTCAGAGCGTCTGGAGCAAGCGGGCTTTGACTATATCGATCACTTTTATCGCCCCACAGACAGGCCGCCGCAGGAGCAGCATTGGCTGGCTTCCCTGTGGCGCGTACCGGCTTGAACAGGTGCAAAATGGTGAATCCCTGACCTGGCTACTTAGGTGATTGTTTTATAAGCCTATTTTTTGCTAATACAGGGGTTTTCCCTATTTTTATGCACATCTTTTGTGGATAAGCCGGTTTTCAACAAGCAAAGGCTTGCCCGAGGAAAAAAATGGTAAAGAATTGTCGATTCTCTGCTCGCCATTTCTAAGTGCTTGATTGCACGGGGATAAGTGCAGTGATTCACGGTTTATCCTGTGACTTGTCCACATTTTATGGGGATAAGCTGGCGTCTGTTTCCGGATTTGGATGTTTTCTGTTCGTGGTTTTCAAGTGGCTGATACTACGGAAGGTTTTTCTGATTTGCCCAGTTTTTCCTATGAGCTATCCACAGTTTTCGGGGATAAGATGGTGGGCTTGCTCAACTTGGGTTCAGACCCGTCCCAAGGCTATGATGCGCACTAACAATGTTTACCCTTGGCGGCCAGTCCCTTCGGTGCTTTGCCTTTTAATTGAGGAGATTGAAACGTGGAAAAATTGCAAGCCTGGATGACAGAGTTTCCAGCCGTTGTCGCGATTGCGCTCAACGTCGTGATTGCTTTGTTGATTCTGATTATTGGCTGGTGGCTGTCTGCCGCCGCCGGTCGTGCCATCAAGCGCATGGCAGCCCGCTCGCCGCGAGTGGATCCGACGATTGTGCCTATGGCCCAGTCCGTAACGGTCTGGACAATCCGCATCTTTGTGCTGATTGCCGTGTTGGCCCGTTTTGGTGTGCAGACCGCCAGCATTATCGCGGTACTGGGTGCCGCCGGTTTGGCGGTGGGCTTGGCCTTGCAGAACACACTGCAAAATATCGCCGCCGGCATCATGTTGCTGATGCTGCGTCCCTTGCGTGCGGGCGAGTTTGTGTCGGTTGTTGGTAAAGGTGACGGCACTGTGCAGGAAGTGGGTTTGTTCCTGACCCGCTTTGAGCAAGTGGATGGCATTCAATTCACGCTGCCCAACAGCCTGATCTGGGGCAACCCTATCATCAACTACAGCCGTAACACCACTCGTCGTTTGGACTTCGGGGTGGGCGTACGTTATGGCGATGATCTGGACCTGGCCATCAAGCTGCTGCAAGACCTGCTCAATGAACATCCTCAGGTGCTGAAAGACCCGGCTCCTTTGGTCATGGTCATGGAGTACAAGGACAGCGTAATCACCGTCAATCTGCGTGCGTGGATCAATGCTGCTGACTTCTGGGATGCCCGTTTTGATCTGTTCCGCCGTGCGGTCCAAGTGCTGAATCAGGCTGGTTTGCAGACGCCCGTTCCAGTACGTGAAATCGTGCAAACGGGTGGCGAGAAAAAGGCTGCTTAAGCCTTGGGTTCAGGGCCTG
Source organism: Alcaligenes sp. RM2 (assembly GCF_052931795.1). NCBI lineage: Bacteria > Pseudomonadati > Pseudomonadota > Betaproteobacteria > Burkholderiales > Alcaligenaceae > Alcaligenes > Alcaligenes sp. RM2. Next base: position 842,810 of record NZ_JBRFIO010000002.1, read on the forward strand.
ATTTCCAGATCCTGAATACGATTTTGCCGGGTTCAAGCCCGTGCTGTTCTGACCTGACATGGGAATGCCCCAAGCCTTGCTTTTAGCGGCTTGGGGCATTTTTTTCGGGTTAGCCTGCATTGGTCTTACTGCGGGCTTCTCCCATACTGTACTCTTTGCTCTGGCGCTGTTTTTCCACCTGCCCTCACGATGTTTCTGATCGACGAAAAAATCACGGTACGACGCTTGGAAGTTCTGCTGGCTTTTCTGGAAGCTGGCACGATTGCCCGTGCCGCTGAACAATTGGGTACCAGTGCGGTGAGCGTGCATCGGGCCTTGAAAAGCCTGGAGGAAGGGTTGCGCTGCCCGCTGTTCTTGCAGGAAGGCCGCAATCTGGTGCCACAGGAGTCGGCGCGCGAGCTGGCCGAAGCGGCCAAGGAAACCATACGCACCTTGCAGCACGGCATTGATGCTGCCCGCGAAGCCGGGGGGTATTCGTCGGATCAGTTGCGCATAGGTTCCATGTACTCGCTGACGATACGTTTGGTGCCGCGCCTTTTGGTAGAGCTGAAGGTTCACAAGCCTTTATTGCAGATTGATCTGGTGCTGGACTCCAACGAGAAGCTGTTGCAAAAGTTGCGGGGCGGTCATATTGACGCAGCCCTGATCGAGTTGCCACAGGAGCAACCGGATGATCTGGAAGTGCTGCCCATTTTTGATGATGAGCTGATGTTTGCTGCTCCCATGGATTGGCAAGGATCGGACTCGTCCGTGGTGGATCTGGAGCGTTGTTCCAAGGAACGTTTTGTGTCGCTGACCGATGATTTTGCAACGGGGCGGGACATGCAGCGCATGTTGGCCAAAGCCGGGTTTGATGCCGATATTGTGATGCGCACCGGAGACATCTTTTCCTTGATGAGTCTGGTTAGTGGTGGTGTGGGATGCTCCCTTTTACCTGCGCGAGCCAAAGCGGTTTTTTCTGACAAGATTCAGTGGCTGAGCCTGGAGCAGAAGTATCGACATTCACAGCGTATCGGCCTGGTGTGCATGAAGTCGCGCGAGCGCAGCCCGAATGTGTTGAGCTTGTTACGGGCCTGCCGGATCGTGCGTACTCAGTTGGAAAAAGAAGGGCCGACGTCGGGCTGATACGGGTCTGCGCAAGCCGCTGTCTTGCGTTTATCCAGCCCAGCGAGATAGCCAGCGCTGCAAGCCATCCAGGGTTTGGAACTCGTCCACACTGCGCGCAGGAATCTCCGGATAGCGTTGATTCCACATGGTCGCCAGACTGCGGCCCGGACCAATCTCCAGCACCACATTGGGCTGTCGCTCTTCAATCTGTTCCATGCAGGAGTCCCATTGCACAGTTTGCATCAACTGCGCTGATAAGGCCTGGGCAGCGGTAGTGGCGTTATGCACCCATAGACCGGCATTGGTGGGCCAAGGCAAGGTTGGGGCAGTCAGTTCGCTTTGATTCAGTTGCTCTTGAAAGGCCTGGGCCGCGCTGCTCATCCAATGGGTATGGGAGGCAATATTCACGGCCAGGGGTGTGCAACGTGCCCCTTGTTCTTGAGCGAATTTTTCCAGGGCAGCAAGCTTGTCACGTGGTCCCGCACAGACAGCACTATCAGGACCATTGCGTATCGCCAGGGCAGCGCCGTGCGCTTGGCACCATTGCTCAATCGTCCGGATTGAAACCCCACTTATCGCCAGCATGCTGCTGTCCTGTCCGGCCCCGGCTTTATCCATCAAGGCGGCTCTTAGTCCGGCGAGCTGGATGGTATTGCTGGCATATAACACACCCGCTACACAAGCGGCTGCCAGTTCACCAATGCTGTAGCCCGCCACGGCCACCAAAGATCGCCTGGAGGTTTGCAGAGCAGGGACGTGCTCCTGCAATTCCTGCCAAGCGGCCAAGGCGCAAGCTGTCAGCAGAACTTGGGCATGGGCATTGGTGCTGGCCCAACGGGTATCGCGCATGGCAGCGCGCCAATCGGGAACGTGCAACTGTTCCTGCATTTGCAGCAGCGAGGGGTTTGCCGGGTTCATCCAGGGCAGCATGTCTGCGTATTGCATGCCTTGCCCGGAAAACAGCAGGGCGATTTTCATAGTCAGGCTCCAGTAGGGCGACGCTGGCTGGCACTGCCGGGTGCATAGGCTTGCAAGCGATCCAGCCAGCAGCAGGCCGACAAGGTGTCGGCTGCGCCGCCGGGGGACAGGCGACGTTTCATGAAGGCTTGATGCAAGGCTTGCGCGCGCTGCACCGCATCGGGGCTGAACGCACTGCCTGCTTGCAAGTATTGTGTGGCGCAGTGGCGCGCGTAGTGTAGCCCCTCCAGTCCGCCACGATGGGCCAGATTACTATCGTCAAGGACCGCCATAACAGAAAAAAAGGTATGCAAACCCACGGTTTGCAACTGCTCTTCTGCCACTGGTGTGCTGTGCGGAGACAAAGTTTTGACAGCGACTTGCCAGGCGGGCCAGGCCGTTTCAAACAAGGTGGGAAAGCCCTGGGCTGCTTCCTGGTTCGCGCCTTGCAAGCCATAGCGGCGTACCGCCCGTCCGCCCGGCAGTGCGGACGAAGCTTGCAGGCTGCGGGCCTGTAAAGCCGCCCCCCATAATGTTTGAAGTTGGTCCCGAATCGTGGCGGGAGTCAGGGTGCGAAAAGGTAGGCAAGCGCCTGCGGCTGCGCACAACAGACCCAGCATGAAGATGGCGCCACGGTGGGTATTGATGCCCCCGGTTGCCGCCTGCATGCGAGCCTCCGCTGCAATCCCGCGAGTTTGCAGCTGGCTGAATGGAACACGCTGTTGGCCCAGAGCCGCCATGTCAGAAAAATAATGGCGCAGGGCAAACAGACTGCGATAAAAAGTGCTGGCATCCATATCGTCATGGCTGCCGCTGTCGAGCAAGGAAACCAGCCCCGGTTTGGGGGCCAGAATCAGCTCGTCATACAGCGCTAGAACCGCCGCACGGCCTATGGCCGCACAACTCCAGGAACGAGATGGATCCATGAAGTCGGCGGCAGTGGGGCGATGCGCCAATGTTCTGGTTTCAATTGCATCAAGCAGCATGAGAGGACTCCGGAGCAGGAGCGTGCTCGGGCCAGTCCGAGTGCGCCTGAATACGTACACCATGAGTGCGTTTGATCATGACTTTGCTGCTGGCACCGCTGCGCCATTGCTGCCATTCACGCCAGGCAATGGCGGCGTCATCGGGGAACAGCAGCTCGCCATCCAGGCGGGGCAAACCGGACAATTCGCTGATTGCACTTAATAGCTCCACCAGACGATCTGCTTGCGTGGCGCTCTGCACGGGTAGCAGCAAATCCAGGTCTGAACCTTCACGCACATAGCCCTGTCCTGTGATCAGTTCCCAGCCATAACTGCCATAGACCTGAGCCGTGCAGCCATGTGCTTGCATACGCTGACATAAGCTCAGCCAGTCTTGCGCCAAGGAGGCTGGCAATAAGGTTTGGGCTTCGTGGGCGGGGGGGAAACCGCCCCAAGACAGGCTCTGGTTTTGGGAAACGATCAGGGACAGACGTTGCCGCCCCCAATCGCTCGGTAAAGGAATGCCCACTTGCAACTGTCCGCTATGCAGTTCGCCTGGCTGACGGCTGACGACCAGCGGCCAGCCCCGAGTTTGCCATTGACGCAGGCTCTGGCAGGTGTGGCTGGTCGGCTCCAGATCAGTCAGCACCTGATCCCAGGCGGTACTGTCCAGGCTGATCAGGTGGTGACGGCGAGCGGGCAGCTGGGCGTTCATCAGGATGCCTGCAAGACCTGTTCAATGATCTGGGCAGCCAGGTGGCGGCCACCACGTTCGGCACCATCGCTGGCGCGGCGATCCTGATCATTGGATTGAGCCAGTGCCGCCCGCAAGGAAGCACGCAGTTGCTCTGGCGAGCTGCTGTCCCAGACAGACTGAATGCCTCCCATGGCCACGTAGTTGCCTACGCCGGGCGCAAAGACCGGATTGGACTGCGCCAGCTCTTCCAGCATGGCTTCGGGCAGCTTGGTCACGCGGGCCATGGCAGGAATGCGCATGACGCGAATTTCGGCTTCGGGCACGGCATAGCAGGCATTGGCAATCAGGCCGGAGGTGATGAAGCCACCGGACAGGGCCTGGTCGTACACCAGCCCAATGACCTTGTGGCCTTTGCGTCGGGCCAGATCCAGGCACATACCCAAGTGAGCCATGGCGCGGTTGATGCCCAGCAGCTCATCGCGGCGGCGCAGTTGCTGGCCCTGGGTATCGACCAAAAGCAGCAGGCTGCGACCAGGATGGTTCTTGATGGTGTCCAGCACGGCCTGTGCCTGGGTCAGGGCCAGGGACACGCCGATGGGGGCGTGTCCCGTCGTGCCGATCACGGCCAAGGTCTCGCCATCAAACTGGGCATCGCCCTGCAAAAATAAATCCTGTTCGCTAATGCTGTGCTGCGTATCGAACAGCGATTGCACCAGTGTTTCCCATTTCATGACAGCGCCTCCTGGCTGCGTAATGCTTTGACGGCTGCAGCATCCATCTGCCCGACTTGATCACTTTGTTCCAGCCCCAGTGCTTGCCACAAGGCTTGGGCCTGATTTTCAGTTTGGTTCCATTGCTCCACAGGCAGCAGGGCTGCGCGGTGTGCCAGCAGCTGATGTTCCTGTTCCAGCTCTTCCAGGGTGACGGGGCCACGGGCTGGATTCTTCAAGCCTTGTACGGCAGCGGCGCGGAAAGCGGCCACGGTGTCCGGTACAAGGTCGTCGCAATCGGCGGTCAGCCAGCGGTGTTTTCCGCCACTGGTTTGCCAGACCAAAGCGCGGTCCTTGGAGTCGTATTCTTCGACTCCGTGGGAGGCTTCAATCACTTCCGGGCCGGACATGGCCAGACGGCCGACGTCGCTCATGATCAGGTGGTTGGTGCAGCGGGCCACAATGCCCATACCCCCAAAGCAACCGTTTTGCCCGCCGACCAAAGCAATCACAGGCACTCCGGCATTACGCGTGTCCAGCAGGGCGCGCATCACTTCCGAGACGGCTATCAAACCGGCGTTAGCTTCGTGCAGACGCACACCCCCGGACTCCAGCAGCAGCACTACGCCTGCAGGGCGGTCGATCATGGCTCGACGCAGCAGGCCCACCAGCTTGGCGCCGTGGACTTCGCCCACACCACCGCCCATGAATTCGCCTTCTTGCGCCGCCACATACACGGTCTGCCCCTCCAGCAAAGCACGGCCGATAGCCACGCCATCATCAAAGGAAGAAGGCACTCCCAACTGCGCCAGATGGGGGCTGCTCAAGCGTTGTGCGGGGGGCAGCCATTCGTGAAAGCTGTTGGCGTCAAACAGAGCCTGGACGCGCTGGCGGGCAGAACACTCCAGATAACTGCTCATGACTGTGTTCCTTGTGCTTGGCTGCGTGCCAGGGCTTCGCTGGCGGCCTGGTCCAGACGCAGACTGACCACGGCAGGGGTGGCCCCCATATCGTTAATGTCAAAGTGAATACCGGCCAGCGGATGGCGCTGGTGAAAGTCCCGCACTACCGCATCCCAGATCGTGGAGAAACCACGTGCCGAGGTATGAATATGGATGGTGCATTCGGCGCTGTCCTTGGGCTCGGCCAGCACTTCCAGATTGCCCGAACCTACCACGCCCACCAGCACAGGCTGGAAGGTGCCAATAGGCTCTTGCCCTTTGAAGCTATAGGCCAGGGTTTCCAGGCCGTGAGGAATGTTTGTCATCGTGATCTCCTAATGCAAATAGCGTGGCGGGCCATTACCAGTTACGGAAGCGTGCCGGAGGTTGATACAGCCCGCCGGAGGCTTGAACCAGATCCCGCATGCTGCGTGCGGCCAATAAATTGCGGGTGGCCTGGCGTGGGTCTATGCCCAGATCCTGAGGGCGACGGATGATGCCGCGATCACGCAGGTTCTCCACCATGCGGGCATCTCGGCCCAGGCCCACTTGCGTATAGCCGGCAACGCCCCGTATGGCTTGCTCGCGCTCTTCGTCGGTACGGCACAGCAAGAGATTGGCGATGCCTTCTTCTGTCAGGATGTGAGTGACATCGTCGCCGTACACCATGATGGGCGGCAGATCCATGCCGGTCTGCTCCTGCAGGGTCCAGGCATCCAGGGTGTCCACAAAGGCGGGCGTCATGTGTTCGCGGAAGGTTTCCACAATCTGCACCACCAGCTTCTGACCACGTGGCGTACCGGCTGCACCTTGGCGTCCTTGGCGTGCCTCTTGCCCGGCTTTCAACCAGGCGGGGCTGGCGTGGCGACGACCACGTGCATCCGCGCCCATATTGGGTGCGCCACCAAAACCGGCAATACGGCCCAGCGTGGCGGTGGAGCTATTGCCATGCAGGTCGATCTGCAAGGTGGAGCCGATGAACAGGTCACAGGCGTAGTGGCCAGCCGCCTGACAGAACGCGCGGTTGCTGCGCATGCTGCCATCCGGGCCGGTGAAGAACACATCGGAGCGGGCGCGCAGATAGTTTTCCATGCCCAGCTCGGAGCCGAAGGAGTGCACCGATTGCACCCAACCGGCTTCGATGGCCGGGATCAGGGCAGGATGCGGATTCAAGGCCCAGTGCTGGCAAATCTTGCCTTTCAGGCCCAGTGATTCGCCGTAAGTGGGCAGCAACAATTCAATGGCGGCGGTATCAAAACCGATGCCGTGGTTCAGGCGTTGCACACCGTATTCCGCGTAGATGCCCTTGATCGCCATCATGGCCATCAAGACCTGGATTTCGCTGATCTGGGCTGGGTCGCGGGTAAACAGCGGTTCGATAAAGTGCGGGCGGGGAGCGGGCACGACAAAGTTCACCCAGTCGGCGGGAATGTCCACACGCGGCAGGCGGGTGGTCTTGCTGTCGACCAGCTCGTTGACCTGGGCGATGACAATGCCGCCGGAAAAGGCAGTGGCTTCCACAATAGCCGGGGTATCTTCGGTATTGGGGCCGGTGTACAGATTGCCGTGCTCATCGGCGGCCTGGGCCGCGATGAGCGCGACATTCGGGGTCAAATCTACAAAGTAACGGGCAAACAACTCCAGATAGGTATGAATGGCACCGATGTTCAGTCGTCCTGCCGAGGCCAGCCTGGCCAGGCGCGCACCTTGCGGGCCGGAAAAGCTGAAGTCCAGGCGGTTCGCAATGCCTTTTTCAAACACATCCAGATGCTGGGGCAAGGCCAGCACGGATTGCACCATGTGCAGGTCATGAATCTGCGCTGGGTCGACGCCCACCAGTGCGTCGGCCAGAAAGTCGGCCTGCTTCTGGTTATTGCCTTCCAGACATACTCGATCTCCTACTTGTAATACGGCTTCCAGCAAGCTGCTGGCTTTATCCGTGCTGCATATCTTGCCTTGCAAAGAGTCTCCCAGTGCACGGCTGGCACGTTGCAGTCTTTGCTGGCGGGCTTGATTCTTAAGATTCCAGTTGCTGTCCGTCATTGGGTTTCCCTGTCCTACCTCTGTCGATGTGATCCGTTGAGTAAGCTGCCCGACCCTTCAGGTTCGGAGTTCAGGCAGCGCGATAGTTAATGTGCCCAGGCGATGGGCAATGCGGGTGGCCGCTTCCAGTAGCAGGTCATCTTGCCCAGGGCGGGCAGCCACTTGCAGTCCTAAAGGAAGCCCGTGGCTACCAAAGCCGATGGGCAAGTTGATGCATGGAATGCCCAGTGCCGTCCAGGCGCGGCACAGCACGGGATCGCCCGTCGTGTCGCGTGTGGGAGCCTCGCCCAAGGCGGCTGCGCTCAGGATCAGGTCTGCGTCGCCGAAGATCAGCTCGGGTTGGCGCTTGACCTGATTGATCAGGCCTTGAGCCTGAATCAGTTCGGCAGGTTGAGTCTGTGCGCATTTATCCAGATAAGTCTGCAAAGCAGGCGAGAGCAGTTCCAGATGTTGCTGGCGTTCATGGCTTAAATGGATCAGCACTTCAGCCCCCATGACGGCTTGCTGCGCATGGGTCAGTTCACCAAACAGACTGTCCCTGTCGCTAAGCTGAACTTCGAACTGGCCGTCATCCATTTTCAGGTGAGTCACGGTCGCTTCCAGCTGATCACGCAAATCCTCGGCAATGTCCTCCCACCAGGGTGTGTGCAAAAAGCTCAGGCGCAAAGGGGCTTGCTGCAGGACTTGCGATACTTCCGGCGTGCTGCGTAGTGCGTTGAACACAAGGCGAACATCCTCCAGACGCTGGCCCAAAATTCCCAAGGTGTCCAGAGACGGGCTGATGGTTTTCAGGCCGCTGCTGGGCAAGGCGCCGAAGCTGGGTTTGAAGCCATAAATTCCGCAGAACGTGGCGGGGCGCACCACGGACCCCGCTGTCTGGGTGCCCAAAGCTACCGGCACCACATTGGCAGCCACGGCAGCGGCCGAGCCGGACGACGAACCGCCCGGCGTGTGCTCCAGATTCCAGGGGTTGCGTGTCTTGGGTGGACTAAACAGCGCAAATTCTGTGGTGACGGTTTTGCCAAAAGGCACGGCACCGGCCGCACGCAGGGCCTGCACAATGGCAGCGTCCTGGGTGGGGCGGTTGTCGCGATAAATGGGCGAACCATAGGTGGCTGGAGCGTCCGCCGTATTGATCAAATCCTTGATGCCGATGACCAGCCCCTTCAAGGGGCCGGTGTTGTTCTCCTGCTCTTGGGCGACATGCCGTACCTGCTCCTTGTCCAGATGGGCAAAGGCCTGAATCAGATCCTCGGTTTGCTCGTAGCGGGCAATTGCTGCCTCTGCTGCCTCCTGGCTGGATGTCCTGTTTCGGGTAGCGAAATCATTCACAGACATGGCGCGTCCTTAGATCGTGAAAGGTGCGATAAGAATAGCAATCGTCAAAATGACGGTGCCAATCAGAAAGGCCACCACGGTAAAGCCCATCACTTGTCGTACATTCAGGCGCGCAATGGCCAGCACAGGCAAAAGCCAGAAGGGCTGGATCATATTGGCCACCGCTTCACCAAAGGCCACGGCCATGGACATCAGGCCCAGGTAGGCGGGTCCGTCCTGACCAATGGCCAGGGCCGATTGCACGGCGATGGGGCCTTGCACACCCCAGTGTCCGCCACCGGAAGGAACAAACAGCGAGATGATGATGGAGGCGATAAAGGTCAGGAAGGGCAGAGTGTATTCATTGGCCCCAGTCACCAGCGCGGAGGACAGGATTTCTTCCAGGGCGCGACCGCCTTCCATGGGGATATAGGCCAGCAAGCCCATGATGCCGCCATACAGCGGGTACTGCAGAATCAGCGGGCCTGCCGTTTTGGCGGACTCGACAAAGGACTTGATAAAGCGGATAGGCGTCCAGTGCAGCAGGGCACCGGTGACGGTAAACAGCATGATCATGGATGAGATGTTCAGCGCAAAACCGCTGCGCACGAAGTAGTACATACCCGCGGCAAAGAACAGCACATTCAGAATCCACAGGTTTTCCAGCTTTTCAGCCGGGGTACTGGGCTTGGTTTTGGGCAGGTCTTTTTCAATGTCAGCAAAGACGGCGGGGTCGGGCGGCAAGGCGTAGTCAGGCTCCATGCGCCAGATCGTCAGAAACAGGAGGATGATCAGGGCCACAACTGGAATCCAGCTATAGGGCTGGAAAATGGTCAGGCTGAACGGCACCGTCATGCTGGTCAGTTGATGGATGACGTTGATGGGGCTGTTGGGATCAGTATTGGCCAGGGCAATCGAGCTGGACAGACCTTGAGTCCAGAGCAGGTAACCCATATAACCCGAGGCAATCAGATAACCAAAGTGCACATTGGGCAGACGGCGGGCAACCTGGCGTGCAACCAGGGCACCGGCCACCAGACCCAGGCCCCAGTTCAGCAGGCAGAAGATCGCGCCCACGGCAAAGCACAACAGGGCACCTTCAACTTGTGTGCGGGCACGGGAGGCCAACCAGATGATGGCGCGTTTCAAGGGCGGTGCTTCAGCCAGGGTGTAGCCCGTCACCAGAATCAGCACCATTTGCAGGGCAAAGGTGAAAATACTTTTGGGGCCCCATACCCCGCGATACCAGGCATCCACCATTCCTCCGGGGGTGGCGCCATCGACAAACAGGGCAATCAGTCCTACAACCAGCAAGCTCAGGATGACGGCGAACAGATACGGGTCCGGCATCCACTTTTCTACGTAACGCACGCAGATATTGGTAAAGCGGGTCAGCAAGTTTGGCCTGGGTTTGGCCGAGAGGGTAGCAGTGGTGTTCATGATGAACTTATCCTTGTTTTTGTCTCCCCGACCTGGCTAGTGGGTCGGCTGATGGATGTGGATGCTGGATACACAGTCCCGCTAGCGCGTACTCCTCGGTAATGACTGTTGCCTGTATCTCGCCTTCCTTTTTTATGGTGTGCCCCTTAGGGGGCTTATCGTTGTGCCCACAAGATAGCGACAGGCTAGTGCGTGGATCAATAAAGCAAATGTTGTTTTATTTACGCGCGGCGAAACGATGACGCGTTAACCCTAGGGGAAAAGGGCGTGCGAATGCTGCGACACGCGGCTTTGGGTATAAAGCCGCTTGTTTTACGGGAGATGGGGATATTTAGCTAAAACGAACTGATTAGAGGATCAGTTTGAGTTGCGGATAGGGCGCTGTTTGAAACGGAACTGCTTTTTTTTCATACGCCAACCTGGGGGAGTGCGGCGTGGGAAGGGACTGGGCTTATAGCCAGCGTAGTTTCTCTTTTTTTGACAGGCTGAGCCTGGAGGAGCCACCTGCGTTGATTGGAAAAGCAGACAGAGGGAATGAACTTCGAGACGTAAAAAAGCACACAGGGCAGGCTGTGTGCGGATGAGGGTGTTAACGATCCCGACACCATTCAGGGGGAGAAATCCGCCCAGATTTAAAACTTGTCGGCGACCGAATCCAGCGCGTCGCGCAGCAAACCGGCAATTTCTTTTTGCCGTGGCGCAGGCATGCGCTCGGTAATGGCCGTGACACTCATGGCCAGAATGGGGCGGCCTTTGTGATCGCACAACGCGCAGCCCACACCCAAAGCACCGCGTACGGCGTAATTGCCTACAACCGAGTAGCCCCGGATACGGGTGTTGGTGACCAACTGGCGCATCTCGCGCTGAGTCATGCCACCGTACTGATCCAGCTGATTGGCATTGCGTTCGATAATCTGCTCGATCGCTTCGTCCCCAAGTGTGGCCAGATAGGCCATGCCACCCGAACCCACGCCCAAAGGCTGACGCTTGCCTACATAAGTGGCCAGAATCTGTACCGGGTAGGGGCCAATTTCGCGCCACAGGCTAACAGAGTCGTCGCCATCGCGGCCCACCAGAAAGACCGCGTCGCCAGTCTGTTGAGCCAGCTCTTGCATGATGGGCTGCATGATGGTGACACGCGGGTCCAGTCCAAACAGGCCCTGATCCTGGCGCGTGGCGTTGTAGCGACGGCTATGGCTGCTGTTCTGGACCAGACCGTGATCGATCAGGGCGGCCAGCAGCCGGTAGATGGTGGGGCGCTGTAATTGCGTGGCGCGCGACAGGTCGGTGACGCTCAGCCCTTTGCCTTGATGATTCTGCAAAGTCTTGAGCACCAGCAGGCCGCGTTGCAAGGTGCGCGGCCCGGCCTGATCCTGCGGTTCTACGGTCTCGGGAGTGTTCATGCTTGAAAACAGCTATTGCTTACCGAAAAAGTAACTCAGTAAGAATATACGCCAGCCAAGAAAGTGTCCACTGTGTGATCGCTCATAAAAGACAGTGCCCGCTGGGTGCAGCGGGCAAGAGGGGGAGCGCGTTTGAACGCAGGTTTTAGCGATGTTCCGGGCCTGCCGATTCGTCTTTACGTTGTTCGGGGATGGGGTGGCCCGCTGTTTTAGCGGTCTTGATCATGGCGGTACACAGGCCGCGCAACATATCCACTTCGTCCAAACTAAGCTGGGCGCGCCCGAACAGGTGCTGCATGCGGGGCACCAGCTTCTTGGGGTGTTTGGGGTCCAGGAACTTGACGCTTTCAATGGCCTGTTCCCAGTGCTGTAGCAAGGCTTGCACTTTGGCTTGGGGAGCCAGCTCCTTGCCAGGGTCTGCCTTGCCATCCGTATGGGGCAGCAGGCTGGCACCGCTTTCAGCCAGCAGCGCGTAGCGCAATTCCCAGGCAGCCAGTTGCAAAGCCTGGGCGACATTCAGGGAACTGTATTCAGGATTGGCCGGAATATGGCAGACGTATTGGCACTGGCTGATGTGATCGTTGGTCAGGCCCACGCGTTCGGTCCCCAGCACAATGGCGACGGTTCCGGCGTGCTGGCGCAGATGCTCACGGCTCAGTTCGGCAGTCTGACGTATATCGGCGGCTGGCGGTCCTAAATAGCGGGGGCGGGCCGTCAGGGCAAAAGCCAGAGTGACCGGTTCCAGTGCATGCGCCAGAGTGGGAACAATAGTTGCTTGCTCCAAAACGTCTACGGCACCGCTGGCCAGCGAGATTGCCTGAGGGTTTTGTGCAACGTCCGGGTCTAGCGGGTCGACCAGGCATAAGTCGCCAAAGCCCATGGTTTTGATCGCTCGCGCTGCTGCGCCGACGTTTCCAGGGTGGCTGGGTTGCACCATAATGAAGCGAACCCGGTGAAAATTATCATCAAATGCCGATGCTTGCGTCTGAGTCATTTAAAATAGCTACTTTGAAGCTACGCTTCCTGTGTCTGCTCACGCGATTTTGCCCTGCAACAGGGCACGCCAGGCAGGCTCAATTATTGTTAAAAAAACGGAATTTCCATGCACCCGATGCTCAATACCGCCATCAAGGCGGCTCGCCGTGCCGGCACCATTATCTCTCGCGCCAGTCTGGACCTCCAGCACCTGTCGGTTGCGCGTAAAGGCCCTAAAGATTATGTCACGGAAGTGGATCGCGCAGCAGAGGAAGCCATCATTGAAGTATTGAGCGAAGCTTACCCCGACCACGGTTTTATCGGCGAGGAAACGGGCGAGCGCCCACCGCTGGAACCCGCAGGCGAAGGTACTCCCGAATACCAGTGGGTCATTGATCCTCTGGATGGCACCACCAACTTTATCCACGGCTTTCCGTGCTACGCAATTTCGATTGCCTTGATGCACCGTGGCCAGGCTGCCCATGCCGTCATTTACGACACTAACCGCAATGAAATGTTCACGGCCAGCCGTGGCGGTGGTGCCTTCCTGAACGACCGTCGTATTCGTGTGTCGGGCCAGACTCGTTACCACGATGCCTTGATCGGTGCACACGTGCCGGATTCGGGTGCAGGCGTGAAACCCACCTCCCCATTTGCCGATATGCTGGCCGAATGTGCTGCCGTGCGTCGCGTGGGTGCAACGGTTTTGGATCTGGCTTATGTGGCTGCAGGTCGTCTGGATGGCTTCTGCGCCGTCAATCTGCAACCTTGGGATCTGGCTGCCGGCACTTTGCTGGTGACCGAAGCCGGCGGTCTGGTGGGCGACTTTGAAGGCGAACAAACCTGGAAAGAGACTGGCAATGTGATTGCCGCCAGTCCGAAGATCTTTATTCAGATGCTGTCGCACCTGCAAGATTAAGAACCTAGACCCCGGCATTGCCGGGGTGTTCTTTTAATCACAGCGCCAAGGAGCTGAGATGGAGTGGTTGATGGACCCGACCGCCTGGGTTGGGTTACTCACACTGGTAGTTCTGGAAATTGTGCTGGGCATCGATAACCTGGTGTTCATTGCAATTTTGGTCGACAAGCTGCCTCCGGCGCAGCGCGACCGGGCTCGTGTGCTGGGCCTGTCACTGGCCTTGCTGATGCGCCTTGGCTTGCTCACGGTCATGTCCCATCTGGTGCAGCTGACCGACCCCTTGATCTCCATATTCAGTCTGGATTTTTCTGGCCGTGATCTGATCATGATCGTGGGTGGTTTTTTCCTGCTGTTCAAGGGCACACTGGAGCTGCACGAACGTATTGAGAACCGCAGCGCTCATGCTTCCGGCTCGCGCATGTATGCCAGCTTCTGGGTCATCGTGGCGCAGATCGTGGTGCTGGATGCCGTGTTCTCCATCGACGCGGTCATTACTGCGGTGGGTATGGTCGAGCACCTGCCCATCATGATGGCGGCGGTGGTCATTGCCATTGGCATCATGCTGGTTGCTTCCAAACCCTTGACGGCTTATATCAATAGTCGCCCCACGGTGGTGATCCTGTGCCTGGGCTTTTTGTTGATGATCGGCTTCTCCTTGCTGGTGGAAGGCTTTGGCGTACATGTACCCAAGGGTTACCTGTATGCGGCCATTTCCTTCTCCATCCTGATCGAAATGTTCAATCAGCTGGCGCGTCGCAAGTTGCGTATGCTGCAGGCTGGTCGTCCCATGCGTGAGCGTACGGCCGAGGCTGTGCTGCGCATGTTGGGCAAGCGTCCCGCTTCCGGTGAAACGGCCATCGGGCCGGATCTGCCCGGTGCGGCGGCGCAAATGGTGTTCGGTCAGGAAGAGCGCAATATGGTCAGTGGTGTATTGACCTTGTCCGAGCGCACGGTGCATTCGGTGATGACGCCGCGCAATGCGATTACCTGGGTGAATGTGCAGGACGATCCTGAGGTCCTGCGCGAAAAGATGACGCATGAACCCCATAGCATGGTGCCAGTGTGTCGCGGTTCGCTCGATGAGGTTATTGGCATTGGCCGAAGCAAAGAGTTACTGGCAGACCTGCTGATTCATGGTCATATCCGTCTGGACCAATTGCGTCAGCCGGTTTTTGTGTATGAGTCCATCGGGATTTTGGACCTGATGGAAACCATCAAGCAAAGCCGCGGGCAGTTGGTCATGGTGACGGACGAGTTCGGCACTATTGAAGGTTTGGTGACGCCTTTGGATATTTTCGAGGCGATTGCAGGCGATTTCCCCAGCGAGGACGAAACTCCCGATATTGTCCAGGAGTCCCAGGACCACTGGCTCCTGGACGGCTCCACCGACTTGCATCATCTGGAACAGATGCTGGGTGTGGATGGTCTGGTGGATGAAGAGGAAGAATATGCCACCCTGGCCGGTTATCTGCTGACGCGTTTCGGACAATTGCCCAAGGTGGGCGATATGTGTGTGCTTGAGCAAAGCGATGCGGTGTATCGCTTCAAGGTGGAAGAGCTGGAAGGGCGTCGCATTTCGCAGGTCAGCCTGGAGCGTGTGCCATACGATGATGAACAAATCGATCCATTTCTGGCGTCTTAATTTTTATTGGCTTTGATTCGGACAACATGACTGAGCAAACTCTCTATTTGTTGAAAGCCCTGTTTCTGGGGATTGTTGAGGGCATCACGGAATTCATTCCGGTTTCCAGTACGGCGCACTTGCTGATCCTGGGCTCCTGGATTGATTTTTCCTCGGGTGATGCCAAGGTCTTCGAGGTTGTCATTCAGTTTGGTTCGATTCTGGCCGTGATCTGGATTTTTCGCGCCCGTTTGATTCAGCTGATCACCGGGGTCTTGCGCGGAGATCGTACCGAGCTGATGTTCACTCGCAATCTGCTGATTGCCTTTTTGCCCGCTGCCGTTATTGGTGCCTTGACGATTCAGTACGTTAAAGCCTTGTTCCATCACCAGATTGTGTTTGTGTTCACGCTGGTATTGGGTGGTTTGTTGATGCTGTGGGTCGAGCGCAAACCGCAGTACGCGAAGAACACGTCGGAGCTGGATCAGGGTGAAACCGCCACCTCGCAAAAGGCCACCGCCTTTGCCTTGGAAGAGATCACCTGGAAGCAGGCTTTGGTGGTTGGTTTTGCCCAGTGCATTGCCATGGTGCCAGGTACTTCACGTTCGGGTGCCACCATTATCGGTGGCATGTTGGCTGGTATTCAGCGCAAGACCGCCACGGAGTTTTCTTTCTTCCTGGCCATGCCAACCATGCTGGCTGCTACGGTTTATGACCTGTATCGCAACGGTGCGTCCTTGAGTGCAGATCAAAGCACCGCGATTATTGTGGGCTTTGTTGCTGCCTTCTTTAGCGCCTTGTTCCTGGTGAAGGCCGTGCTGCGCTTTGTGTCCAGTCGCACCTATCGTCCTTTTGCCTGGTATCGGATTGCGTTGGGCGGAGTATTGTTTGTGTGGCTGATGACTTAGATCTTTGCCGCCTAAGATGTTTTGAAATCCCCGCTTGCTTGATCTGCCAGCGGGGATTTTTCTTTTCAGGGAGGCTCGGTAAATGTCGTCTTTTCACGCACATACTTTACCCACCTACCCACCTACCCACCTACCCACCTATCTATCTGTTTATCTGTCTAGCTGTCTATCCGTCTGTCTGTCCGCGTATCTAGCGATGTACCAATTTGATAGGCACTTTTTTGGTGATTATTGTGTGCAAGGGTTTGTTGGCAAATAGCAGGTTTGTCGCCCGTCATTTGGTCTGGCTTGGCTTCGATACGCTGCTGCTTATTGAAGGGAGCTTGGTCTCAGCAAGACGCCTCTCGGTTCGTCTGCCCCGGTATCCGGGCTGACTACTTGCCGGTGCTGCGCACCGGTACCCTGGTCGGTGTTCGGATACGGGCGCGCCCTTAACTCGCGGGGTGTCTTGTCCACCGGACAAGACACAAGCGCCCCGCTCAAACAGAAGGGCGCTTGCACCCCGTATCCGAACACCGCCTGCGGCAAGCAGTCTGAACCGCCCGGATACCGGGGTAGACGAACCGAGAGGCTCACAGTGAGGAAGGGACAAGCAGCCTTGCTGCTCATGGCGCCAAGAGTCGGTGGTCGGGCACGAGACCAGCCTTCGGTGGTCCGCTTTGGTTGCCGCGAGCGAAAGTATCTTGTTGGCAAAAATCACGGTCTTTTTTGCGTTTTTGAGGGGGCAGTTGGGCTCGACGGGCGAGTCAGGGCTCTGGCCGCAGGCTCTTGCAGTATCCAGGATGCAAGCCCTGTGCTGTTTGATCGGGGCGCTTGTGGTTCGTCCGGGGGACGAGCCACCCCGCGAGTTCACAGGGCGCCTGGATACTGCAAGAGACCAGGGAGCCCGTGCGCAGCACGGGCCGGAGACCCGCCAAGTCGAGCCCAACTGCCCCCTCAAAAATGCTTATGCAGCCACCTTGATTCCTGCCACCAGCACCGTGTGAAGAAAAACAGGTTTTATCGCAAGAAGGTATAAAAAGACGTGGAGCTTAAACCTAGCTGGCTGTAGGTGAAGTCACTCTTACTGAGGTCCCAGTGTCTGACACTGATCCTCTTGCCCCCACTGGTGCAGGCAGAGCTGTACACCTTCAATGCTGATATAGCCGCCCCGTCGTCCTCCTTCCGAGGAGTCAGATTCCCAATCCGGGAGTACCCAGCGGCGTACCGGCTCAAAGCCGGGAATGTCATGTACTGCAGGGCGATGTGTATGGCCATGAACCATGGCCTGCACAGGATGCGCCTCGCAGGCTGCCACAATAGCTGCAGGCTGCACATCCATGATGTCTTTGGACTTGTATTGCTTGCCGCGCTGGCTACCGGCGCGGGCTGAATCGGCAATACGCTGACGCAAGCTTAAAGGGCAGGCCAGATAGAGTTTCTGGAGCCAGGGTTTGCGTACCCAATGGCGAAAGCGTTGATAGGCCAGATCGTCCAGGCAGTACTCGTCGCCGTGCGACATCAGAATCAGGCCGGCAGAAGTGTCCAGAACGACTTGATCGGGCAATAGCGTGGCGTGAACATGGCGGGCGTAGGTTTGGCCCAGCAGGAAATCGCGATTGCCGCGCATCAGATACAGCGGATGCTGCTGCGCGAATGTGCGCAGCGCCTCACTGACTTGAGCAAGCCAAGGAGCAGGGTGGGCGATTTGATCGTCACCAATCCAGGCATTGAAAATATCACCGCCCAGGATCAAGGCATGAGCTTGATGCTGGGCGGAGTGCAGAAACTGCAGGAAATCCTGGACGGTGTCTGGATTGTCCGGACCCAGATGCAGGTCCGCAGCAATCCAGATGTTGCCCGCAAGCGTGAGCTTATTCGACAAGCGTGGCTTTTTCCAGAACGACGTCCTCAACGGGCACGTCTTGGTGGAAGCCCTTGTTGCCGGTGCGCACGGTCTTGATCTTGTCGACCACGTCCATGCCTTCGATCACGCGGCCAAATACGGCGTAGCCCCAGCCATTGGCGGTAGGAGCGGTGAAGTTCAGGAAGTCGTTGTCAGCCACGTTGATGAAGAACTGAGCCGTAGCCGAGTGTGGGTCGGAGGTGCGAGCCATGGCCAGGGTGTACTTGTCGTTCTTCAAACCGTTGTCGGCTTCGTTCTTGACAGGAGCGTTGGTGGCTTTTTGCTTCATGTCGGCCTCAAAGCCGCCGCCCTGGATCATGAAGTTGTTGATCACACGGTGAAACACGGTGCCGTCGTAAAAACCGCTGGACACGTAGTCCACAAAGTTGGCTACGGTGTTGGGGGCTTTTTCTGCGTTCAGTTCGATCAGGATGGTGCCCTGGTTCGTCTGCAGTTGGACGCGTGGAGAGGTGCTCATAGAAGTGCCTTCAGAAGAAGTGGAAGAATCTGCTGCCATAGCCGGACTGCTCATCATAGGCATAGCCATACAGGCAGCAATAAGCAGGGTGCGCAAGCTGCGAGCCTGATCACACCATTGAAATGTGCTTGCAAACATAAGATAGGGACAACCCAGTCAAGGAAAAATCTTATTGTTGCAGAATTTGGCCAGTTTGTTGCGCACGCTGGGCTGCTTTGGGCACACCACTGGCGGCGGCCTGACGGTAGGTGTCATTGGCCAGCATCAGTTGGACTTCACCCATATTGGCGCGGGCCAGTGCGTAGGACGGATCGGCGGTCAAAGCCATTTTCAGGGCTTCCAGGGCCAGGTCCAGCTTGTCCTGCGCGATATACTCGGCCGCCAGATTATTCCAGGGCTCGGGCAACTCCGGGTAATAGGTGGTCATGTTCTGGTAAAGGCTGATGGCGCCATTGTGGTCACCACTGGCCGACAGGGCGCGTGCCTTCAAAAACAGCAACTGCACATTGGCACCGGGCTCGCCCCGGTCCTTGCGTTGCTCCAGCTGTTTTTCGATCGCCTGCAAGGCGTCGGCATGACGGCCCTGGGCAATCAAGGTGCTGATGCGCTGGCTGACTTCAGCGGCGCTAAGCGGCAAAGAGGTATCGACGCTGGGGGCCAGCACGTCCAGAGCACGGGCCAGACCCTTCCAGCCACGTTCAGGTTCGGGAGCGATATCCAGCAAGGGATCGTTCACCCGCGCACTGGGCGGGGGCAAATCGGGCAGGGATTGGGCGCTCACGTTTTGACCCAGGGCCAGAAAAAGGGCCAGGGTGCAAGGAGCGAGAAACCGAGTCCGTCTAGGTGTACTGAACACAGAGGGGGCGCCTATAAAATCTGGCTTGAAGACCAGGAAGGTTGGTAGATTGCTGCCTTTAACGAGGTCTGCTTGCTATACTTATTGACCATCATTCTAACCTTGCCTCTTGCCGGGCGGGAAATACGGAACCTGATCCAAGGGCAATTGTTCTGGCACAAGGTTCCGATTTTATGACGATTACAGGCCATGTTGCGCATTTATAACTCGTTGTCACGCTCTAAAGAGGTGTTTTCTCCGGTTGAACCGGGCCACGTGCGTATGTACGTCTGTGGCATGACGGTGTACGACTTCTGTCACCTGGGGCACGCTCGTATGCTGGTCAGCTTTGACATCGTGCAGCGCTGGTTGCGAGCAAGCGGCTATCGCGTCTCCTATGTGCGCAATATTACCGATATTGATGACAAGATCATCCGCCGTGCCGTCGAGCGCAAGCAACTGATGTCTCAGGTAACGGACTTCTATATTGCCGCCATGCATGCCGACGAAAAGGCCCTGGGTGTGCAAAGCCCTGACTCGGAACCACGCGCCACGCAGCACGTGCCCGATATGCTGGGCATTATTGCCAAGCTGGAAGAAAACGGCCTGGCCTATCAGTCCGAAGACGGTGATGTGAACTACGCCGTGCGTCAGTTCCCCGGCTACGGCAAATTGTCGGGTCGCTCTTTGGATGATCTGCGTGCCGGTGAGCGTGTTGCCCTGAACTCGGCCAAGCGTGACCCTCTGGATTTTGTGCTGTGGAAGTCGGCTAAAGAAGACGAACCCGCCGAATCCAAATGGGAATCCTCGTACGGCCTGGGCCGTCCGGGCTGGCACATCGAATGTTCGGCCATGAGCAAGGCGCTGCTGGGCCTGCCCCTGGATATTCACGGCGGTGGCCCAGACTTGAAGTTCCCTCACCACGAAAACGAAATTGCCCAAACGGAAGGCGCTTTTGGCGGCCAGTTGGCCAATGTCTGGATGCACTGCGGTCCCCTGATGGTGGACTCGGAGAAAATGTCCAAGTCCCTGGGCAACTTCCGTCGCATTCGCGATACCGTGGCCCCCGAAGGTCTAGCCGACGAAGAAAGCAGCTACATCGCCAATCCGCGTGAAGCTGAAATGCTGCGCTTCTTTATTGTGCGCAATCATTACCGCAGCTTGCAAAACTACGCGCCAGATAATCTGCGCGATGCTCAGCAGGCTTTGGACCGTCTGTACCAGACCCTTCAACACGTTCCTGCCGCCGATGTCCAGATTGACTGGACTCAAGGCCCCGCTCTGGCGTTTGCCGAAGCCATGAACGACGATTTCAATACGGCTGGCGCTGTTGCCGTTCTGTTTGAACTGGCTGGCCAGGCCAACCGCGACAAGGATGCGCAGGCCGCCGGTTTGATGCGCGCTCTGGGTGGCGTGATTGGTCTGTTGCAAGTGGACCCGGCCGTCTACTGGCGTGCCAGCACTCGCTTTGGTCAGGCGGCCAGCGTGGCCGGTGCCGACTCCTTGAGCGACGCTCAGATTGACGAGCTTCTGGCTGAACGCGGCCAGGCTAAACAGAACCGCGACTTTGCGCGCGCCGACGCCATCCGTGAGCAGCTTAAAGAGCAGGGCGTAGAGCTGGAGGATCGGCCAGGTGGAGCAACACAATGGCGCAGGGCCTAAGCGGCGTTCAATCCGGCCCTCAAGTTCGTTTGGTGGGCAAACCTGATTACTGGGACGACGCGTGCGCCCAGTTGATGAAGCGCGATCGTATCTTGCGCAAGCTCATCCCCCAGCATGGCGACTACTGGCTGCAACATCAGGCACCGGCTTTCACCACCTTGGTGCGTTCCATTGTGGGCCAGCAACTGGCCTCGCGTACGGCGGACCAGCTGTGGCGCAAGCTGCTGGAAGGTTGCGGCCAGGCACTCTCGCCTGAACTTATTTTGGAACTGGGTTACGAGGCCCTGCATGGTTTGGGTTTGCCCAAACGCAAGGCCGAATATATTGTTGATTTGGCGACTCACTTTGATGCTCGTAAAATCGACCCCCAGGCATGGCAGTCCCTGTCTGATGAAGCCGTTATTGCGGACCTGTGCGCCATTCGTGGTGTAGGTCGCTGGACGGCTGATATGTTTCTGATTTTCAACTTGCACAGACCCGATGTTCTCCCTTTGGATGATGCGGGCCTGCTCAAGGCAATCTCTCTGCACTATTTCAGCGGCGAGCCGGTCTCCCGGTTCGAGGCGCGTGAAGTTGCTCAAGCGTGGGCACCGTGGTGCACGGTGGCTACCTGGCATCTGTGGCGCAGTCTGAACACAGTTGCGGTACGATATTAAATTAGGCCTAAACCTTAAGAACCGACATGCGAAATACATTCCTGGAATTTGAGCAGCCTTTGGCCGAGCTCGAAGGCAAAATCGAAGAGCTCCGCTATGTGCAATCTGATTCCGCTGTGGATATTTCAGAGGAACTCAGCCGTCTGCAGCAAAAAAGCCAGACGCTGGCCAAGAACATTTACGCCAAGCTCACGCCTTGGCAAACGGCCCTGGTTGCTCGCCATCCACAACGTCCATACACCCTGGACTATGTAAACCAGATCTTCTCGGACTTTCACGAACTGCATGGCGATCGCATGTATGCGGACGACCTGGCCATTGTGGGTGGTCTGGCCCGTTTCAACGGTACGCCTTGCATGGTGATTGGTCACCAGAAAGGTCGTGATACCAAAGAGCGCGCCCGTCGCAACTTCGGCATGCCGCGCCCCGAAGGCTACCGTAAAGCCCTGCGCTTGATGAGGTTGGCGGAAAAATTTGGTATCCCCGTCTTTACCTTCATTGATACTCCCGGCGCTTACCCTGGTATTGGCGCTGAAGAGCGTGGTCAGTCCGAGGCAATCGGTCATAACCTGTTTGCCATGGCCAAACTGCGTGTACCTATCATCTCCACCATTATTGGTGAAGGCGGTTCGGGTGGTGCGTTGGCGATTGCCGTGGGTGACGTGGTCTCCATGCTGCAATATTCCACCTACGCCGTGATCTCGCCCGAAGGTTGTGCCTCGATTCTGTGGCGTAGTGCGGACAAGGCGCCCGTGGCGGCTGAGGCCCTGGCCATTACCGCTCCCCGTCTGAAAGAACTGGGCCTGGTCGATCGCGTGATCAACGAGCCCATTGGTGGTGCACATCGCGATCCCACCATGATGGCGCGCCAATTGGGCCGTGCCCTGGCTGATGCCTTGCGTCAGGTCTCGGGCCTGAGCACCGAACAACTGCTGGCGCAGCGTATGGAACGTCTCCTGGCCTACGGCCGTTATCAGGAAGTTCGTGCCTGATCCATTGCCTTCCAGTCAGCTGGGGGGCTTTAGCCCCTCACCCCCGCTGCTGGAGGCGCTTAACCATCACCTAAGTTTTAAAAGCGGCGATAGCGTCGCTGTCGCCTTAAGTGGTGGTGCGGACTCGGCAATGCTGGCGGTACATACCCATCTTTGGGCCAGCCGCCGCAAAGTCACACTTCATTTTTTCCATATTCATCACGGCCTGCAAGCCATTGCCGATCAGTGGCAAGCGCATGTGCATGACTTGGCTGCGCGTTTGCAGCGACCCTGTCACAGCTTGCGGGTCCAGGTACAGTCCCGCCGTCTAAGCGCAGATGGCATGGAATCCGCCGCGCGAGATGCC
Source organism: Alcaligenes sp. RM2 (assembly GCF_052931795.1). NCBI lineage: Bacteria > Pseudomonadati > Pseudomonadota > Betaproteobacteria > Burkholderiales > Alcaligenaceae > Alcaligenes > Alcaligenes sp. RM2. Next base: position 865,667 of record NZ_JBRFIO010000002.1, read on the forward strand.
CGCTATCAAGGCCTGGCTGAACTGGCGCACTTTGTTGGCTTGCAGCATGTGCTGCTGGCTCATCATCAAGATGATCAGGCCGAAACGGTTCTGATGCGTTTGCTGCGAGGCACGGGTACAACCGGTCTGGGGGCGATGGCACCCCGTATGCAGCGCGATCAATTGCAGTACTGGCGACCCTGGCTGGAGCAGCCCAGGGCACTTATTCTTCAAGCCAGTGATGCGTTTGCCGCAGCCACGGGCTGGCATGCGGTACAAGATCCCACCAATATCAATCCTGATTACACCCGTGGTGCAGTGCGCGATTTGCTCACGCCTGTACTCGACGCGCGCTGGCCGGGCTGGCAAAGCCGTTTGCAGCGCCAAGCCCAGCTAAGCCGCGAAACGCAGGAAGTATTGGATAGTGTGGCCAGCCAGGACTGGCTGACACTGGAACCTGATGAAACAGGACGCAGTTTCAGTTTGGTGGCCTGGCGTAGCCTGGAGCCAGCGCGGCAAAGCCTGGTGCTCCGTTATTGGTTGCAGGAGCAGGGCGCTGGCTTGCCTACGCAAGCGCGTCTGGCAGAACTGCTCAAGCAACTGCGCGGGCTGCATGCCCGGGGGCACGACAGAAATTTGATGTGGAAGCATGGACAGAACCTGGTGCGCTGTGTGCGAGGCCGGGTGCAGATCGAATCTGCCGGTCCAGGCGACCAGCAAGCAGGCCTGGTGGCCGATCAAGCAATTAAGTAGTTTGGGGTGGCCTGTGGCAGGAGCGTGGGCTATGGTGTTGAGTCGACAAAGTATGTGTTTTTTTGCGTGTGTATGTGGTAGAGCCTGCGCTTGGGGCACAGAAAGTCGTTAGAATAGTTGGGTTTTGTGTCTATCCCAGACCTTAGCCCTTTGATGCAGAGTAAAAGATGTCCCTGATCGTACATAAATATGGCGGCACGTCGATGGGCTCGATCGAGCGCATCCAGAATGTGGCGCGTCGGGTTGCCAAATGGCATGCCGCCGGGCACCAAGTTGTGGTGGTTCCTTCGGCCATGTCCGGTGAAACCAACCGTTTGCTAGGCCTGGCCAAAGAACTGAGCATTCAGCCTGATCCGCGCGAGCTGGATATGCTGGCCGCTACGGGCGAACAAGCCAGTAGCGCTTTGTTGGCCATGGCCTTGGCTGCCCAGGGCGTTCCCGCCCGCAGCTATGCCGGTTGGCAAGTTCCCGTCAAGACCGACAATGCCTACACCCGTGCCCGCATTAGTTCTATTGATGACACCCGCATTCGCCAGGATCTGGACGCAGGCCGTGTGGTCGTTGTGACCGGCTTCCAGGGTGTGGATGATGAAGGCAATATCACGACCCTGGGTCGTGGTGGCTCGGATACTTCCGCGGTGGCTGTTGCCGCTGCCATGAAGGCCAGCGAATGCCTGATCTTTACCGATGTGGATGGTGTCTACACCACCGACCCACGCGTCGTGCCCGAAGCACGTCGCATGAAAGTGCTGTCCTTTGAAGAAATGCTGGAAATGGCCTCTTTGGGCTCCAAAGTTCTTCAAATCCGGTCTGTGGAATTTGCTGGCAAGTACAAGGTGCCTGTGCGCGTCTTGTCCTCCATGACCGACCCCATGATTTCGCTCGAAGAAGAAATGTCTTCGGGTACGCTGATTACTTTCGAGGAAGACCAAAAAATGGAAGCTGCCGTTGTCTCTGGCATTGCCTTCAGCCGTGATGAAGCCAAGTTCACCCTGCGTGCCGTTCCTGACACCCCCGGCGTGGCCTATTCCATTCTGGGCCCGATCGCAGCGGCCAACATCGAAGTCGACATGATTTTGCAGAACCTGTCGGTTCAGGGCACCACAGACTTTTCCTTTACCGTCAGCCGCAATGACGCGCTGCGTACCAAGGAACTGCTGATGAACCAGGTCGGCCCGGCTGTGGGTGCTGGCGAAATCGTATTTGACGAAGCCGTGTGCAAAGTGTCCATCGTCGGTATTGGCATGCGTAACCACGCTGGTATTGCCAGCTCCATGTTCCGCGCCTTGTCCGAAGAGGGCATCAACATCCAGATGATCAGCACCAGCGAGATCAAGACCTCGGTGATTATTGCCGACAAGTACATGGAATTGGCGGTGCGTGCTCTGCACAAGACGTTCGAGCTGGATCAGGAAAAATAATCCCTTTAGCTATTTGCATTGGTTTTTTAAAAATGCTATAGTTACTTCTTTCCTAGAGCTGGAGACGTGGCCGAGAGGTTGAAGGTACTCCCCTGCTAAGGGAGCATACGGCTTATACCCGTATCGAGGGTTCGAATCCCTCCGTCTCCGCCAGCTGGAATTAAATCAAGCCCTTGTTTTCAAGGGCTTTTTTTATTGTCTGTCGCATAGCGCCGCCCGTGTTCGGACCCGCGCTCAAGTTTGGCTTTGTGCAAACCTGGCTCTGGTTCAGGCAGCAAGAGCGACAACAAGACGGCATCACGCCTTTCCAAACACAAGAAAAAAAATAATTGTTACTTTTTTATTTTTGCCAATTCAGGCAAAGTGAAATCGTAGAGAGTCCTTGGCGGCAGCGTTTCAAACAGCATGAATTTTTAAAGTGCAAGGCTTTTCAATCCTGGGCGGTTGAGGATTGAAAAGCTGTGTCGTTTTTGGCACAGGCAAAGAAAAGCAGTCATTCCCGTGCTTACAATCGACCAATGTGTTTTACGTCGTTCAAGACGGGTGGTCTTGTTTTTTAGGGCGAGCGATGATTAAACGAGTCCTCTGTATCTGTAGCATGGCCTTGATGGGCCTGCCTTTTTTGGCATCGTCAACTGAGCTGGCATTGGATGACCAGGTTGTGACTCGTTATGTGCAAAGCCTGGGTGAAATCTTGCCGGTGCTGCAAACCGTGGAGCGTAGCGAGCCGGTTTGGGATGGCGGGCTGCCAGACGGTTTCCCACCCATGCTGGAGGTGGATCAGGTCGAGCGCGGTTCGGACATCTACCGTCAATTGAGCAGCCTGACGCAAAAGTATGGCTTTGCCGGACTGGAGCAATGGGATAGCGTGGGACGCCATATCTGGCTGACTCGTCTCTATATCCAGGAGCGCGAAGATCTGGACTCGGTTTACGAGCAACTGGATGCGCTGGAAGCGGCCTTGCGCGATAACGCACGCCAATACTCTACGGCTGAACTGGAGCAGTTGATGCGCACCTTCCAGATCAGTAAAAACCATATCCTGCGTCTGGTTGCAACCCGTAGCGATGTGCCGCCGGTACAGGCTCATCTGGCTGAACTGGACGCTGCCCTGGCTTCCCTAGAATAAGCAACTAATCCGCTTTTTCCATTTTCTCGGGCGTCGCAATGGCGTCTGTTCAAGATTTGTTACCAGCAATACTGTCCATTTGTCATATTTTGACGCTTCTTTTCTGAGCGTGACAGAGGGAATCGGGGATAATTGCGCTCTGATTGAAATCTAGTGGGAAGACTGAAGCGTCATGCGTATCATCTTGATTTTGTTGGGGGCCGCTGTGCTGGCCTACCTGATTGCCAAAGGCATACGGCAACTGATGGTGGAACGTCGTCAATTAAAAGACCAGACGCGTCAGCCACATAAAGGAAGCCGTGATGAGCACTGATAAAAATCCATTTACTAAACTGGCCGCTAAAACAAAGCCAGAAGGTGGCCCTGCCAATTACTCCAAGGGACTGAGTTTCCTGGGGGCGGCGGTTGTTATTTTCCTGATCCTGATCGTGGCCTCCATGGGCTCGTTCTTGCAGGTGGACCAGGGTGAACGTGGCGTGGTGCTGCGTAACGGTAAGCTGGTTCGCGTGGCCGAACCTGGTCTGGACTTCAAGGTTCCGTTCTTTGACACGGTACGTACCATTTCGGTACGTGATCACACGGTTCGCATGCAGCTTGAGGCGTACAGTTTTGACCAGCAGTCCGCTTCCATGGTGGCTTCGGTAACATACCGCGTTCCTGAAACTGATGTGGCTCAGCTGTATTCCGAGTACGGTTCACTCGATGCCCTGGAAGCTCGCTTGCTGGAACGCAAGGCTCTGGATGTGATCAAGAACGTGTTTGGTAAGTACACTGCTGCTCAGTCGATTCAGAATCGCGAGAAGCTGGGTGCTGACATCAACGAAGCCATGCGCGTGACCCTGGAGTCCGCTCCTTTGCAAATGATGGGCGTGCAGGTTGAGGAAGTGTCGTTCTCCAAAGCCTATGAGCAATCGATTGAAAACCGCATGTTGGCCCAGGTTCAAATTGAAACCACCCGCCAGCAAAAAGAAACTGCTTCCATTCAGGCTGAAATCAAAGTGGTTCAGGCTGAAGCAGAAGCCCGCGCTCAGCGCGAACGCTACATGGCCGAAGCTGACGGTATTCGCCTGCGTGGTGACGCCGAAGCCAAGGCCATTTCTGCCAGGGCCCAGGCATTGGCCCAGAATACCAATCTGGTCAATTTGAATGCTGTGGAAAAATGGGACGGTAAGTTGCCAGAAAGTCTGGTTCCCGGTTCCGCCATGCCATTTATTGGACTGCGTTAATCTCCAGGCAGTCACTGACCTGAACAGGTTTTCTTCGGTAGCGTTACGGGATAGGTAACGCTACCGTTTATTTTTCCAAGGAGTTACGGATGAATGAGGAAAGGAACCCGGTCCCACAAGGCGACGGTACAAACCAGTTGGTCAGTCTGCGTAATCTGACTCTGATCAATTACGCGCTGTACATCTTGTCCATGTTTGGCGGCATCACCGCCCTGGTCGCCATCATCATCAACTACATCAAGCGCGATGAAGTGCGCGGCACCTATCTGGAGTCGCACTTTGATTGGCAAATCCGTACGTTCTGGTGGGGATTGCTTGGTGTGGCGCTGTCTTTCTTGTTGATGGCGATTCTGGTCGGTTTCGTGACCATCGTGATTGTCAGCGTGTGGATTCTGTACCGTCTGATCAAGGGCCTGCTGGCTCTGAATGACGGCAAGGCGATTGCCTGATCGCCGGACCGCCGGACCGCCGGATCAGATAGGCATCGTGTTTGTTTGGACCTGGGCCCGCATACTTTCGCGGGCCTCTTTAGGCGGCACACCAAAGCGCTGCCGAAATGCCCGGCTGAAATGGGCAGAGCTGCTGAAGCCCCAGTGATACGCAATTTCAGTGATGGTCTTGTGGTGATGGGCTAGACGGCGCAAATCCTGTTCAGCGCCTTGCAGGCGCATGGACCAAATCCAGTTTGTCAGTGAATCGGTCTCGCCTTCCCAGGCGCGATGCACAGTGCTGGCTGTCAGGCCCAGGCGTTTGGCAATCTTGCCGATATTCAGCTCGGGGTCGCGCAGATTCTCCAATACATAGGCTTTGATCCGGTCGCGCCGCACGGTTCCCGTATCGTCCTTTAAGGACGGGCTGCCCAGATTCTCGGCCAGCGCTGCCACCAGAATACCGACCAGGCTGTCGGCAAGTGATAGATCCACAATAGGTCCGCCGGTTGGCGGGCAGGCCATCAGCTCGCTCACCATATAGGAGAGCAGTCGTGCCGTGCCGGATTGGGCGCTGGTTATTTTGCAGGCTGTCATATCTTCGGCATTGCGCAAACGCTTGCGCAGGATGGAGCCGGGCATAGACAGGACATACTGCTCAAAGTCCTGGTCAAACAGGAGTTGATAGGGGCGTGTGGAGTCGTACAGGGCCAGATCGCCGGGTTTCAGTGTAGCGGTCTTTTCATCCTGAATTAGTTGTCCCGCTCCTGCCACTTGAATACTGAGCAGAAAAATATCCTCGGACGCTCTGGAAATTTGCAGCGGCGTGCGCAGCACGGTCTGGGTGGTCGAGGAGATGCGAGATAGGCTGACCTCTGCCAGTTCCCGTCGCGTAATGGCCCCGAAGAAAGGGGTAGCGGAACGGGAGGGGACGGCGCACTCCAGCTGCACATAAGCTTTGTTGACGGCCTCCATCCAATAGGGGGCGCGCCGGGTAGCGGGAACTGCCGTGGTGGACCATTGCTCCATTGATGATCTCTCCGTCTTGGGTCCGAAGGCTGACAGCAGGGACCGCGGTCAACTGGACTGACTAAGTATCAGGCAAGATCTCTGGTTTGAGCCAGACCAGAAAGAGTGGCAGGGGTCGATAATTTCAGACCAGGACGACGCGGATGCAGGACTGGGGAGCAGAAGGAGTCACGGCCCGGGCAAGCTGTCCGGGCCGTGTCATCTCTTGGGATCAGGACGGCTCTTGCACTAGCAGTGCGTCCGAGTCCTGGGGATGGCTGATAGCGAATGAGGTAATCGTACTTTGCACACCTGGCTCGGGAGCCTCCGCCTTGGTCACGCTTTTGGAGTGCACTCGAGTCATAGGGTCGCGGTGCCCCAAGTCCAGCACCAGACGGGTGGCTTCAGGTTTGGAATAGTGGCCCACGGGGTCATTGATCGCCTTGGCGAAGGCAATCTCCTCCATATTCAGATCGGCAATGATCAAGCCTTCGGCATCATGAGGCAGGTAGGGAGCCAGAGTACGCCCGTCCGGTGCAAAAATCATGGAGCTGCCACCGCCCACTTTCAGCAAAGAGGCGTTGTGCTCACCCACTTCCAGCATGTCCAGCGTCTCTTGAGTAACCACACTGCTGGCGGCGATGGTAAAGCACTGGCCTTCCACCGAATAGATTTGCGAGGCGGCCATGTTCACCTTGGCACTGAGGGCGTGGGCCTGTTCGCTGTATAGCGAAAACGACGGCCAGGCAGCAATGTGAATGGCTTCATGCTGGGAGTACAGCGCGTACTTGCTCAATGGCGACAAATGCTCCCAGCAGCATAAAGCGCCGACGCGTCCCAGTTCTGTGTCGGACACAATCAGATCACGGGCATAACCTTCACCAAATACGGTGCGCTCTACATGCGTGGGTTTGAGTTTGCGGCGTGACCATAGTATCTCGCCTTTGTCATCGATCAGGCATTGGCCCAGATACAGGCTGCCACCGCTGCGTTCGCTATAGCCCAATGCGATGAAAATGCCCAAGGTTCGCGCAGCCTGGGCAATGCGCTGAAACTCTGCGCTGTCCAGCGAGAGCGAATTGGCATAGTAACGAGCGCTGTATTTCAGTGACCAGGCCGGTGCACCTAGCCAGACGTGGAAGGGATAGCCTGGCAACCAGGTTTCACCAAATACGATCAGGTCGCAGCCTTCATCACGCGCTTGTCGAGCCAGTTCAATGGTTTTATCAACACCTGCTGCCAGGTCGTAGTTGGGAGAGGCGGCCTGTACGGCGGCTGCCCGGACGATTTTCCTTGTCTGCATACATCCTCCTTGTCGCGGTATCCGCGATCTTGATCGCCAGGCCGTGCTGCTTACAGAGCCCGGCCATCCTGTTTTGTGTCAGTTTAGGAGGGGAGGACAGTGCTGAATTGACTGACAGGCGCAGAAGGCTTGACTGGGAGTCGCAGACGTGCGGGCAGGAAGCCCCCAATCCTGACCCGGATGTCCGTGCAGTGAACGAGAAAAGTGCGGCCCGTCTGGCTTAAAGTGCGAAACTGTATTGCACTGTCAGCCCCAGGCCCACGACCCACAAAATCAGGGGGATAGGGCGCATCAGCAGGCCGGGAATGGCACGCAGGATAAAGCCGATCAGGCGGGTGAACAACCAGAGCAGGGGCGGCGATTGATCTTTTTCCTTCATATAGATGATGCCTTGCGACAGCAAAAAGGACTGCGACAAGTAGGCGGCGTAAAACACCATGCCCAGGGAAAAGGCCAGCCAGTAATACAACATGCTCATAGGATGCAAAAAGAAAGAGTACGGCGCATTATATCGGTCTGCAGCAGCTATGATCGTATTTTTGGCCGGACCTTGTGCCGGCTGTGGGTGCAGGCTTTTTGTACGAGGCAGGTATGCAAAATATTTATTCTATTGATGGGCTGGTGCCAGTGGTTCACCCCACGGCCTATGTTCATCCTACCGCTGTACTGATTGGTGACGTCATTATTGGCGAGGGCGTGTATATCGGTCCTTTGGCCAGTTTGCGCGGGGACTTCGGGCGCATCATCATGAAGGCCGGTTCCAATATTCAGGATACCTGTGTGATTCACGGCACGCCTTACCAAGACACAGTGGTGCATGAGGACGGTCATGTCGGACATGGAGCAGTGCTGCACGGCTGCGTGATCGGTCGTAACGTGCTGGTGGGCATGAATGCCGTGGTGATGGATGCTGCCGACATCGGTGCAGACAGCATTATCGGCGCCATGGCCTTTGTGAAGAAAGGGATGCAAGTGCCGCCACGCAGTCTGGTGGCCGGGTCTCCCGCGACGGTGGTCAAAGAACTGGATCAGAAAGCCATTGATGGCAAGTTTTTCGGTACACGTATGTACCAGCGTCTGGCCCAGCGTTCACTGGCAACCATGCAGCGTGTGGAGCCTTTGACCGAAGTGGAAGCCGATCGCCCACGCCTGCGTGAAGATCAGATTTATCCAGTGGATAAATGAGGCAGCTCTGTCTTTCTCCAGGCTTGTTGCTTGCCGAGCGCAACGCAGTTTCGGAGCCGGTCTGAGAGTGCTTGGGATACGTCACCCAGCAGCCGTTTTTGCTCACGTATTTCAGGCAATAAAAAACCCCTTGAGGGCCGGATGAGAATCCAGCATCAAGGGGTTTGTCCATTCAGTGCGGACCAGCAGGCGGGTGGGGCAGGCCCACCACGCATTGCTGTTGCGCTCTGAATTTCTCCGGCTTATTTGCCAGCTGCAGCCAAAGCCTGTTTCCAGGCTTCGATGACCGTTTCGTACTCGGCAGCAGCCTTCAAAGGATCGATGTTGGCCACTTTGATCTGATCCAGGTTAGGCAACTTGGTCAGCTCGGCCACATTGATGTCGCTGCGAGTAGGACGGCGGAAGTTCTCCACCAGTTCAGCTTCCTGTACTTCTTTGGAGAGCAGAACGTCGACCAGTTTGCGAGCCGCTTCCTGGCCGTTCTTGGGGTTCTTGATCACGGCCACGCCTTCAGGAGCAATGAAGGTACCGTCTTCAGGGTAGATCAGCTCAATGCCTTTCTGACCACCGGCCACGTAGGCGTAGGCCGCGTATTCCATGGTCACGCCCAAGGGGTACTCGCCGTTAGCCACGCTTTTGTAGACCTGGCCCGAGCTCTTGGACACGATCACGTTGGCTGCCAGCTTTTGCAGGCCTTCTGCACCGTACAGTTGGTAGATGCCATAAACCTGGTCGTAGGCACTGCCCGATGATGCGGGGTCACCAATAATGACCTTGCCTTTCCACTGAGGATCGAACAGATCGGACCAGGTTTTTGGAGCGGCCTGGCCTTTCAGTTGGCGCTCGTTGGCCATGATGACCATGACGTGGGCGTTGGAGCTGGTCCACAGGCTGTCCTTGCCGTGGAAGGCTTCAGGAATGGCCTTGTTCTCGGGCGATTCGTAGGCTTCAAAGTTCTGCTGGAAAGCCGCCATGGTGCCGTAGCCAGTGCCCCAGACCACGTCACCCAGCGGGTTCTGTGCTTCGGCTTCGATACGCTTCATCAAGGCACCAGCGCCCGAGGTCACTTGTTGAATGGACAGGTCAGACGCGGTCTTGCGAGCAATTTCCAGCGCCGTATCAATGGTTTGCACATTATTGGGCGTGTACATCACGGCATTGGCGGCCAGGGCGGCACCGGACAGGGACAGGGCGCCGACACTGAGGGAGAGTGCCAGACCAGTTTTCAGAAAACGTGTAGTCAGCATAGTGAGCCTTTTTAGATTAGCGGCTGGAAAACAGATCCAGCTTGAGAAAACGGATAGCCAGATAAATCGGCACCAGAATCACGACCATCAAGATCACCCCATAGGCCGAAGCGCGGGCCAGGAAGCCAGCGTCGATCTGACGGAACATCTGGATGGGCATGGTCTCCATACCACCGTAATACAGCACGATAGTGGCGGAAATTTCAGCCAGCGAAGTGACCCACATCAGGATGGCCGCACCCAGAATGGCGGGCTTCATCAAGGGCAGAACCACTTTGAAGAAACTCTGGAAGGGGCTGACACCCAGATTGATGGAGGCCTCTTCGATAGAGTCGGGAATGTTGTAGAGCGAGGCCGAGGCCGAGCGAATGGAGAAGGGCACTTTACGCACAAAGTACGCACCGGCCATGATCACCCAGGTGCCAGTCAGCACCAGCATGCCGCTGTTGTAGGTCTGGATCAGGGCAATACCCAGCACGGTGCCGGAAATGGCCAAAGGCAGCATCACCATATAGTCCAGCGCGGTTACCACGAACAGGCGCTTTTTCACGATCAGGTAACTGCAGATCGTGGCAAAGCAGGTGCCTGCAATAGTGGCGACACTGGCCAGCATCAGCGAGTTCAAAATGGGCTCGGGAGCGTAGCGCAGGGCACGCTCCATATTGTCCAGCGTGAAGGTTCCGTATTGCATGACCGGGCCGCTGGCTTTGGTGAAGGCACCAATCAGCACGATAAAGGCCGGAATCAGCGAGAAGGTCACAAACAGTACGGCACCGATGGTCAGCAAGATGCCGGCCAGCCCTTGAGCACGAACCGGACGCGGGGCGCGGCCTTGCTGCATCTGGAAGGTCTTGCGCTCCAGGACCCGCTTCTGGATGAACAACACCGCACCGACCAGAATCACGGACACCACGGCCAGCACACCTTGCATGGTGGGGTTGCCGCTCATCTCGGACAGAAAGGTGGTGTAGGTCAGCGAGGACAGCACATCGACCTGACCACCCAGAATCATGGGAATGGAGAAGTTGTCCACGGCCAGCGTGAACACAATCATGGCATTGACCAGCAGGGCAGGCATCAGCACCGGGAAGGTGACGCTGAGCGCGCGCTTGAAATTGCTGGCGCCCAGGTTCACGGCGGCTTCTTCCAGCGTGCCGTCAATGGCCTTGAGCGCAGCCAGCATGCCGATATACACATAGGTGTAATCGTTCAGGATCAGCACATAGGACATGCCAAACCAGCCGTAGAAACTGGGCAGGTCAATACCAATGCTTTCCAGGGCCAGACGCACCACACCGTTATTGCCCAGCAGCATCAGCCAGGCCTGCGAGACGATGATGTCCGGCAGCACAATGGTGGTCAAAGGCAGAATCGCCACGATGGCCTTGCCGGGGAAGTCGTAGCGGGCCACTACATAGGCCAGCGGCGCACCCAGCAGCAGCGTTCCTATCGTGGAGATCAACCCCAGCTTGATGGTGTTGAAGAAGGCCTCAACATAGCGTGCGTCGCTAAAGAAGGTCTCAAAGCCGTGCAGGCTGGGCATGCCTGTTGCCGGGTCGATCACGCTTTGATAGAACAGGGAGGCGAGTGGCCATACAACCCAGAACACCAGCACCACCAGACAGACCAGGGCGGGCAGGAACCAGGGAGAACGAAGGGCCAGGGGTCTTGCAGCAATAGCCATGGGTCTTACGCCTCGACCAGACGACATTCAGGGCTAAAGCTCAGGTTCACCGAAGCACCTGCAGACAGATGCGGGTCCTGGGCAGCGGCAACGTCGGCAATAATTTGCTTGCCGTCGTTCAGCTTCAGGCTGTAGGCCGTTTTGGTTCCCAGATACTGGCGAGCCACGACTTGAGCCGGAATGCTGCTGGCCTGAGCCTCGGTATGCAGGGTGATGTTTTCGGGGCGCACTGCCAGCAGCACTTGGCCGACAGGGGGCGGGTTGTTCACCAGAATGTGCCCACCCGCAATGCTGACGGTGGTGTGACCGTCCTCCACATGCACGCCCAAGGTGTCGATCAGATTGGCTGCGCCAATAAAGTCGGCGGCATAGGCAGTGCGTGGTGTGGAGTACATGGCTTCGGGGGTATCGAGCTGGTCGATACGGCCCTGGCGCAGCAAGGCAATACGGTCCGACATGGACAGGGCTTCTTCCTGATCATGCGTCACGAAAATAGCGGTGATATTGGATTCCTGCTGCAATTCGCGGATGACCTGGCGCATTTGAATACGCAGCTTGGCATCCAGGTTGGACAAAGGCTCGTCCATCAGCAGAACACGGGGTTCGATTACCAGGGCGCGGGCCAGGGCTACACGCTGGCGTTGGCCTCCGGACAGCTCAGCCGGGTAACGCTCGCCCATGCCACCCAGTTCCACACGCTCCAGAATGTAGGCGACTTTTTTCTTGATCTCGCTGCTGCTGACTTTGCGTACCCGCAAGCCGTAAGCCACATTGTCAAACACGGTTTTATCGGGGAACAGCGCGTAGTCCTGGAACACCATGCCGGTCTCACGCTTGTGCGCGGGCAGGTAGGTAATGTCTTCCTTGTCCAGAAACAGGCGGCCTTCATCAGGAATGATGAAACCGGCAATCATGCGCAGCAAGGTTGTTTTGCCGCAGCCGCTGGGCCCTAATAAAGTGAAGAACTCGCCATGCCGGATTTGCAGGCTCAGTTCATTGATGATGGTATTGCTGCCGTAGCGTTTCACTACGTGATCGATGTGGATGTCTGCCATGGGGATAGATCAGCCTGGGACTGAGTAGTGCAGGTAAACCGCGCATCAAGGGGGCGGTTGCCTAGGCTTTGAAAAGAAGTGGTTCAGCGGCCAGTAGCGACGCAAACATCACCGGGGCGTGAACACGAACATTAATTACAAGTTAGTGACAAGTTTTATAGGAAGTTGCTATCTTAGCAGCAGGCCAATGCTTGTAGTTTTAATTATCAGGCGTCTAAGTCCGTAGCAAAGGCTGATCTACTCAGTGTTACCCAGTGGGCAAGAAAAAAAAATTCCGTCGAACAGGCATCATATTGCGATAATCAGGTGGTAGTAATGTGTCTTGCTTTTTCGTCTAAAGCGGTCTAGTGCGGGTCGGGGTTTCTTGTGTCAAATAAAGGCCCTTATAGTGAGTTCAAAAAGAATGACAGTTTCCTGCAAGGGGCAGGAGTGGGAGAGGGACACTAAAGGGTAGGTTTCTATCCTGTTCAGGCCGGTCTTCACCAGGCCTGTTTTTTGCACATCCGAATTTATAGATGGTGTTCCGGTGTTGAGGGCAAACACACACCGGGCCGGAGAGGTTGTTGGGTCGTGTCCACGTGGTGACAGACTCACCCATCCGGGTACTGCACGTCGTCAGAGATCGTAGAAGTTAGTTAATTAACTGGAGATTGAAGATGCGACTGGGTGTACTAAGCCCCCGGGGGACCGGGGAAAAGAGGGTAGCGGCCACGCCCGATACCATCAAGGCTTACCGCAAGGCGGGCCATGATGTGATTATCGAGGCGGGTGCCGGACAGGGGATTGCCAGCTCGGATGCCGATTACGAGGCAGCAGGGGCAACGATAGGAGATCCCTATCAAGCCACCGTGCTGCTGGTAGTGGGCCCGGCTGATGTTGATTCGGCGCGTTTGCGTGCCGAGCATGTGGTCGTCGGTATGCTGGACCCTTACGAAAGTCAGGGTCTGGACAGGCTGGCTTCTTCGGGCTGCCAGGCGTTCGCCCTGGAGCTGATCCCGCGTACCACGCGGGCGCAAAGCATGGACGTTCTGTCCTCGCAGGCCAATATCGCGGGTTATGCCGCTGTGCTGAAAGCAGCCACCTTATATCCCCGGTTCTTTCCCATGATGATGACCGCGGCGGGTACCGTCAAAGCGGCCCGTGTCGTGGTGCTGGGCGCGGGTGTGGCCGGTTTGCAGGCGATTGCCACGGCACGTCGTCTGGGGGCGGTGGTAGAAGCCTCTGATGTGCGTCCTGCCGCGCGTGAGCAGATCGAGTCCTTGGGCGGCAAGTTTATTGATGTGCCCTACGAGACCGATGAAGAGCGCGAAGCGGCACAAGGGGTAGGCGGTTATGCCCGTCCCATGCCTGCCTCCTGGTTGCAACGGCAGGCGGCGGTGGTGGCGGCACGTTGTGCCCAGGCCGACGTCATCATTACTACGGCCTTGATTCCGGGGCGGCCCGCCCCGCGTCTGATTGCCGAGGAAGTGGTGCAGTCCATGCGGGCAGGTTCGGTCATTGTTGACCTGGCTGCGGCCCGTGGCGGCAACTGCGCCTTGACCGAAGCCGACCAGATTGTGGAGAAATATGGCGTGACCCTGGTGGGCGAGACCAACTTCCCGGCCCGTGTGGCTGCGGATGCGTCTGCCTTGTATGCACGCAATATTCAACAGTTCCTGGGCTTGATGCTCAAGGATCAGTCTGACGAGCTGCATATCCCTGCGGACGACGACATTGTGAATGCCAGCCGTGTTGTACAGGGTGGCAAACGACTCTTTCCACAGCAGGGAGCCTGACGCCATGGATATTATTTCTCCCCTGGTCATTAACCTGATCATCTTTGTGCTGGCCATTTACGTGGGTTACCACGTGGTCTGGACAGTGACGCCCGCTTTGCACACGCCCTTGATGGCGGTGACCAACGCGATTTCGGCCATTATTATTGTGGGCGGGATGCTGGCAGCGGCCCTGACCGAAAGCCCTTGGGCGCAGGCGATGGGCATTATTGCCACCGCGCTGGCCTCGGTAAACGTGTTTGGTGGTTTCCTGGTAACCCGCCGCATGTTGGAAATGTTCAAAAAGAAGGGCGCTAAAAATACGCCCAAGGAAGGGCAGTCATGATTTCCATGAATACCGTTACCTTGTGCTATTTGTTGGCCTCGGTGTGTTTCATTCAGGCCCTGAAAGGCTTGTCGCATCCAGCCAGTTCGCGTCGTGGCAACTTGTTTGGCATGGTGGGGATGGCCTTGGCCATTGCGACCACAGCCGTGCTGATTTATAGCCTGGCCCCTGAAGGCAAAGAGCTCTCTGGTCTGCTGCGGGTTCTGATTGGTCTGGTGATTGGTGGCGTGCTGGGTACCGTCATGGCACGCCGTGTCGAGATGACCAAGATGCCGGAACTGGTGGCCTTCATGCACAGCATGATTGGTCTGGCGGCGGTAGCCATTGCGATTGCCGTGGTGTTGGAGCCGGTGGCCTTCGGCATTGGCTCGGCCGAGGTGGCTCTGCCCATGGGTAACCGTGTGGAGCTGGCTTTGGGCGCGCTGGTCGGTGCCATTACCTTCTCCGGTTCGGTGATCGCGTTTGGCAAGCTGTCGGGCAAGTACAAGTTCCGACTGTTCCAGGGCGCACCCGTTACCTTCAAAGGTCAGCACATGCTGAACCTGCTGCTGGGTCTGCTGGCCCTGGCTTGCGGCGTGATCTTTGTGATGACCCAGGCATGGTGGGCCTTTGGTGTGCTGCTGGCCTTGTCCTTCCTGCTGGGCGTGATGCTGATCATCCCGATTGGCGGCGCAGACATGCCCGTGGTGGTGTCGATGCTGAACAGCTATTCGGGCTGGGCAGCAGCAGGGATTGGTTTTTCCCTGAACAACTCCATGCTGATCATTGCCGGTTCGCTGGTGGGTTCCTCCGGTGCGATTCTGTCTTACATCATGTGCAAGGCCATGAACCGCGCTTTCTTCAACGTGATTCTGGGCGGTTTTGGTGCCAATCCGGAAGCGGCTGCGGGTGGTGCAGATCAGGGTAATCGTTCGGTGAAATCCGGCAGTGCTGAAGATGCCGCGTTCATGATGAGCAATGCCGAGTCCGTGGTGATTGTGCCTGGTTATGGTTTGGCCGTGGCCCGTGCTCAACACGCCTTGAAAGAGCTGTCGGACAAGCTGACCAGCCAGGGTGTGAATGTGCGCTACGCCATCCACCCGGTCGCCGGTCGTATGCCTGGCCATATGAACGTCTTGCTGGCCGAGGCCGAAATGCCTTACGAGCAGGTCTTTGAAATGGACGACATCAATAGCGAGTTTGCTCAAACGGACGTGGTGCTGGTACTGGGTGCCAACGACGTGGTCAACCCGGCCGCCAAGAACGATCCGGCTTCGCCGATTGCGGGCATGCCGATTCTGGAAGCCTACAAAGCTCGCACCGTGATCGTGAACAAGCGCTCCATGGCTGCTGGTTATGCTGGTCTGGATAACGAGCTGTTCTATATGGACAAGACCATGATGGTGTTTGGCGATGCCAAAAAGACCATCGAAGATATGGTCAAAGCGCTGTAAGACAAGTCCGTCTTCGCGCTGGCAGTAAAAAGCGCTCTGGTTCCTTGCGGGCCAGAGCGCTTTCTTGTTGAGTAGAGCGAATTTAGAACTTGGGGCCGGAGCGCAATTGCTCGCACATCTGCTTGCGCTGCTCGGCAGTGGCTTTTTGCAGATCCTGACGGCCACGGTCCAGGCCTTGCTCAAAGGCTTTATCAAAGTCCTCGTCGTTCAGGCCCATGCTTTGAATGGAAGACTTCTGCTGTTTTTTCATCTCATCAAGCTGGGTCTGGCTGTAGTCACCGCAAACTTCGGCGGCAGCGTGCATGGCTCCGCCCATTTGCGCCAGCTGAATGGCAGGGCCGCTATCCTGGGCGTAGCTATTGGCGCTGGCCAGAAGGAGGGCCGCTAAAGGCAAAAGAAGTTTTGTGCGCTCAAACATGGTCAATCCTGTCGATTAAGAGGAGGTCCGCGCAGACTCTGTGGTCTAACAAGAGCAGGCAGGCTCTGTCTGGGCGGAAGTCGCTACTTTACACCGCTTGTCCCTTTACGGTTGAGGCCGTAGGGGCGGGAAAGTGCAACAGACATTGTGCCCGGTCTGCAGTCGTGGAGTTTTGATCTGTTTGCAGGTAAGCGGCGGTATGCAGGGTAAAAGCAGCAGGCAAAGAAAAAGCCCTGATGACGATGTCATCAGGGCTGATCTTTTCAGAGTCTCATCCATTGGGTTTGACCCCACGAGTTCTAACTCTGGTCGCTGATTTCCGTGAGGAAACCAACTTGAATATGGCGCGGCTGGCAAGATTCGAACTCACGACCCCTTGGTTCGTAGCCAAGTACTCTATCCAACTGAGCTACAGCCGCTAAAGAAGTGAAACTATAGCAGACTATTTATCAGCGTGACAAGCCTAAAAAGCATTTTTCTTGAAATAAGTGCGAAATTTTTCTGAAAACACGGGAAAATAAGGCTTTGGAGTGGTGTGCGGGGCAGGGGGCTGCGGATTTAACCCGGCACTTTGTAGTGTTTTTAAGCCAGGGTATGGATGACCTTGCCGATGCAAGAGTGACTTGCTGCTTGGGTAGTGGGGCCATTACTCTTTGTGCGGTTGCGTCAGAATCGAACGTGATGATGCGGCTGTCACCAGTTAATTAGCAGCAGTTTAGCTGCATCAGGAGTTACAGGCATGGTTCCATTCGGCTTGAGTCCGGCACAGTTTCAGCAGCGTTATAAACGGTGTTTGGAGCGCGCCTCAAAGCATTTTATTGCTGAACTGCGTACCTTGTTTGCCTTGTCTGTGCCAGATAGTGTCGCGGATGCCGAGGTCCAAATCTTCTTTGGTGAAGACGGCCTGGAAACTCCGTCGGCATGGATTTACTACCGTGGTGACAATAATAAAGTAGACAGCAACGACCCTTCCATTTTCCCCGGTAGGGCCATGGAGCTTTCTCTGGGTTTGAGCAAGATGGACGCCTTCCACGAAGACTATTTCCTGGATGACGAGTTTGATGGCTTGAGTATTGCCGCCAATACTATCCAAGCGTGGTTTGCAGAGTGCTGGTGGAAAGCGGGTGGGTGGAGCTATGCCGTCCCCGTGACAGCATGGGTGCACGATGGCTTTGGTGACGGTGCGGGTATTGAGTTGTCTGAAAGGCGATAAGGCCTCATAGCAATAGAGTTCCTAACTATATAAAGCCATAACCGCTATTGCTCGTTCTATTTCTTCGTTCAAGCCTGCTCGTATTGCTTATTGCTATTGTGGGTGCAGGTTTGAGCGACGCTCGGCAGTGTAGTGGTGCCGTCTGATATCCGAGCAGAAAGCAAAAAAGCCATTTCCGAAGAAATGGCTTTTTTACTGAATATGGCGCGGCTGGCAGGATTCGAACCCACGACCCCTTGGTTCGTAGCCAAGTACTCTATCCAACTGAGCTACAGCCGCTAAAGAAGTAGAAATATAGCACGGCTATTTTTACTTGTCACCAAAATATCAACAAATTTTACTGAAATCGTCTTTTTTTATGTTTTTCGGGGTCGGCTGGCAGGCTGTAAAGCCAGAGATGGCAAGGCGTGCAGCGGGACAACAGTGAATCTCTTTATTTTTGGTCTTGGGGGCTCGTCTTGGTGGTCCTTTAGGCGCGCCAGACAGAAACTTCGAACAGTCTGCCCCGGATGACTTGCCCCGCAGGGCACAAAGTCGCATTATTACGCCATTGTTTTGGAGCCCAATGTAATGGATCTGTCGAAAATTACCTGCACTGAAGATTTCCGCCTGGCGGCCAAACGCCGCGTGCCCAAGATGTTTTATGACTACGCCGACTCCGGCTCCTGGACGCAGGGCACGTATCATGCGAACGAGCAGGATTTTCACAAACTGAAATTCAAACAGCGTGTGGCCGTGGACATTGACCATCGCAGTCTGAAGACCAAGCTTCTGGGCCAGGATGTTGCCATGCCCGTGGCTATTGCCCCTACCGGCCTGACCGGCATGCAGCACGCCGATGGTGAAATGCTGGCGGCTTTGGCCGCACGGGATTTTGGTATTCCTTTCACTCTGTCCACCATGAGTGTGTGCTCGCTGGAGGACGTGGCCCAGGCTACCCGTGCCCCGTTCTGGTTTCAGCTTTATGTGATGCGTGATCGCAGCTTTATTGAAAACCTGATTGCGCGTGCCAAAGCGGCCAACTGCTCGGCCCTGGTGTTGACTCTTGACTTGCAGGTCTTGGGCCAGCGTCACAAGGACATCAAGAATGGCTTGACCACGCCTCCACGCCTGACTATTCCTAATTTGCTGAATCTGGCGACCAAGCCGTACTGGTGCCGCAATATGCTGCGCACGCATCGTCGCAGCTTTGGCAACATCGTCGGCCACGCCAAGGGAGTATCGGATCTGCGCTCCTTGTCGACCTGGACGGCCGAGCAGTTCGACCCGAGCCTGAACTGGAAAGATATCGAGTGGATCAAGAATGCCTGGGGCGGCAAGCTGATTGTTAAAGGCATTATGGATGCGGACGATGCACGTTATGCCGTGGATAGCGGGGCTGATGCCTTGATCGTGTCCAATCACGGTGGCCGTCAGCTGGATGGCGCGCCATCCTCAATTTCCTGCCTGCCTGCGATCAGCAAGGCGGTAGGTGACAAGATCGAAGTGCTGGTCGATGGTGGTATTCGCAGCGGTCAGGATGTGTTGCGTGCCCGCGCCTTGGGCGCTCAAGGTGCCATGATTGGCCGTGCTTTCCTGTATGCCTTGGGTGCGGCGGGGCAGGCCGGTGTGGCCCGTTTGCTGAAACTGATGGCGAATGAGCTGGACGTGTCCATGGCGTTTTGCGGTCGTACCGATATCAATCAGGTAGACCGCTCCATCTTGCTCAATCCCGATATTTTCGATCGCCCCGGTTACTGAAGCCCGATATGCAAGGGCCCTGGCTGGACGGGTAAATGACCTCGTCCGTGGGGCCCGTTCAGATCCAGTACAGGGCCAGCCGGCACAATGCCCGTCGGGTTCAGATGGCGGTGACTGCTGTAGTAATGGGTCTTGATGTGATCCAGGCTGACCGTGCTGGCCACGCCAGGCATTTGGTACAGCTCCAGCATGTAGTTCCACAGATTCGGATAATCAATCAGACGGCGCAGATTGCATTTGAAATGGCCAACATAGACCGGATCAAAGCGAATCAGGGTAGTGAACAAGCGCCAGTCGGCCTCGGTCAGTTGCGTGCCAGTCAGGTAGCGCTGCTGGCTCAGGCGAGCCTCCAGCCCGTCCAGGCTGTCAAACAGGGCATGAACTGCTGTGTCGTAGGCGGCTTGTGAGCGGGCAAAACCTGCTTTGTAGACCCCGTTATTGACGGTGTCATACACATGGGCATTGATCTGGTTGATTTCCCCCAATAGCTCGGCAGGCGCCATATCCAGGTTGCGCGCGCCCAAAGTGTCAAAGGCGCTGTTGAAAATACGCATGATCTCGGCCGACTCGTTATTGATGATTGTGCCGCGCTGCTTGTCCCACAGTACGGGCACGGTAATGCGCCCTGTGAATTTCGGGTCCGCCTTGGCATAGAGCTGATGCAGGAACTGCGCATCCATGACTGGGTCCGGCACCACGCCCTCAGCCGGTTCAAAGGTCCAGCCCTGATCGCCCATGATGGGGTTTACCACCGACACTGAAATCAGCTTTTGCAGCCCCTTTAATTCGCGCATGATCAAGGTGCGATGCGCCCAGGGGCAGGCCAGCGAGACATACAGATGATAGCGATTGGCCTGGGCAGGCTGCGCTGCCTGGCCGTCCGGGCCGGGGCCGCCGTCGGCGGTAATCCAGTCCCGGAAGGCAGACTGGGCACGTTGAAATGTATCGGACTGGGTGCTGCTGACAGGCTCTTTGCTATGCCATTGTCCATCTATCATCATGCCCATCTGTGTACTCCGTTTTAGCCTTTCAGCTTGATTGCAATTTCAGCGATATGACGGCCCTGGTAGCGGGCGCCGTCCAGCTCGTTCTGGCTGGGCTGACGTGAACCGTCGCCACCGGCAATGGTGGATGCGCCGTAGGGGCTGCCGCCAGTGACTTCGTTCAGCAGTGTCTGGCCTGCAAAGCTGTAAGGCAGGCCCACCACAATCATGCCAAAGTGCATCAGGTTATGAATAATGGACAGTAGCGTCAGCTCCTGCCCACCGTGTTGGGTGGCGGTAGAGGTAAAGGCACCGCCTACCTTGCCATTGAGTGCGCCGCGCGCCCACAGGCCACCGGCCTGATCCAGAAAACTGGCCATTTGCGAGCTGATGCGCCCGAAACGGGTGCCGGTGCCGACAATGATGGCGTCGTAGTTTTCCAGGTCGCCAATAGTAGCTACCGGGGCGGCTTGATCCAGCTTGAAATTCGCTTTCTGGGCCACGGCTTCCGGGACCAGTTCGGGGACACGCTTGATGTCCACCGTTGCGCCAGCGCTTTGTGCACCTTCGGCAACCGCTTGGGCCATTTTTTCTACGTGGCCATAGGCGGAGTAATAGAGAACCAGGACTTTTGCCATTTGAACTTCTCCAGAAAAGCGATCAACAAGGAATCGGACGGGTCAGCGGCCACAGGGCTAAACCGGGGCGCAGCTGCTATAACGATGATAGTCGTGCCACGCCCGCTCTGCCAAACCCCTGGACGGATTGTTTTGTGTCAGAGTCTGTCTTGCAAAGCGGGTGGCCGTCCCGGGGAGCGTCAGCCTGGCAGCAGGGCGTAGGTGGTGGTGGCGTGGGCGGCCAGTCGACCTTGCTCGTCCAGCAGCTTGATGTCGCCAAAGACCATGCTTTTGCCACGCTTCAGCACTTGGGCGTGTACCAGCACATCCCCCTGGCTAACCGGGCGTACAAAGCTGGTGTTCAGTGAAACTGTAGTCATGGGGCGAAACTCCCCCAGGCTTTGACTGACGGCCAGCACCATGGCGGTATCGGCTGCCGCCATATACACCTGACCGCAGACCACACCGGCCACGTGCGTCAATTGATCTGAAAAAGGCAGGCGTAGAACCACGCCGTCTTCATTCATGTTTTCTACACGCAATTTCAGGGCTTGCACCCAAGGGGCAAATAGCGTGTCCAGCAAGTGTTGGCTTTGCTCAAGAGTCATCAGGGATCAGCCGCAGTAAACAGAGGTAATTTTGTTTTGTTCGTCCACGCGGATGTTCAAACGGGTGGGATCGTAGTCCGTGGTGTACATGCGGTCCGGAGCCAGGACGCGGGCTTTTGCCGCACCGGCCTGTTTGACCAGACGTTCAACTTGGCTTTGGCTGGCGGTTTGACCGGCTGGATTCAAGGCGTCCGCATTGCACAGACCACCAGAAGAGTCGCTGAACGAAGAAGTCGAGCTTGTTTGCGCGCTATTGCCCGTGGCCGTGCAAGCAGCCAGCAAAACGGCGGGAAGGACGCTAAGTAGTACGGAGAGTCGCATGGGAAATCCTTAAAAGCAGCTGGGAAGCATTCAGCTTGAAGGATTAATAATACCTGTTCTAGGCGGGGCGTTTAAGGCCTTTGACACTGCGTTTTGTGGTGGTTTTGCCCGGCTTGACGGACACCTCGGGATGCTGGGCAATCGAGTAGCGCAAGGGGGCCTTGGCCCAGGCGCCCGCGTACTCTACGCCGATGCGTGGGCTGATCAGAATTTGCTCCGGCGGCAGGGCGGGGGCGTCCAGCCAATGCATGGCAGGGGTGCAGGCATCTGCACCGTTATAAGCTTTGTCTATACCCAGCCCTTTGCACAAGCGTCCGGGGCCTGACAGGGACGGGCCATCCTCAGGCGGCGTCCATTGCGCCGCCCGCAGCAAGACCGCCGTACCATCGCCTTCAACACCGCTGACGATATTCATGCAGTGGTGCAGGCCGTAGATCAAATACACATAGGCGTAGCCTGCCGGGCCGAACATCAGTCGCGTGCGCTCGGTGATACCGCGTCGGCTGTGGGCGGCCTGATCCTGGGGACCCAGATAGGCTTCGGTTTCTACAATGGTGGCGCAGCGCTGCCCGCGCTCGTCATTCAAAACCAGGGTTTTGCCCAGCAATTCCAGGGCAACGTAACGCGGATCACGGGCAAAGAACGCACGTGGAAGGTACAGCGCGGATTCAGTCATTTCCGGGAATCTGCTCCAGCTTGTTCAACCAGGCCTGCTTTTGCTCCTTGGGTAAAAAGGAGGAGCGCAAGCTATTGGCTGCCAGAGTGCGTAAATCGGCCTCCCGCAGATTCAGGGCCTGGGCGGTTTGCAGGTAGTTGTCCAGCAGATAGCCGCCAAAATAGGCTGGGTCGTCCGAGTTCACGCAGACATTCAGGCCGCGATCCAGCAAATGCTTCAGATTGTGCTGGTGCAGGCTATCAAAAACTTTCAGCTTGATGTTGGACAGAGGACAGACCGTCAAGGAAATGGCGTGGTCGGCCAAATACTGCATCAGGGCCGGGTCGTCCTGGCTGCGCACGCCATGGTCGATGCGTTCTACTTTCAGAAGCTGAAGGGCATCGCGTACATAGCTGGCCGGGCCTTCCTCACCCGCGTGGGCGACCAGTCGGAAACCCAGCTCTCGGCAACGGGCATAAACCTTCTCGAATTTGGCGGGCGGGTTGCCCTTTTCCGAGGAGTCCAGGCCAATGGCAATCCACAGGTCGGAATACTGATTGCGCAAGGGCAAGGCGGCTTCCAGGGTGTCAAACGCCTCGGCTTCGCTCAGGTGGCGCAGGAAGCTCAAGATCAGATAGCTGCTGATCCCCAACTCGGATCTAGCCTGGCGGGCGGCGCGGGCAATCCCGGCAAACACGGTTTCCATGGCGATCCCGCGTGCCGTGTGCGTCTGCGGGTCAAACATGATTTCCGTGTGGACAATGCCATCGGCCTGGGCGCGCAGAAAGTAGGCCCAGGTCATGTCAAAGAAATCCTGCTCGGTGATCAGAACCCCCGCCCCGGCGTAGTACAGGTCCAGAAAGGACTGCAAGTCGGTGAACTGATAGGCGGCGTGCAGGCTGGCCTGATCGGGATAGGGCAGCGTAATGTGATTGCGCTGGGCCAGCTTGAAGATCAAGTCCGGTTCCAGCGTGCCTTCGATATGAAGGTGCAGTTCAGCCTTGGGCAGTTGGCGGGTAAATTCGCGTAGGGAAAAGGCGGAATCAGACACGGGGCGCTCCTGGTAGGCAGAATATGCGCCCCATTATACGAAGGCAAAGGCCTGGGGTCAGGCGTCCTTGCCACGCAGGGCGGCAATGGCCAGAAAGAGCCAGGCCAGAATCATGGCTACTCCGCCAATAGGGGTAATCGCGCCCAGCCATTTCACGCCGCTAAGCACCAGAATGTACAGGCTGCCGCTGAAAATCAGTACGCCAGCCAGCATCAGAATTGCGCTGCGCGACTGCCAGGTCGCATTCAATTGCGAGCCCAACGCGGCAATCAGCAGCAAGCCCAGACCATGCAGCAATTGATACAGCACGGCCGTGTGCCAGGTTGCCAATGCCGAAGCGTCAACCATGGCGCGCAGGGCGTGGGCACCAAACGCGCCCAGGCCTACGCCCAAGGCCATAATCAGTGTGCCCAGGCACAGAATGGATCGTGATTTCATGTCGTTCCTTGCAAGTCGCTGCGGTCGCAGCGCGGAGGGAGGCCAGTGCTATTATCGAACAAAAAAATTGGCTTTGTCTGCAAGGAGACAGCATGCAAGAAATAGCTCCGGTCGCCCCTGATGCACAAGACGTTGTGGTGGCCGCGTATCGCTATCAGTCTGGCCAGCCAGCACAGGCTTTGGATATTCATCACCTGCCTGTACACGATCCCTTGAAGGACGGCTTTATCTGGATTGGTTTGAAAGACCCCAGCGAGGCGATCTTGCGCGAAGTAGGGGGGCAACTGGGTCTGCCAGACAATGCCGTTGAAGAATTGATAGCCCCTCATCGCCGTCCCAAATTGCTGGAGTTCAGCAATTGCCTGATTGTGGTGGCGGTAACCTTGGGCCTGAAAGATCTGCGCCCACTTTTTGGTACTACGCAGATTCTGATTGCCCACGGCTTGTTGCTGACGGTGCGGCGTGGCTCCAACAGCAGCTATTTAGAGCTGCGTGCCCGTCTGGAAAGCACACCGGCCTTGCTGGAGCGGGGCAGTGATTTTGTCGCCTCGGAGTTGCTGGATCTGATTGTGGACCAGTATCAGACTTGCCTGGAACAAACCGAAAAGGCGGTAGAGGCCATTGAACAGCAATTTCTGATTCGGGGCTTCAAGGAAAACGATGTACGGCGTATTTATCGTTTACGGCGCGATTTGCTGCGCGTGTATAACGCGGTAACGCCATTGGCGGAGCTAAGCCGTCGTTTGTCGCGCATCGAGCTGGCGTATGTGGATGCGGAAAGTCGGGCATATTTCGGTGAAGTGGCAGACCGCATTGCCCGCACTTCCGAATTTATTAACAGCCTGCGGCAAGCCCTGGCCTTCGCCTTTGAAGGTGGCTTGATGATAGGGCAGATGCAGCAGACTGACACTACCCGCAAGCTGGCGGCCTGGGCGGCCATTTTGGCCGTGCCGACCGCGGTGGCGGGGATTTACGGCATGAACTTCAAATTCATGCCCGAGCTGGAATGGACGCTGGGCTACCCCCTGGCCTTGGGCCTGATGGGCAGCGTGTGCGGATTTTTGTACTGGAAATTCAAAAAGGCCAAATGGCTCTAGATTAAGAGACGGGGCAAGACGGCCGGAATCAAGGAGGCGAGATGGGTCTGGAACAGCAGTTACAGAATCAGGTGCCGGATTTGATGAATGACGATCTGTTTGGCGAAGATCCGGCTTTACAACATTGGCAAAGCAAGCTGGCCTCCCAGGAGGCTCGGCAAGCGCTGGCGGACTACGGCCAGAAACTGGGCTCTGCCCATTGGCGCGAGCAAGGTGCCTTGGCTAATCGCCAGCCGCCGCAATGGCGAGGCTGGTCTGCCCAAGGGCAACGAGTTGATCAGGTGGATTTTCATCCCGCCTGGCATCAATTGATGAGCCTGGGCATGGAGCAGGGCCTGCATATCTGGCCCCATCAGTCCGAACCTGGCCAGCACCTGCAACGAGCCATGGGCTTTTACATGCATGGTCAGATTGAGGCGGGCACCTTGTGTCCCTTGACCATGACGCGCGCCGCTGCGCCCTTACTGCAGGCTGATCCGTTTCAGGAATGGGCGGCCAAGCTGGACATCAATCAGTACGATTCTTCTGATCAGTTGATGACAGAAAAAAGCAGCGTGCTGCTGGGTATGGGCATGACGGAAATGCAGGGCGGCTCTGATCTGCGCGGCTGCACCACTGAAGCGCATCCCCAGGCTCAGGCGTTTCGTCTTTACGGGCACAAATGGTTTTTCTCCGTGCCGCAGGCGGACGGGCATCTGGTACTGGCGCGTGAGCACGAGCAGTTTTCTTGTTTCCTGATGCCGCGCTATACCGAATATGGCTTGAATCGCCGGTATATACGCAGGCTGAAAGACAAATTGGGCAACCGCTCCAACGCCAGTGCCGAAATTGATTTTGATGGTGCACTGGCCTGGCGCGTGGGCCAAGCCGGTCGCGGTATTGCTCTGCTGGCCGGAATGGCGGCCCGTACCCGTATTGATTGCGTGCTGGGCAGTGCCGCCCTGATGCGGCAGGCCCTGGTGCAGTCCCTGCATTACTGTCAGCATCGACGCTGCTTTGGCAAACAGTTGATCGATCAGCCCTTGATGCAGGCGGTATTGCTGGATATGAGCCTGGAAAGTGAAGCGGCCACCCATCTGGCCCTGTTCCTGGTGGACTTGCAGGAGCGGGCTGATGATCCCGTGGCGCAGGCGGTGCTACGCGTGCTGGCCCCGGCTGCCAAGTTCTGGGTATGTCGTCGGGCCATCGCCCTGTGTGCCGAAGCCATGGAAACCTGGGGCGGCAACGGTTATATCGAGGATGGCCCCATGCCACGCTTGCTGCGTGAAGCTCCTGTCAATTCTATTTGGGAAGGTTCAGGCAATGTGATGTGCCTGGATGTGCAGCGCGCCTTGAGTCAGGAAGGTGTCCTGGAGGCCTTGCAGGCAGACTTGCGTGCCCGTACGGGAGATGATGCGGAACTGGGTCAGGTTGCACAGGATTTGTTGAGCACGGTTTCCCAGGCGGGAGGCCGTGTCTGGACGCAGAAACTGGCCCTGCTGTACCAAGCCTGCCTGATGCGCCAGGTGGCTCCCGATGCCGTCGCGGATCTGTTCGCGACCCATCGTCTGCAACAAGGTCCGGCTACCGTATTCGGGCTGGAAGGTGTGGAGCAGGCTTCCTGGTATTTGCATCGCATCTGGCCCCGCCTGCAGGCGTCTTGACGCAGTCTTGCCTACTAGGGACATTGCTCTGGACAGGCGGTGCGCAGTATCTATAATTTGTTAGCCTAGTTTCTGCTACCCGCCTGGAGTGTTGTCCGCATCATGACTGTGTTTTCCCTGTCCGGCTTTTCTTCTTTGACGCGGCGCACAGCCATTTGTGCTGGCTTGACGGCTGTGATGGCTGTCTGGGCCTTGCCTGTTCAGGCTCAAGACTTCGAGCTGACAGGGCGGGTGGTGCGGGTGGCCGACGGCGATACGCTGACGATTTTGCCCAGCAATAACAGGCAGGTGCGCGTGCGTCTGGCCAGTATTGATGCCCCCGAAACCACCAAAGACAGCCGTCGTCCCGGCCAGCCCTTTGCGGTGGCCTCGCGGCGCTTCCTGTCGGATTTGGTTTCCGGTAAACATTTGACCCTGTCTTGCTATGAGCGCGACCGCCACGGTCGCGCTGTATGCGATGTGCCTTTGGCCGATGGCGAAACCGCCAACCAGAAACTGGTACGGGCTGGAATGGCCATGGCCAATCGTGAAAAACGCGGCCGCTTCCTGCGCGACCCTCGTATTGATCAGCTGGAGCGCGAAGCCAAGGAAGCCGGTGTAGGCATCTGGTCAGAGCCCAGTCCTGTCCCGCCATGGAAATGGCGTTATGACTGCTGGCAGCAAGGGCAATGCTAAGCCCTTTGCGGCGGATGGGGCTGGCTCTGTTGTGCGTCGGATTGGCAGCTTGCTCCAAACCCGTTAACAGCCCTTATCAGGAAGGCAGCGCAGCAGAAAACACGCTCTACAGCGCGTTCACGACCCGCTCCCCCAATCACCTGGACCCGGCCTTGTCCTACTCCGGTGACGAGACACCGTTTACGTATTCGATTTATGAGCCGCTGTACGGCTATCACTATCTGGACCGTCCCTACCGCCTGATTCCCAAGGCGGCGGCCGAGCTGGTAGAGCCTGTATACCTTGATGAGCAGGGTAATCGTTTGCCTGCTGATGTGCCGGGCGAACAGGTGGCAGTCAGCCGTTACGATATTCCCATCAAGCAAGGCATTCGCTTTCAGCCGCATCCGGCCTTTGCCTTGGATGAACAGGGCGAGTACCGCTATTACCCCATGCGGGCGCCGGACCTGAACGATGCTTTCAGCATTGCCGACTTCGCCCATACCGGCTCGCGCGAGCTGACGGCTCACGATTACGTTTACGCCTTCAAGCGTTTGGCCAGCCCGCGCTTGGCCTCTCCTGTGCTGGGTGTGATGGCCGAGCACATCCGGGGCTTCAAGGAGTTCAGTGAAGAGCTGGCCCGTATCGACAAGCAGGAGCCGCGTCCACAATGGCTGGATTTGCGGCCCTACACCTTGCCAGGTGTGCGAGCGCTGGATAAACACACCTTGCGCATCGAGGTGAATGGCAAGTACCCACAGTTCAAGTACTGGCTGGCCATGACCTTTACCGCGCCCATGGCCTGGGAGGCCGAGCGCTTTTATAGCCAGCCGCGCATGGCGCAGCACAATCTGACACTGGATAGCTGGCCCGTGGGCACAGGCCCATTCATGCTGACAGAATCCCTGACCAATCGCCGTCACGTTCTGAGCCGTAACCCCAATTATCGGGGGGAGCCATACCCTTGTGTGGGCGAGCCCGGCGACCAGGCTGCTGGTTTACTGGAAGATTGCGGCAAACCCATGCCTTTCCTGGATAAAGTGGTGTTCTCTCTGGAAAAAGAGGGCGTCCCCTTGATGGGCAAGTTCCTGCAGGGCTATTACGACATTCCGCAGGTGGAGCGGGGTGAGTACGGTGTCGCCATGACAGTAGCCGCGCAGGACTCGGTCGACAAAGCCAATCTGTATCAGGAGCGCGGCCTGCAATTGCGCACGGCACCTGAAGCGCAATTGTTTTATATGGGCTTTAACTGGCACGACCCGGTGGTCGGCCAGGGCGATACGCCCGAGCAGTTCGAGAAAAACCGCAAGCTGCGCCTGGCCATCAGCATTGTGTTCGACTGGGAGCAGTACGTTTCCATTTTCATGAATGACCAAGGGGAGGCCGCGCATAGTCCTCTGCCGCCTGGCGTGCCGGGCTATCAGCCGCTGCCCCAGGGTGCCAACCCCTACGTCTACACCAAGGACAACGGCGTGGTGAAACGCCGCAGTCTGGACGAAGCGCGTGATTTGCTGCGACAGGCGGGCTATCCCGATGGACGGGACAGCCGTACCGGCAAGCCCTTGATTCTGTATTACGACTCCATGATGGGTATGGGCTCGGATGCCACGGTGGACTGGATGCGCCGTCAGCTGGCCCAGGTAGGCTTGCAGCTGGAAGTGCGCGCTACCGATTACAACCGCTTTCAGGACAAGATGAAGCGGGGCGCGGCACAGCTCTTTCTGTGGGGCTGGGTAGCCGACTACCCGGATGCCGAAAACTTCTTCACCTTGCTTTATGGCCCCCAGGCCAAGAAGGATTTTGGTGGTGAGAACGCCGCCAATTACCAAAGCGCGGAGTTTGATCGCCTGTACGAGCAAATGCGCTTTCTGAACGACGGCCCGGACAAGCAGGCGGTGGTGCAGCAGATGATCCATCTGGTCCAGCATGATGCCCCCTGGATGTTTGGCTATGTGCCCAATGCGGGTGGTGCCTACCAAAGCTGGGTGCGCAATGCCAAGCCGTCCATGATGGTGCGCGACAGCATCCAGTATTACCGTATCGACCCCGAACAGCGTGTGGAGCGCATTGATCGCTGGAACCGCCCCGTCTGGTGGCCCGCCATTCCGCTGGGCTTGCTGGCCTTGATTCTGGTGTGGGTGGTGCGCTCGCAGGCTCAGGCGCGTCGTCGCCATGTGGCTCTGCGCAAGGAGAAAGACTGATGTTTTCCTATATGCTGCGGCGCATTCTGTATGGCGTGCTGATTCTGATTGGGGTCAATCTGCTGACCTTTGTGTTGTTCTTTGCCGTGAACACGCCTGACGATATGGCCCGTTTGTCCATTGGCGGACAGCGCGTCAGTCAGACGGCCATTGAAAACTGGAAGGCAGAGCGCGGTTATAACAAGCCGTTGTTTTATAACGCGCAAGCGGAAGGCTCCAAAACCTTTACCGACACGATTTTCTACGAGCGCTCGGTTCCTTTGTTGCGCCTGGATTTTGGCTTGTCCGACCAGGGGCAGGATATTGCCTATCAGATCAAGCAACGCATGGGGCCCAGTTTGGCGCTGGCCTTGCCCACCTTCTTTTTAGGCTTATGGGTGTGTATCAGTTTTGCCTTGCTGATGGTGTTCTTTCGGGGAACCCGACTGGATTTTTCCGCCGTTGTGCTGTGCGTCGTGTTGATGTCCATTTCGGGCCTGTTCTACATCATTGCCGGGCAATGGCTGTTTGCACGGGTGCTGCGCTGGGTGCCGTTTTCGGGCTGGGTAGAAGGGATGGATAACTGGCGCTTTCTGGTCTTGCCGGTGCTGGTGGGGATTTTGTCGCGTATCGGGGCGGAATCGCGCTTTTATCGCAGCCTGTTTCTGGAAGAGGCCAGCCGTGATTATGTGCGTACGGCGCGCTCCAAGGGGCTGGCGGAATCTACCGTTTTGTTCCGCCATGTCTTGCCCAATGCGCTCTTGCCCATTCTGACGGGTACCGTATCGGCTTTGCCCCTGCTGTTCATGGGCAGCCTGATTTCGGAGTCTTTTTTTGGTATTCCGGGTCTGGGCAGCTTCACCATTGATGCCATCAATGCCCAGGACTTCTCCATTGTGCGTGCCATGGTGTTTTTAGGATCGATGCTTTATATCGCCGGTTTGATTCTGGCCGATATCTCCTACACCCTGGTTGACCCCCGCATTCGTTTTAGTTGAGCCCGCCATGCCACAGTTCGTCTTTCTCTGGACCGATACCTTTGTGCTGGCACTGTTTCTGGCCATGGCGCTCTACACCTGGCGCGTCGTCAAGCGGCCTGCCTTGCGCTCGGCCTGGGCCAGTGTGGCACGTACGCCCTCGGCCATGTGCGCTGCTGTTTTTCTGGTCTTTTTCCTGCTGATCGGTTTACTGGACTCCATTCACTACCGGCCTTTATTGCCGGCAGCCCCTGGGCAGGAAGCCAGCACAGCCAGCTATGCCCCCGTCGCCCGCTCTGCGCTGGACGATATTCTGAAGAAAGCCGGGCTGGCCGAGGTGGAAAAAACCTATTCTGCTCCCTTGGCCCGCTTTCAACTGACCAAAGAAAGCATGCTGATAGATGGCAAGCCCGTGCGGGACTTTCCGCGTCTGGTCAATGCCGGGGTGGGTATGGATACGCCTGCCGCGCATAGATACGATATTTTGCAGCTAGGCGCCAAAGGTTTGGCCTGGGGTGTGCTGGGCAGCGTGCTACTGGCTGTTCTGCTGACGCTTTGGGGGCGCAAGCAATCCATGGAGCCGGGTTGGGGCGCGGCCTGGCGTTATTGGTGGCAAGGGCAGGGTTTGGTGAATTGGCGATTGGTCTGGTTCAGTGCCTGCGTGCTGGTGATACTGCTATGCCTGGTGCTGAGCCTGAGCGCGAATTACTACGTGCTGGGCACGGATCGCACGGGTAACGACATCATCTGGCAAGCCTTGAAAAGCGTGCGCACGGCTTTGGTGATTGGCACCTTGACCACCTTTGCCATGCTGCCACCTGCCATCATTCTGGGCTTGGCCGCTGGATACTTCCGGGGCTGGGTGGATGATGTCATTCAATACATTTACACCACGCTGACTTCCATCCCTGGCGTGCTGCTGATCGCCGCTTGCGTGTTGATGATGCAGGTCTATATCGACACCCATCCCGACAGCTTCGACACCGTGGCCGCTCGCGCAGATCTGCGCTTGTTCATGCTGTGCCTGATTCTGGGGTTAACCGGCTGGGCGGGCCTGTGCCGCCTGCTGCGGGCCGAGGTGTTGAAGCTGCGCGAGCTGGACTACGTTCAGGCAGCCCAAGCCTTTGGTGTCGGTCATCTGCGCATCATGTTTCGTCACTTGCTGCCTAATGTCATGCACATTGTGCTGATCACCCTGATTCTGGAGTTCTCCGGCCTGGTGCTGTACGAAGCTGTGCTGTCTTATCTGGGTATTGGTGTGGACCCCAGCATGCCATCCTTTGGGCGCATGATTGATGCGGCCCGTAGCGAGCTGTCCCGCGACCCGATCATCTGGTGGGGCCTGGCCGGGGCTTTTGTGATGATGCTGGGTTTGGTACTGTCTGCGAACATTTTTGCCGATGCGGTGCAAACGGCGTTTGACCCTCGTACTCGTCGCTTCAAGGCTTTGCGAGTACGTCGTCCAGGAGGAGCCAAGGTATGAGCGAGCTTGAAAATGTCTCCGCCGTGAAGCCCGCTGCAACGCCTGCCGTGCTGAGTATCGAGGGTCTGGAACTGCGTGTGCAGTCCGATGCCGGTGTACAAAGTGTGGTGCGTAATCTGTCTTTGGCCGTGCAGCGCGGTGAAACCTTTGCCCTGGTGGGGGAGTCCGGCTGCGGCAAAAGCATGACGGCCATGGCGATCCTGCGCCTCTTGCCTGAAGCGGCCTGGATGCAGTCCGGTCAAATTGCCTTGGACGGGTTGGAACTGCCACCTTTGCCTGAACAGCAAATGCAGGATGTGCGCGGTAAACGCATCAGCGTGATTTTTCAGGAGCCGTCCACCAGCCTGAATCCGGTCATGTCCATTGGCCGGCAGATCAGCGAGGTGATTCGTCGTCATGGTGTGGCTCCTGCGGGGCATGAAAGGGCAAGGGCCATCAAATGGCTGGAGCGAGTCGGCATCCCCGGTGCCGCACAGCGTTACGACGACTTTCCATTCCAGTTCTCCGGCGGCCAGAAGCAACGCATCATGATTGCCATTGCCTTGGCGGCGGAACCTGATTTGCTGGTGGCTGACGAGCCAACCACCGCGCTGGATGTAACGGTTCAGGCGCAGATTCTGCAGTTGTTGGCCGATATACAGAAAGAGATGGGCCTGGCTATCTTGCTGATTACGCACGATTTGCTGCTGGTCAAACAGTATGCCGATTATGTGGCCTTGATGCGGCACGGACAAATAGTGGAAGCCGGGCTGGCAAGCCAGTTCTTTTTACGCCCTAGCCATCCTTATGCTCGTGAATTGCTCAATGCCATTCCCACTTTTGAGAAACGTGGGCGTCCCTTGTCCCGTGCCCCTGCGCCTATTGAAGCAGTCCCCCCGCGCAATAGCGGCAAAGAGCTGGTGCTGGATATTCAGGGCTTGTCTGTTTCCTATAAGCAGGCTGGCTCCTGGTGGCGACGCCTGCCTGTCATTCCCGTGGTCAAAGACTTGAGCCTGCAACTGTACAAGGGCGAAACCCTGGCTTTGGTCGGTGAGTCGGGCTGCGGTAAAAGCACGGTCGCACGTACTTTGATGCGCTTGCTGGATCATCAGGCTCAGATCAGCGGGCAGGTGCAGATGCAGGGGCAGAACGTCTTGCAAGTGAAAGGCAAGGCCTTGCGGCAACTGCGCTCACGTTTGCAGATCATTTTTCAGGATCCCTATGGGTCGCTGGATCCGCGCATGATGGTGGGGGATATTCTCCTGGAAGGCCTGACCGCGCTGCGTCCCGAGCTGGACACCAAGGCGCGTCGTAAACGAATTGAAACTTTAGTGGACCAAGTCGGTCTACCCAAGAACGCCCTGGATCGTTACGCACATGAGTTTTCCGGCGGGCAACGTCAGCGCATCGCTATTGCCCGTGCCTTGGCGGTAGAGCCCGCCGTTCTGATTTGCGATGAACCCACCTCGGCCCTGGACGTGTCCGTACAAGCGCAAATTCTGGATTTGATGCGTGAGTTACAAATGGAACTGGGTCTGGCTTATTTGTTCATTACCCATAATTTCGGGGTTGTGGAGTATCTGGCCGATCGAATTGCTATCATGGCCAAGGGACGCATCGTGGAGCAGGGCAGCGCACAGCACGTTCTGTTCCATCCGCAGGAAGATTTGACGCAGCGTCTGCTGGCCGCTGTTCCCCGTTAAGCCGCGCCAAATGCCGGACTTGCCCTGATCGGTCCGGCACTTCTATGTCACAATACGGCGGTCTGTCCGCCCATTGATAAACACATTATGAGTCTGAAGGTTTTTGATCTTGAATGCGAACACGGCCATGTGTTCGAGGGTTGGTTTAGCTCACGCGAAAGTTACGATGAGCAGATCAGTCGCGGGCTTTTGTGTTGCCCCGTCTGCGACAGCCACGAGGTCAAACGCAAACTTTCGGCTCCACGTATCAACGTAGGTGCACAGGAAAGCCTTGGCGCTCCTGCCAGTGCTCCGGCTCCGCCTCCCTTGCCTTCAACCATGCCTACTGAAGCGCAAATGCGGGCGATTCAAGGTCAGCTTTTACAAGAGCTGCGTTCGGTGATACGCAAGTCAGACGATGTGGGCACCCAGTTTGCCCAGGAAGCACGGCGCATGCACGAGGGCGACATTGAGCCGCGCGCAATCCGTGGTCAGGCCACGGTGCAGGAGTATCAGGAACTGGCCGACGACGGCATTATTGCCATGCCGATTCCGGACTTTCTGGATGATGACCGCCTGCAGTAAATAACTGGGACATCTCTTTCAGCCTGCGGTGCAAGGTGCTGCGATGCAGTCCCAAGGCGCGCGCCGCTTGTGAAATATTTCCCTGATGCTGTTTCATAGCCTGCTGCACGGCAGCGTATTCCTGTTCCTTCAGGGTCTGTGGCTTGGGGGCGGTAAGGGGGCAGGTTTCCAGAGTGTTCCGAATCTCCGGGATGGCAGGCTCTTGGACCAGCACCGGGTGTTCTGCATTCAAGCACGGCAAGGCAGGCAGGTCCTGGGCCAACCAGAGCCGTCCCGGAGAATCTTGCACAATGATTTGCAGCAGCACTGATCGCAACTGGCGGTAATTGCCCGGCCAGTCGTAGTCTTGCAGTATTTGCAGTGCTTCGGGATGTAGCTGTGGAGCAGCCTGGCCTTGTGCCAGAATAGCCAGTTCTTTGGAAATATAGTCGCCCAGATCGTTGCGCTCTCTAAGGCTAGGGACTGTGCAGATATAGTCTTGAAGCCGGAAGTACAGGTCGGCACGGAAGCGGCCATCACGCACCAGCTTTTCCAGCGGTTGATGGCTGGCGCTGATCAGCTGGAAGTCCAGCCTGTGTGTGCGTTCCGAACCTAGTGCCTGCACCTCGCGCTCTTGCAGAACCCGTAGCAGACGGCTTTGCAAACCCACTGGCATATCGCCAATTTCATCCAGAAACAGCACTCCGCCATGGGCCTGACGCAATTTGCCTGCATAGCCCTGACGGCGCGCACCCGTAAACGCACCGGCCTCATACCCGAACAACTCGGCTTCGATCAGGGTTTCGGGCAGGGCGGCGCAGTTAATCGCCACAAAAGGACCGGACTGCGACTTGTGACGGCGATGCAGCTCACGCGCCATACGCTCTTTGCCCGAGCCGCTGGGGCCGCTGAGCAAGATGGACAGGCCCATTTGCATGGCTCGCAACGCCGGTTCCAGCGCCTTTTCCTGTTGAGGGGACAGTAGTTGTGTTGCTTCTGCTGTCTCGGTCCGAGCCTGTACCGCGCGGGCTGGAGCCGGAGTTTTAGCCGCTGTGCTCAGGTGGAGCGTTACAGGTCGACTCGTGCTTTTCGCCTGTTCCAGTACCGAACTTAAGTCCTGGCCGGGTAGCTCCTGCCAGTCCTGGCGCAACATGCGGGCGGCCAACTCATCGGCCGCCACAATGGTGTCATCCTCCAGAATCAGTCGCCCACTAAAAGCACTGTTGAGCAGGCTGGGGTCTGTATGCAGATGCAGCAGACGGCGCGATGGCGTGCACAGTGACTCCAGCATCTGGCGGCTGATCTGGCGGGCGTACAGTTGTGCCAAATCCAGCGCGTAGTGATGTTCCAGTTCTGAAGGCCCGGAGATATCCAGCACTCCAATAATCTGGCCGTAAGGGTCGTAAATGGGGGCGGCGTGGCAGCTAAGAATCCGGTTGTCAGGCAAATAGTGCTGGCTGCCGTGAATCTTGATGGGCTGTGCGCAGACCAGAGCTGTGCCAATAGCATTGGTGCCGCGATGGTTCTCCGCCCAACTCACACCCGCACGCAAGGCAACCTGTTCGGCCCGCTGCAGAAAGTGCGGGTCCCCCGCCTGTTGCAACACCGTGCCTTGTGCGTCGCACAATAAAACCAGACTGCGATGCGGGTGCACCAGCGCCGCCAGATCCTGTACCGCCGCCGAGGAGTGATGCAACAGGTGATGCTGTTGTTCCAGCAACTGTCGCAGCGCACCTTGGCTCATGTCTCTGGGCTCCGCGCTTAACTCCGACTCCATCGTCTGACAGCGTTCCCAGGACTGACGCCACATGGTTTCGTTGGTCTGCGGGCAAAACGAGTGTAGAGAAGTCATGAGTGTGCTCCGGGAGGGGTGTCGCATTCTGCGACAGTGCTCGCGTTTTGCGACAGTAGCTGTCGCAGCCTGCGACTGGAGGTCGTTTCATTATGGAGGCGGGCGAGCTCAGGATCGAGTCGGGACAATCGCTAGGTAGTTTGGCACGTTATTTGCTTTAGTTAAAACAGGATAAAGGCACCCCTAACCTTTCCCTGCGGTGCACGCCTTGTGACACCGAACTAAATCAATAAGGAGACATCATGAATCTGTCCGATCTCAAATCCATGGGCCTGGATCTGGAATTCCCGTTCAAATCCCGTTACGACAACTACATTGGTGGACGTTGGGTGCCGCCGGTCGAAGGCGAGTATTTTGATAACGTCTCGCCCGTCACCGGGCAGGTTTTTTGCCAGGTAGCCCGCTCGGGTGCAGCGGACATTGACCTGGCTCTGGACGCCGCGCACAAGGTGCGCCACCAGTGGGCCAATACCCCGCCTGCCGAGCGCTCCGCCGTTTTGCTGCGCATTGCGGACCGTATCGAACAAAACCTGGAACGTCTGGCGGTGGCAGAGACCATCGACAACGGCAAACCCATCCGTGAAACCCGCGCGGCTGACTTGCCTTTGGCCGTCGACCATTTCCGCTACTTTGCCGGTTGCCTGCGCGCCCAAGAGGGCAGCATCTCGGATGTGGACAGCACCACGGTTGCCTACCACTTCCACGAGCCTATCGGCGTGGTCGGCCAGATCATCCCCTGGAACTTCCCGCTGCTGATGGCCGCCTGGAAACTGGCCCCCGCCCTGGCGGCCGGTTGCCCCATCGTCCTGAAACCCGCCGAGCAAACTCCCGCTTCCATCCTGCTGCTGATGGAAATCATCGGCGATCTGCTGCCCGCTGGCGTACTGAACGTCGTCACCGGCTACGGTAAAGAAGCAGGCCATGCCTTGGCCAACTCCAAGCGCATCGCCAAAATCGCCTTCACTGGCTCCACCCCCGTCGGCCGTGAAATCCTGCACGCTGCAGCCGACCGCCTGATCCCCGCGACAGTGGAACTGGGCGGCAAGAGCCCCAACATCTTCTTTGAAGACGTGATGCAGGCTGATGATGCCTTCCTAGACAAAGCCCTGGAAGGTTTGAGCATGTTTGCTCTGAACCAGGGCGAGATTTGCACATGTCCATCGCGTATCCTGATTCAGGAATCCATCTACGAGCGCTTTATCGAGCGTGCCGTAGAGCGAGTCAAACGTATCCAGACCGGCAACCCGCTCAATGCCGGGACAATGGTGGGCGCGCAGGTGTCCGAGAAACAGATGGAGCGCATCCTGGGCTACATCAATATCGGTCGGGAAGAGGGCGCACAAGCCTTGACTGGCGGCGAACGCAATCGTCTGGGCCAGGGTCTGGATAATGGCTACTACATCAGTCCCACCATGCTGCTGGGCAAGAACAGCATGCGCACCTTCCAGGAAGAAATCTTCGGACCAGTGGCTGCCGTCACTACCTTCAAGGACGAAGAAGAAGCCATCGCTATCGCCAACGACACCGAGTTTGGCCTGGGCGCTGGTGTCTGGAGCCGCGACGGCTCGCGCGCCTACCGCGTAGGCCGTGGCATCGAAGCTGGCCGCGTCTGGACCAACTGCTATCACCTGTACCCCGCTCACGCCGCCTTCGGTGGCTACAAACAATCCGGCATCGGCCGTGAAACTCACAAGATGGCCCTTAATAACTACCAGCAAACCAAGTGCCTGCTGGTCAGCTACAGCCCGAACGCCCTGGGCTTCTTCTGATCCTTTGATCTATTCGTAGTGTTGTAAGACCTCCCCCCATGCAATATGGGGGGATTCCCTCCTTGCGCGCTCTCAGTTCGTATACCCCCGAGGTCGCAGGGATTCTCTTCGATCATTAATAAGGAATA
The DNA here is from genome assembly GCF_052931795.1 of Alcaligenes sp. RM2. Taxonomy (NCBI): domain Bacteria; kingdom Pseudomonadati; phylum Pseudomonadota; class Betaproteobacteria; order Burkholderiales; family Alcaligenaceae; genus Alcaligenes; species Alcaligenes sp. RM2. The sequence continues at coordinate 903,670 of NZ_JBRFIO010000002.1, forward strand.
CGCACCATGACAGTCTCGGAATTCTTTATCCCCTCGCACAATATTCTTGGCCCCGGCGCACTGGACCAGGCCATGCCGATTGTCGGGAAAATGGGCTTCAAAAAAGCTCTGATCATTACGGATGCCGATCTGGCCAAGCTGGGTATGGCGAAAATGGTGGCTGACAAGCTGACTGCACAGGGCATCAATACCGCGATTTTTGATCAGGTGCAGCCCAATCCTACGGTCGGCAACGTCAACGCAGGCCTGGATGCCTTGAAAGCGCACGGCGCAGACCTGATCGTGTCCCTTGGTGGTGGTTCGTCGCATGACTGTGCCAAAGGCGTTGCGCTGGTCGCCAGTAACGGCGGCAAGATTGCAGACTATGAAGGCGTAGATAAATCCGCCAAACCGCAACTGCCACTGCTGGCTATCAACACCACAGCAGGCACAGCGTCGGAAATGACGCGCTTCACCATCATTACTGATGAAACCCGCCACGTAAAAATGGCGATCATTGACCGCCACATCACACCTTTCCTGTCAGTGAACGACTCCGACCTGATGGAAGGCATGCCAGCATCGCTAACCGCGGCCACAGGCATGGATGCCCTAACCCACGCAGTTGAAGCCTACGTTTCCACAATCGCTACCCCCATCACCGATGCCTGTGCGGTGAAAGTGGTAGAGCTGATCGCCAAATATCTGCCGACTGCCGTGCGCGAGCCGCATAACAAGAAAGCCCGTGAACAAATGGCCTATGCGCAGTTTCTGGCAGGCATGGCATTCAATAACGCATCGCTGGGCTACGTGCACGCAATGGCGCACCAGTTAGGCGGTTTCTACGACCTGCCGCACGGTGTCTGTAATGCATTGCTGCTGCCGCATGTCCAGGCTTTCAATATGCAGGTGGCGGGGGAGCGTCTGAATGAAATCGGCAAGCTGCTATCAGATAACAATCCAGATCTGAAAGGCCTGGATGTTATCGCAGCGATTAAAAAGCTGGCGGATATAGTGGGGATTCCGAAGTCGCTGGAAGAGCTGGGCGTGAAGCGGGAGGATTTTTCGGTGCTGGCAGATAACGCGCTCAAGGATGTGTGCGGTGCAACTAATCCGATTCAGACGGATAAGAAGACGATTATGGGGATCTTTGAGGAGGCGTTTGGGGTGAGGTAGGTTAAGTGAGTGTAGAGGGGGAGAGCTTAAAGCTCTTCCTTTTTTGTTTGTTGGATGACGAATGGCCGAGGAGGTCAGATGTGGTATGAGGGGTGGCTGCCTTTGACTGTAGATTCGACCGGTGGATACAGCGGTTTTGTGAAATTGACTTTGCCACTGAAAGGTCTAGATCGCTTCCTTGTGCAACACAGTGTTAGAACATTGCTCCGAGAGCGATGTGAGCGAGATCGGGGCAGGCTGCCTCCGGCCCTGGCGACACTTTTCTGAGTCCAGGATAAAACCCCGTCGTTCGAACGCTATTGGAGATCACTGTGGCGGCGGTCTGATCAAGTGCCCTAGCTAGAAGGGCCTCTTTATCACTCGACAAGCCCTTGTACTTCCAATGCAATACCGCGAGATTCGGCGTGCATGGTTTCCAGGTCACTAGTCCAAAAACCAAGGTCTTTGACTTGCTCCATCAATGAGTAGTACGTAGGGTCGCTGTGGAGGACAGTAGCGGCGACTGCAGAGTACGAAGAAGTAGGCTGACATTCCGTCAGCACGTCTTCAATCTTCTCTAGTAAATTGTTCTTCGTACGAGTCTTTGGGGATCCCTTGTATCGCTCTAGCAGAATCTCGCAAGTGCTGATCGCCTTCTTTAGACGGTCGCTGAGTCTCCACCGAGGGATGCCGAGCCGCTGCGTATCGTTCAGATTGAGTACGCCAACCGTTTCTCTGCCTAGTTCTGTGGTTGGAGCTAGTCTGCAGCATTCGAATTTGAAGTGTGCTTTAGGATCTACCTCATACGGATTGATAATCGGCTCCCTCACAACATCATGAGTACCCTTTTTGCCGTTACATCGGCGACAAGATGGAAGTAAGTTGCTCCAACTAATAACTAGGTCCTCATAGGCGTCCTTGTGACAGAAATGTTCGACCTCGATATACGCGGTTCCCTCTCCAAGAGGCGTCTCGCAGTACGCGCACTTGTTATGCGAAGTCGCCAACAACGCATCTTTCAGGGCGTCAATCCGCCAAACAGCCTTCTTGTGGGTTTTGTACTCTGCAAGGAGAGCCGCGCCGGTGTCGCCATCAATGCAAGCGGGCGCTTCGGTAGGGCGCTCAAGCTTGATCATGAGAATCCCAGTCCGTGCCGATCATCTGGAGGCGCATTAGCTTGGCCTCGACACTGTTCGGATGTAGGGATTTTTCTATCTCTGCGTACGCCGCGGACGCTTTGGTTTTATCCCGAGAGTCAAGCGCATCGTTGAAATTTTGCTGCAGCTTGCTGAAGAAGTCTGATCTAGTGTCGGTCATACCCATAACGTCAGTCAGCACCTCATCAATTGTCCAGCCTTTAAAGCCGTATGGAGACAAAGGTAAGGGGCGCTGTTCGGCTACGTCGCCGTTTGCTTGCAGCGCGATGATTTGATTGCGCTCGGCAGACTGGATTACATGGGGGCTATGCGTAGTGACGATGAACTGCATCTTTGGAAAGACGTTGATCAGAACCTCAGTGATTTTTCCCTGCCACTCGGGGTGTAGATGAAGCTCAATCTCATCGATTAGGACGATCGCTTCTATGTCTTCCACCTTTTCGTTTGGGAAGCGGAACTCGAGCTCCTTGATGATACCGAGGAGCATGACTAAGCAGGATTTAAAGCCGGAAGACAGATACTCGTGGACAATCATGCCGCCGGGAGTCGTAATGTAGATATCCAGGCTGCTTGCGCTAACGTGTGAGAACGAAAATGCAGTGTTGAGCTTGGAGAAGCATTCAATTGCGAGCTTATAGTTCGCCATCTGCTCAATAGAAAGAGCTTTCTCTTTCGTCGAGTAGAGGTCTCGATTCACAAACCAACTTTTAATGTCATCAGAAGAAACACCCTTCTTAATATCTTCATAGAGGTGGTGATCTGATTTCGGTGAATCTTTCCGAACTGCATCAAGAGCTTGATAGCTCAGGATACGGCCAGTTTTCAGCGAAAGAATAAACCTAGCATTCTGATACTCGCCCTGAGGTTCTGAATACTTACCTGGATCATGCTGACTAACCTTGAACTGAACACTGAGGGGCATGTTCTCATTTGTTAGGCCTGCCTTTACCGTGCCGATCGGGTTTAATCCATTTTTGCTCACTCTACTTTTCAGGACGGAGGTGGCCCCTAAAGAGAATGAATGTGCGCAACATTCAAGGATGGTAGTCTTTCCGATACCGTTCGGGCCACACAGGATGTTCATCCGCTCGTCAAAGGTAAGATTTAGCTGCGTGATACCAGCGACGTCATTTATTTCGATTGTTTGTATTTTCATATAATAGTAAGCATGAATCTCACCCGAAGCGGAAGGATTTAGATTCTACAGCATCGCTTCACCACGATAGTGGCAATGGGCCGTTTAGAACCGTTGACGCTTGCAGTCGGTGCACGGCACTATCCTCAGCCTGTCAGAAAGCCGTGTCTGCTTATAGTTACTCTTGGCAGATTGTAGGTTCTCGTGGGTTGCGCATACTAATTGAAATTGATTGCTCACCTCATCCCCGGCATAGCACAAGAATGCCCCCCATCCACCGGCAGGCAAACCCCCGTAATAAACCCCGCCGCATCCGAAGCCAGAAACACCGCTGCATTCGCAATATCCCACGGTGTTCCCGTTCTCTTCATTGGCACCGCATTAGCCCGTTGCTCCTTGATATGTTCAATCGAATCATACTGAGCCGCAATTTGCTGATAAACCAGCGGTGTATCAATCACCCCTGGCAAAATGGCATTTGCCCGTATTCCTTTATCAGCAAATTCCAATGCCGTAGCAACAGTAGCCTGATTCAGCGCCGCCTTAGACGCGTAATAAGCGAAGTAAGAGTAGCCACTCCAACGGATTGAAGCCAGGGAAGATATATTAGTAATCACTCCCGAGCCTTGTTTAAGAAAGTGCGGCAATACGGCGCGGGTGGTGCGAAGAATAGAGCCGACATTAATATCCATCGTCCGCTGAAAAAGAGCATCGTCTATATCTAGTGGGCCACCAGCGGGTGCAATTCCTACGTTGTTATGCAGAACGTCGATTTTTCCGAAATGCTCTATAGCTAAGGCCACTGTTTTTTCTACCGTCTCGGTATCACAAACATCCGCCTCCAAAGCCAGCGCTTCCCCGCCTTCCCCAAGAATATGATCCGCGCTGCGTTTAGCCGCCGCCAAATCCTTATCCACGCAAACCACCTGCGCACCGGCCCTGGCATAGGCCACTGCCGCCGCTTTCCCGTTATTCCAATCCTCCAGGGGCGCGCCCGCCCCAAAAACCAATACGGTTTTGCCTTGCAAGCTTTGCGTAAAAACGGCGGGGTTGTGCTGCTGTGTCATAGCCATATCTCTTACAGAAAACCAATCGAAATCCAGGGGAAAGCGACTACAAAGACCAGGCCAATCAGCAGGGCCAGCATATAGCCCCAGATCGGTCGGATGCCTTCATCCGGGTTGACGCGGGCGATGGCGCAGGCGGTGTAGTAACCGACGCCGAAGGGTGGTGCGAACAGGCCCAGGCCCATGGAAAGAATCACGATCATGGCGTAGTGCACGTCATGCACTTCCATGACTCGGGCGATGGGGAACAGCAGCGGGCCAAAGAGCACAATGGCAGGGATGCCTTCGAGCAGACTGCCCAAAATAATGAAGGCGATCACCGACACAATTAGGAAGCCCATGCGGCCTCCGGGCAGGGTTTGCATGAACTGGGCCAGCTCGCGGGAGAAGCCGGATTGGGTCAAGGCCCAGGCCATGCCGGAGGCTGCACCGATGATGATCAGGATGGCTCCTGACAGAACGGCGGTATCCACCAGCATGGGGTAGAGTTTGCGCCAGTCGAATTGGCGGTAGATGACCAGGCCCGCGATCATGGCGTAGACGATGCCGATGGTGGAGACTTCGGTTGCCGTGGCCACGCCTTTAACAACAGCAGCGCGGATGACGAAGGGCAGGGCCAGTGCAGGCAGGGCGATCAGAAAAAGCTTCAGGGCTTCTTTGGCGGGTGTGCGCTGAATGTTGGAGAGGTCCTCGTGCCGGTTGCGCCAGCCTACGACTACACATAGACCGATACCCAGCACCAGCGCAGGCAACATACCGCCGGTAAACAGGGCGGCGATAGAGACACTGGCAACCGAGCCAATCGTGATCAGCACAATAGAAGGTGGGATGGTTTCTGTTTGTGCTCCAGTTGCGGACAGCAGGGCGACCAGTTCGCCTTCCTTGGCGCCGCGCTTGGTCATTTCCGGGAACAGCGCGGGTGCGATGGCAGCCATATCAGCCGCTTTGGAGCCGGAGATGCCGGACACCAGATACATGGCACCAATCAGCACATAAGACAGGCCACCTTTTACATGACCCAACAGGCTGGCCAGAAACTGCACCATGGCGCGTGCCATGCCTGTCATCTCCAGCAGCAGGCCCAGGAAAATAAAGGTGGGGATGGCCAGCAACATCAGGTGCGACATGCCCTCGTCCATGCGGCCAACCAGGGTCATCACGGGAACGCGGGTGGTCAGGGCCAGATAGCCCAGTGTGGCCAGCGCAAAGGTAAAGGCAATAGGTACGCTGGTCAGTACGCTGACGCCCACAATCAGCACAAAGAAGATCACCAGGTTCAGGTAGCCCAGCCCTTGCAGGTAGGGCTTGATCAGCCAGACCACTAAAGCCAGAGCAAATACGCTCAAGACAGCCAAAATGGCTTTAGGCTGGCGTATTACTTCCGCCATCTTACCCAGACCAAAGATCAGCGCCAGCCCAAAGCCCACGGGCAAGGCCGAGGCACGCCAGGCGTTGGAGATTTCCAGGGCAGAGGTGGTGATGAAGGCCTCTTCCATCGCAAAATCAATCGCCGGGTACAGGATCAGGGCGAAGAACAGTGTGGTGGCGGTGATGGCAAAAGCGGTAAAGAAGGGCTCCCATTCACTGCCCAGGCGCGAAACCACGGCGGTCATGCGCATATGGGAAAAGCGATAGGTGGCCAGGGCGGCCCCAAAGGTGGTCAGCCACAGGAAGAGAATGCCGCCCAGCTCGTCGGACCAGGTCAGTGGTGCGTGCAATACATAGCGCGACACCACGCCCGAGAGCAAGAGAACAATGACTAAGGCCAGCAGAATCGCACTGATAAAGGCCGTCGCTTTAAACAAGCAAGTTTCAAATTTCTGCCACAGCGGTGGCTGTTCCTGTATCTGCAGGTTCTGACTGTCATTTGTCATTGCGCTGTGCCCCTGGCTTATAAGCTACCGACGACGGATTCCAATTGCTCCCAGCCTGCTGCCGGGAATTTCTTCTTCCATTCAGCATAGAAACCGGCATCAATCAGACGCTGCTTGAAGGCGGCGGTATCGGCCTGGACGAATTGCATGCCTTTGCTTTCCAGATCGCTTTGCAATTGCTCGGATAGGGCCAGCAAGTCGGCACGTTCCTGTACGGCGCTCTGGTTCAGGTTCTTGCGCACAATTTCCTGAATGTCCTCGGGCAGGCCGTCGAAGTTGCGGCGGTTGGCCAGCAGCCAGAAACCATCCCACATATGGTTGGTCATGGCGCAGTACTGCTGCACTTCGTACAGCTTCAGGGTGGAAATCACGGCCAGCGGGTTTTCCTGGGCATCGACAATCTTGGTCTGCAAGGAGGAGTACAGCTCGTTGGCGTTGATGGTGGCCGGAGCAGCACCCAAGGAGCTGAACAGCGAGGTCCACATGGAGGAGGGCGGAACGCGAATTTTCATGCCGCTGATGTCAGCCGGAGTAGCGGCGGCGCGGCCCGAACTGGTGATCTGGCGATAGCCGTTGTCCCAGATTTGTTCAAAGGCAAACAGGGAGCGGGTTTTGGCGATCTCGGCACGAATGAACTCGCCCAGACCGCCATCCATGGCTTTCCAGACCTGATCGTAATCTTTGAACGCAAAGCCCAGGCCGCTGATGGCGCTGGAGGGAACCAGGGTAGAGAGCACCACACCGGACAAGCACAGGAAATCAATAGCGCCCGAGCGGATCTGGCTCATCACATCGGTCTGCGAACCCAATTGGTCCGAGGGGAAGATGCGCAGGTCAAAGCGCCCATTCGTTTGTTCCCGAATGCGGTCTGCGGCTTCAACCATGCGGACATGTAAGGGGTGATGGGTGGGCACGCTGTGCGCAATGCGATACTCGAATTCGGCAGCTTGAGCAGAGTTGGAAAAGCTCAATGCCCAGGGCAGGGTGCTGCTGGCAGCAACTGTTTTCAGAAATGTGCGACGCTTCATTTTTTAATCTCCTGTGGGGTCCATTTAATGGACCTATAGATTTATGTAAGCTGATCTGCTGCATTACAAGACAGGCCTGAAATTAGGACAACCTAGTATTTTTACCTACAGGATTTACGTAAATATTTAATATACTGCCCAAAATACTTCGCTAAAGGGCGGTTCACGTATTCCAATCTGAATCACTAAATGGTCCAATATGCGGACCTATATTATCAAGAGTGTGAAAATGGATTCCAAAGAGAGCCCAGAGTCGATTTCTTCCAGCCAAACCCTGGATAGGGCCGTGCAAGTCATGCAGGTGGTCGTAGGCCTGCGTAACCAGGGCATAGGCTTGAGTGATGTCGTGAAAAAGGTCGAGTTGACCAAGCCCACCACCCGTCGCCTGTTATTGGCTTTGATGGGCAATGGCTTGATTGAGCAGGACCCGGTATCGCGCAAATATTTTCCCGGCCCCGAGCTGTATTCCTTGGGGTTGATGGCAGCGCATCGTTTTGGCATTCAGCGCATTGCCGAACGCAGCTTGGCGCGTATTGCCAAGGTGTCGGGTGACAGCGCGCTGATCAGCGTGCAGCGCGGCTATGAAACCGTCTGTCTGGCTCGCGAGGAAGGGCATCATCCCTTGCGCTCGCATGTGTTGCAGCCGGGGGATCGTCACCCCTTGGGTTGTGGCGCCAGTGGGATTGCATTTCTGGCGGCCATGACGGATGAGCAGATTGGCGAAGCCCTGGAGGTCAATGCCGAGCGCCTGCGCCAGTACCCCCAGTTGAGCACCGACATTCTGTGGGATCTGGTGGCCGAGACGCGTGAGCAAGGCTATGCCTTTAACCGTGGTTTTATTTTTGAAGGTTCCTGGGGGGTGGCGGTTTGCGTTTCTCATCCCACTAGTGGCATGCCGGCTTCCCTGGCCATCGCCAGTGTAGAGAGCCGCTTGCGCAACAAGCGACATGAGGAGCTGGTGGCGCTTTTGTTGGAAGAGAAGGCGTACATCGAATCCCTGAAGATTGGGGAACAAGTTACGGGCCCTTGAGCAGCTATTTCAGCTTTTCAGGGGCGAGCGATTCATTGATCAAATTTCTACGTTCAAGGAAAACTATGTCTGGACACGCATGTATTGTGGGATGGGCACATACCCCGTTTGGAAAGCTGGATAACATCGACATTGAAGAATTGATTCAAGCCGTGGTCAGGGATTCGATTGCGCATGCCGGCATACAGGCCAGCGACATCGATTTTGCGGCCGTGGGTGTCTATAACAATGGCTTGAATCCCCAAGGGTTTGAGGCCGGATTGCTGTCCCTGCATCAGCCTGATCTGCGTTTCACACCTGCCGTGCACGTAGAAAATGCGTGCGCCACGGGTAGTGCCGCTATTCATAGCGTGATGGATGCGATTGAAAGCGGCCGTGCCCGCATTGGTATTGCTGTCGGTGCGGAAAAAATGACGGGCGTGCCTCCTAGCCGTATTCCTGAAATTCTCAGCTCCGGCTGCTATCGCAAGGAAGAGGACAATCCGCTGGGCTTTGCGGGGATTTTTGGTCAGATCACCCAGGCTTACTTTGATCGTTATGGCGACCAGAGCCACTCTTTGGCGCAGATTGCCGCCAAGAATCACGTGAATGCCCTGGCCAATCCTTACGCCCATGTGCGCCGTGATCTGGGCCTGGAGTTCTGCGATCAGGTTTCGGAAAAGAACCCTCTGGTGGCCGGCCCGCTGCGCCGCACCGACTGCTCCATGGTGTCCGACGGGGCTGCCGCGCTGATTCTGGCAGATGAAGAAACCGCCCGTGCCTTGCGCCGCGCGATTCGCTTCCGCTCCCGAGTGCAGGTCAATGATTTCATGCCTCTGTCGCGCCGCGACCCGATTGCGTTTGAAGGGGCGCATCGTGCCTGGCAGCAGGCTCTGTCCAAAGCCGGTGTAGGCATTCTGGATCTGGATCTGGTGGAAACCCACGACTGTTTTACTACCGCCGAGATGCTGGAGTACGAAGCCATGGGTCTGGCTCCGCGTGGCGAGGGCTGGAAAGTGATTCTGGAAGGTCGCACCCGTAAGGATGGTCAGTTGCCGGTGAACGTCTCCGGTGGCCTGAAAGCTCGCGGTCACCCTCTGGGCGCAACCGGTGTTTCCATGCACGTGATGGCCGCCATGCAGCTGGCTCAGGAAGCCGGTGACATGCAGTTGCCGCAGGCGGAACTGGCCGGCATCTTCAATATGGGTGGTGCGGCTGTGGCTAACTATGTGTCGATTCTGGAACGCTTGAAATGATGACAAATGCCGTGGTACAGCCCATGTCGAATCGGGCCATGAACTTGTCGCACCTGTTGACCCAGAATGCGCGTCGTCTGCCGGATCAGCCCGCGTTGATCTGGGGTCAGGAAAGCTGGAGCTGGAAGGAGCTGGATGCCCAGGTGTCAGCTTTAGCGGCGGGCCTGAAAGCCCGTGGCGTGCAGGCTGGCAGTGCGATTCTGGTGCACTCCAAAAACAGCAATGAGATGTTCCTCTCCATGTTCGCCGCTTTCCGTCTGGGGGCGATCTGGGTGCCGACCAACTTCCGCGTCAAGCCGGAAGAGTTGCTGCACATGGTGGAGGTGTCTGGCAGCACGGTATTCCTGTGCCAGACGGATTTCCCTGAACATGCGGAAACCGTCAGCAAGCATTTTCCGGATATGGATTTGCTGTGGTTACGCGGTACACCCACACCTGCAGATTCGCGCCCCTTGGTGGCGGATCTGTTAAGGGAGCATGCGGGTGCTGTTACGCCGAATGCCGATGTGTTTTCCAACACACCTTGCTGGCTGCTGTTTACCTCCGGTACGACGGGCAAGCCCAAGGCCGCTGTGTTGACGCACGGGCAAATGGCCTTTGTCCTGACCAATCATCTGGCTGATCTCTTGCCCGGTACACGCAGCGAAGATGGTGGCCTGGTGCTGGCTCCCTTGTCGCATGGTGCAGGTGTGCATCAGTTGAATCTGGTGTTGCGTGGCGCAAAAACCGTGCTCTTGCCGGGCGACAGCTTCAGTACCGAACAAGCCTTTGCCTTGATCGAAAAGTACAAGCTCAGCACCTTGTTCACAGTACCGACGATTTTGAAGTTGCTGGCCGAGTGCCCGCATATCGATCAGTACGATCACTCCAGCCTGCGTCATGTGATTTATGCCGGTGCGCCCATGTACGAGGCGGACTTGCGTCTGGCGCTGGAGAAGTTCGGTCCGGTGCTGGTGCAGTACTACGGCCTGGGCGAGGTGACGGGCAATATCACCGTGCTGCCGTCTTTTGATCATCAAGATGCCGATGGTCGTATCAGCCATCCCGCCAGCTGTGGCTACGAGCGTGCGGGCATGCAGGTGTCCATTCAGGACGAACAAGGTCGGGAAGTGGCGTATGGCGAAACTGGCGAGGTCTGCGTAATTGGCCCAGCCGTGTTTGCGGGCTACTACAACAATCCCAAGGCCAATGCCGAGTCCTTCCGCAATGGCTGGTTTCGCACGGGCGATATCGGTCATATGGACGAGCGTGGCTATGTGTACCTGACCGGGCGTGCTTCCGATATGTACATCTCGGGTGGCTCCAACATTTACCCGCGCGAGATCGAGGAATACATCCTGCTGCACGGTGCAATTACTGAAGTGGCGGTGGTGGGTGTGCCGGATCGTCAGTGGGGTGAAGTCGGAGTGGCAGTATGTGTCTTGAAAGAAGGGGCCGCCTTGACGGAGGCTGAGCTGCGCAGTTGGCTGAGCGAGCGCATCGCTCGCTACAAAATGCCCAAGTACATCCAGTTCTGGGACTCCCTGCCCAAGTCCGGTTACGGCAAGGTACCCAAGCGCATGGTGAAAGATGAGCTGATGAAATGTCTGCCTCAGTTGGCGCAGGAGGCACCATGTTAAGAGAGGTCAAGCATCCAGGGACGCAGCGGGCTCAGCCTTATATGCTGGCCCCTTGCCAGACGGAAAGTCATACCCATACCTTGCGGGCCGGGCATTCCTTGCTGGATGCCTTTCGCCTTGCGGGGGAGGCGCATGATCTGTACAGCGCGGTCGGGCGTTTCAAAGGCGGGCAGTTTGCGGACCTGCATTATGTGATGCCGGCGCTGTCTTCCTCGCCCGATCATTCGGTGTACTACAGCCAGCTTTATACACACCCCGGTCCGGTTCAGATTGAGCAGGCCAGTGTGACTCTGGGGCGCAAACCAGATGGCCAGTTATGGCTGCACTGTCATGCCGCTTGGCGTGACTCTGAAGGACAGTTGCAGGCCGGGCATATTCTCCCGGACCAAACGATTTTGGGTGGTTCGCCGGAGCTGGATATCACCTATGTGCGTGGCGCAGCCTTTGAGACTCTGCCTTGCCCGGAAACGAATTTCAGCTTGTTCACGCCTGTCGCCAGACCCGAGCACTTGTCAGTCCAGGCTCAGCCTGAAAGCCCGAAAAGCTGGATTGTGACCTTGGCCCCGAACCAGAATATCTCGGCTGTCTTGCGGGCTATCTGTCAGGAGCTGGGCCTGACGCGTGCCGTCATCCGCGGTGGTGTCGGGAGTTTGGTCGGGGCGATCCTGGAGCCTGAGATCGTTGTCGAACCTTTCGTCACTGAGGTGCTGATTGAGGAAGGGCGGATTGACCTGAGCCTGCCCGCCGAGCAACAAGTGCAACTGGACGTGATCATTATTGATTATCAGCATGGCGTGCATCGTGGCCGTTTGAAACCGGAGGTGAACTCGGTGCTGGTGACTTTTGAAATGGTTCTGGAGGCAGCCTGATGCAAGATTCCTGGATAGTAGTGACGGGGGCGGCTTCCGGTATTGGGTTGGCAACCGTCGAGCTGTTGCTGGAGCAGGGCGCGTATGTGCTGGCTGTGGACAATAACGCCGAGAAATTAGCCGCTTTGACGGAGCAGTTCAATCGTTATGGCGATCATCTGGCCGCCGAGCTGCTGGATATTACCGACGAAGCGCGTATTGCTCCTTTGCTGAAGCGCTATCACTCCCAACGTCCTGTAGGCGGCTTGGTGAATTCTGCCGGGTTTGGACGTGATGTGACGTTTCTGGAAACGGACTCTGCCTTGCTACGGGCAACCTTCGAGGTCAATGTGCTGGCGGCTTTCAGCATCAGCCGGGAAGCGGCCTTGTTGATGCGCGAGTACAAGCAGGGCGCGATTGTGCATATTTCCTCGGTGTCGGGTCTGGTGGGTAATCGTGGGCGCGCCGCCTATGGCATTACCAAGGCGGGTTTGATCAACCTGACGCAGGTCATGGCCAATGAGCTGGCCCAGGAAGGCATACGGGTGAATTGTGTGTGTCCTGGCCCGATCATGACGCCATTGGCCATGCAAGTGCACACGGAGCAGGTGCAGGAAACCTGGAAATCTGCCGTGCCTATGCATCGCTATGGCACGCCGCGTGAGGTAGCGCAGGCGATCTGCTTTTTGCTGGATACCGAAAAAACAGCCTATATGACCGGGCAGATCATCAGCGTGGACGGTGGTTTTGTTAACACCGGCTTGCTGGCCTGAGGATGATGTGGTGATTCGAGCAGGCAGGAAAAAGGGGCTGTAAAAACAGCCCCTTTTTTTGCGCGTACCGCACTGGGCGACACGACGTCTTTCTTACATCACGCGGCTGCGGTATTCGCCAGTGCGGGTGTCGATTTCGATCTTGTCACCGATGTTGCAGAACAAAGGCACGCTGATTTCGGTGCCCGTGTTGATCTTGGCGGGTTTCAGCACTTTACCGGAGGTATCGCCTTTCACGGCAGGTTCGGTGTAGGTGATTTCGCGCACGATGATGGTGGGCAGTTCAACCGAGATAGCACGACCTTCGTAGAAAACGGCCTCAACGGACATGTTTTCTTCCAGGTAGTCCAGGGCGTCGCCCATGCTTTCAGCTTCGATTTCGTACTGGTTGTACTCTTCGTCCATGAAGACGTACATGGGGTCAGCAAAGTAGGAGTAAGTGCATTCGCGCTTTTCCAGCTGAACCACTTCAAATTTTTCGTCAGCTTTGTGCACGGCTTCGCTGTTCGAGCCGGTCAGCAGGTTCTTGAACTTCAATTTGACAACGGCGGAGTTGCGACCGGATTTGTTGTATTCCGTTTTCTGAACGACCAGAGGGTCGCCATTAACCATCGCGACGTTACCAACGCGCAGTTCTTGTGCGGTTTTCATTAAAAAAACTCCGAATGGGACAGGCTCCGCCAAACGCAGTGTCAGGGAGCTTTTAAGAGGTAATCCGTTATTTTAGCGTTTTCGGGCGACTTGGGTGTAAAAACTCAGCAAACTGCTGGCCAAATCGGCTTGTTCAGCCAGTTTTTCACTATAAGCACGGGCTTCTTGTTGCCATAGACGCAACACCTGGGGTTCCAGGCAGCGGCTCAAGGCAGTGGCGGCACCGGCCTGATCGGCACTGCTCCAGGCCAGATGCAGGGCTTGAACCGGCTTGGGCAAATTGCCGGTATCCAGCCAGGCTTGCAGCTTGTCCAGATGGGCCTGTTCTTCCTGTACGTAAGGCTGCCACAGCATGGGCTGAGCGGCCCAGATGGCGCGTACCAGGGAGTCCTCGCCACGTACAATATTCAGTGCGCTACGCCAGAGCAGGGCATCAAAATCGGCCTGATTCACGGCGGGGATGCGCTGAACTTGCAAGTGGCCTTGCTCCAGATCCGGGATACCTTGGGCAACAGACTCGGGCACCAGCAGCAGGGTTTTCTGCTTTAGCGTGGATAGTACTTCGGGCAGAGCCAGGACGGGCGCATCGGGATAGCAGAACAGGAACATTTGCTGCATCTCGCCCTGGAGCAGGGCTTGAATGTGCTCCTGCGCCACGCCCAGACGACTCAGCATGGCCTGGTAGGCGACATCGTCCTGTTGAAAGGCATCGCGACGGGCCAGCAGATCGCTTTCACGCAGCAGCCCCCCTGTTTGCGGGACAAAGCCGGGAAAGAAAAAATATTTGTTCGCACCACCGGCTTGTGGGGAGGGCAGGCCGTGGCAGCCCTGTACCCAGGGTTCGGCGCTCAGGTAATCCAGATTGATCCACACATGGCTATCTGCCGTCAGTTGCCGTGTCATGGCTTCGGGCGGTTCGCAGGCAAAGGCCTCGATCACGAAGGGATGTGCTGCGGGGTATTCTTGGCGCGCGTCGTGCCAATGCTCAATATCTACGCCCTGCAGTTGCTGGCTTTGCCGTTCGCTTTGAATTTCGGACTGGATACGGCTGAAGCTGTGCAGATCATCTACCCACAGGCGTAGCTGGGCGACCTCGGGTCTGGCCGCCAACTGACGGGCCAGCCGCCAGCACACGCCTATATCCCCCAGATTGTCGATAACACGGCAAAACAGGTCTATGGATACAGGTTGGGAAGCAGTAGCGGTGTTCAATTTAGTGCAGCTGTACGGGGTCCAGATCGATTTCGTCCGGCAGTTCCGGGTGCTGCATCTCGCCGTTGATGTCCGGGAAGAAGGGCGCGTTGCAATCGTCGCAGGTCTCGGTGGAGTGCAGGCCGGGCAGGCGCTGAATCTGGACCAGACCCAGGGTGCTGAGCAGGGCGGCAATCACGTCCGGAATGTCGATATGGTCGTCGCTGTGGAAAGAGGACTCGGCCTCTTCCTGGCTCAATACAGGCCAGATACAGCCATAAATCACGGTGGGCGAGGAAATGGTGCTAAAGCCCACGCGATATTCTTCCACTTGTTCTTCACCGCAAGCAACGATGACCGCACGCAAATGGTCGGGCGAGAGCTTCACGGCTGTTTGCAGCCAGGTGATACCGGCCTTCAGGGCCAGTGGGCGAATCTCGCGGTCCGACTCGCGGTTATTGACGTAATAAGCGTTGGGAGCCAGGAACTGCAGCTGGCAGCCGGTAAATAACGGTGTGACGATGGCGGAGTAACGCTCCACCCATTGCTCTACCCAGCGCAGATGGTCGGCTTGCAGATTGTCGCTGGATTGCTGCCAGCGAAACAGGGGCTGACCGACCGGAGCCATAACCACACCAACCAGAAAGCGGGCGTCGGCCAACAGGCTGCTGGCTTCTTCGGGTTTGTTCAGTGGAGCAGGCTCCTGGCTGCGGCCCAGGGCTTGCGCGGTCAGGCTGCGCGTCCAGGCGTAAGCCTGCTGGTAGGTCTGCGGCATCTCGTCGTAATTGACCAGATTGGGCAGCAGAGCGCACATCGTGCCTTCGGCCAGAACTGTGGCGCGCAAGGCCTCTTCCAGTTCCTTGTGTTGCTGGGGTTTCAATACTCCCTGGGGCAGTTGATAGCGTGTCCAGGCGGTCAGCGGGGCTGAAAACAGCAGGGCGTCGTACAGCACGCCGTCATGCTCGATTTGCTGGCATTCGGCGTGGGACTCGGCCAGCTCCATCAGGATTTCGTAATGCTGGTTTTGTTGCTGGCTGCCCAGCAGTTCCAGTGTCTGTTCAACCGCTGTATTGCGGCGTCCGCTATAGAGCTTGTCCAGCAATTGAGCAGTCAGCCCTTGCCAATAGCGATCTTCGATCTGCGAGCCGGAACGTACCAGTGCGTCGGTGTAATTGATCAGACGCTGGATTTCTTTGGGTTGTTGGGCGAGCAGTTTGGAATTGAGTTGCGACATGGACATACAAAACCGAGAGAGGGACAAGCTAGTTTACCCTTTGCCACGACCGGGGTGTGTGAATGAGGGTAGCCCCTAGGGGATGGCTGGTAGAGTTCTGGTGCTTGCAAAATAGAGGCTGGCGATAATTTGTGACTTATCAGGCATGTACGCGAGGGGCCGCCTCCATGCACCCGGCGCCTCCCCTGTGATAGCGGGGGAGGTGTCGGGCCCGGTCCGATGTTGGCAGGTTGCGATCAGTACAACACGCTAGGTAGCCACAGGCCGATGCCGGGGAACAGATACAGGATGATGATCGCCAGGATCTGGATACCCATGAAGGGCATCATGCCCAGGAAAATCTGGTTCAGGGTGACATGGGGTGGCGAGACGCCCTTCAGGTAGAAAGCCGACATGGCAACCGGTGGTGACAGGAATGCGGTTTGCAGGTTCAGGGCGACGAGCAGGCCGAAGAACAGGGGGTCGATCTGATAGTGCGCCAGCAGTGGCAGGAAGATGGGCATGAAGATGATGATGATCTCTGTCCATTCCAGCGGCCAACCCAGCAGGAAAATAACAATCTGCGCCAGGATCATGAACTGGATGGGTGTCAGATCCATGGACAGCACCCAGCCATTGATCAGTTCCTGACCACCCAGCAGGGCGAAGGCGGCCGAGAAAATACTGGAACCGACGAACAGCCAGCAGACCATGGCACTGGTCTTGGCGCTGAGGTACACCGATTCGCGCACCATGGAGAAATTCAAGCGGCGATAGGCGAAGGCCAGCAGGATGCCGCCCAAGGCACCCAAGGCCGCCGCTTCGGTGGGAGTGCACAGGCCAGCGATAATACTGCCCAGCACGGCAAGGATCAGCATGGTCAGCGGAAAGAAGGAGCTGAGCAGCATCTTGAAGATTTCCAGCCGTGCGAAGTTCAGCATGGCGTAGTAGCACAACAAGGCCAGACTGCCCACGACCAGAAAGATCCAGAATGTCATTGGTGCGGCCTGACGTTCTGCTGTAGTGGTTTCTTCGGCTGCCTCTGCTGCAGCTGCGGGAGCTTCTGCGCCCGGTTCGCTGGCACCCAGCGCCACGAGAGGCTCGCTGCCTTCAGGTTCGGATAAACCGCCAGCACCCGGAGGTTCTGCCAGCCCACCGCCACTGTAGTCACTGTCGAAGTTATTGAAACCGCCGCCCATTTCCTGCAGCTCGTAGTGCTCGGCTACTTTGGGTGCAGTGACCGACTGATAGCTAAAGCCCATGACAGCGATGAAGATCACAGCGGGCAGCAAGGCCACGGCCAGATTCTTGACCAGCAGCTTCATGGGCACGTCGACGTTGCGAGGCCCCTTCATGGCGTTGATCAGGCCGGGTACAGCACGGTCTGTAATGGTCTCCTTGATGGTTTGTGCGAAGGCTGGCAGAGGCACGATCCGGTCTTCCGCGGAAAGCGGAGGCGCGACACTGGGCTTGAGCCTGGCCAGAATGATGACGTACACCACGTACAGGACAGCCAGCATCAGGCCGGGGAAAAAGGCCCCGGCATACAGTTTCACGACCGAGACACCCGCGACGGCGCCGTACAGGATCAGGAGTACGGAGGGGGGCAGCAAAATGCCCAGGCAGCCCCCAGCGGTAATGGAGCCAGCCGTTAGCTGCACGCTGTAACCCGCCCGCAGCATGGCGGGCATGGCCAGTAGCCCCATCAGAGTCACCACGGCCCCCACAATGCCCGTGGCCGTGGCAAAGATGGCACAGGTGGCAATGGTGGCTACAGCCAGCGAACCTGGAATTCGTGCCATGGCCAGGTGCATGCCCTGGAACAGGCTCTGGATCAGGTTGGCGCGTTCAACCAGGTAACCCATGAAGATGAACAGAGGCACCGCAATCAGTACGTCGTTGGTCATGACGGCGTAGGTGCGCAGAACCATCAGGTCCAGGGTCTGCTGGATTGCTTGCTGCGTGCCCATGTCGCGATAGGCCAGCCAGGTAAAGATCACCCCCATCCCCATCAGGGTGAAGGCGGTGGGAAAGCCCAGCATGATGGTGACGACAATCAGCGCCAGCATGAGCAGGCCCAAATGGCCGTTGCTCATGTCTGCTGGCGCTGGCATGAGGATGGCAATGCTCAGGACGATGCTGATCAGTAGGGTGAGCCCGAACCAGATTTCTTTTCTCATGTTGGACTCCCTTTCTTGCCGTCGCCTGTGACAAAGGCATCCAGTTTCTCAATGTCATCGCTTTTGACGTCCACCATATCCATGAGCTTGTCGACATCGACTTCCTCAACGTCCTTGTCGCGCGAAGGCCATTTCCCGTCTCGCAGGCAGCGTACGCAATACACCATTTCCACGAAGCTTTGCAGCAGAAGGCAGAAACCGGCCAGCGGGATGATGGCCTTGAACGGGTAGATGGGCGGTCCGTTGGCCGTGATATTGGAGTGCTCCGTGATGGCCCAGGACTCGGCTGCGAAGTAGTAACCGGCCCAGAACATGGCGACCACACCAGGGATGAAGAACAGGATGTACAGGATCAGATCCAGGGCTGCCTGAAGGCGGGGTGGAAAAAAGCCGTACAGCACATCCCCGCGCACATGGCCGTTCTTGGAGAGCGTGTAGGCACCGGCCATCATGAACAGGCCACCGTACAGCATGTTCATCATGTCAAAGGCCCAGGCGTGCGGGTTGGAGAGTACGTATCGAGAGAAGACCTCGAAGGAAACGAACAGGGTCAATGCCAGGACTAGCCAGCCGAACAACTGGCCTATCCACGTATTGAACCGGTCGATAAAGACCAGAATTTTCTGCATGGTAGGTTCACCTTGCTAGCGCGGAAAGGGTCTGATGCGTGTCGGCTGCGGCTTGGGGCGCGGCCGGCCTGGAGTGGGGAAGGAGACGTCATCCACATCCGGCTGGACGGGATGACGCAGTGCAATTGCCGTTAGGGGTCAGCTCTTGGCTTGGGGAGCCTTGCGACCGAAGTAGTGGTTGTAGGCCATACGGCGGTTATTGTTGGTGTCCATGTCCCACGCCATGGCGCGTGCCGCGAACGCTCGTTGCGATGCGTCGATTTCCTTGAAAAGGGGGTTGGTCTCGGCCTTCTTGGCAACGATCTGGTCCCACACGACCAGCTGTTGCTGCAGAATGGTGTCGGGCGTTTTGTAGAATTTGACGCCGTCTTCCTTTTGCAGGCGTTGGTAGTCCTGCGAGTAACGGTCAACTGCTTTCCAGGACATGTCGGCCGATGCGGCCTCCACGGCGTTGTCGACGATGGCCTTCAGCTGTGTCGGCAAGGCGTTGTACTTGTCCTTGTTGAACATGATCTCGAAGGTTTCTGAAGCCTGGTGAAAGCTTTGCAACATGCAGACCTTGGACACGTCCGGAAAGCCCAGAGCGCGGTCCGAGGCGGCGTTGTTGAACTCCGCACCATCGAGCAGGCCGCGGTCCAGTGCCGGAACAATTTCACCGCCCGGCAAAGCATTGACGGCCGCGCCCATTTCAGTGAACAGGTCGATAGCCAGGCCATTGGTGCGGAACTTCAAACCCTTGAGATCTTCAGTCTTGGTGATAGGTTTTTTGAACCAGCCGAACGGTTGCGTGGGCATCGGGCCGGTCAGGAAGGAGACGACATTGCCACCGATGGCATCGTACAGCTTGGCCAGTAGCTCCTTGCCACCGCCATACTTGTGCCATGCCAGGACCATATTGGCGTCCATGCCGAAGGCCGGTCCTGACGAAAACAAGGCCAGGGCGTTCTGCTTGCCGTAGTTGTAACCCAGCACGCCGTGGCCCCCGTCCAGCGTTCCCTTGGAGACGGCATCCAGCAGGCCAAAGGCCGGTACAACAGCCCCTGCGGGCAAAACTTCGATTTTCAGATCTCCACCGGTCATGTCGTTGATCTTCTTGGCGAAATCAAGAGCGAATTCGTGGAAGATGTCGACGGTGGGCCAAGTGCTTTGGAAGCGGAAGTTGATGGGACCCTGCGCGCGAGCGATGGCAGGAAAGCCCATCGTTGCTGCAGCCGCGGTGCCGGCTGCAGCACCGCTCAGGAACTTGCGCCGGGATGCGCCAGTTTGTGCTTGAGGCGCGGTGCTTTTTTTGATCCTGTTTCTCATTGGGTGTGTCTCCGAAGTGGCTGTGAGCGTTCGAGAGCAAACTGCAGCAATCTGATTTTTCAGCGTTATTTCAGTTTTCTTTCAGTTTGCTTTCAGCTTTATATGCGATTCGAACACTGGCCGTACATAAGGAGTAACCACAATGATGATAGGGGTATACCCGTGGGCAGATAAGCGTGAGTGAGTGCACCTTTAGCGACGGGTGGGCTGTGCTGAACAGGCTTTTTACAGGCCTCTTGAGAGGGAAGTCATTTCAAACAGGCAAAGAAAAACGCCTTCGCCGCATGAAGCGGCGAAGGCGTTTTTTGCAAGCGCTAGGGCTTACAGACCTACGGAGTCAGCAATTTCCTTGAACTCTTCGATCTGGTCGAAGTTCATGTAGCGATAGATGTCTTCGCTATTGGCTTGCAGAACGCCCATGTCGGCCAGGTACTCTTCGCGGGTCGGGATGCGGCCCAGACGCGAGCAGATGGCAGCCAGTTCAGCCGAACCCAGGAACACGTTGGTGTTCTTGCCCAGACGGTTGGGGAAGTTACGGGTGCTGGTGGACATGACGGTGGCGCCTTCGCGAACCTGTGCCTGGTTACCCATGCACAGCGAGCAACCGGGCATTTCCATACGAGCACCAGCTACGCCCAGAACGCCGTAGTGGCCTTCTTCGCTCAGCTGTTGCTGGTCCATCTTGGTCGGAGGAGCGACCCACAGACGGGTTGGAATGTCGCGCTTGCCTTCCAGCAGCTTGGAAGCGGCACGGAAGTGACCGATGTTGGTCATGCAGCTACCGATAAACACTTCGTCGATCACGGTGCCGGACACGTCGGACAGCGTCTTCACGTCGTCCGGGTCGTTCGGGCAAGCCACGATAGGTTCGTGGATTTCAGCCAGATCGATGTCGATCACAGCGGCGTATTCAGCGTCTGCATCGGGCTCCAGCAGTTCCGGGTTGGCCAGCCAGGCTTCCATGCCCTTGATACGACGGGAGATAGTGCGCTCGTCTTCGTAGCCATTGGCAATCATCCACTTGAGCAGCGTGATGTTGCTGTTCAGGTATTCGATGATGGGCTCTTTGCTCAGGCGCACGGTACATGCAGCAGCGGAGCGCTCGGCCGAAGCGTCGGACAGCTCGAAAGCCTGTTCGATCTTCAGGTTGGGCAGACCTTCGATTTCCAGAATGCGGCCGGAGAAGATGTTCTTCTTGCCGGCTTTCTCGACGGTCAGCAAGCCTTGCTTGATGGCGTACAGAGGAATGGCGTTAACCAGGTCACGCAGGGTGACGCCGGGCTGCATTTCGCCCTTGAAGCGCACCAGCACGGATTCTGGCATGTCCAGAGGCATCACACCGGTAGCAGCGGCAAAGGCCACCAGACCGGAACCAGCGGGGAAGCTGATGCCGATAGGGAAACGGGTGTGCGAGTCGCCGCCAGTGCCCACGGTATCGGGCAACAACATGCGGTTCAGCCAGGAGTGGATGATACCGTCGCCTGGACGCAGGGAAACACCACCGCGTGTGCTGATGAAAGCAGGCAGTTCGTGGTGAGTTTTAACGTCAACAGGTTTGGGGTAAGCGGCGGTGTGGCAGAAGGACTGCATTACCAGATCGGACGAAAAGCCCAGGCAAGCCAGGTCTTTCAGTTCGTCGCGAGTCATTGGGCCAGTCGTGTCCTGGCTACCAACGGTAGTCATGCGTGGTTCGCAGTAAGTACCGGGACGCACGCCCTGGCCTTCAGGCAGACCGCAAGCACGGCCAACCATCTTCTGGGCCAGGGAGAAGCCTTTACCGGAGTCGGCAGGGCTTTGTGGCAGGCGGAAAAGGGTGGTTGGGGGCAGACCCAGTGCTTCGCGAGCACGGGTGGTCAGGCCACGGCCAATGATCAGGGGAATACGGCCACCGGCACGCACTTCGTCAAACAGGACGTCGGACTTGACCTGGAATTCGGAGATCAGTTCGCCATTCTTGAAGGCCTTGCCTTCGTAGGGACGCAGTTCCACCACATCGCCCATTTCCATTTTGGAAACGTCCAGTTCGATAGGCAAAGCGCCGGCATCTTCCATGGTGTTGTAGAAGATAGGAGCAATCTTGCTGCCCAGACACACGCCACCAAAGCGCTTGTTGGGAACGAAAGGAATGTCTTCGCCGGTGAACCACAACACGGAGTTGGTGGCCGATTTACGCGAAGAACCGGTACCGACCACGTCGCCCACGTAGGCAACCAGGTGGCCCTTTTCTTTCAGGGATTCGATAAAGCTGACAGGACCTTTCTTGCCGGGCTCTTCAGGTTCGATACCTGGGCGCGGGTTCTTCAGCATGGCCAGAGCGTGCAGCGGAATGTCCGGGCGGCTCCAGGCGTCAGGGGCGGGGGACAGATCGTCCGTGTTGGTCTCGCCGGTGACTTTGAAAACGGTCACGGTCAGGCTTTCTGGAACTTCAGGACGGCTGGTGAACCACTCGCCGTCGGCCCAGCTTTGCAGCACTTCTTTTGCAAAGGCATTGCCTTTTTCGGCTTTTTCCTGAACGTCGTGGAAAGAGTCAAACATCAACAGGGTGTTTTTCAGGCCGTTGGCGGCGATCTGACCCAGTTCAGGCGAATCCAGCAGATCGATCAGCGGGCTGATGTTGTAGCCACCCAGCATGGTTCCCAGCAGCTCAGTGGCACGCTCGCGGCTGATCAAAGCACAGGTTTCTGTGCCCAGCGCGATGGCGGCCAGGTAGGAGGCTTTCACTTTGGCAGCATCGTCCACACCGGCGGGGACGCGGTGCGTCAGCAGGTCGACCAGAAATGCTTCCTCACCGGCAGGTGGGTTCTTGATGAGCTCGATCAGCTCGGCGGTCTGCTGAGCCGACAAAGGCAGCGGGGGAATGCCCAGAGCAGCGCGCTCGGCAACATGTTCGCGGTAAGAGTCCAGCATAGTGCGGGTGCCTATCGGTAAATGGTTGATATGAAAATGCAATAAATCGCGTGTTGCCCCAATTGTAATTTGAAGCGCGCAGCGAAGCAATGGTCTTATATCTTATATAAGACTTACGAGAAGCTGACTGTTATCGGGCTCAGGCCAGCAAGTCGGCGTATTCAGGGTGACGGCGGAAATAGACCACGGCATAGCTGCAAATGGGGCGTACTTTCCACTGTTGGTTTTTTGCCGTTTCCAGCGCAAAGCGGGTCAGTTGCCCCGCAATGCCGCGGCCTTCCAGCTCGGGCGGCACACGGGTGTGGGTGATGCTCATGACAGCATCGTCCAGTTCGTATTCGATCACGCTGCGGCGGTTTTCAATGTCGCAGTAAAACAGACGCGCTTGCGGGTCGTGGTGGATCTCGGTAGTCATGGCAGGCTCCTTCAAGTGGGGTTGGAGTGCAGGGCGATCAGAATCCAAACAGCCAGCATGGCGATCATGCCCAGAAAGCAGCCGCCCCACAGTCCCATCAGGGGCCATTTGACGCCCATGGGAACGTCGTCGGGCTGTACGTGCTTGAGCAGACGATTGGCATTGCCAAACAGCGAGCTTTGGCGTTTGGGGAAATTCAGACGTAAAAAATAATCCAGCAGTACGCCTGCCTTCAGCGAAAAACTGAGTTTTTCCCAGGGGTACTGATCCAGATAGGGATGACGCAACACCTGGTTGCTGCGGCGCAGATTGAAAAGCAGTAAATACGCACCGGAGACCAGACTGGTCAAGGCACAGGCAATCATCAAGGTGCCGGCCAGCGGCAGGGCGTAGCGTACAAATTCAGAGAGCATGGAAGTCACCAGCAAGACGGCCCCGCGTGCGCAATGCAGCGGGGCCGTGGGTTAGATCACAGGCAAATAATAGCCCAGGATCTGTGACTTATGGGCGCTGGTCCAGAGGCACAAAGCTCTGGTTTTCAGGGCCAATGTAGTTGGCGGTAGGACGAATAATCTTGTTGTCCACGCGCTGCTCAATGATGTGAGCCGCCCAGCCAGCCGTACGCGCGATCACGAACAAAGGCGTGAACATGGCAGTAGGCACACCCATGGTGTGATAGGACACGGCCGAGAACCAGTCCAGATTGGGGAACATTTTCTTCACTTCCCACATCACACTTTCCAGACGCTCGGCAATGTCGAACATGCGAGTGTTGCCATCGGCCACGGCCAGCTCTTTGGCCACCGATTTGATCACTTCGTTGCGTGGGTCGGAGATGGTGTAGACGGGATGACCGAAGCCAATAATGACTTCCTTGTTTTCCACGCGCTTGCGGATGTCTTCTTCTGCCTGGTCGGGGTTCTCGTAGCGCTTCTGGATTTCAAAAGCCACTTCGTTGGCACCGCCGTGCTTGGGGCCGCGCAGGGCACCGATCGCACCGGCAATCGCGGAATAGAAGTCCGAACCCGTACCGGCGATAACGCGGCTGGTAAAGGTGGAGGCGTTGAACTCGTGCTCGGCGTACAGGTTCAGCGAGACATGCATGGCTTTTTCCCACTCGGCCGATGGCTTCTCGCCGTGGAGCAGGTGCAGGAAGTGCGCGCCGATACTGTCGTCGTCGGTCTGTACGTCAATCATCTCGCCGTTGTGGCTGTAGTGGTACCAGTACAGCAGGGCCGAACCCAGGCAAGCCATCAGACGGTCGGCGATGTCGCGTGCGTCGGGCAGGTTGTGGTCGTCTTTTTCAGGCAGCACGCAGCCCAGAACCGACACGGCAGTACGCATCACGTCCATGGGGTGGCTGTGGGCAGGTAGGGTTTCCAGCGCGGTTTGCAGGGCCAGAGGCAGGCCACGCAGACGCTTGAGCTTTTGTTTATACGCGCGCAGTTCGTCGCGGTTGGGCAGTTTGCCGTGGATCAGCAAATGAGCCACTTCTTCAAATTCGCAAGCCTGGGCCAGGTCCAAGATATCGTAGCCGCGGTAGTGCAGATCATTGCCACTGCGACCGACCGTGCACAAGGCGGTATTGCCTGCAACAACGCCAGACAGGGCAACAGATTTCTTGGGCTTGAAGCCAGTGCTAGGGGTGTTCTCAGTACTGCTCATAAAGGTCTCCTGGTTGCTGGGCAGCCAGCACGAGGCTGGCTGCTGAATGGGGTTTTACCCGCGCGACGGCCCTGATCACGGGCCGGGCGGGAGCCTGTGGTGGCTCAGGACTTCTTGTTTTTCTGGAACAGCTTGTCGAGGCTTTGCTCGTAAGCATGGTAGCCGATACGATCGTACAGTTCTTCACGAGTCTGCATCAAATCGATGACATTTTTTTGATGTCCGTCACGACGGATCGCCTGGTAGACAGTTTCGGCGGCCTTGTTCATGGCGCGGAAAGCGGACAGGGGGTAGAGCACCATGGCCACATTGGCCGAAGCCAGTTCTTCCACCGTGAACAGCGGGGTTTGACCGAACTCGGTAATGTTGGCCAGCACGGGCACATCCAGCGTTTCGGTAAAGCGACGGTAGGTGTCCAGGTCGTAGCAGGCTTCAGCAAAAATGCCGTCTGCACCCGCTTCCACGCAAGCCTGGGCACGTTCCAGAGCAGCGTCCACGCCTTCGACGGCAATCGCGTCTGTACGAGCCATGATGAAGAATTCTGGATCGGTACGTGCGTCAACAGCGGCTTTCACGCGGTCGGCCATTTCACCAGTGCTGACGATTTCTTTGCCGGGGCGGTGACCGCAACGCTTGGCACCCACCTGGTCTTCAATGTGGCAAGCGGCAGCGCCGAACTTGATCAGGCTTTTGATCGTGCGGGCAATGTTGAAGGCCGAAGCGCCAAAGCCGGTATCAATGTCCACCATCAAAGGCAGATCGCACACATCGGTAATGCGACGAATGTCGGTCAGCACGTCGTCCAGCGTGTTGATGCCCAGATCAGGCAAGCCCAAAGAGCCAGCCGCGACACCGCCACCCGACAAGTAGATGGCGCGGTAGCCGGCGCGTTGGGCCAGCAAAGCGTGGTTGGCGTTGATGGCGCCGATGATTTGCAAAGGCTGTTCTTCACGCAGGGCCTGGCGGAAACGGGCGCCTGCCGATGTCAGTTGGTTTTGGCTCATTTGGGGCTCCAGATCACAAGATATAAAAATGTCGTCAGCGTAGTGCTGCGATGGGTTGGTTCTACGAAAGCAAATGCTGTGCCAAGTTCAAATATGGGGGCGATGAAAAGCCTGAACCCAGAGGAGGCGGGGATTTCTCGCGTGGAGCGATGTCGTCGCTCCCTTCCAGGAATATTGTCTTTTTCTGTTTTGTGTTTCAATATTGAAACGTAATTTGAAACAATGTCGCATTATTGAAGCCCGGGTGAAACCATATGCCTTATCCTTCCTCCCCGCCTGCGCGTCTGCGTCTGGTAGCTTTTGGCTTGCATGGACTGCGTTCTCTATTGGAAGAGCTGGTGCCGCAGTTTCGCGCTCAGGCCGAAATACTGATTGTGGACAAAGCCTATGGCGAGGCCGTGGAGGCCGTGCAGGTTTTGCGACAAACAGGCGAAATCGACGTGCTGGTGTCCGCCGGTTCCAACGGCAGTTATTTGCGCGAACATCTGGACTTGCCGGTGGTGTTGGTCCATCCCGGTGGCTTCGACATTATGGGCAGCCTGGCCTCGGCACAGGCAGAGCGCAAAGCGGTGGTGACCTATGGTGAAATGCCGCTGGAGCTGATGGAGTTCGTGCAGCGTTTTGATCTGCCTGTGGAGTTACGCAGCTATCGCAGCGAGGCTGATGCACGTAGCTGTGTCCAGGATTTGAAAGAGTTGGGCGTGGAGTGGGTGCTGGCACCCGGTCTTGTGGTGGATCTGGCGCGCGAGAATCAGATGGAAGGCGTGCTGCTGTATTCACAAGGAGCGGTGCGACAGGCCCTGGAATCCGCTATCGAACTGGCTCGTGTGGCTCGCGCTGAGGCTGCTCGCCGGGATCGCTTGAATACGATTCTGGCGCAGTTGCGTGACGGCGTGGTGTCAGTGGACAGGGACGAGCGGATTGAAACCGTCAACCCGGCGATGGAAGCCTGGTTGGGCCAACCGGCTCAAGCCATGATTGGCCGTCGTTTGGGTTCCTTGTATCCCGAGCTGGATCTGGCTGGCACGCTGCGCAGTCTGGAAGTGCAGTTGGATACGGTGCAGCAAGTAGGTGGCCGTACCGCGATCGTGACCCGCATGCCGATTCTGGAGCAGGGGCGCTTGAGCGGGGCAGTGCTGCTTTGCCAGGACCCGGCAGCGATTCAACGACTGGACCGCAGCTTGCGTTCACGCAGTCAGCAAGCCGCATCGCGTCATGCCCGTTACGAGCTATCTGATCTGGTGGGGCAAAGCTCGCCCATGCGCAAGCTGCGTGCTCAAGCCCAGGCTTGCGCTCAAAGTACAGCCACAACCTTGATTATTGGTGAAAGCGGCACAGGCAAGGAATTGCTGGCTCAAGGCATTCACAGCGCCAGCGCCAGACGCGCGCAACCCTTTGTGGCCGTGAACTGCGCGGCTTTCCCGGACAGCCTGTTGGAAAGCGAGCTGTTCGGGTATGTGGAGGGGGCATTTACCGGCTCCAGTCGAGGTGGCAAGGTGGGGCTGGTGGAAGCGGCCCACACCGGCACCCTGTTTCTGGACGAGATCGGCGAAATGCCCTTGCCGCTACAAACCCGTTTGCTGCGTGTGCTGCAAGAAAAAGAAGTGCTGCGTATCGGGGCTATTGAGCCAACGCCGGTGGATGTGCGCGTGATTGCGGCTACTCACCGCGATCTGGCCGCGCAGGTTAAAGAAGGCGTGTTCCGCCAGGATCTGTTTTATCGACTGAACATTCTGGTGCTGCGTTTGCCGCCTTTGCGTCTGCGCACGCAGGACTTGCCGGAGTTGGTGGAGCATTTACTGGCCAAGGTTGCCCAACGTCTGGGTGGTGCAAGCATGCTCAACCCGCAGTGGATGGCGGAGTTGCTTGAACTAGGCCGCCACTACACATGGCCCGGCAATATCCGCGAGCTGGAAAACCTGATCGAACGCTTGATGGTCCTGGGCACAGTGCAAGGCGATCAGGCTGTGGTGCTGGAAGATATTGCGCCTGAGTTGCGGGCCGTGGTGAGCGAGCCCGCCTCGCCAGCCTTGCGTGATCAGCAGGAGCGCAGTGAACAAGAGCATTTGGCCAAAGTACTGGAAGAGTGTGGCGGTAACCGTGCCTTGGCGGCACAGCAGTTGGGAATTAGCCGTAGTACCTTGTGGCGGAAGTTGCGTAAAGGCTGATGGTATTTGGCTGTATTCAGCTCGCTTAAATGAAGCCAATGAGCAGACTTCCACCAGTTAAGGCTTATTTCTAGTGTTGGCTGGTTCTGCTTAACGCCAGTAATAGCAAACTGATCAGCAGAGCAGCAGCCATGTTATAGAGCATGCCCATTGCAAAGGCAGAGATATATTGTTCTGCAATGGTTGAGGTGGCGCTGCCTGAAGTGCGCCCGTTATTAAAGAGCAGGCCGACCACGGCAATCCCCAGGGCTGCGCCGACTTGTTGGGTGCTGGAGATTACACCTGAGGCCATGCCTGCTTGCGTTTCATCGACGAAGCCTAGAACCAGATTCAGCAAGGGCGTCATGATTAGACCTTGGCTGGCTCCCAGAAGAGTCAGGGCGGGAATCAGGTATGTGGGAGTCAACTCTGTACCGCTTGACGCAATTTGAGCAATCAGCCAGGCAAAAGAGAGGGCGTAGAGGAAAGAGCCAACGGTAATGGCTAGGGTGCCGTAGCGGGCGACGAGGCGGGGAGCACTCAGGGATGCGGCCACAAAACCCACACTGGCAGGGGCAAAGATGCTGCCCGCATACAGAGGGCTTAAGCCCAAGCCACTTTGCAGCAACAGGGCAAAGCAGAGAAAGAAAGAACTGGCGGTGGAGTACACCAACAACACCAATAGAGTCCCTAAAGCAAAGCGCGGCTGGGTTAGAAGCTGCATGTCCACTAAAGGAGCGTGACCTGTGCAGCGCCGTTTTTCTTGGTGCAGATAGAAGACCCCTAGGAAGGCAGCAGCGGCGGCAAGGCTGGCCAGGCTGGATGGGGGCCACCCATGCTCGGCGCTTTGGATGAGAGGGATGAGCAAAAGGCTCAGTGCCAGGCTGATCAACATGACGCCAGCACCATCCAGGCTGCTGCTTTGGTCAGCACGGGTTTCAGGGATGTAGCGGGCGGCGGCAATTGCCAGCAATCCGATTGGAATATTGATTAAAAAGATGCTGCGCCAGCCCAACTGGAATAAATCGGCGTGAACCATCCAGCCCCCCAGTATTTGCCCAGCGATGGCGGCCAGCCCCAGCGTCATACCTAAAAGCCCAAACGCTCGGCGGCTGTTGTCTCCGTCAAAATTGACTCGGATGGAGGCATAAACTTGGGGAAAGAGCAGGGCTGCTGCCAGTCCTTGTGCTACTCGGGCCACAATAAGCAGTGGAGCATTGGGGGCAACACCGCACAGAGCCGAGGCTACGGTGAAGCTGGTCATGCCGATAATGAAAAGTCGGCGCCTGCCGAATAGATCGCCCAAGCGGCCGCCTGTAATCAGCAGTACGCCGAAGGCTAGTTCATAAGCCGCCACAATGAAGCCAATCTCGGTAAAGCTGGCCCCCAGCTGGTCTTGAATACTGGGGATGGCGATATTGACGACGAATAAATCAAAAATTGTGACGAATCCGGCCAGAAGCAGGACGGCAAGGCCGAGCCAGGGCGGGTTGTTTGCTGCGTGTGAGCAAGGGGTAGAGCAGAAGGAATTCGAGTTCATGATGCTTGTCTGAGGTGAAAACATCTGTATTCTTGAATTCTTTTTAAGCGATTACAATTTAACTGTTTATGCTATTACTGAAAGTAAAGGGGGGTTGATTAGTGAGAACGCTGGAACGAACGCGGCCCGATTTGTCCGCTTTTTTGCGCACCTGTCGTGAACGCCTTTTGCCTCAGGATGTAGGCTTGCCTAGCGGTGGCCGACGTCGTACTCCCGGATTGCGGCGCGAGGAGGTTGCTGCTTTGGCCGGAGTGGGGTTGACCTGGTATACCTGGCTGGAGCAAGGCCGTGACATCGGGGTCTCAGCCAGCTTTCTGGATAATTTGGCTCGCGTTTTGAAGCTGGACGCGGCCGAGCGACGTCATCTGTTTTTGCTGGCTCACGAGCGGCTGCCAGCTGAGCCGGGTATCACCTGGTGTGTCTTGCCTCCTCTGGTGCGACGCTTGATGCACGATTTGCCCCATCCTGCTTTTGTTCTGAATCTCCGTTGGGATGTCTTGGGCTTCAATGACATGGCCGATGAATTGCTGGGCTTTGGCGCTCATCAGCCAGGACAGCGTAATTTGCTCTGGCAGATGTTTACGGATCCGGTGCTGCATACGCGTTTTGCATCTTGGGAACAGCAGGCAGCAGAAATGTTGTCCGGCTTTCGGCGGGATTTCGCACGTGCGACAGAGGGTACGGATATGCAGGAGCTGGTCAATGAGCTCAAGCGGGTCTCACCGGAGTTCAAGCAGTACTGGGATCAACATGATGTGCATTTGCCCTGTAGTGGCCTGCGTAGTCTGGTCCTGGATGGGCAACTGCGCGAGTTCGAGCAGACTTCGCTCATTATTGATGAAAGCCGCCATTTGCGGATGGTGGTCTATGCACAGTCTTTGCAGGATGAGGCGAACGTAGACGCGGTGTAGCGTCTGATCAGCGCTCTGTCTTGGGTTTTTAGTCAGGGATGGCGGGTTGCGCTATCTGCAACTCGGCCTTTGGCATGCAGCGCCCGGCACTTCTTTGTGGTCTGCAAAAAAAATCCCCGCCGTTCAGGCGGGGATTTTGCAGACTAGCGGGTCAATTAACCCAGCAGGTCTTTCACACCGTCACGCTCTTCCAGCAGCTCGTTCAGGGTGTGGTCCATGCGCTCACGGGAGAAGGCGTCGATTTCCAGCCCTTCAACACGCTTGTACTCACCGTTTTCGGTGGTCACAGGCACGCCGTAGATGATGCCTTCAGGAATGCCGTAGGAGCCGTCCGAAGGAACACCCATGGTGACCCATTTGCCGTTCGAACCCAGCACCCAGTCGCGCACGTGGTCGATGGCGGCGTTGGCAGCCGAAGCAGCCGAGGACAGGCCACGGGCTTCGATGATGGCGGCGCCACGTTTGCCCACGGTGGGGATGAAGGTTTCGCGGTTCCAGGCCTGATCGTTGATGATCGCGTCGATCTTCTCGCCGTTCACGGTAGCGAAACGGGTGTCAGGGTACATGGTGGGCGAGTGGTTGCCCCAAACGATCAGGTTCTCGATGTCAGCAACAGCCTTGCCGGACTTGGTGGCCAACTGCGACAGGGCGCGGTTGTGGTCCAGGCGCAGCATGGCAGTGAAGTTCTTCGCTGGCAGATCAGGAGCGGACTTCATGGCAATGTAGGCGTTGGTGTTGGCAGGGTTGCCGACCACCAGCACTTTCACGTCACGGCTGGCCACTTTGTTCAGGGCACGGCCTTGTGCTGTGAAGATCTGGGCGTTGAAGGCCAGCAGATCTTTACGCTCCATGCCTGGGCCACGAGGACGGGCACCGACCAGCAGGGCGATATCAGCATCTTTGAAGGCGGTTTCAGGATCGCTGTGGGCGGACATGCCTTGCAGCAGCGGGAAGGCGCAGTCGTCCAGTTCCATCATGACGCCCTTCAGGGCCTTTTGGGCTTTCTCGTCGGCGAGTTCCAGCAGCTGCAGGATTACAGGCTGGTCTTTGCCCAGCATTTCGCCGGAAGCGATGCGAAACAGCAGGGCGTAGCCAATCTGGCCAGCAGCGCCGGTAACGGCGACGCGCATTGCGGGTTTGGACATGAGAGTAAGACTCCGTTTTTGGGTTTGAAGACGGTGACGAAAAACACAGTTTAAATCTTTTGCAGACCGGGCGGCTGGCGTGGAAAACGGTTTTTCGCAAGAGGAAAAGCCTCTTTTTTCACTGCGCAGACTAGACCAAAACGATAGCGGCGTCAAACGTCTTATATCTTATATAAGACATAAGAGCGTTAGACATTCGGGGCCGGTCATGCGAAAATTAGTGCACTGTCTATTTTATGAACAAATGCGCGTTTCAAGCTGTATCTGCCGCGCATTTTTTATGAGCCCCATGTCTGATAACGTGCCGCCGCTACGCACCCAGGAAATCGAAAAATCCGCTCCTAGCGCGGCCTATAGCCCTCTGTATCAACAGATCAAGGCTTTGTTGCTGCAGGGGCTGGATCGTGGCGAGTGGAAGCCCGGCGAAGCCATCCCCAGTGAACTGGAGCTGGCTGCCCGCTTTCAGGTCAGCCAGGGCACGGTGCGCAAGGCCATTGATGAGCTGGCCGCCGACAACCTCCTGATCCGTCGTCAAGGCAAGGGTACCTTTGTGGCCACCCATCACGAAGCTCGTGTGCGCTTTCGTTTCCTGCGCCTGGCCCCGGATGATGGCAAGCCTGTGGCTTCCCAGAGCCGTATTCTGGATGTGCGTCGAATGAAAGCGCCTACGGATGTTGCCGTGCTGCTGGATTTGCGCACCTCCGACATGGTGGTGAACCTGCGCCGGGTTTTGTCCTTTGATCAGGTCCCGACCATTTATGACGATATCTGGCTGCCTGGCTCCGTCTTCAAGGGTTTGACCCTGGAGGCCGTCGAGCAGAACAAGGGCCCGATGTACGCCTGGTTCGAGAGCAAATTCGGCGTGAGCATGGTGCGCGCAGATGAAAAGATTGGTGCTGTCAGTGCCACCGAAGAGGCCGCCTCGGTCTTGCAGGTCGCTGCCGGTTCGCCGCTCCTGCACGTGGAACGCGTGTCCTATACCTATGGTGATCGACCGATGGAGTTGCGCCGGGGCTTGTACCTGACTGAGCGCTTCCATTACCGAAACACGCTCAGCTAGTTCGGCGGCATACGGTATTTGATACTGCGCCGTAGTGTCAAATAGGTGAAAATACCAAGGTTAAAAATTTTATGACTTTTTTTTATCTACTTCGAGGCCATCATGTCTGATACCGCACCCAAGCAGCGTCCGCAGTATCGCAATATCAGCGTGCCGCAGATATTGAGCTACCGCTTGCCCCTGGCTGCAAAATCGTCGATTTTGCATCGTGTCAGTGGTGCATTGCTGTTTCTTTGCCTGCCGCTCGTTCTATTGCCACTGTTCTCTTTGAGCGTCAGCTCTCCAGAGTCCTTCGAGACCTTGCGCAGCTACGTCGACAACCCTGTCTGTAAGCTGATCCTTCTGGTCCTGATCTGGGGCTACCTGCACCACTTCTGTGCCGGCATCCGCTATCTGGCACTGGACCTGCACCTGGGTAACGACAAAGAGTCCGCCAAGAAGTCGGCCGGTATGGTGTTCGGGGTCAGCCTGGCGCTGACCGTTGTGTTTGGTTTGAAACTGTTTGGGGTGTGGTAATGGCAAATCGTGAGCGCATTGGCGCAAACCGCCTGGTAGTGGGTGCCCACTACGGTACCTTGGACTTTCTGGCACAGCGTGTCACCGCAGTCATCATGGCCATCTACACCTTGGTCATCATCGGCGGCATCCTGTTTAGCAGTGAACTGAATTTCGAGACCTGGCGCGGCCTGTTCTCGTTCACGGTCGGCTCCCTGCCTTTGGGTCAGTTGCTGGCAACCTTGTTCTTCCTGTCTTTGTCCTGGCACGCCTGGATTGGTGTGCGTGACATCTGGATGGACTACGTCAAGCCCGCTGGTCTGCGCTTGTTCCTGCAAGTGTTGACCTTGCTGTGGCTGGTTGCCAGTGTCGTCTTTTTTGCAAAAATTATCTGGAGTCTCTAAACCGTGGCTTCCATCACAAAATCTTTGCCCCGCCGTCAGTTTGACGTAGTGGTGGTCGGTGCCGGTGGCGCCGGTATGCGTTGTTCCCTGCAATTGGCTCAGGCTGGCTTGTCCGTGGCCGTGCTCAGCAAGGTGTTCCCAACCCGCTCCCACACCGTGGCTGCTCAAGGTGGCGTCAGTGCTTCCCTGGGTAACATGAGCGAGGATCACTGGTACTGGCACATGTACGACACCGTCAAGGGTTCGGACTGGCTGGGCGACCAGGACGCCATCGAATTCATGTGCCGTGAAGCTCCACACGCTGTGTACGAGCTCGAGCATTTCGGTATGCCGTTTGACCGTAACCAGGACGGTACGATTTACCAGCGTCCATTTGGTGGTCACACTGCCAACTTTGGTGAAAAACCTGTTCAACGTGCCTGTGCCGCTGCTGACCGTACCGGCCACGCCATGTTGCACACCCTGTACCAGCGTAACGTAGCTGCCCGCACCCAGTTCTTCGTGGAATGGATGGCGCTGGACTTGCTGCGTAACGAAGCGGGTGACGTTCTGGGCGTAACCGCTCTGGAAATGGAAACCGGCGAAATCTACGTTCTGGAAGGCAAGCGCGTGGTGCTGGCTACCGGTGGTGCTGGCCGTATCTGGGCTGCCTCCACCAACGCCTTCATTAACACGGGTGACGGCCTGGGTATGGCTGCTCGTGCCGGTCTGCCTTTGCAGGACATGGAATTCTGGCAATTCCACCCCACTGGCGTAGCCGGTGCTGGCGTGCTGATTACCGAAGGCGTGCGCGGTGAAGGCGGTATCTTGCTCAATAAAGACGGCGAGCGCTTCATGGAGCGTTACGCTCCCACCCTGAAGGACTTGGCCCCACGTGACTTCGTGTCCCGTTCCATGGACCAGGAAATCAAGGAAGGTCGCGGTTGTGGCGACGGCAGCTACGTGGTTCTGAAACTGGATCACCTGGGCGCTGATGTCATCAAGAAACGTCTGCCTTCGATTCGCGAAATCGCGATCAAGTTCGGTAACGTGGACCCGATCAAGGATCCGATCCCCGTGGTTCCAACCATCCACTATCAGATGGGCGGTATCCCCACGAACTACTACGGTCAGGTTGTGACTCAAACGCCAACAGGCGAGAACAAGATCGTCAACGGTCTGTACGCCATCGGTGAATGTGCCGCTACTTCCGTGCACGGTGCCAACCGTCTGGGTACGAACTCCCTGCTGGACCTGATCGTGTTCGGTCGCGCTGCCGGCAACCACATTGTGGATTCGCACCCCGAGAAAACGCACGCGCACCAGGAAATCAACGAGTCCTCCATCGAGTACTCGCTGGACCGCGTTAACCGTCTGGAATCCCGTACATCGGGCGAAAAGGCACAGGACGTGGGCAACAAGATTCGTGTGGCCATGCAGGCTCACTGCGGCGTGTTCCGTACCCTGGATCTGTTGCACAAGGGTGTCGACCAGATCGAATCCCTGGTTCCCGAAGTCAAGGATATTTACTTCAAAGACAAGTCCAAGGTGTTCAATACCGCCCGTATTGAAGCTCTGGAAGTGGCCAACATGATCGAAGTGGCTCGCGCTACGACGAAGTCGGCCGCCAATCGTACTGAAAGTCGCGGTGCTCATGCCCTGAACGACCACCCAGAACGTGACGACGAAAACTGGCTGCGTCACACCTTGTGGTTCTCGGAAGGCAGCCGTCTGGAGTACAAGCCTGTCCAGATGAAGCCTCTGACAGCCGAAACGATTCCGCCCAAGGCCCGGACTTTCTAAGCAGGATACTGACATGAG
Source organism: Alcaligenes sp. RM2 (assembly GCF_052931795.1). Classification (NCBI taxonomy): domain Bacteria; kingdom Pseudomonadati; phylum Pseudomonadota; class Betaproteobacteria; order Burkholderiales; family Alcaligenaceae; genus Alcaligenes; species Alcaligenes sp. RM2. Next base: position 939,232 of record NZ_JBRFIO010000002.1, read on the forward strand.
CCAAAAACGTAAGGTCAAATTTGAAATCTACCGCTACGATCCTGACAAGGACGAGCGTCCCTACATGCAGAAGATCGAAGTCGAGCTGGAGCCCACCGACAAGATGCTGCTCGATGCGATCCTGCGCATTAAAAACGACATGGACGACAGCCTGGCGTTGCGTCGCTCCTGCCGTGAAGGTGTGTGCGGTTCCGATGCCATGAACATCAATGGCAAGAACGGACTGGCCTGCACCACCAATATGCGCGACTTGAAAGAGCCTGTGGTTCTGCGCCCACTGCCAGGTCTACCGGTTATCCGTGACCTGATCGTGGACATGACCCACTTCTTCGATCAGTACCATTCGGTCAAGCCGTTCCTGATCAACGATGCTCCTCCTCCAGAGAAAGAGCGTTTGCAAACGCCCGAAGCACGTGAGGAGCTCGATGGTCTGTACGAGTGCATTCTGTGCGCCTGCTGCTCGACCTCTTGCCCATCGTTCTGGTGGAACCCCGACAAGTTCGTCGGTCCTGCTGGTTTGTTGCAAGCCTATCGTTTCATTGCCGACTCGCGTGACGAAGCAACGGGCGAGCGTCTGGACAATCTGGAAGATCCATACCGCTTGTTCCGCTGCCACACGATCATGAATTGCACGGACGTCTGTCCAAAAGGACTGAACCCGTCGCATGCCATCGGCAAGATCAAAGAAATGCTGGTGCGTCGCAGTATCTAAAAAGGTGGGTATGTACCGATGAGAACATTGACGGAATTGGAGCGTGCGCGCCTGCGCTGGCGTGCGCGCAGGGGCTTGCTTGAAAACGACTTGATGATCACCCGTTTTCTGGATCAATACGAAAACGAGCTGACTGATCAGGACGTCTCGGCCCTGACCCGCTTGTTCGAAATGGACGATACAGTTTTGCTGGATGTCCTTCTGGCTCGCTCCGAGCCGGAAGGGCAGTACGCCACACCGGACATTCAGCGACTAGTAGACATTATGCGAAAGCTATAACCATTGAGGAAAAAAGTGATGGAATTGTCAGATAAAAAAGCCACGCTATCCTTCTCCGACGGTAGCCCTTCGGTTGAGTTCCCTGTACACAAGGGCACCGTAGGTCCGGACGTGATCGATATCCGTAAGCTCTACGGTCAGACAGGTATGTTTACCTATGACCCGGGCTTTATGGCAACGGCGGCTTGCGAATCCGGTATCACCTACATTGACGGCGACAAGGGCCAGTTGATGTACCGTGGTTACCCGATCGACCAGTTGGCACAAAAGTGCGATTTCATGGATGTGTGCTACCTGATCCTGAACGGCGAGTTGCCCAACGCAGATCAGAAGCAGGAATTTGACTCCCTGGTCACGAACCACACCATGGTTCAGGAACAGATGCAGCACTTCCTGCGCGGCTTCCGTCCGGACGCTCACCCCATGGCAATACTGACCGGCCTGGTCGGTGCCCTGTCGGCGTTCTACCATGATTCCACGGACATCACGAATCCTCATCACCGTCATGTGTCGGCTATCCGCTTGATCGCCAAGCTGCCTACTCTGGTTGCGATGGCGTACAAGTATTCTTTGGGACAGCCTTTCATCTATCCCAAGAATGATTTGTCCTACACCGGCAACTTCTTGCGCATGATGTTCGCTACCCCTTGCGAAGACTACAAGGTCAACGAAGTGGTTGAGCGCGCTCTGGACCGTATCTTCATCCTGCATGCAGATCACGAACAAAACGCCTCCACCTCCACCGTGCGTCTGTGCGGTTCGTCGGGTACCAATCCTTTCGCTGCGATCGCTGCGGGTGTTGCTTGCTTGTGGGGCCCTGCCCACGGTGGTGCAAACGAAGCTTGCCTGAACATGCTGGAAGAGTTGCAAGCCAACGGCGGCATCGACAAGGTTGGCGAGTTCATGGAGAAGGTCAAGGACAAGAACTCGGGCGTGCGCCTGATGGGCTTTGGTCACCGTGTCTACAAGAACTACGACCCACGCGCCAAGCTGATGCAAGAAACCTGCAAGGAAGTTCTGGAAGCCCTGGGCCTGGAGAACGATCCTCTGTTCAAGCTGGCCATGGAACTGGAGCGTATTGCTCTGGAAGATCCATACTTCGTCGAACGCAAGCTGTACCCCAACGTAGACTTCTACTCGGGTATCGTTCAGCGCGCTATCGGCATCCCAACGTCCTTGTTCACCGCTATCTTCGCCCTGGCTCGTACCGTAGGCTGGATTGCTCAGTGGAACGAAATGCTGTCCGATCCAGATTACAAGATCGGCCGTCCACGTCAGCTGTACGTGGGCCCAACTCAGCGCGACGTACCTGCTCAACGTTAATGCTTTCGGGCTGCGATCCCTGGGGCGTGCCCCGGGTGTTCATGTAGCCCGTAGCGTTATGAAGCAGTAGCTGGAAGGTCAAGTGCACCATTGGGTGCACTTTTTTTTGCCCGTTATTTTTTTATTGCTATGGCTACAGCCACAGCCACAGCGATCACCAACACTGCCCGCACCGCCAGAGTCGCCGGCATTGTCGCTGGCATTGTCATCACCCTATGCACGTCAACATGCAGCAGCCCCAATGTCTGACAGGCTAGGCTTCAAGGCTGAGACAGGTGGTTGTTGAAGCGGAAAATCCGCTGTTCACGAGCTTTGTTCTCTTCAGAAAATCGGACTTTGGCCTGGACATGATCCAGGTGGTGCCCGATCAGCTCGCGAGCCCGTTCTGCATCACCATCCAAAATAGCTTTCATAACTCCCGCGTGCTGCTCGGTCAAAATTTCCACTTCCCGTGCATTGTCGAACTCGAACATGGCGCGCCGGTTCTCTTTCACTGTAGAGAACACTAACTGGAACAAGCCATTCATCAGTTGCACCAGCACGACATTATGAGAGGCCATGGCAATTGCCAGATGAAATTGGGCGTCTGCACGTGCCGACAGGTCTGCATCCTGGTTTTGTTGATGCCGAACCATCACTTGGAAGCACTGTTCAATGTGCTTTTTGTCCGCATCTGTTGCTCGTTGTGCCGCATGCCAGGCTGTGCTGGCTTCCAAGGCCCGACGTGCCTCTAGAACATCATAGCGATACAAGGGGTCTTCATTGATCAGCTCCTCCAGAGGCGCAATGCTCTGGGCTGGCCAGTTGATCAACTCGCTGTCTTGAACATAAGTACCCCCACCACGGCGGGTAATCAGCAAGCCTTCAGAGCTTAGCGAGCGCAAGGCCTCCCGTATCGGTACACGCGACACATCCAGCCGTTCAGCCAATTGACGCTCGGACGGGATTCGGTCACCGGGTTGCAACTGTTCATCCTGTATAAGTTGCCGGATTTTTTCAGCAACCAGGTCCGATAGGCGAGTGCTGGGATTCATAGTCATATAAGACGCTTCTTTAAATTTGGTATTACCACTTTCTTGGTTTTTTAATCGTATTAAGGCCTTGAGGCGCCAAACTAGTCAGGGTTTCTGCTGGTAATGCAAAGGTGGTAATACCGCTATGATGCTCAAAAATACAAAACGGGAAGTGGTTGCGCTGCCCAGGGCCGGGCTCATAGCCGCATTTGTTCACCAACAAAACCTCTTCCTCCTATACGTGCAGTCACACAAAGGAGAATCCGGGATGAGTCTTTTATACACCTTGTTGGCTCTGACGCCATTATTGGTTGTTTTTCTATTGATGGTGGTGATGGGGCGATCAGCCAAACTATCGATGGGGGCCGCGTATCTGGTTACGGCGATTCTCGCTTTATTTGTATGGGGGAGCCAGGCCGAAGTTATTGCTGCAGCCACGATCAACGGTATTGTTACCGCATTGACCCTGCTGTTCATTGTATTTGGTGCCGTGCTGCTTTTGAATACGCTCAAGGTGGGCGGAGCATTAAGTGCGATTCGCCAGGGCTTTATGGATGTATCGCCGGATCGTCGCATTCAGGTCATTATTGTTGCCTGGCTGTTCGGCTCCCTGATCGAGGGCTCGTCGGGTTTCGGTACGCCTTCCGCTGTTGGGGCTCCCTTGCTGCTGGCGCTGGGCTTTCCAGCCATGGCAGCGGTGATGGCTGTGTTGGTTATCCAGTCCACGCCTGTGTCTTTCGGGGCGGTTGGTACGCCCATGCTGGTTGGAGTGCGTTCAGGTATTGATAACAAGGTTGATGTTGCAGCTGCCATTTCGCCCTTGCAGCCGCTTGAGTATTTGCAGCAGATCGTCGAGAACGTCGCCTTGATTCATGCCATGACCGGCTTTGTGATTCCACTGTTGCTCTGCGGTTTGTTGACTCGCTTTTTCGGTGAACGCCGCTCCTTTGCCGAGGGGCTGGGGGCATGGAAGTTTGCTTTGTTTGCCGGTTTGGCCTTTACCGTTCCGTACTACCTGATTGCCATTACCCTGGGCCCTGAGTTCCCCTCCATGCTGGGTTCGATGGTCGGACTGGTAATCGTGGTGAGCGCAGCTCGAAAGGGCTGGTTTGCACCTCGCAAAACCTTTGATTTCCCGGATCGCAGTCAATGGCCGTCCCACTGGCTGGGCACAGTGGCGATGGATAACACGGAATCGCAGCAACGCTTTTCGGTATTGCGGGCTTTCTCGCCGTATGTGCTGGTGGTTGCACTTTTGATCTTTACTCGTACTGTTCCTGCCGTAAAAGCCTGGTTGACGGGGCCTTCGGCCACAATCAAGGTGGAAGGTATTTTGGGTACTGGTATTTCTACATCGGCTCAGTTGCTTTTCTCGCCCGGGGCCATCTTGATTCTGGTCTCACTGGCCTGCATTGCGATTTTTCGCATGAACAGTCAGCAGTATGTCGTCGGTGTGAAAGCATCGCTGCGTACCATGGGCAGCGCAGCTCCTGCTTTGTTGTTGGCCGTGCCTATGGTGCAGGTGTTTATCAACTCGGCAGCGGCTGATGGTTCCATTGCCAGCATGCCGCTGGTGCTGGCTCAAGGGGCCGCGTCGGCGGTTGGGCAGGCATGGCCTACGGTTTCACCCTGGGTGGGTAGTTTGGGGGCATTTATTGCGGGCTCCAATACTGTCAGCAACATGATGTTTTCGTACTTCCAGTTCTCTACCGCTCAGCAAATTGGCTTGAGTGTGGACCAGTCCGCTATTGTGGTTGCATTGCAGGCGGTAGGTGGAGCGGCTGGCAATATGATTTGCGTCCATAACGTGGTGGCTGCCGGTGCGGTTGTCGGCATGTTGGGACGTGAGGGCGAGATTGTTCGCAAGACCTTGATACCCATGGTGTATTACGTCATTCAGGCAGGCCTGATCGGCCAGGCCTTGATTACTGGTGCCATGGGCTGGTGGATAGCTGCCGCAGTCTTCCTGGCACTGACCATAGGGGGCTTGAGCCTGTCCCGAGGCCGTCAGATGACGCCGGCCATGGCTTGAACATTTCGCTCTGTTTATTTGCGGCTTAAAGGAGTCGTTGTACAATTTCTTCCTGGAGATGACGTTCCTCCTTTAACCGCCGTTTCGTTCTGAAGCAGCTGATGACGTCTACAGCGACCTGACCACCGTCGGGGCTGTAGGCGTCTGCGTTTACATCTTCTGTTTGTGGTCAGCCCGATTCCATTGAGCTTACGACCCATGAACAGACTCAAAACCTCACTCTCGCTAAACCTGCTGGCCTATTACGGCAAATGGTTTGTGCTCGCTTGCCTGATTGCCGTGCTGGCAGGCAGCGCTTCCGCTTTTTTCCTTTTTTCACTCGAGCAGGCTACCTCCTGGCGGATGCACCATGCCTGGCTGATCTGGCTACTGCCGCTGGCAGGCTTGGCCGTAGGCTGGGTGTATGAACGCGTAGGGCAGTCTGTTAGTGCAGGTAATAACCTGCTGATCGAGGAAATTCACGATCCCAAGAAAGTGGTGCCTTTGCGCATGGCGCCTTTGGTGCTTGGTGGAACCGTGATTTCCCATTTGTTCGGTGCATCGGTAGGCCGAGAGGGCACCGCCGTACAAATGGGTGCCGCCTTGTCGGACCAGCTAACCCATGTGTTTCGCTTGGACCGGGACGATCGACGCATTCTGTTGATGGCAGGTATGAGTGCCGGCTTTTCATCTGTCTTTGGCACGCCTTTAGCCGGAGCCGTGTTTGGCATGGAAGTGCTGGCGATAGGCCGTATGCGCTACAACGCCTTGTTCCCTTGTCTGATCGCCGCGATTGTTGCCGACCAGGTGGGCCTGGCCTGGGGTGTGCAGCATGCCCATTATGTCGTTGAGCAGGTCGTGCCATTAGGCGGCTGGAGCATGCTGGCTGTGTTGATCGCCGGGGTTCTGTTCGGCCTGATCGGCATGTTGTTCGCCATGCTGACTCACCAGCTTTCCGCCTGGATGAAAAAGATCATCAAGTACGCACCCATGCGCCCCTTCTGGGGCGGGCTGGTGGTGGCGATAGCTGTCTGGGCGTTGGATGCCTACCAGTACATTGGCCTGGGTGTTCCGGAAATAGTGCGCGCTTTCCACGAGCCTATGCAGTCATGGGATTTTCTGGGCAAGCTGGTGTTTACTGTCCTGTCTTTAGGCTCCGGTTTTAAAGGAGGGGAGGTCACGCCCTTGTTCTACATAGGGGCGACTCTGGGTAATGCCTTGGCTCCCTTGCTGCACATGCCTTTTTCCATGATGGCGGGCTTGGGCTTTGTGGCCGTCTTTGCCGGCGCAGCCAATGTACCGATTGCGTGCACGCTGATGGCGATGGAGCTGTTTGGCACCGAACTGGGGCCTTGGGCGGCGATCGCTTGTGTAGCAGCCTATGTGTTCTCGGGACATGCAGGGATCTATCATGCGCAACGTGTGGGTCATCGCAAGTTCAAGCATCGTCGGCCTGTTTGAGCAGGGGCAGTCAGTCGGCCACTCGGTGAGCGAGTGGCTAGGGATGCCTCATGTGCCTGCTTAAAAATAGTCTCTTTGTTACGCTGGTTTCCAGGCTCCGCGTTTAGCAAACTACTATATGGCTTGATATCAAGAGACAAAGGTGAAGCGATGGCAGACTCCCAGTTCAAAGATCACTTTTCCCAAGTTGCAGCCGACTATGCCAGTTACCGCCCCAGCTATCCGCAAAAGCTGGCGGATGTGTTGGCCGAACTGAGCCCCGCACAGGATAGGGCGCTGGATTGTGCCTGCGGGACTGGGCAGCTTTCTGTGTTGCTGGCCAAGCGATTCAAGGAAGTGATCGCCACGGACGGCAGTGCCGATCAGATTGCTCAGGCGCAGCCGCAAGAGGGTGTGAGCTATCGCACGGCTTTGGCTGACAACAGCGGTCTGGCTGATAACAGCGTGGATTTGATCACCGTCGCGCAAGCGGCTCATTGGCTGGATCTGGAACCTTTCTATGCCGAGGTTCAGCGTATCGCTCGCCCCGATGCCTTGCTGGCCTTGATCACCTATGGCGTCTTGCATGTGGAGGGTGCAGTGGATAGCGTCATGCAGCATTTCTACTATGAAACCGTCGGCGCTTACTGGCCACCGGAGCGCCGTCATGTGGAGGAGGGGTATCGCAGCCTGGCCTTTCCTTTTCAGGAGCTGAGCTTGCCGCCTTTGGCCATGGAGGTGGATTGGAGTTTGCCACAGCTCCTGGGATACATCAGAACCTGGTCGGCTGTGAAAGCGGCTGAAAAAGCGCTGGGCGCCAGTCCCTTGAGCGCAGTGGAAGTAGAGCTGCGCAAGCAGTGGGGTGATCCTGACCATCACCGCCGAATCAGCTGGCCTTTGTCTGTGCGGGCAGGGCGGGTGCGGAAATAGGCCGCTCTTGGAGTGTGATGTCTGCTCATCCGGTTCGGACACTTCACGGCTGACGGAGCGAGCTTGCACAAGATTCCGGGCACCCGCCAACCCTGAGAGAGGATACGCGGCTGTGTTGTATCCATTGTGGCTAAATGAGCTGGATCCTGAGCACCGATACTCTGTTGAATCAGGCGACAGCTTTGTTCAGCGAAACTGGGTGCCAAAGTCATCATTAAAAAAAACCGGATGCCGCTTTACGCTGCATCCGGTTTTTATTCAGCTAAACAGGATTAGCTGTTTTGCTGGGCTTCTTGCTGTGCATCCACAACAGCCAGGGCTGTCATGTTGATGATGCGACGCACCGTAGCGCTGGTGGTCAGGATGTGGATGGGGCGAGCCGCACCCAGCAGGATGGGGCCCATGGCCACACCGTTGCTGCCTGTCATCTTCAGCATGTTGTAGGTGATGTTGCCGGCGTCCAGGTTAGGAGTAATCAGCAGATTGGCCGAACCGCGCAGCGTGCTGTCGGGGAAGGCTTTCAGGCGGATTTTCTCGGACAGGGCGGAGTCAGCGTGCATTTCGCCGTCCACCTCCAGGTCGGGAGCGCGTTCAGCCAGGATCTGACGAGCCTTGGCCATCTTGCGGGACGACTCGGTCTGGCGGCTGCCAAAGTTCGAGTGCGACAGGAGAGCCACGCGAGGCACCACACCAAAACGACGAACTTCCTCGGCGGCCTGGATCGTCATGTCGGCGATCTGTTCGGCAGTGGGGTTCTCGTTGACGTGGGTGTCGCACACAAACAGAGTTTGTGTAGGCAGCATCAGTACGTTCATGGCGGCGAAAGTCTGGGCTTCTTTCTTCAGGCCAATGACTTGCTCAACATAGTGCAGCTGGCTGTCGTAGTTGCTGGCCACGCCGCAGATCATGCCGTCAGCATCACCACGTTGCAGCAGCATCACGCCGATCAGCGAGTTGTGCTTGCGTATCATGGCTTTGGCGATGTCTGGAGTCACGCCTTCACGTGCCTTGAGCTTGTAGTAGGCAGTCCAGGTCTCGGTGAAGCGATCGTCGTCTTCAGGATCAACGATTTGCACGTTCTTGCCCGCTTCCAGACGCAGGCCAGCTTTCTTGACGCGCATGTCGATCACGCTGGGGCGACCCACCAGAATAGGCTGGGCCAGCTTCTCGTCCACGACGGTTTGCACGGCACGCAATACGCGCTCGTCTTCGCCATCAGCGTAAATGATGCGCTTGGGCGCAGCCTTGGCCTGCATGTACAACGGACGCATCAGCGGGCCGGTGTGGTAGGTCATGGCGATCAGTTTCTGACGGTAGGCGTCCATGTCTTCGATAGGACGGGCGGCAACGCCGGAGTCCATCGCAGCCTGGGCCACGGCAGGTGCGATCTGAACGATCAGACGGGAGTCGAACGGTTTGGGGATGATGTACTCAGGACCAAAACGCAGATCTTCGCCGCCGTAAGCAGTGGCCATATCGTCGCTTTGCTCGACCTGGGCCAGATCGGCAATGGCTTTCACGCAAGCCAGCTTCATTTCTTCGTTGATCACGCTGGCGCCAACGTCCAGGGCACCCCGGAAGATGAAGGGGAAGCACAGCACGTTGTTGACCTGGTTCGGGTAGTCCGAACGGCCAGTCGCGATAATGCAGTCAGGGCGGGCAGCCTTGGCTACTTCAGGACGGATTTCAGGCTCGGGGTTGGCCAGGGCCAGAATCAGGGGCTTGTCGGCCATGGTCTTGACCATGTCGGCGGACAATACGCCAGGAGCGGAACAACCCAGGAACACGTCAGCGCCAACCATGGCATCAGCCAGGGTGCGGGCATCGGTTTCCTGAGCGTAGCGAGCCTTGTTGGGCTCCATGTTCTCGTCGCGACCTTTCCAGATGATGCCGCGCGAGTCAGCCACGAAAATGTTGCTCAGCTTCACTCCCAGGGCAACCAGCAAGTCCAGGCAAGCAATGGCAGCAGCGCCAGCGCCCGAGCAAACCAGCTTGATGTCGGCGATGTTCTTGTTGACGACTTTCAGGCCGTTCAGAACAGCGGAGGACGAGATGATGGCGGTACCGTGCTGGTCATCGTGGAACACGGGAATGCTCATGCGCTCGCGCAGCTTCTTCTCGATGTAGAAGCATTCGGGGGCCTTGATGTCTTCCAGGTTCACACCACCCAGGGTGGGTTCCAGTGCGGCAATGATGTCGACCAGCTTGTCCGGATCGGTTTCGTTCAATTCGATATCGAACACATCGATGCCGGCGAATTTCTTGAACAGGCAGCCTTTGCCTTCCATGACGGGCTTGGCGGCCAGGGGGCCGATATTGCCCAGACCCAGCACGGCGGTACCGTTGGTAACCACGGCAACCAGGTTGGCGCGCGAGGTGTACTTGGCGGCGGCTTCTTCGCCTTCGGCGTGGATGGCCATGCAAGCAGATGCGACGCCGGGGGAGTAGGCTAGCGAGAGGTCATCTTGATTGGCTAGGGTCTTGGTAGGGACCACCGAGATTTTCCCGGGAGTGGGATACGCGTGATAGTCCAGCGCAAGTTTGGCCAGATCGGCGTTGGCATCCATTTTGGTAAAGCTCCTGATAGGATTTTCTAGTGTAAAAGTGAATCTAATTTATAAGAAATACAGTCGCCATGTAGGTGCTGATTTGTTATAGGCAGCATATGTCATGGCAACGCTTGTTGCCTGCCTCAAGGTGACCAAGGGCAGGCTGGGCTCGGTTTGGTGGAAAAGGGGCCCGCGAAGCGCGTACTTGCTGCACCCGATTAGCATATCGGAATTTTTCCTTCATGTGGGGCAGCCAAGGGGCGTCAATCATGATTTGGAGCGCTTCTTTTGTAAGAATTCGCCCTCGTGATAGATCGATGTGTTTGTTAATGCCAACGGTATGGCGCAGTCGCCAAGCATTTTAGATGTCATTAATTGCGCCTTTTGTGTGCGGCGTTATACTAGATCAATACGGCTTGTATAAGGCGTCCCACGTTGCCTTCTGCTCCTGCTATCCGCTAACCGGCGAGGTCCGTGTCGCGGAAGGTTTTCCTGCATCTCAACACGAGTGAAACACTCGGATAGGTGAAGCGTAATAATGTCATCGCAAAAAGAACTGCTCAGTAACTCTTATTTGTTCGGGAGCAATGCTCCTTACGTCGAAGAACTCTACGAGTCCTACCTCGACAATCCAGGCTCCGTCGCCGACCAATGGCGCGAGTACTTCGACCAGCTGCAGCACCAGCCTGCGACTGACGGCCGCGACAGCACCCGCGATCAAGCTCACGCTCCTATTGTCGAGTCCTTCGCTCAGCGTGCCAAAGCCAATGCCTTCCTGACCAGCGCCCAAGCACCGGACCTGACAGTTGCCATGAAGCAAGTGTCGATTCAGTCCATGATTGCTGCTTACCGCTCCCTGGGTGCACGCATTGCTGATCTGGATCCCCTGAAGCGCTCCGAACGCCCCAGCATCCCTGAACTGGACCCTGCTTTCTACGGTTTGACCGAAGCAGATCTGGACCAGGTCTACTCCGCCACCAACACTTACTTCACCAAAGCCGACACCATGACGCTGCGCGACATGCTCAAGGCCTTGCGTGATACGTACTCCCGTTCGGTGGGCGCAGAATTCATGTACATCTCCGACCCGGTCGTCAAGCGCTGGATTCAGCAGCGCCTGGAGTCGGTGCATGGCACAGGTTCTTTCAACGTTGAGCAAAAACGCAACATCTTGCAGCAGCTGACCGAGGCTGAAGGCCTGGAGCGCTTCCTGCACACCAAATACGTCGGTCAGAAACGCTTCTCCCTGGAAGGTGGCGAGAGCTTCATCGCTTGTATGGATGAAGTGGTCAACCACGCTGGCGAGAACGGCGTTCAGGAAATCATCGTGGGTATGGCTCACCGTGGTCGTCTGAACATGCTGGTCAACATCATGGGCAAGATGCCCGGTGACCTGTTTGCCGAGTTTGAAGGCCGTCACGCTGAAGGCTTGACCGACGGCGACGTGAAGTACCACAACGGTTTCTCCAGCGACCTGTCCACTCGTGGCGGTCCGGTTCACCTGTCTCTGGCCTTTAACCCATCCCACCTGGAAATTGTTAACCCAGTGGTCGAGGGGTCGGTCCGTGCTCGTCAGGATCGTCGTAGCGACGAAGACGGCAGCCAGGTTCTGCCCGTGCTGGTTCATGGTGACGCGGCTTTTGCCGGTCAGGGTGTGGTCATGGAAACACTGAACCTGGCCCAGACCCGTGGCTACGGTACCGGTGGTACGCTGCACATCGTTATTAACAACCAGATCGGTTTCACCACCTCTGATCCTCGCGATACACGCTCCACGCTGTATTGCACGGACGTGGTCAAGATGATTGAAGCCCCCGTCTTCCACGTGAACGGCGACGATCCTGAAGCCGTGGTGTTCGTGACTCAGCTGGCTCTGGACTTCCGCCGCGAGTTCAAACACGACGTGGTGGTTGATATTGTTTGCTTCCGCAAACTGGGCCACAACGAGCAAGACACTCCTTCGATGACCCAGCCGCTGATGTACAAGAAGATTGGTCAGCACAACGGTACACGCAAACTGTACGCCGACAAGCTGGTTGCTCAAGGCATTCTGTCCGAGAACGAACCCGAAGATCTGGTCAAGGCTTACCGTCAACTGATGGAAGATGGCAAGCGCACGGTTGAACCTGTTCTGACAGACTACAAGAACAAGTACGCCACCGACTGGTCTGCTTTCCTGGGCGCCAAATGGACTGACCAGGCTGACACCGCCTTGCCTATGTCCGAACTGACACGCATTGGTGAAAAACTGACCACCGTGCCAGAAGGCTTTACGGTTCACCCACTGGTCAACCGCATGCTGAACGACCGTCGTGCCATGGCACGTGGCGAAGCTCAGGTGGACTGGGGCATGGGCGAGCACTTGGCCTTTGCAACCTTGGTGAACAACGGCTACGCCATCCGTATTACCGGCCAGGACTCGGGCCGTGGTACGTTTACCCACCGTCACGCTGTGCTGCACGATCAAAAACGTGAGCGCTGGAACGACGGCACCTACATTCCTTTGCAGAACGTCTCCGAAGGCCAGGCCAACTTCACGGTGATCGACTCGGTTCTGTCCGAAGAAGCCGTGCTGGCATTTGAATACGGTTACGCTTCGGCAGAGCCCAACATTTTGACTATCTGGGAAGCTCAGTTCGGCGACTTCGCCAACGGTGCCCAGGTTGTGATCGACCAGTTCATTACGTCGGGTGAAGCCAAGTGGGGCCGTCATTGCGGTCTGACTCTGATGCTGCCACACGGCTACGAAGGTCAGGGTCCGGAGCACTCCTCGGCCCGTATCGAGCGCTTCTTGCAACTGTGCGCTGACAACAATATCCAGGTTGTTCAGCCCACCAACGGCGCCCAGATCTTCCACGTGCTGCGTCGTCAGATGATCCGTCCTTTCCGCAAGCCTTTGGTCATCATGACGCCCAAGTCCTTGCTGCGTAATAAAGACGCTACCTCGCCACTGAGCGATCTGGCTGAGGGTCACTTCATGCCCGTGATCGGCGAGACCGATCAGGCAATTGATGCAGCCGCTGTCAAACGTGTTCTGGCTTGCTCGGGCAAGGTTTACTACGATCTGGTGAACCACCGTAAAGAGCTGGAGCGCAACGATATTGCCATTATCCGTGTGGAGCAGTTGTATCCGTTTGCCCACAAGGCCTTCCAGGCAGAGCTGGCCAAGTACAGCAACGCCAAGGAAGTTATCTGGGTTCAGGACGAACCTCAAAACCAAGGTGCATGGTTCTACATTCAGCATCACATCTACGAGAACATGACCGAAGGTCAGAAGCTGGGTTACGCCGGCCGTGCCGCGTCCGCTTCGCCTGCCGTTGGTTACCTGGCCAAACACCAGGAACAACAAAAGGCGCTGCTGGAGCAGGCTTTCGGCGCTCGCAAAGGCTTCATGCTGACCAAATAACGCACCCTAAATTTTAAATACGGAAAATATAATCATGGCAATTACCGACGTTCTGGTTCCCCAACTCTCTGAATCCATCTCCGAAGCCACTTTGCTGGAGTGGAAAAAACAACCTGGCGAAATGGTCCAGGCTGATGAAATCCTGATCGAAGTCGAAACCGACAAGGTTGTGCTGGAAGTTCCCGCTCCTGCCTCGGGCGTGCTGAGCGAAATCGTCAAGGCCAACGGCAGCACTGTGACTTCCGGCGACGTGCTGGCCCGTATCGACTCCGAAGGCAAGGCCAGCGCTGCCGCTCCTGCCGCCGCTGCACAAGAAGCCGCTCCTGCTGCTGCCCCAGCCGCTGCCGCTCCTGCTGCCAGCTCCGCCGCCTCTTCGGTTGCTTCGCCTGCTGCTGCCAAGATCCTGGCTGAAAAGGGTGTGGAAGCCAGCTCCGTGGAAGGTTCCGGCCGTGGTGGTCGCATCACCAAGGGTGACGCTCTGGAAGCCAACGCCGCTGCTGCTAAACCTGCTGCTGCTCCTGTTGCCCCTCCAACCCTGTCCCTGGACGGCCGTCCAGAGCAGCGCGTGCCCATGAGCCGTCTGCGCGCTCGCATCGCCGAGCGTCTGCTGCAGTCGCAGTCCGAAAACGCCATGCTGACCACGTTCAACGAAGTCAACATGCAAGCTGTGCTGGATCTGCGCAAGAAATACAAAGATCAGTTCGAGAAAGAGCACGGCGTGAAACTGGGCTTCATGTCCTTCTTCGTCAAGGCTGCTGTTGCCGCCCTGAAGAAATACCCTGTACTGAACGCCTCGGTTGATGGCAAGGACATCATCTACCACGGTTACTTTGACATCGGTGTGGCCGTTGGTAGCCCACGCGGTCTGGTGGTGCCTATCCTGCGTAACGCTGATCAAATGTCCATCGCTGACATCGAAAAGCAAATCGCTGACTTCGGTGCCCGTGCCCGCGACGGCAAGCTGACCCTGGAAGAAATGACAGGCGGTACCTTCTCGATCTCCAACGGTGGCGTGTTCGGCTCCATGCTGTCCACCCCCATCATCAACCCACCTCAGTCCGCCATCCTGGGCATTCACGCCACCAAGGACCGTGCTGTTGTGGAAAACGGTCAGATCGTGATTCGCCCCATGAACTACCTGGCCATGTCCTACGACCACCGTATCATCGACGGCCGCGAAGCCGTTCTGGGTCTGGTGGCCATGAAGGAAGCCTTGGAAGATCCACAGCGTCTGCTGTTGAACGTCTAAGCACGCGGTAGTTTCGGTCTAGTATGTTTACGGCCAAGTGCTTGCTTCTAAGCCTTGGCCGACTTTGTTTAAGGCCCTGGGGGTTGGCGTTCGCCACCTGATACTTTCCCGCCCGACTTCCGGGCGGTCCAGCGTGCCTTTTCACATTTATGGGATTTTTTATGGCTAAGCAATTTGATGTTGTCGTGATTGGTGCAGGCCCTGGTGGCTACATCGCCGCCATCCGTGCTGCTCAACTGGGTATGAGCGTCGCTTGCGTGGACGCATGGTCCACCGCTGAAGGCAAACCCGCTCCTGGCGGTACTTGCACCAACGTTGGTTGCATTCCTTCCAAGGCCTTGCTGCAATCGTCCGAGCACTTCGAGCACGCCAATCTGCATCTGGCTGATCACGGTGTGGACGTCAAGGGCGTATCGCTGAATCTGGACAAGCTGATCGGTCGCAAAGACGTGGTCGTCAAGCAGAACAACGACGGCATCCTGTACCTGTTCAAAAAGAACAAGGTCACTTTCTTCCACGGCACCGCTTCCTTTGGCGCCAAGGTTGACGGCGGCTGGTCGGTGAACGTGGCCGGTGCCAACGCTGAAGAGCTGGTTGCCAAGAACGTCATCATCGCTACCGGTAGCTCGGCTCGTGCCTTGCCCGGTGCCGAGTTCGACGAAGAGCAAATTCTGTCCAACGACGGCGCACTGCGTCTGCCCAAGGTTCCCAAGAAGCTGGCCGTTATCGGTGCCGGCGTGATTGGTCTGGAACTGGGTAGCGTGTGGCGTCGCCTGGGTGCCGAAGTGACCATTCTGGAAGGTGCTCCCGAGTTCCTTTCCGCCGTGGATCGCGACGTTGCCAAGGAAGCCCTGAAGGCTTTCACCAAGCAAGGTCTGAAGATCAATGTGGGCGTGAAAGTTGGCGAAATCAAGAAGTCTGCCAAACAGGTCACCATCAACTACGTGGACGCCGCTGGTGCCGAGCACAAGCTGGAAGCCGACAAGCTGATCGTATCCATCGGCCGTGTGCCTAACACTGCCGGTCTGGGTGCAGACACCATCGGTCTGAAACTGGACGAGCGCGGCTTCGTGGTTGTGGACGACGATTGCGCCACCAGCCTGCCAGGTATCTGGGCGGTGGGTGACGTGGTGCGTGGTCCTATGCTGGCTCACAAAGCCGAAGAGGAAGGTGTGGCTGTGGCCGAGCGTCTGGCTGGTCAGCAGCCCCACGTCAACTTCGACACTGTACCTTGGGTTATCTACACCTCGCCCGAAATCGCTTGGGTTGGCAAGACCGAGCAGCAACTGAAGACCGAAGGCCGTGCTTACCGCGCTGGCAGCTTCCCCTTCCTGGCTAACGGCCGTGCCCGCGCACTGGGTGACACGACCGGCTTTGTGAAGGTTCTGGCGGATGCCAAGACGGACGAAGTTCTGGGCGTGCACTTTGTGGGCCCTGTGGCTTCCGAGCTGGTGGCTGAAGCTGTTGCAATCATGGAATTCCGTGGCGCGTCGGAAGATATCGCCCGTATTTGCCATGCTCACCCAACCCTGTCCGAAGCCCTGAAAGAAGCGGCCTTGGCAGTGGACAAACGCGCTCTGAACTTCTGATAGACTTTCAGGGTGTTGTTGGAAAAGGGCGGGCACAGGCTCGCCCTTTTTTTCGTCACGAAAGGCTGATCACAGCAGTCCGTAGCGGTTGCGATGCGTGAGATAATTGACCGCGCAGTATGCTCAGACCCTGCATCAAAAGCGGTGCTGCTGTGGATCGCAGTGCATGCTGGCAGACTACTACCTGTCTTGGACAGGTTCTTTTATTTTCAGTGATATGAATGTTCGCGAGTATTACCATCAGGCTTTAGCGGAAAAAGGCTACCGTGCCGACCAGGCACAGGAGCAAGCTATAGACCGGCTGCAACGCTATTACGACGAGTGGGTAGAGTTTCGCAAAATGCGCTCCAGCGCCTTGCGTCGTATGTTCTCCCGCCCGGAGGTGCCGCGTGGTGTGTACCTGTGGGGTGGGGTCGGGCGCGGCAAGAGCTTCCTGATGGACGCCTTCTACCTGACGGTGCCGCTCAAGCGCAAAACTCGGATTCACTTCCATGAGTTCATGCGCGGCGTGCACAAAGAGCTGAATCAGGTCAAAGGCATGAGCGATCCCTTGGATGAGGTCGCCAAACGTATCGCCAAGCGTTATCGCCTGATCTGTTTTGACGAGTTCCACGTCTCGGATGTGGCCGATGCCATGATTCTGTACAAGCTGCTGCTGGGTCTGTTCGAGCGCGGTACGTCCTTTGTGATGACCTCCAACTATGAGCCTTCTACCTTGTATCCGGAAGGCCTGCACCGCGACCGCATCTTGCCTGCGATTGCGCTGATCCAGAAGAACATGGATATCATGAACGTGGATACGGGCGTGGATTATCGCCGTCGTGCTCTGGAGCAGGTGAAAACCTATTTGACGCCATTGGGCCCGCAGACCACCGCAGAGCTGCAATCAATGTTCACCGCCTTGTCGGACACGGCCCCTCAAGAGCCGGTGCTCAGTATTGAAAACCGGGATGTAAAAGCGGTCGCCTTGTCCGGTTCAGCCGTCTGGTTTGATTTCGAGACCCTGTGCGTCAGCCCACGTTCGCAAAACGACTATCTGGAACTGGCGAACCGCTTCCAGACCGTGATTTTGTCTGACGTACCTCGCATGACGGCGCGTGATGCCTCTGCGGCGCGACGCTTCACCTGGCTGGTCGACGTTTTTTACGATCACAAGGTGAAGTTCATCATGTCCGCAGCGGTGCCTGAAGAAGAATTGTATGTGGATGGCCCTATGGCCAATGAGTTCCACCGTACTGTCTCGCGTTTGATGGAAATGCAATCGCGGGAGTACCTGGAGTCAGAACGGCGCCAGGCAGTTATTTTGTAGGATGCTGGGCGCGGCCACTGGCCACGCGTCTGATTCCTGAACCCTGACACGTAGTTTTATAAGCGTATTTTTTATCATGACGACACGAGTACTGACCGGCGTTACAACGACCGGTATTCCACACTTGGGTAATTATGCCGGGGCGATTCGCCCTGCTATCCGTGCTAGCCAGCAAGCCGATGTCGACGCATTTTTCTTCATGGCGGACTACCACGCCCTGATCAAATGTGACGATCCGGAGCGCGTAGCCATTTCGCGCCGTGCGATTGCTGCTACCTGGCTGGCCTGCGGCCTGGATGTGGAAAAAGTAACGTTCTACCGTCAATCCGATATTCCGGAAATTCCGGAGCTGTCCTGGATGCTGGGTTGCGTAACCGGCAAGGGCTTGATGAACCGTGCCCACGCCTACAAGGCTTCTGTCGACAAGAATGAAGCGGCGGGCGTAGAGCCTGATGATGGCGTCACCATGGGCCTGTTCAGCTACCCCGTACTGATGGCGGCCGACATCCTGATGTTCAATGCCCACAAGGTGCCCGTGGGCCGGGATCAGGTGCAGCACCTGGAAATGGCACGCGATATCGCCAAGAGCTTCAACCACCTGTATGGCCGTGGCAAGGAGCTGTTTGTATTGCCTGAAGTGCAGGTGGAAGAGGACGTGGCCCTCTTGCCTGGTCTGGATGGCCGCAAGATGTCCAAGAGCTACGACAACACGATTCCTCTGTTCGAGGGTGGTGCCAAGGCACTGAAGGCAGCCATTGCCCGCATCGTGACGGACTCCAAAGGTCCCGGCGAGTCTAAAGATCCCGATGATTCGCACCTGACGGCCTTGTACAAGGCATTTGCGACACCCGAGCAGACCCAGGCCTTTCGTCAGCAGTTGATCGACGGCATGGCCTGGGGCGAGGCCAAGGATGCCTTGCATCAGTTGCTGGAAGCCATGATTGCGCCCATGCGTGATCGCTACGAAGCCTTGATGGCTCGTCCCCAGGATATTGAGGATTTGCTGCAAGTCGGCGCGCGCAAGGCTCGTGCCTACGCTACTCCCTTCATCCATGAATTGAAGGCGGCCGTGGGCCTGCGTGACCCCTTGAGCGTGGCAGTTAGCAAGACTGAAGCCAAGGCTCGTAAAGCTCGTTTTGTGAACTTCCGCGACGAAGACGGCACCTTCCGTTTCCGCCTGCAAGATGCTGCTGGACAAGAGCTGTTTCTGTCTCGCTCTTATGCAGACCCAAAACAGGCTGGTGTGGCGATCAAGGCACTGCAGACTGCGGCTTTTGCCGAAGTTGCCAAGCAGGAAGGTCAGGAGTTGCAAATCCATTGTGCCGGTGAAGAAGTGGCACGAGTATCGGCAGATCTGCGTGATGCCGTTGCAGCCGCTTTGGATTCGATGCGCGACTAAGTGGTTTGTCTACTGTGGGATTGATCGGCTGTTCAGGATTGATGCCGCAGTGGAGGCAGCAAGCTTCTTTGAGCAGCAACGCTTCAGCTTGAAGATTGCTTGAAAATGAGCAGCCCCAAAAGAGAGACCTATCTCACTTTTGGGGCTGTTCTTTCTGCGTTGTATTGAACGTGTGCAGAAGATCAAAGCTGGAGCTTGGCTTGAGCTTGCTCGTGTAATCGGCTTTGGCCTTAAATTCATTCTTGAAATCAGGTCAGGTCAAACCAAGCCAAACCAAGCCAAACCAAGCCAAATCAGATCTGATTCGAACGTGAACTCTGAATTCTGAGCCCGAAATCTGGATTCGGACTTAAGACCTGGACTTGAGCCTAGGCCAGTCGCCCTTGGGCTTTGGACTTCTGATCCCAGTCCTGGCTGGCCAGCTCCAATGCTGCAATATCTTCTGCGCAGATCACATCTCGCAACGCCGTGAATTTCTCTTCCGACCAGTCGTAAATCTTCAAGGCCAATAGCCGGTCAATCGCTGCGTCCTCAAAGCGCTTGCGCACCGGCACAGCTGGGTTGCCTGCCACAATCGTATACGGGGCCACATTCTTGGTGACCAGTGCACCCGAGGCAATTACGGCACCTTCACCAATGACCACGCCGGGCATGATCATGGCCCGCATACCGATCCAGGCACCGTCATGGATGTAGGTGTCACCTTTGCCAACGTAGGCCTCCGTAATTTTGTCTACGAAGGGATACAGGCTGAACCAGTCCATGCGGTGGGTGTGATTGCCACCCATCAGGATGACGGCCTCGGCACCGATGCAGACGTAGTCACCGATGTGGAGCTGGTCCACTGGCCATTGCGAGGTCCATGCCTTGAGGCTGTACTCGTCCCCGTACAGGTAACGCACCACGCTTTCTTCAAAACTGCCGGTCCAGGCATGGCTGTAGTAGCTGTGCGTGCCACGCACATGGATATTGGGGTTGGATACGGTTTCGTGCAGGAGTTCGACCTGCGACCAGTGTTTTTGCTCCATGTTTTTCCTTCTGGACCTTGCCGCGCTGGAACTGACTTTGCGCCGGTCCCGGCAAAGTGGGTGTTCATGTTTGGGCCAAGCAGCCAAGCGAGCACAAGAGGCTCGCTTGCTGATGTTGATGGCGGGACTAGACTAATGCGCTTTGAGCTGCTTGGCATTCAAGCGGGCCAAAAGCATCAAGCCCTGCATGAATGCTCACGCAGGGCTTGGTGTGTTTAGGCCGGGATTGCTGGCCTTATTCGGCTGGCTGGGCAGGAATATCCAACTTTTCACACAGACTCAGGATTTCCTCCAGGTTCTCGCGTTTGACCACGATCAGCTGAAATTCCTCGTCATAGCTTTGGGCAAATTCCAGCAGGCAGTAGGAGGGGTGAAACTCCTGCAACTGCTCGTTCGCCCATTGGAAAAAGCCGTCCACGTCCTGAAAAGGCATGTCGTCGTAGGGAAAGGCGGGCAGATCCTGGCTTTCAAAGGCAGCCAGAATCTCTTCCCACAGTTCGTCCACGGTATCGGCCAGAGCCAGATAGTCGTCCAGCTCGTAGCTGATGGCCAGGATCAGAGCGCCATCCGGATCGTGTTCCATTAAGTTCTTGGCGTGCTTGCCATACGCCTCACCCATCGCTGTCGGGCTGGCGGTGGCTGTCAGCACGGACTGGCTGATGGCTGCAATATCCTGTTCCTTCTGATCAAATCCGGTCAGCAGATTGAGCAGACGCGTCAGTTGGGAAAGGCGCTCGGTCTCAGTCATGGCTTATCTCCGAAGTTTGCTAAAGGCGGCTGCCATAGCACCTGTCGGTGCCGGTTCAGCTTGCCGGTTGGGGCGATTGTTTCCGGAACGGCGCTGGGGTGCGTTGCTGGTGTTGCTGGAACCACGCACAGGGCCGCTGTCGTCGTTCAGGCGCATGGTCAAGCCGATACGCTTACGAGCTACATCCACTTCCTGGACTTTAACCTTAACGGTCTGCCCAACGCGAACCACATCACGCGGATCTTTGACAAAGGTCTCGGACAGGGCCGAGATATGCACCAGACCGTCCTGGTGCACACCCACGTCCACAAAGGCACCAAAGTTGGCCACATTGGTGACCACGCCTTCCAGAATCATGCCGGGCGTCAAATCGTTCAGGGAGTTGATGCCTTCCTGGAACTTGGCGGTGGTGAATTCAGGGCGAGGGTCGCGACCGGGCTTTTCAATTTCATTAAAAATATCACGCACGGTGGGCAAACCAAAGCGTTCATCCGTGAAGTCCGAAGGCGACAAGCCTTTCAATGCGCCGGATTTACCCATGACATCGCTGGCTTCGGTTTGCAGGCGCTCCAGAATGCGGGCGGCAACCGGGTAGGCTTCGGGGTGAACTGCCGAGGCATCCAGAGGGTTGGCTGCACCGGGAATACGCAAAAAGCCCGCTGCCTGTTCAAAGGCTTTTTCACCAAAGCGCGGCACTTCACGCAACTGCTTGCGGCTTTGGAAGGCACCGTTTTCGTCACGCCAGGTGACGATGTTTTTGGCCAGCGTGTTGTTCAGGCCGGAAACGCGCGCCAGCAGGGGAGCAGAGGCGGTGTTGACGTCCACACCCACGGCGTTCACACAATCCTCAACTACGGCGTCCAGGCTGCGAGCCAGTTCGCGCTGGTTCACGTCGTGCTGGTACTGACCCACACCAATGGATTTGGGGTCGATCTTGACCAGCTCGGCCAGTGGGTCTTGCAGGCGGCGGGCAATAGAGACGGCACCGCGCAGGCTGACGTCCATATCCGGGAATTCTTGTGCGGCCAGTTCAGAGGCGGAGTACACCGAAGCGCCCGCCTCGGACACGACCACGCGGGTCAAAGGCAACTGCGGGAAAGCGGATTGCAGGTCGGCAACCAGTTTCTCGGTTTCGCGTGACGCTGTGCCGTTACCAATCGCCACCAGTTCAACTTGGTAGCGAGTCGCCAGGCCGGCCAGGGTACGAATGGCGCCTTCGCGGTCACGACGGGGTTCAAAGGGGTAGACGGTGGCGGTATCCAGCACCTTGCCGGTTGCATCGATCACAGCGGCTTTTACGCCGGTACGAATACCTGGGTCCAGGCCCAGAACGGCTTTATTGCCAGCGGGGGCTGCCAGCAGCAAATCGCGCAGATTGGCGGCAAACACGCGGGTGGATTCTTGCTCGGCTTCTTCGCGCAGACGGCCAATCAGTTCGGATTCGAATGCTGTCAGCAACTTGACGCGCCAGGTCCAGCGGCAAACCTCGGCCAGCCAATGGTCGCGTGGGCTGGCGTCGGCGGAAAAGTCAGCGCCAATATCGGTCAGCTCGGCGACTTTCAGTACACAAGGGTGGGGCAGAAGCGCATCCTGCTCGGGGTTCAGGCCCAGGCGCAGGTCCAGTGCACCTTGCTGACGACCGCGCAACAAAGCCAGTACACGGTGAGAAGGTAGTTGGCGCAGCGCTTCGTTAAAGTCGAACCAGTCGCGGAACTTGTCGCCTTCCTGTTCCTTGCCTTCGGCAACCTTGGAGTACAGGTGAGCGGACTTCCACAGATAGTCGCGCATGGCTTCCAGCAGATCGGCCTGCTCGGCAAAGCGTTCGGCCAGAATGTCGCGGGCACCGTCCAGGGCGGCTTTGGCCGTGTCGATCTTGGCTTCGGCATTCAGATAGCCTTCGGCCAGCGCCACAGGGTCTGCATCCTTCTGGGCCAGAATGGCGTCCGCCAGCGGCTCCAGGCCGGCTTCGCGGGCAATCTGGGCACGGGTACGGCGCTTGGGCTTGTAAGGGGCGTATAAGTCTTCCAGACGCTGCTTGGTGTCAGCCGCCAAAATGGCTTGCTCCAGCTCGGGCGTCAGTTTTTCTTGCTGGCGGATCGATTCCAGAATGGCATGACGACGCGATTGCATATTGCGCAAATAGATCAGGCGCACTTCCAGATCACGCAGGACATTATCGTCCAGGCCGCCGGTAGCTTCCTTGCGGTAACGGGCAATAAAAGGGACCGTGGCCCCGTTGTCCAAGAGCTCAACCGTAGAGGCGGCTTGTTGGATGCGGATGTTCAGTTCAGAGGCCAGTAGCGCCAGAATCTGTTGGTGATCCTGTTGCTGGGCGAGGGTTTCCACAGTCATTTCAGTTATGGGTCCATCGTTGTAAAAGGGTCTGCAAGCGCCGCATTTTGCCATAAAGACCGGCAGCGACCCAGAATTGGCAGGTATCATCTTGTATGTATTCCACTGTGATTGTAGACAGTTCTGTCATTCGTCACCTCTCCCTGAGCGGTTTTGCCCCATGTTGTTGCAGGATTATTCCGATATCTTTTCTCCCCAAGGCCCTCTGGCAGAGTCTGTCTCGCACTATCGTCCGCGGCAGGCTCAGCTGGAGCTGGCCCAAGCCATCAGCGAGACGGTTGCCGAGTCCGGTGTATTGATTGCCGAGGCTGGTACCGGAACGGGCAAGACCTGGGCCTATCTGGTGCCTGTGTTCATGCAAGGTGGCAAAGCCTTGGTCTCGACCGGTACGCGCACCTTGCAGGACCAATTGTTCCGTCGGGATATTCCCCACCTGCGCAAGGCGCTGGCCTTGCCGGTGGATGTGGCCTTGCTCAAGGGGCGCAGCAACTACGTTTGTCATTACCATTTGGAACGATTGGGGCAGGATGACCGTGCCCTGAAGTCCCGTGCGGAAATTGCTTATCTGCGGGCCATCCAGCTTTTTACGGAGCGCAGCCGTAGCGGCGACAAGGGTGAGCTGGCCGAAGTCCCGGAAGACGCGGATATCTGGCACCGAGTCACTTCCACACGCGATAACTGCCTGGGACAGGATTGCCCCTTTGTGCGCGACTGCTTTGTGATGAAGGCGCGCCGTCATGCCCAGGATGCGGATGTAGTAGTGGTGAACCATGCTCTATTCATGGCGGACCTGGCCTTGCGCGAAGAGGGTGTGACGGATTTGCTGCCTAGCGTGGATCTGGTGGTGTTTGACGAGGCACACCAACTGCCCGACGTGGCCACCCGTTTTCTGGGTAGTAGCGTGTCCTTGTATCAATTGACGGATTTGTGTCGTCAGATAGAAGCGGCGGGTCTGGCCCAGGCGCGCGAGACCGTGGACTGGAGTCAGGTGGCGCGCAAGCTGGAGCAAGCTGCTCGGGATTTGCATTTGCGCACCGCGTCGCTGGCCGCCCAAGGTGGCCGTGCCACTTTTCAGGCCTTGCCTGAGCCCGAGCTTTTTGACGAGGCGCTGGAGAATTTGCTGGAGACCTTCGACAAGGTCATCAAGATGCTGGCCATGGTGGCTGAGCGCCATCCTGATCTGACGGCGGCGCATAAAAGCGCCTTGGAGTTACGTGCGCGCTTGTTCCAATGGAGCCAGCCGGATCGTCAAGGCCGTCACGCCTATTTGCCAGAAAGTGAAAAAGACGAAGACCAGCCCGACGAGTTCGTGCGTTGGGTAGAAAGTGGGCAGCATTATCTGCGCCTGCACAGTGCCCCTTTGTCGGTCGCCAAGATTTTCTCGCGCTACCGAGGCAAGGAGCAGTCCTGGGTGCTGACCTCGGCCACCTTGTCGGTGCATGGTGATTTCAATCACTTCAAGCGTCAACTGGGTTTGTTTGATGCTCGCACCGAAGCCTGGGCTTCGCCTTTCGATTATCCGAATCAGGCGCTGTTCTACGTCCCCAGCACCTTGCCGCTTCCTAGCCATCCCAACTTCAATCAGGCCTTCGTGGATGCGCTTATTCCGCTGATCAAGGCGGGGCAGGGTGGTGTGCTGGTGCTCTGTACCACCTTGCGCTCGGTCGAGCGGATTGCAGATATGCTGCGGGACCGATTTGATCGGGAAGACATCGAACGCAATGTGTTGCGCCAGGGGGAGCGTTCACGGCAAGTTCTGCTGGACGAGTTCCGTGCCCGTGGTAATGCGGTTTTGGTGGGAAGCGCCAGCTTCTGGGAAGGGATTGACCTGCCCGGTGATGCCTTGACGCTGGTTGCTATCGACAAGCTGCCCTTTGCTCCGCCGGATGATCCGGTGCTGGAAGCGCGTATCAAGGAGTGCAAGGACAGGGGCGGTAATCCCTTCATGGAATACCAGTTGCCCGAAGCCGCCATTGCCTTGAAGCAAGGGGCAGGGCGTTTGATCCGTACCGAACGTGATTGGGGCGTACTGATGGTGGGCGATACCCGTATTGTCGAGAAACCCTATGGCAAATTGCTGTGGCGTGGTTTGCCGCCCTTTGCCCGTACGCGTGATCCTGCCCGTGCCTTGGCGTTTCTGCGGGAGCAGAAAGCCAGGCGGCAGAGTGCTCAAGCCAGCGATGTGGAACTGAACGACAGCTCGGAGCAGGCTTGAAAGTATTGCTTGTATTCTCCGCCTATTAAAACTAGGGCAAGGACTCGTCTGCGACGATGTCCTCTGCCACCAAGCCCCATAAGAACAGACTGGGTGTGCCAGCGCCTTCCAGACTGCCCTCTATCTGCTGAAGAACGGACATGACGGCACTGCGATTGCTGACTGCCTCAAACGCTTCCCGAGTGATAGGCGTAAACCAGCCTTTTTTGAGCACCGCAACCGCCATTGCCAGCGCCACGGAAAACACATGCTGGCCCAGCATGGGGACCTGAACCGTCTCGCCTGCGCGATTGCGCACATCAAACATCTGCTCTTCATCAGGCAGTGCTGCACCCAGGCGCCAGGCCAGTGCCAGCCCGAAGGCTTCGGGAATCATCACGCAAAGCTTGGTCGCACGGACTTCTGACAGGCCGCTGGCTTGCAGTTGAGTGATGCATTCGTCAATGCTTTGATCCTTTGCCAGTACAGGAATGGCTTCTAGTACCCGTGTTTCTGCTTGTTCGTGGTTCATGGAGTATGTTTTATGAAAGGGGCATTCTTGGACATTGGAAAATGTCTGTTTTCATGTTCTTGTGACGTCGGGAAGCGGAGTAGTGGGTCTTACGGGCCAACAACTTAGGACAGGTTTCAGCCATTGCTTGCCACGGTGGAGTTTTGAGCTAGGTGCTGCACAGTACCAGGCACGGGGCACGACATTGTATAAAGTCGCAGCATCATAAGCTTGGACTTCAATTTCGCGTCGTTCTCCGTTCTACATCAAGGCTTTTTGGCATCGTACGTTTGACGTGATTCCTGTATACGCGGAAGGTTCTCTCTGACCCACACATTGATGCCTTTCAGCGCATCGAGCATGTTTTTCCCCATCTCCGTCAGTTCGTATTCCACACGTGGGGGCACCTCGGGAAAATAATGGCGTTCTACCAAGCCATCTCGTTCCAGGTTTCGCAGTGTCAGCGTCAGCATGCGCTGTGTGATTCCTTCTACCTCACGCTTGATTTCGGAAAATCGCAGTCTACGATCACCCGCGATGGCAAGGCGCCAGATGACCTGCACGGTCCATTTGTCACCAAGGCGTGTGCAGACTCCATTCAATGGAATTGGCTGGAAGGATGAGTCGCTGTCGGGTTTCTCCTTGAGAGCATCCGACTCTGCTGGATCTATGGGTTTCATTTTTGTGCCTGAGGTTCAAAAAAGTGCCGTCTTCCGCAATTCAGATATCGAGGAAAGAATACGACATTCTCTTTTTTTTCGAGCTGAATCATGAATAAAGCACCTCGTCCCATTCTGGTTTTCGGAGCCACAGGCCGGCAAGGTGGATCGGTGGCCAAAGCACTTCTGGAGGCTCACTGGCCTGTCCGCGCTTTTGTGCAATCTCTATCCAAACCGGCTTCAATCGCTCTGCGGGAAGCAGGCGCTGAACTCGTGCAAGGGTCATTGGACGATGCCAATCTTATCGCGTCGGCCATGAAGGATGTGTATGGCGTATTCAGCGTGATGCCTGCGAACCTATCAGCAGAAGAGGAGGTTTGTTATGGCACACGCCTTGCTGATCTGGCGGCAAAAAATGGCGTCGAGCATTTCATCTATTCCTCGGGGGCTAGCGCTGGGGACAAACTGACAGGTGTTGCGCGCTTTGATGCCAAGCCTCTTATTGAGGCACATATTCGCGAACTGCCGCTGACTGCAACCATCATCCGCCCCATGATCTTTATGGAGATGCTCGTACGTCCAGGCTTTGGCCTGGAGGAGGGACGGTTGGTTTCTCTGATACACCGTGATCATTCGATCCAACTCACTGCGGTGCAAGACATAGGGAAAATCGTTGCCGCCCTGTTTGCGGACAGGGCACGTTTTGCCGGGATGGCCTTGAAGATCGCCAGTGATCGTGTGACCGGCCAGGAGCTGGAGGCCGCCTTTTCTGAAGCCGCAGGTCGCTCTATCACTTATGCCCGATTCCCTGATGAAGTATTAGCTGCCAACGCCGATTTGGGGCATATGGCGTCAAGTCTGGAGGATGGCCCTCTTGCAGAACAGGTGGACCTCGGTCTGATGCGAGAAATCAATCCTGAACTTGTCTCGCTGCGTTCTTGGCTGATGGGAGAAGGGCGTGAAAAGCTGGGAGAAGCGTTGCGCAGAAAACAGCCAAAAGCGCTACGAAGCTCCCTGCTTGCAGAGCCCGTCACAAGGCTAATTTAATTATTTAAATATAAAGCTCTCCCGCCTGAAACGCAGGGTAATCCCCATCTCTCCACGCATTGACGCGTCAAATTCGGCTCATTACCATCACAACATACAACTATGTATGTTCTAAAACCACTTGTGTTTGGTGATCCACATGACAACAGAAAAAACTTTGCCGCGAGTAATACGTTTTGACGATTTGGTCTTTCAGCCCAGACAGGAAAAACCGGAGATGGCGCAGTTGGCGGAAATCGTGGGTGAGGAAGATGGGACGCCTTTGGGGGCGGGGTATGCGCGCTTGAACCGGGCCCGCATCGAATGGACCGTGCTGTATGACGAGGTCGTGACGGTGATCGAGGGCAGCATGCGGATTCATACGCCGCAGGGCATTCTGGAAGCCGGTCCACGTGATTGTGTGTGGTTGCCAGCGGGCACGCCCCTGATCTATGAAGCAGAATCTGCTCTGATCCATTACTGCCTGCATCCCAGCAACTGGGCCAGCGCACGGACGACGGCATGAGCATCAAGAAAATTACGCGTCTGCCGGAGAACGACAAGACCAATGGGTGGAGTCGGCTCCTGGCTCCCCGTACGCCCAAGCCCGCTCTAGCCAAAGACGTGCAGGCTGATTGGGTGATTGTCGGCGGTGGCCTGGCCGGTTTGGCGGCTGCCCGTCGCCTGGCAGAGAACCGCCCCGGTGACAGCATCGTGGTGCTGGAGGCCGATCTGGTGGGCGAGGGCGCTCAAGGCCGAAACTCCGGCTTTGCGATTGATAGCCCTCATAACGTCGGCAGTTCCATGGGCGAACTGGACGCCGCCCGCTCGCATGTGCGCCTGGCGCGTACCGCGATTGCTTATCTAAGAACCCAGGTCGAGCGTTACGGTATCGAGTGCGACTGGAGCCCCATCGGGAAATTCCACGCAGCGGTTTCGGAGGAAGGCGTACGCACAACCTTGAAGCCTACGCTGCAAGTGCTGGAGTCCTTGAAGGAACCGCATGAGTGGCTGGACGGCAAAGCCTTGCACGACAAGTTGGGGTTCACGCATTTCCGCACAGGCATTTACACCCCCGGTACGGTGTTGCTGAACCCGGCGGGTCTATCGCGTGGTCTGGCCGACAATATGCCTTCCAACGTCACCGTCTACGAAAAAACGCCCGTGCTGTCCTTGCAGCAAGACGACGGTGTCACGCTGGAAACCCCCGGTGGCAAGGTTCGTGCAGGCAAGATGATTCTGGCCGTGAATGTGTTCGCCGAGCAGTTCGGTTTTTACAGCGGCAAGCTGATGCCGATGGCGGCTCATGCAAGCCTGACCCGTTGCCTGACAGAAAGCGAGCAGCGCGAATTGGGTGGTTTGCCCAGCTGGGGTTTGACGCCCGCCAATGCCTTTGTGGGCATCACCATGCGTCGCACCAATGACCAACGCATTCTGATCCGCCAGCACATGACTTACGCGCCCAATTTGCGCAGTGATGATGAAAGCCGCCGCCGCGTGCGCATTGAGCACAAAACCCTGTTTGACGAGCGTTTCCCGAATCTGAAGAACGTGGAGATGGAACACACTTGGACGGGCTTTATCTGCCTGTCCCGTAATGGTTCCCCAGGCTTTGGGCAGGTGGCACCGCATGTGTATTCCGCGGTGTGTCAGAACGGGGTGGGTCTGACCAAGGGCACGATTTCCGGCATGTTGGTCGCCGATCTGGCTTGCGGTGTGGACAATCCCTTGATTGCCGATATGCAAGCTTTGGGGCAACCCGATGCCTTGCCGCCACGTCCGTTTCTGGATGTGGGTGTCCGGGCCCGTTTGGGCTGGGAGTTGTGGCGGCACCGGGCGGAAGCCTGATAGCCGACGTTTGAACAATAAATTTAAAAGACATACCCAGGAGGAGTTATGAAGCTTTTGAGCAAGACCTTGCTGACGGTGATGTTCAGCCTGAGCGCGGCCACCGTGTCCGCACAGACCATGCGCATTGCAACGGACTCGGGCGCGCAAGGCTCGCCTAGCGGTGATGCAATCGAGAAATGGGCTGCGCTGATCAAAGAGGGTACGCAAGGCGCGGTGTCGCCACGCGTTTTCTATCAAAACCAGTTGGGTGGTCAGGAAGAGGTGTTCGACCAGCATGTAGCCGGTGATGTGCAGTTGATGCTGAACTGGCCCATGACTTCCTACGACAAGCGCATTGCGGTGATCTACACGCCCTACATGTTCACCACCTGGGAAGAAGCCTTGGCCGCGTACCAGCCCGGTGGCTGGTTGAATGAAACGCTGGACGGTATCTACAAAGAGAACGGCTTGAAGTTCTTTGGTGCCTGGCCTGAAGGATTCAATGGCGTCGCCACTAAAGGCAAACATGCGGTGACGGTAGAGGACGCCAGGAACATCAAGGTACGTGTCCCCCCAATCTCCATGATGCAGCAGTCCGTGCAAGCCATGGGTTATCAGACGGCAGCCATTGACTGGGGCGAAGTGTTTACGTCAATTCAGACCGGCGTGGTGGATGGCGATGCAGCCAACGTCATTTATTACGACTACGAATATTTCCGTGACACGCTGGATTACTACGTGCGCAGCAAGCAGCAGTTCATTACCGGCGTGTTGTCCATGAACCTGGAAGCCTGGGAAGCCTTGAAGCCCGAGCAGCAGGAAGTGATTCAGGCCTCGGCCATCACCATCATGCAAGATCAGTTTTCCAAGGCCCAGGTATCGGACGCGGCCATTGTGGAGAAGTGGAAAGCGCTGGGTAAAACCTACCTTGAGCTCGACAAGGATCAACTGGCTGCTTTGGGCACCCATGTGCGTGCCAAGGTCTGGCCTGCGATGCACGCTGAAGTGGGCGACAGCATCATGGCCCATATCGAGAAAAACGCCTCGGCTCTCAAGTGAACACCTTGGAACAAGGGAGTATGAATGTGAGTGAGGACCCTCTGATCAAGCGAGGGCCGACCCTGATCGCTCTGGAATGGCTGGCCATTGCGTCCAGCGTTGTGGTGGCGGCAGGTTTGGCATATGTGGTGGCCGCACGTTATTACCTGAATTGGCCGGCAGCCGGTGTGCACACCATTGTGATGGTGGCGGCGATCTGGCTGTACATGACGGGGGCCTTGATCGCCAGCCAGTCCCGTCAGCATTTGGTGGTGGATTACCTGTCGCATCGTTTGAAGACCCCACGGGCGCGTGCTATCCATCGTTTCATCGTGTCCGTACTGGTGCTGATCATTGTGGTGGCTTTTGCCTATTGGACCTTGCGCATGTTCATGTGGGGTTCCCGGTTCTCGACCACGATGGCCGAGCTGGGAATTCCTGTCTGGGTACCGCAAGCCGCTATTGGTCTGAACGCCGCCGGTAGCCTGATGTATGCCTTGCGCGATGTTTATCAGTCTTTAATGGCCTTGCGCCATGGAGGCCATTGATTATGCATGCTGGATTTTCTGTTCTCTTGCTCCTGTTCCTGCTAGGTGTCGGGGTGCCAGTGGCCTGGTCCTTTGCGGGCACGCTGCTGATGTTGACGCTGGTGTATGACGTCAACTTGAACACCTTGATGTTGCAAGGTTTCCGTTCCTTGAACTCCCTGGTTCTGCTGGCTTTGCCTTTGTTCATCATGGCGGGGTACTTGATGCAGGCAGGCGGGATTGCACACCGTTTGGTGGGCTTTGCCGAGATGCTGGTCAAGAATCGTCGTGGTGGCATGGGGGCCAGCATGGTGCTGGCTTCCGGGGTGTTCGGGGCGATTTCGGGTACGGCCTCGGCGGCGGTGGCGTCCATTGGCACCATTCTGGTCGATCCCATGGAGCAGCGCGGTTATCCGCGTCAGTACTCGGCGGCCTTGCTGGGGATTTCCTCTTTGCTAGGGATTCTGATTCCGCCGTCCATCACCATGATTCTGTTCGCGGTGGTGACGCAGCAGTCGGTAGTGGCGTGTTTTGCAGCCACGATCGGGCCAGGGATTCTGTTGATGGTCGGGCTGACGCTGTTCAATTATGTGGTGGCTGGACGCTGGTTCAAGGAACTGCCAGCACAAGCTGTTGATGAAAAATCCCGTCGTTCTTCCCTCAAGACTTTGCTTTATGCCGTGCCCGCCTTGTGTATTCCCACCTTGATTCTGGGTGGTATTTACGGGGGCGTATTCACACCCACGGAAGCTGCGGCGGTGGCGGTTGTGCTGGTGATTGGCATCGGCTGCTTTGTGTATCGTGAACTGACCCTGCGCAAGCTGCGTGACAGCTTCGTTCGCACGGCAGAGACTACGGGCACCGTTATCCTGATCTTGCTGTTCTCCTTTCTGATCGGCCGTATTTTGGTTGCGCAAGGCGTGCCTCAGGACCTGACCGCCTTTGTGACGGGTCTGGTGGATAGCCCCATCGGCATTCTCTTGATGGTCAATGTGTTCCTGATTCTGGTGGGCATGATTATTGACGATGTGTCCTTGACCGTGGTGGTGGCTCCCTTGCTGCTGCCTTTGGTGGGCGTGGCCGATGTCAATCCGATACAGTTTGCCGCGATTGTGGCGTGTGCGGTGATTGTGGGTTCCAACAGCCCGCCGATGGCACCTGTGCTGTACATGTCCTGCCGTATCAGCAAGGTGACGGTACATCGTTCCTTTGGCCCGGCCATCGCCATGATCGTGTTTGTGGCTATTCCGATTCAATTGATCACCACCTTCGTGCCCGCTGTTTCCTTGGCGTTTCCACGAATGCTGGGCCTGTTATAAGAGGAGCGCCGGTATACTTTGGCGACTAAAGCGACTCTACAAGCAGGCGATATGAGCGATAAGGAATTGATTGAACGTGTGGCCCAGGCCGGCGCACTGACCGAGCCCAATGTGCATTTGACGCGGGCGGATTGGCTGGAGGCGGCCATTCGCCTGTTCATGCAGGAAGGCGTGGAGGCGGTGCGCATCACTCGTCTGGCGCAGGTGATGGCCGTCACGCGAGGCAGTTTTTATTGGCATTTCAAGGACAGGGACGATCTGCTGGATGGGCTGGTCGGTTTCTGGGAACAAAAGAATATGCGCTCCACCATGTTGGCGCTGGAGAATGTGGACAATCTGCAAGATGGCATGTTGTCCCTGTTCTCTACCTGGTTGGACGTGTCCCGTTTTGAGCCGGGCCTGGATATGGCCATGCGGGATTGGGCAAGGCGCTCCGAGCGAGTGCGTCAAGCCGTCGAGCGGGCGGACAAGGCCTGCATGAATGCCTTGGCCAATTTCTTTCAGCGCATGGGTGTGGAAGAGATTGAAGCCCAGACCCGAGCCCGGACGACGTACTTTTGTCAGATTGGCTATTACCTGATTGGCCTGCAGGAAGAGCTGGAAGACCGCATGGTGTATCTGGACGACACTATGAAGATTCTGGGAGGCCAGCCCCTGGACCCAGCCAAGGCCAAGGCTTTTGCAGAGCGTATGTATAGCGTGCAAAAGGACAATGCCAAGAAGGTGGGGTGATATTCAGGATGCTCTGGGGCCTGTGGGGGCGGGGTGTGTTTAGATGGCTGCAGGCTAAGGAGCTACCTGACTTGTCGTTACTGTTTTGATGAGCAGGGCAGAGCAGACTGGTAAGGAATATCAGCTTGAAGCCGGAAAACTGAAAAGGCCGAATCCTGTATGGGATTCGGCCTTTTTTTGACTGCGTTCTGTGAGGCGTTTTATTGTCGCTTCACAAAGGCAGCCTGTGTTTTATGCTGCTTTGCCTCAAGGTTTAGAACCAGTTAATCGGGTTCCAGTAGTTAACCTTGGCATCCAGACCGTCCTTGAAGTAGGTGGAGTCCGGGAAGTTCTGATCCATCACGCGTTTGGTGGTGTCACGCAGCTCGGTTTGACCCATCTTGTCGTAGGACAGGTACATCAAGTACAGCGCGCGTTCAGCAATAGGCACGCCCTTGAAGTCCGTAATCACGGTTTGCGCACGGTTCACAGCAGCCACGTAAGCGCCACGCTTGTAGTAGTACTCGGCTACGTGCACTTCGTTCTGGGCGATGGTGCTGACCAGCCAGGTCAAGCGCTTGGCGGCATCCGGTGCGTAACGGCTATTGGGGTAGCGTTGCAGCAGATCGTTAAAGGCTTCGTAGGATTCGCGCAGACCTTTGGGGTCACGCTCGCTGGGGTCCTGTTGGGTAATGTTGGACAGGGCAGCGCTAGGAGGCGTAAAGGAGATCAGCCCTTTCAGGTACAGCATGTAGTCGGTACCGGGGTGGCTGGGGTACTGCTTCTGGAAGCGGTCGATAGCGGCCAGGGCTTTGGCAGGCTCCTCGTCTTTCCAGTTGATATAGGCCTGGTCGATCAGCGATTGCTGTGCGTAAGTGCCAAAGGGGTAGCGGGACTCGACGGCTTCCAGGCGGGTACGCGCGTCTTTCCAGTTGCCGGCGGACATTTCTTCACGGGCGTCTTTATACAGGCGCTCGGCGGTCCAACCCGAGGTGGGGTCAACTTCTTTTTTGGTAGTGCCGCAGCCAGCAAGCAAAGTGGCAGCCAGCATTAATGCGGCTACTTGGGCCAGCTTGGTACCACGAATACGTGGCAAGTTCAGGTTCAGGCGAGTCACAAAAGCGTCCTTGGTGTTAGCATTGCTGCTCAATTATATGATTTGTCGCCATGCCTGACACAGATACTGAAAAAGATAGTGTTGTTTCTTCCGACGCACTGCGTTTTATCCTTCCCATCACTGCGTCTCCCGATCGTCTGGACAAGACGTTAGCGCGTTTACTGCCACAGCATTCGCGCAGCCGTCTACAGTCCTGGGTCGAGAGTGGGCATGTTCTCGTCAACGGCCAGGCCGTCAAGGTCAAGCATACGGTTTACCCCGGTGATACCGTGCTGGTCTGGGAGCAACAGGCCCCAGAAGACATGGCCTTCGAACCTGATGACGTGGACTTCGAGATTGTGGCTCAAAGCGACTCCTGGCTGGTGGTTAACAAGCCAGTGGGTCTGGTCACGCATCCTGGTGCGGGTAACTGGCGTGGCACCTTGCTCAATGGTTTGCTGTTTCGCTTCCCCAATCTGCGTCAGGTACCCCGTGCCGGTGTTGTACACCGGCTGGACAAAGACACTTCTGGCTTGCTGGTCGTGGCCCGCACGGAAGTCGCACAAACTCACTTTGTCCGACAACTGCAAGAGCGTAGCATGGGACGCCAGTATCTGGCGTTGGTCCATGGCGTCTTGCCGGGCCAGGGCTCGGTCGATGAGCCGATTGGACGCGATTTGCGCGTGCCAGTGCGCATGAGTACTGGGCCGTCCGTCGCTCCCAAGCATGCTGTAACGCATTATCAAATGTTGCGTCAGGGTTATGCAGGCGAGGAAGCGGTGACCGAGGTGGCTTGCCGACTGGAGACAGGGCGTACCCACCAGATTCGTGTCCACCTGAGCTCAATCAAGCATCCTCTGCTGGCCGATACCTTATATGGTGGCCGCGTTGTCGGGGGGGCGCAGCGCCAAATGCTGCATGCCCATGTGCTGGAGTTTGATGATCCCGATACGGGCGAGCGCCGTCGCTTCTCGGCGGAGCCACCGTCTGACTATCAGTCTGTTGCAGAGGCGATTGAATGGCACACTCAAAGCTGATTCCTGGTGTTAGCGGCCCCGAACAAGCGGGGCTGCTTTATTTCTGTACGACTCGGGCCGGTGGCGTCAGCCAGGACGAGCGTGACAGCCTGAATCTGGGTCTGAATACCGGCGACGATCCGGAGCGGGTGCAGGTTAACCGCCAGCGGCTGGCGGACTTCCTGGGTTCGGAGCCAGTCTGGCTGGCACAGGTACACGGCACAGATGTGCTGGATGCAGATCAGGATGTTT
The DNA here is from genome assembly GCF_052931795.1 of Alcaligenes sp. RM2. Lineage (NCBI taxonomy): Bacteria > Pseudomonadati > Pseudomonadota > Betaproteobacteria > Burkholderiales > Alcaligenaceae > Alcaligenes > Alcaligenes sp. RM2. Next base: position 974,748 of record NZ_JBRFIO010000002.1, read on the forward strand.
TGCCTGCCGTGCCCAGACAGTTTGATGCTGCCATCACTACACGCCGGGACCGTACCCTGGCCATTCTGACCGCCGATTGCCTGCCGGTGGTGATCTGGGACGAGCAATCTCAGGTCTTGGGTGTGGCCCATGCCGGTTGGCGTGGTCTGCAAGCCGGAGTCCTGGAGCGTACCTGGCAGGCGATGGCCGCCCGTTGTCCCCAAGCGCAATCCTGGCAAGCCTGGATTGGTCCGGCAATCAGTCAAGAACACTTTGAAGTCGGGCAGGAAGTCTTTGATGCCTATGTTCAGGATGAGCCGGAATTGGCCGCCTTTTTTATTCAGGGAAAGCGTCCTGGAAAATGGCAGGCGGATTTGCCCGGTATTGCCCGCCACCGTTTGGAAAAATTAAGCCCTGGAACAATGACCGTGCACTTGAGTGGCTTGTGTACGTTTCAAGAGAATGAATTGTTTTATTCCTACCGCCGCTCGCCCTTGACCGGCCGACAGGCCACGATTGCTCGCTTGAACCTGCTTTAACGGTTTTTTAATCGTATTAAATACGATATGGAATCTTTAATTCCGTCTATTGGCGTGCCAGCCTAATTAATTACCCCAATTGACTGCTTTTGTTACGAACGTCATGCTCTAAGCGTATTTGCAATTCGTTTACAGGTGGCAGATGTCGAGTAACAACAGAGCTTTTCAAGGTTTTGGCAAACCGATCGATGCCACCCGCTGTGCTGAACTGCAAGCTCGTTATATGCAACAGTGGCAGGAGTTGTGGGACCAGGCCCAGCGCGGTGCCTTGCCACCTCCCCAGGATCGCCGGTTTGCGGATGCCGCCTGGCAGAGCAATCCCACCGCCTTGTTCAATGCCCATATCTGGCAGCTTAGCGTTCAGGCCATGAACGAGATGCTGGACTCGATGGAGCTGGAAGCCCCGCAGCGTGAGCGCCTGAGCTTTTCCATGATGCAGTGGGCTGAGGCCATGTCGCCCAGCAACTATTTGATGCTCAACCCCCAGGCCCTGCAAACCATGATGGATACGGGCGGCCAGTCGGTGCTGGAAGGAATGTCCAATTTTATGGACGACTGGCAAAAAGGCCGTCTGACACAAACGGATGAAAGCCAGTTTCAACTGGGGAAAAACGTGGGTGCTACCCCCGGTGCCGTGGTATTCCAGAACGATATTTTTCAACTGATTCAATACGCACCTACTACCAGCATGGTCCATGCCGTGCCCTTGCTGATCGTGCCGCCCTGCATCAACAAGTTCTACATTCTGGACCTGCAGCCGGAGAATTCCTTTGTACGCCACGCTCTGGATCAGGGGCTGACGGTGTACCTGATGTCCTGGCGCAATCCCCAGCCGAATGACGCGGCCCATATCCATGCACTGAGTTGGCAGGATTATCTGGAGCAGGGCGTGCTGGAAGCGATTCGTGTCAGCCAGGAGCTGTCGGGCCAGGAAAAAATCAATACGCTGGGCTTTTGTATCGGTGGCACCTTGCTGGCCAGCGCTTTGGCTCTGGCACGCGATAAAGGTCAGGACCCGGCCGTTTCCATGACCTTGCTGACCACCATGTTGGATTTCACCGATGTGGGCATGCTGAATGTCTTTATCGACGAAGCACAGGTTGCGTTTCGGGAGTGGCAGTTGGGGCAGGGCGGATTGCTCAATGCCCGTGAGCTGGCCAGTACCTTTTCTTTCCTGCGCCCCGCCGAGCTGGTTTGGAACTATGTGAACAGTAACTACTTGCAGGGTAAAAAACCACCTGCCTTTGACTTGCTGTACTGGAACTCCGACGGCACCCATTTGCCCGGTCCTTTCTTTACCTGGTATTTGCGCAATACCTATCTGGAAAATCGTCTGGTTCAAAAAGGTGGTGTTCCCGTGGGGGCGCACCGCGCCGATCTGAGCCAGCTGGATTTGCCCGTGTACCTGTATGGCTCCAAAGAAGACCATATCGTGCCCTGGCAGTCGGCCTATGCGTCCTTGCAGGCACTGCCTGCGGCTCAGCATCGTTTTGTGCTGGGAGCTTCGGGCCATATCGCAGGCGTGATCAATCCACCTGCCAAGCAGCGCCGTAATTACTGGGTGCTGCAAGATGGCGAGCCAGTCGCCACGCTGGATGCCCAGCAGTATATGGAGCGGGCTCAGTCCGTACCTGGTAGCTGGTGGTCCGATTGGATTGCGTGGCTTGCACCTTTGTCGGGTTCGCGGCGTCGCGCAAAACGTCGTCTGGGCCATGCGCGTTATCCCGTGCTGGAGGATGCGCCCGGCAGTTATGTGAAAGTGCGCGCCAGTTAATTTTCAATTTTTCAGGTTTCGGGAGCCGGGCGGTCTGCCTGCTTCCATTATCCCGACGCCAGGCTTTTTCATTGTCCGGGCCGGCCCAGGGATCGAGCTTTGTCACCCCTTTCAGGAGAAGTATATGAGCAGCAAAGTAGCTTACGTCACTGGTGGTATGGGAGGGATAGGGACAGTCATTTGTCAGCGTCTGGCCAAAGACGGTTTTACCGTTATTGCAGGCTGCGGCCCCAATCGCGATTTTCAGAAATGGTTGGGTGAGCAGGCCGAGCTGGGCTACACATTTCATGCTTCGGTGGGCAACGTAGCAGACTGGGACTCGACCGTTGAAACCTTTAAAAAAGTCTTTGCCGATTTTGGTCGTGTGGATGTTCTGGTCAATAATGCCGGGATTACACGCGACGGCACCTTCCGTAAAATGAGTCAGGAAGATTGGCGCGCGGTGATTGACACCAACCTGAACAGCCTGTTCAACGTGACCAAACAAGTCATTGATGGCATGGTAGAGCGCCAATGGGGCCGCATCATCAATATCAGCTCAGTAAACGGGCAGAAAGGGCAGTTTGGCCAGACCAACTACTCCACGGCTAAAGCCGGGATCCACGGCTTTACCATGGCTCTGGCTCAGGAGGTTGCCAATAAGGGGGTGACGGTCAATACTATTTCCCCCGGTTATATTGGTACGGACATGGTGCGTGCGATTCGCCCCGACGTTCTGGAGAAAATCGTGGCGACCATTCCAGTGGGCCGTTTGGGTACACCGGATGAAATTGGCTCCATGGTGGCCTGGCTGGCCTCGGGTGATTCCGGCTTTGCCACGGGTGCGGATTTCTCCCTGAACGGTGGCTTGCACATGAGCTAAGGCTTGTTGCAGTGCATAGCGCGTGTTTTTGATTTATTGATTAGGAAGTAAGCACCAGCATGGGATCCCCTCGACTCATCAAGAAATACCCCAATCGTCGCTTGTACGACACGCAGGCCAGCGCTTACATCACTATGGTCGATGTCAAGCAACTGGTCCTGTCAGGAGAGGAGTTCGCGGTCGTCGATGCCAAAAGCGGCGAGGACCTGACGCGCAGTATTCTGTTGCAGATCATTCTTGAGGAAGAAAGCGGGGGTATCCCCATGTTCTCCACTCCGGTGCTGATGCAGATCATCCGCTTTTATGGCAATGCCATGCAGGGGGTGATGGGCTCGTATCTGGAAAAGAACATTCAGGCCTTCATGGAAATCCAGGAGCGCATGACTGAGCAGTCCAAAGGCGTCTACGGCGGTCAGTTCGGCCCGGAAGCCTGGGCTCAGTTCATGAGCATACAGGCGCCTGTGATGCAAACCGTCATGAACAGCTATATCGATCAGAGCAAGAATCTGTTCGTGCAAATGCAGGACCAAATGCAGGATCAGACCCGGCAAATGTTCTCGGTCTTTCCCTTTGCGCCACCAGGCAAAGACAAGAAAGACTGATTTTTAGCTTGCCAGCGTTTTAAACGGGGTATGGCTGTTTAGTGCTTCCTGATAGCGGGCCACATGGCCCGCTTCTTCATGCAGGAACTCTTCAATGGCGTGGGCAAAGCGGGGGTCAGCAATCCAGTGCGCCGAGCTGGTGGGAGTGGGCAGCAAACCTCGCGAGAGCTTGTGCTCCCCTTGAGCACCGCCTTCAAAGAAACGCAGTTGCTGCGCAATGCAGAACTGAATTGCCTGGTTGTAGCAGGTCTCGAAATGCAGGCCTGGCACGTATCGAGTACAGCCCCAGTAACGTCCATAAAGTGTATGCCCGTCCCGCAGCGACAGGGCGCAGGCTACATCTTGCCCATCTTGCTGCGCCAGAATCAGTACCAGAGAGTCGGGTAGATGTTCGTGCAGGCGCGCAAAGAAATCCCGATTCAGATAGGGGCGTTGTCCGCGCTCCTGATAGGTATTGGCATAGCACTGGTAAAAGTAGTCCAGGTTCTGCTCGCTAATCTCCTGGCCCTGTTTGTGCTCAAAGGACAGCCCCTGCTCGTAAACCTTGCGGCTGTCCTGTCGCATTTTTTTGCGCTTTTGCTGGGTCAGGGAAGCCAGGAAGTCCTCGTAGCTGGCGTAGTTCTGGTTTTGCCAGTGAAACTGCACATCGTGGCGAATCATGAAGCCCGCCTGCTCCAGAGCTTGCCTGTCCTCTGGATTCGGGAACAGGACATGCACAGAGGACAGCTGATTACTTTGCGTCAGCTGGATCAGTTGCCTGGCCAGCAGGATGCGATCCTCTTGTGTGTGCGCCAGCAGACGTGGGCCGCTAACGGGCGTGAAGGGGACGGCACTGAGCAGCTTGGGGTAGTAGTCCAGCCCATGGCGTTGATAAGCCTGAGCCCAGCCCTGATCAAACACATACTCGCCGCGCGAATGGTGCTTCAGATACAGGGGCACGGCACCACACAGCGTCTGTCCCCGATGCATCAAGAGGTAATGTGGCGACCAGCCTGTCTGTGGAATGGCGCAGCCAGCTTCGTCCAATGACGTCAGAAAAGCATGACTGAGCAACAGGTGATGGCCAGAGAGCGCGTCCCAGTGTGCTGCGTCGAGCTGACTCAGTTGTGTGCAAAGTGAAAATTGGATCGGTTCAGTGCTGACCATGGCAGGGAGTATGTCGGTAAGCTCAACTTGAAACAGGGCTAGGGCATAGACCCTGACGGCTTTGTATACTAGCCAGCGTTTCATGCAAAGGGAAGGCTTGATTGGTATTGTTGCCAGCGCTTGCCCAATAAGAGGAATTCATGAAGAAAATTGCCTTGGCGCTGGGGACGTGGATGGTGCTGGCGGGTTCGGCTCAAGCGGGTCCTGCCTGTGAGTATTTGCGTAATTATGTCGCTTTACAGCCGCAATCCGGCGACGAGCTGCAGATGCAGGATCAGGAGGGGGCTTGTCTAGTTCAGAACGGACAGTGGTCGGCCAGTTTTTCGTCAATGCTGCTGGCCTTTGATGAGCTGATCTTGCGTGATGAGGGCTTGGCATCCTTGTCCGAGCGGCAAGTTATTCCAGACTCCATGGATCTACAAGTAAGCGGGATCTATGTTCTGACGGGACGTTTGCCAGGGCAGGACTACGTAATGCGCCTGCAAGCCAAGCCTATGGATTTTACTTTCAAGTACAAGTGGGACTCGGCCTTGGCACAATTGAATTTGGAGCAGGTTCGACTGCGTAGTCAGTACCTGCGTGAGGTTCGTGCTCAGGCGCAATTCGGGATTGAGTCGGCCGCAGGACGCCCCTTGGGTGCCGATGATCTTGAGCAGGCGGAGCTTAAAAGTCTGAATCTGTACCTGGATAATCAGAATCTGATCCAGTCCATGATCATGCCTGCGTTGGTGATGAACATGAGCATGTACGAAGACCCGCGCCCTGGTATCGAGAAGGCCTTGTTGGCCGCACGCACTTCCGTGCAGTTGATGCCTGACTCGGTGGCGGATCGGGACAGCCGCGATGCCTTGCTGGCATTTATTGCTCAGCTACCCGCGCCTCAGGGGCGCTTGTCGTTGAATATGACAATGGATCCCCCTTGGCCAGCGGCACGTCTGGAGTCTGGCTTGTCTGTGGATCAGGTGCGTAAATTGATGTCTGGCATGAAGGTGCAAGCCAGATTCAATACAGGGCAAGAAGCCCCGTCTGTCTATGTGTGGCTGCGTGATCGTCTGCGTGATGGTTTGCGGTTTTTCGATCTTCGCAAGGATGACGCGGCGCGCTAATGAGCGTTTGGCCCTGGTGGCGTGAGGCCCTGTAATACCGGACCAACCCCATCTTGCTTGGGGTCTGCCATTGCCAGTGCGCAGGCTGCGCTCTCCCGCTTACGGAAAACGCAGCCATTAGCCTGGTTTCGTCAGGCGTCGGGTAGCATGTTGTAGTTTCTGATCATGCTGTTGTAGTCGTTCTCCAGCTTGGAGAGCTGGTACTCCACATTGGCTTGCTTTGCGTCCGATGCCAGGGCTCGGCGCAGATCCTTCAAGCCCACCAGGAAGGTATTGAAGTTGCTGGACAGGGCAAACCACTTGGGCGCGTTGCCCAGCTGCGTTTTGGTGTCGGGATGTGCTTTGGCAAAGGCATCAGCCTTGTCGAAGGCGGCTTGATACGCTTGCTCGATTTTCTCGATGGACTGGCCAGTGAGCTGCTCGGACTCTGCCAACGTGCTGATGGCATCAACGGCGCGGCGGGCGGCCAGAGAGACATTCAGCGTGTGCCAAGCAAAGTTCTCGGTGCCGTAAGCCTCTTCAATCGCTACCAGCTGTTTTTCCCGCAGACTGTGATTGCGCTCCGAGACTGTTTGTCTGAGCGTGTCTTCCGCATCAAAGAAGCTGATGAACAGAGGCATGATCTGCTCGTCCAGCTCGCGGCCTTTCTTCATCTGGTCGTCAATATTGTCCTTGCGACTGTAATAGAGATCCGCTTCATTCATGACGGGAATCAGCTTTTCCAGCGTGTCAGCAAACACTTGACCAGGCTTGTCCAGTCCAGCGTCTGCTGGCGGCATGGCGATGGCATTGCGCATTTGGGTGATGCATTCGCGCGAGATGGAGTTGTTCTGCTCGTACACCTTGATCTTGAAGCTGGCGGCAATGCGGGTGGAGCCGGGGGTAGCGACAAGGTTCTGATATTCCTTGATGTATTTCTGGGCATGCTGGCTCAAGGGGCTGGCGACGTCATTCAGGCAGGCAATTACTGGCTGCAGTTTCTCGGCCAGTTGCATATCCTGCTTTTGCAGGCTCACTTCACCATTGCCCAGAAGGGAACTGCCAGAGGTGCCGACCTTCATTTCCTGTGGCAGCCAGGTGTTGAATTGGCCGCTGGCGTAGGCGCCGATGGCAATGCCGATCGCGCCCAGGATCACAATACTTGTAAGTTTCTTCATTTTCGCGCTGTAGAGATAAGCTGCATTGCCCCTGGGGAAAGGGACAGAGACAGGTCTTTTCGGGGAGGGGGGGTTACTGCTCGAAGCCACTGCGCTCGGCAGAAATGGCGCTGCAGCTGCCCTGGTCTTTTTCGCCTACCATGCGGCGATCGCGGATGATGGTGCCGCTTGCCAGGTCAATCTCCCAGGTAATTGCGCCTTCATTCAGGCTGGCCTTGTTGTCGGCAAAGGTGCCTCGCTCCATTCTTTCGCTGCCCGAAGCAGGAACGTAGACCCCAAATGTTCCTGCCTCTTGATTCAGGGCGAAATTGAAAACCTGGGGCTTGCCCGACGGGTCGGCAAACTCGCAAGTCAAATAGGTGGTGGCAGCAAAGGTGCTGGTGCTGGCCATCAGCAAGGCCAGAGCGGCCCCTGCGATTGCGGGTACTCGTTTCATGTCTTGATCCTTTAGTCGGCTGTCTCCAGCCGATTCTGCTTGTGTGTGAGTGACTGCAAAAAGTACGACTCATCCTGGGATCGCGCAGGCACGTACTTGGCTCCAACGCTGGAGAAGAGGTGGCCTGGCTTTCGTAAGGGATTTCGTCTTTCTTGAAACTCAGCTTGGCTGTGAGGCGTGAGCGTGCAGCGTAGACCACGCCCATGAGGCGTCACTGTGTTCACGCACAAACAAGCTGATTGGCGGGATTTGAAGCGCGATTAGAGGGGCTGGAGCTGACTTGTTATTCTGTGTTCTGGTCATGCTCAAGCTGGCTAATCACCCGCACGGGAAGGTTTATCGCACGGTGAGACTGCGGTCGTCAAGAACATTTCGTGCTTGAAGTAGATGGGTGCGTACTGGCGGGATGGGAGTTACTGCAGGAAGGGGGGGCTTGTCTTGGGTTCGCCTTGTTTATTGTTTTGACGAAGCCGGACTATTTAAAAATAACAGGCATAAAAAAAACCGGAATAAATCCGGTTTTTTTAAATTTATCTGCAAGAAGCCGATAAATGAATTTGGTTGCGGGGGCAGGATTTGAACCTACGACCTTCGGGTTATGAGCCCGACGAGCTACCATGCTGCTCCACCCCGCGTCAGAAAAGTAACTATAACATAGTTTTTGATTATGTACATAGTGTGGCGTGTTTATTTCATCAATATTTGGCGATTGCCGCTGGAAGGGGCATAAAGGCTGGATAAAACGATCCTCAATTTTCTTGCGTCTTGCTGGTCGCAATGGTGTAATACGAACTGTGCTTACAGGTTCAGCCGGACTGGCATTTCAAAAAGTTCAAACGCGCAAGCGGCTTCCTGTATAGCGACCAGTTCTTGATGGCTGGCATCTGGCTTTGATAGCAGTCGGCTCCCCTACTAGGCGGGATGTCCCGGCAAAACGAATTTCTCTGTTTCTGGCTTTGCTTCAGGTTTAGGCAATCGATAAGCCCTGCGGTGGTCTGTTGGTGCCTTGATGTTGGCATTTGACAATGTAGACCTGTCGCCCCGATCAGTTATTGCCCCAAACGTTGTTGTGCTGTTTTCGCGTTCCGCCAATCAGGAGCGCCAATTCAAATCCAGTCCGATAGGGCTTGCGGACATACTCATCATCAGCATGTGTGCTTACACAACATTTTTAATTGCTTTTAAAGCGGCTGTTTCTGGTTTGAGCCAGGGCGGCGGGCTTGCGTGCGCGTCCGGCCCGATGCAAAAAGGCCCGACGATGGCGACGATGGTGATTCGGATGCGTGCTGCGGCTGCTGTAGTGGCCTTTGCTTGGGCTGGGGTTGTTGCCATAGCGCTGATGGCTGGCCTGCGTGTTCTGACTGTGGGCTGCGCCGCGCGCAAGATTGCAGATCAAAACAGCGGGCAACAAAAAAGCCAGCACAAATTGGCTGGCTTGTTTGATTCTGCTAAGCAGTTCCGGGTGATGGTTGCGGGGGCAGGATTTGAACCTACGACCTTCGGGTTATGAGCCCGACGAGCTACCATGCTGCTCCACCCCGCGCCGGAAAAGATAAATACTAACATGGAATTTTTGCTTTATGCAAGTATCGCCAGAAAGTGAGGCTTCCCAGCAGTGACTGAAAGTGAAATAATCCGAGTCCTGGAGACGGCTTTGCTGTGTGCACAGCAGCCCATGAACAGCGCCGAGTTGCGCAAAATGTTTGTCTCCCCGCCGCTGAGCGCGGATGATCTGCGCCGTTATCTGGCTATCTTGCAATTGGATTGGAAAGAGCGTGGCCTGGAATTGGTTCAGGTTGCCTCGGGTTGGCGCTTTCAAAGTCGCCCAGCCATGCAAGTGTTTTTGTCCCGTCTTAGTCTGGAGCGCGCGCCCAAGTATTCGCGGGCCGTGCTGGAAACCTTGGCGATTATTGCTTGGCGGCAACCTGTTACCCGTGGGGATATTGAGGACATACGTGGTGTGAGCGTATCGACTCAAATTGTGCGTACCCTGGAGGATCGGGGCTGGATTGAAGTGCTGGGCTATCGTGATGCGCCCGGACGCCCGGCATTGCTGGGAACGACCCGTCAGTTTCTGAATGATCTGGGTCTGCGCTCTTTGGATGAGTTGCCTTCGGTTGAAACTCTGGACTCCCTGGATGCCTTGGCTTCCTTGCCAAACGGGCAAGCAGCTGCGTCGGCTGATCAGGAGCAGAACAAAGAATTGGATCAAGAACGGGATCAGCAACAGGATCAACAGCAAGATCAACAGCAGGGCGGGGATCATCAGGATCAGAGCCAGGAGCAAGCGGCAGAGCAGGGTGCAGAGCAAGAGTCTGCATCTGTGGCAGGGCAGCAAACTGGTTCCGAAGCAGGGCAAGAAATAGAACTAGAAGCAGAGCAAGACGCTGCTTTGGAAGTGAGCATGGAGCCGCTACAGGCCTCTGTTGCTCAGCTTGAGCTGGAGTCCGAACTGGATTCCGAGCCAGGCAGTCAGGACGATTTGCTTGAGGCGGTTTCAGAAGCGGAGCTGCCACAAACCGAACAAGCTGAAGTGAATACGACACCGGACCCCGTGGATGAGGCCCAGGCTGCGGCTGGCCTATCGGATATACAGGTACCGGACGAAATAAAAAACTCTGGAGTAAATGATTAAAAATGACTGATTCGCACGAGACGAACACAGCCTCCATGTCGGACGCCTCTGGCGCGGCCGACCCCAAGAATCCCCGCGCGAAGGGCCAGGGGCGCAAGCTGCGCACGCCGTTTCGCCGCCGTCGTGGCGATGCCACGCAAGAGTCGGCTCCCCGCCAGAATGAAGAGGTCCAGGCGGCCGCTCCTGGTGAGGCCAAGGCCCGCCCAGCTCGCCCACAAAACAATCGACGCAAACCTGCGGCTGCTGGTCGTCGTCCAGATACACGCGGTGGCGCCAACAAGCGACCAGGCAACACCCAGGCCGTTCGTTACTCCAACCCTGCTGACGACGCTCCGGTTGTGATTCTGGATGGTGATGATGACATCGCATTCAGCCATCTGGACAAGCAAAGTCGTTTGTCGCAGCGCCTGGGTAAATACATGGGCAGCGACTTGGTGCAGCCTAAATTGCACAAGGTGCTGGCTGAAGCCGGTATCGGCTCGCGCCGCGATATGGAAGAACTGATCGTTGCAGGTCGTGTCTCCGTGAATGGCGAACCTGCCCATATCGGTCAGCGTGTCAGTGCCGATGACAAGGTGCGTATCAATGGTCAACTGATCAATCGTGCCAACACCAAGCGTCCTCCGCGCGTGATTCTGTATCACAAGCCGGCTGGCGAAATTGTCACGCACGACGATCCCGAAGGCCGTGCCACCGTGTTTGGTCGCCTGCCTTCCCTGAAAGTGGGCAAGTGGTTGTCGGTCGGTCGACTGGATTTGAATACCGAGGGTTTGCTGATCTTCACGACATCGGGTGATATTGCCAACCGCATGATGCATCCGCGCTACGGTGCCGAGCGTGAATACGCTGTACGTGTTCTGGGTGAGCTGAGCGAAGAGCAAATGCAATCCATGCGCGATGGCGTGCAGTTGGAAGACGGTGTGGCCAAGTTCGGCATGATCGAATTTTTGGGTGGCGAAGGCAGCAACCGTTGGTATCGCGTCACTATTCATGAAGGCCGTAACCGTGAAGTGCGCCGTATGTTTGAAGCGATGGGTGTGACGGTCAGCCGTCTGATTCGCACCCGTTTTGGGGATGTGGGTCTGCCTAAAAATCTGCGCCGTGGCCGTTGGGAAGAATTGGATGCTGATGTGGTGATGGCATTCATGCTGCGCCTGGGGCTGGTGAAAGAATCGGATGACGAAGGCACCCACCAGCGTCGCGAACGTCAACCTCTGTCCCACGACAGCGCTTTGCCTCCCGGTTTCGGTACGCTGGAGCACAACGGTCTGAGTGGTGCTCGCATGGGGCGTGGTGGTCGTGTGGCAGGTCGCGGTCGCTCCTCAAATAATGTGCGTGTAAACGAATCCGTCAGCGGTGCCTTGTTCATTAGCGGTGGTCTGGCCAATGGCCATCCTGATGGTGGTCGTCGTGAACACGGTGGTCAAGGGCGTGGTGCTCCACGTAGCGGTCAGGGTGTACGTGGTGGCCAGCAACGCGGTCGCTCGGCGGAAGGGCGTTCTTCGGAAGGACGCGCGCATGAAGGTCGCGGTCGCGAGGGGCGTTCGCAGGAAGGTGCGCGTGTGCACAATGGCCGCCGTCCAGTGCGTGGCGATCAGGCGCGCGGTGAGCAGGCCCGTGGTGGTCACGCTCGCGGGGCACAGGAAGGACGTGCGCCGTCGGCTCGTCGCGGCACCTCCGATCGTGCCGGTGCCGGGCAAACGCCCAGGGCCCCTGTGAAGAAAACAACGGTGGTGCGCCGTGTCAGCCGTCGTGATGACGACTGGCAGCCAGCCAGCTCGGCAGCCCATGAATCCCACTTGGGACGCGGGCGCCGGTAAAGCCAAGTCGCACGGACTTTGAGTTTGTGGCCCGAACCCTGCGGTTTGGGCCTGTAAGGCCGTGTGAATGCACGTATTTTCCGGTTTTCTGGTAGAATATAGAACTTGGCTCAGAGACGTTTGTGTCGGCTGGGTCTTTTTTGATGCTGCGCGCCAGCGAATAGGGCGGTCTTTCAAGGCAAAGACCGCGTGGATCATCCGGTTCGGTTGCGCCTGCAACTATCCCGATTTGACGTTGGCAATGCGCAAGACCAGGGCCCGCTTGATTCTCAAGCGTGCATGGTGACCATGGGCTGGCGTACAGCCCATTTTTTTTGGATTTTATGGCAGACATTCTAGCTTTGGCACAAGAGACCCTGGCGGGTACCGAGTACGAACTGGTGGACGTGGAGCGTGCGCCGCTAGGCTTGTTACGCATCGTCATCGATCACCCGGAAGGGGTGCGTATCGAACACTGTGAATGGGTGTCTAAACAATTATCACGCGTTTTCGAAGTGGAAAACGTGGATTACAAGCGCATGGAAGTGGCCTCGCCGGGGATAGATCGCCCCTTGTTGCGTATTGGCGATTACGTGCGCTTTGCGGGCAGTCGGGTGCAGGTGCGCCTGCACGAGGCGCTCGACAATCGGAAAGTGTTTGTGGGTACGCTCCACGCTCCTGAAGGGGCGCTACCGGCTAGTGTTCCGCTGGATACCGTTTTTAGGCTGGAACTGGACGAAGCATCGGGCAAGCTGACGCAGGTCGAATTCACCTATGACCAGGTGGATCGTGCCAAATTGGATCCCGTTCTTGATTTCAAGGGTAAGAAGCGATGAGTCGCGAAATTCTATTGCTGGTCGATGCGCTGGCGCGTGAAAAATCCGTAGCGCGTGATGTCGTGTTCAGCGCGCTCGAGAGCGCCTTGGCCTCGGCCATGAAAAAGCGCTTCAAGGAAGATGTCGATATCCGTGTGGAAATCGACAGGGAAACCGGCGCCCACGAAGGCTTCCGGCGCTGGCTGGTCGTGCCCGACGAGGCCGGTCTGCAAGAGCCCGACAAGCAGGAGATGCTGTCGGACGCCCAGGAGATCGATCCCGAGCTGCAAGTGGACGATTACATCGAAGAGCCACTCGAGCCTATCGAGTTTGGCCGTATCGGTGCCCAGGCTGCCAAGCAGGCCATCCTGCAAAAAATCCGTGATGCCGAGCGCGAGCAAGTGCTCAACGACTTCCTGGAGCGTGGTGAGACCATCGTTTCCGGTACGGTCAAGCGCATGGACAAGGGCGATGCCATTATCGAAATGGGCAAGATCGAAGCACGTTTGCCTCGTTCGGAAATGATCCCCAAGGAAAATATCCGCGTGGGCGACCGTGTCCGCGCCTGGGTACAGAAGGTGGACTACGCAGCACGTGGCCAGCAGGTCATCTTGTCGCGTACAGCACCTGAATTCATTAAAGAACTGTTCGAGAACGAAGTACCCGAGATCGAACAGGGCCTGCTGGAAATCAAGGCCGCTGCCCGTGATGCGGGTGTGCGCGCCAAGATCGCTGTTATTGCTTACGACAAGCGTATCGATCCTATCGGTACTTGTGTGGGCATGCGAGGTTCGCGCGTTACTGCGGTGCGTAACGAACTGGGCGGCGAGCAGGTCGATATCGTGTTGTGGGCCGATGATCCGGCCGAATTCGTGATCGGTGCTCTGGCACCGGCACACGTCGAATCCATTCTGGTGGACGAAGACAAGCACGCCATGGATGTGGTGGTAGACGAAGAAAACCTGCCCAAGGCGATTGGTTCGCGTGGTCAGAACGTGCGTCTGGCATCGGAATTGACGGGCTGGCAGATCAACATCATGACACCGGAAGAAAGCCGCAACCGTCAGGACGAAGAGCGCGAAGAATTGCGTGCTACCTTCATGTCCCGTCTGGATGTGGACGAAGCCGTGGCCGATATTCTGATCGACGAAGGGTTTACCGGTCTGGAAGAAATCGCTTATGTGCCTCTGCAGGAATTGCAGGACATCGAAGCCTTTGACGAAGAAACCGTCAACGAGCTGCGTGCCCGCGCCCGCAACGCGCTGCTGAGCGAGGCCATCGCCAAGGAAGAATTGGTACAGACCGCGGTCAAGGAACTGGCAGGAGTCGAGGGCATGACGCCTGAGCTGATCGCCGTACTGGCCGAAAACGAGATTACAACGCTGGATGAACTGGCGGAACTGGCAACGGACGAACTGTCCGAGATGACCGGCCTGGCGCAAGATGCGGCCAGCGAACTGATCATGCGTGCCCGTGCCCACTGGTTTGACGACGAGGCCTGATATGTCTAGCTAGGTCCCGCGCGTTGTATTCATTAAGAATAGTTGTAGTAAAGCAAGAGAGAGTCGAATGTCGAGTAACACTGTCGCCCAGTTCGCTCAAGAACTGAAAATGCCTGCGAATGTTCTGCTGGAGCAGTTGCGTAGCGCAGGTATTGAGCTCAAATCAGTTGATGACGCCATCACTGATTCGGATAAGGCGAAGCTGCTTGAATCGTTGCGCCGCTCGCACGGCAGTCAGGAAGGCAACAAGATCACCCTGACTCGCCGTCAAACATCGGAGATCCGTCAGGATGACGGATCGGGTCGCTCCCGCACGATTCAGGTGGAAACACGCAAAAAACGCGTGTTTGTAAAGCGTGATCCCTCCGAGCTGGTGGCAGAAGCCAATGCGGCATTGGCACAGGAAAATGCAAAGGAGCAAGCTGCTCAGGCCCAGGCGGCCAGTCAGGAAAAGCCGGCTGTTGAACAGGCGCCTGCCGCGCCTGTCAGCAAGCCTGTAGATCCTGTGGCAGCAACTCCTGAAGCTCCTGTGAAAGAGCAAGCCCCTGTCGAGTCCAAGCCTGAGCCCAAGCCAGAGCCTGAACCCGAAGTGGTCGCTGCTCCCGAGCCGACTCCTGTTGCCGAGCCTGCGCCCGAACCTGCTGCTCCTGCACAGCCCGTTGAGGCTGCTCAGGAAGATACAAAGAAACCCGAGCCTCAGCCTCAGGAACAAGCACCTGCTGCAACGGAGCCATCCGAAGCTGCGGCAGCGCCTGTTCAGGAAAAGGCCGAATCGGCTCCCTCTCCTACGGCCCAAGAAAAGCCCGTGGAACCTACTAAATCTGTAAACGACGCCCGTCAAGCTAACTCTGTGAATAAAAATCAGCACCCTCAAGGGACTAAAACGCCCACTTCGACTGGAAAACCTCGGGATATGGCTGCTACTGGTCAGCGCCGTGCAGTGCGTGGCCCGGTGATTCCTCCTGTTGCCGCCGATGTGGAGCAAGACCAGGATCGTGATCGCGCCCGTAAGGCCGCAGAGGCCGAAGCCGCTGCGTTGCGCGATATGTTGAACCGTCCTCGTAAGGTCTTGCGTGCTCCCGAGCCAGAGGCTGATAGCAAGGCAGGTGCCAAGGGCGCTCAGAAGAAAGACGCCAAAGGCTCCAAGACCGAGAAGGCCCCGGGAAAACCCGTCAAGACTGACAGCACCCCTGGCTGGACCAGCGATGCCAGCCGCAAGAAGCAGCCTTCCAAGGCTGATGTGGCTTCCGCCGGTGCCGGTGGTGGTCGTGAAGGCTGGAAAGCCAATGCCAAGGCAGGTCGTGGCAAGGGTGGTCGTGGTGGCCGCAACGCTCAGGCCGAGCGCCGTGAACCACAAGTGGCAGAATTCATTGCCCGTGAAGTGCACGTGCCGGAAACCATTTCGGTCAGCGATCTGGCTCACCGGATGGCCGTCAAGGCTGCCGAAGTGATCAAGCACCTGATGAAGCTGGGTCAGATGGTTACCATCAACCAGGTTCTGGATCAGGAAACAGCCATGATTCTGGTCGAAGAACTGGGTCACAAGGCGATTGCTGCCAAGCTGGACGATCCTGAAGCCTTCCTGGTCGATACCGATGCTCAGAACGACGCCGAACTGAAGCCCCGTGCTCCAGTGGTAACTGTCATGGGTCACGTTGACCACGGTAAGACTTCGCTGCTGGACTACATCCGTCGCGCCAAGATCGCCTCGGGCGAGGCCGGTGGTATTACCCAGCACATCGGTGCGTACAACGTCAAGACAGAACGCGGCACGGCTACGTTCCTGGACACTCCCGGTCACGAAGCCTTTACGGCCATGCGTGCTCGCGGTACCAAAGCCACTGACGTGGTGATTCTGGTGGTGGCCTCCGATGACGGTGTGATGCCCCAGACCCGTGAAGCCATTCACCACGCTCGCGCCGCTGGCGTGCCGCTGGTGGTGGCGATCAACAAGATTGATAAACCTGAAGCCAACCCGGAACGCGTCAAGCAGGAACTGGTAGCCGAAGAAGTGGTGCCTGAAGAATACGGTGGCGATGTGCCCTTTATTCCTGTGTCGGCCAAAACCGGCCAGGGCATCGACGAATTGCTGGAAAACGTGCTGCTGCAGGCCGAAATGCTGGAGTTGAAGGCTCCGGTTGACGCACCTGCCAAGGGTACGGTTATTGAAGCCCGTCTGGACAAGGGCCGCGGTCCTGTGGCCACCATCCTGGTTCAAAGCGGTACCTTGAACCGTGGTGACAGCGTGCTGGTCGGCGCCTCCTTCGGTCGCGTTCGCGCCATGCTGAACGAAACCGGCAAGTCGCTGAATTCGGCTGGTCCGTCGATTCCTGTAGAAATCCAGGGTCTGACTGAAGTGCCCGCTGCGGGTGATGAACTGGTTGTGATGGCTGACGAACGTAAAGCTCGTGAGATCGCGCTGTTCCGTCAAGGCAAGTTCCGTGATGTGAAACTGTCGCGTCAACAGGCCGCCAAGCTGGAGTCCATGTTCGACAACCTGGGCGAAGGCATGCAAACCCTGTCGCTCATCATCAAGACCGACGTTCAGGGCTCGCAAGAAGCGCTGGTACAGTCGCTGGTCAAGCTGTCTACCGACGAAGTGCGTGTGGTGGTTGTACACGCCGCCGTGGGTGGTATTTCCGAGAGCGACGTCAACCTGGCGATTGCCTCCAACGCGGTAGTGATCGGCTTTAACGTCCGTGCCGAGCAAAGCGCCAAGAAACTGGCTGAAGCTAACGGTATTGATCTGCGTTACTACAACATCATTTACGATGCAGTTGACGAGGTCAAAGCAGCCCTGTCCGGCATGCTGGCTCCCGAGCAGCGCGAAGAAGTCATCGGTATGGTTGAAATCCGCGAAGTCTACAACGTGTCGCGTATTGGTAATATCGCCGGTTGTATGGTTACCGAAGGCGTGGTCCGTCGCGATTCGCAAGTTCGCTTGCTGCGCAACAACGTCGTGCACTGGAGTGGCTACCTGGATTCCCTGCGCCGCTTCAAGGACGACGTCAAGGAAGTGCGTTCCGGCTTCGATTGCGGTATCACGCTGCGTGGCAACAACGACATCCAAGTGGGCGACCAGCTTGAGATCTTCGAGATCAAAGAGATCGCCCGGACACTGTAATTTATGGCACGACACAAGTCCAAACCAAACCCGGGGCGCAACCTGCGCCTGGCCGACCAGATCCAGAAGGATCTGGCGGTCCTGATCCAGCGCGAGATCGACATGACCCGCGCTGGTCTGATTACCTTGACCGGCGTGGAGCTGTCTCCAGACTACGCACACGCCAAAGTGTATTACTCGGTGCTGGGCGCCGAGCCTGAAGTCGCTCAGGCGGCTTTGACCGAGAAGGCCGGTTGGTTGCACTCGCTGTTGTTCAAGCTGCTGCACATCCACACGGTTCCTACTCTGCATTTTCATCACGACCGACAGTTGGAACGCGGCATGGAGCTCTCCAAGCTCATCGACAGCGCCAACCAGGCCGATAGCGAATTGACTGGCTCTGCTTCCAAATCGGACGAGCCAGACGAGCAGCCCTGACGCGGCTGTTGTTTCTTCACGGATTGACACACGATGGCTACGCGAAAACGCGGGCAGTTGATTGATGGTGTGCTGCTACTGGACAAGTCCGACGGAATGTCCAGCAACCACGCTTTGCAGCGTGCCCGCCGCACTCTGGATGCCCGCAAAGCTGGCCATACTGGAACCCTGGACCCGTTTGCAACGGGCCTGCTGGTTTGCTGTTTTGGCCGGGCTACCAAGATTTCCGCCACGATGCTGGAAGCAGACAAAGCCTATGAAGCTACCTTGCAGTTTGGGCAGGAAACCGATTCAGGTGACTTGACCGGCAATGTGGTGTCCCAGGCTCCGGCAGATTTTGCCGGTGTCACCCTCGAGGCGCTGGAGGCAGTTCTACCTGCTTTCCGAGGACCCATTACCCAGGTGCCGCCCATGTATTCCGCGCTCAAGCGCGATGGCAAGCCCCTGTATGAATATGCCCGTCAGGGTATAGAGCTGGAACGTGAAGCACGACATCTCGTGATTCACGATTTGCAGGTGCAAGACTTTACGCCGCAATCGGCGCGTTTGTTTGTACGTTGCAGCAAGGGAACCTATATCCGGACCCTGGCGCAAGACATTGGACGTGCTCTGGGGTGTTTTGCCCATCTGACGGCCTTGCGCCGGACAGAATTAGGACCTTTTCATATCGACGACGCCTACACCCTGGACGGGTTGCAGGCGATGGAAGACCCGATGTCGGCCTTGCTGGCCATCGAGAGCTTGCCTACCGAGATTTTGCCCAAAAAACTTCAATCAGAAGGATGAGTTATGAGACGCGCATTGCGCAATGTGGCCATTATTGCCCACGTTGACCACGGGAAGACCACCCTGGTCGATCAATTGTTGAGACAGGCAGGTACGTTCCGTGACAACGAACATATCTCCGAACGTGTCATGGACTCGGGCGATATCGAGAAAGAACGCGGTATTACCATTCTGGCGAAGAACTGTGCCGTTGAATACGAAGGCACCCACATCAACATTATCGACACCCCCGGTCACGCTGACTTTGGTGGTGAGGTCGAACGCGTGCTGTCCATGGTTGACGGCGTGTTGTTGCTGGTGGATGCGGTTGAAGGCCCCATGCCTCAAACCCGCTTTGTGACTCGCAAAGCTCTGGAGCTGGGTCTGCGTCCGATTGTGGTGGTCAACAAGGTTGACCGTCCCGGCGCCCGTCCTGACTTCGCGATCAACGCCACGTTCGACTTGTTCGACAAACTGGGCGCGACCGACGAACAGCTGGATTTCCCCATCATTTACGCATCGGGTCTGTCGGGCTACGCCGGTTTGACCGAAGACGTGCGTGAAGGCGATATGCGTCCTTTGTTCGACGCTATCCTGGAGCATGTGCCCCAGCGTGAGGACGACGTCAACGCACCGTTGCAGTTGCAGATCTGTTCGCTGGACTACAGCTCCTACGTGGGCAAGATCGGTGTAGGCCGTGTGAACCGTGGCCGCGTGCGCGCTGCCCAGGACGTGGTCGTGAAATTTGGTCCTGATGGCGAAGTCATCAAAGGCCGTATCAATCAGGTTCTGAAGTTCAAGGGCCTGGAGCGTGTATCGGTAGATGAAGCTGAAGCCGGCGACATCGTGCTGATCAACGGTATTGAAGAGCTGGGCATTGGTTGCACGGTGACCGATCCTGCTCACCAGGAAGCTCTGCCTTTGCTGCGCATTGACGAGCCTACGCTGACCATGAACTTCATGGTGAACACCTCGCCTCTGGCAGGCCGTGAAGGCAAGTTCGTGACCAGCCGTCAGTTGCGTGACCGTCTGGACCGTGAATTGAAGTCCAACGTGGCTTTGCGTGTTAACGAAACCGACGACGACACCGTATTTGAAGTGTGCGGTCGCGGTGAGTTGCACTTGACCATTCTGATCGAAAACATGCGTCGTGAAGGCTATGAAATGGCCGTGTCGCGTCCACGCGTGCTGATTCGTGAAGAGAACGGCGTCAAGATGGAGCCCTACGAGCAGCTGACCGTGGACGTCGAAGACGGCCACCAAGGCGGCGTGATGGAAGAACTGGGTCGTCGTCGTGGTGACTTGCAGGATATGGTTGCTGATGGCCGTGGTCGTACACGTCTGGAGTACCGTATTCCCGCCCGTGGCCTGATCGGTTTCCAGGGCGAGTTCATGACGCTGACACGCGGTACCGGCTTGATGAGCCACACCTTCGACGAGTTCCGCCCCATGCGCGAAGGCACGGTTGGCGAGCGTCGTAACGGCGTGCTGATCAGCCAGGACGACGGTGATGCCGTGGCCTACGCCTTGTGGAAGCTGCAGGATCGTGGTCGCATGTTCGTGTCCCCGGGTGATGCTCTGTACGAAGGCATGATCATCGGTATTCACAGCCGCGACAACGACCTGGTGGTTAACCCCATCAAGGAAAAGAAACTGACCAACGTGCGTGCTTCCGGCAAGGACGAGCACATTGATCTGGTTCCACCTATTCGTCTGACTCTTGAATACGCCGTGGACTTCCTGGATGACGACGAGCTGGTTGAAGTGACTCCCAAGTCCATTCGCCTGCGCAAGCGTTACCTGAAAGAACATGAGCGCCGTCGCAGCCAACGCGAAAGTTAATTTTTCGGGTTTAGCGATACGAGAAAACGCCTGCTTGATGCAGGCGTTTTTTTTGTCTTACTATGGTTGGCGTCAGCCGGATTTAGAACGCGGTATTAAAAAGCTGGGGTGTATGCATAAGCACCCCAGCTTGATTTTTAAATTCAAGAAAGGGTGTGGGATAAATAAAATTGATTAAGTGGCTTATTGAATTTGATGAGTTGCTTTAATTTCTGCTTAATACCTGCTTGATACAAACTGGCTGGACACATTACCAAGCTCGCTTTGCAAAGTCTCAGTTGTAGCTGGGCATCTTCTTGTTTTTGAAAAGATTTTTTCATTGCAAGAGCCGGTGCGCAGTTTCCCCCATTAAGGAGAATACTGATGGTGCAGCATATTGTGATTGTAGGTGGTGGTATTGGCGGTACGATGACCGCCAATCATTTAGTGACCAAGCTATACCCGGAAATTCGTTCTGGTAAAGTCCGCATTACCATGCTGTCCAACTCTCCCTGGCATTATTACAAGCCCGCTTTTATGTACGTGGCGTTTGATGCTTTTTTTCGGGATGAGTTGCGACGTCCGCAAATTTCACTTTTGCGCCCCGAAATTGATTTTCAGCTAGAGGAAGTCAGTGGTTTTGACTTCAAGGCCAGCCGCCTGCATTGCGCCAGTGGTAAGAAGATCGACTATGACTACCTGGTGCTGTCTACGGGCTGCGTGCCCTCTCCGGAAAAAATTGAAGGTTTGAAAGAGGGCGGTGATCATTTCTATCAGCATGCGCCTGCGCGCCAATTGGCGGACCGCCTGAGCAAGCTGGAAAAGGGCCGTGTGCTGGTAACGGTCACCTTCCCCAAAACTCATAACGTCCCTCACCAATGCGGTATTGCACCGGTAGAAACAACCTTGATGCTGGACGAGTACCTGCGTCGTCGTGGTGTACGCGACAAGGTAGAGATTGCTTATACCTATCCCACGACCTCCCAGCTTTTGCGTAATTGTCTGTTCATGCAGAACGAGGTTTGTCAGGTCTTGCCGCCCATTTTTGAGGATCGTGACATCAAGCATCAACGCGGTTTCACCCTGAGCCGTGTGGACCCTGAACGCAAGATTGCCTATTCCGAAGAAGGCGCAGAAGAGCCGTTCGACCTCCTGATGGCGACTCCTCCCATTACGGCGGTGCCTGCTGTACGTGACTCGGGGATTTCTCAAGCCGCCGACAACGAAGGCTGGGTCCCCACCGATCACCAAACCATGAAGGTGCTGGGGCTGGACAATGTATACGTGCTGGGTGACACGGTGGACCTGCCTATCAGTAAAGCGGGCGGCTCCTGCCATAACCAATCGCCCGTAGTGGTCAACAACCTGGCCTCAGAGTTGCGATTTGGGCGCACCAGCGACGAATACGATGGCCGGGTAGTGGCGGTAGCCCAAATGGGTCTGGAGGGCGGTATGCCGCTCTGGTACGACTACAAGGAGGATGTGCATCCCACGCCGCCCACCAAACTGGGTGGACTGCTGCGCAAGGGTTTTAACCGGGGTATTTACTGGGCCGTGGCCCGTGGCTTGGTCTAATTCAGGAGAGAAAGATGAATTCGGTATCGGATAAATCCTTGAATCCCGGTGATGCGGGCGCTGCTCAGAAGTCCCCTTCCGCCCTGGAAAGCCTGCTTGGAGAGGATCCGGGCATCAAGGGCCTGGATGAACTGATCGGCAAGATCGAACCTTTGCTGGCCGGTGGTCGCCTTAATCGGGTGGTGGATGCGGTGTCCCTGCTGGCCGATCTGGTGGATATGACGGACGACTATATGCTCGAAAAGCTTATGAAGGGCTTTGAGGAGGGCATAGGGGCCGCCTGGTCGGTTGGAAATGCGGCACGTATGGCTTCGGATCAGGTGCGGGCCACGGAGACTACACCGACCCTGATGGGCCTGATACGACTGGCCAAGGAGCCGGAAGTGCGTCGCGGCCTGACTTTCTTTTTGATGATGGCCGGTGTGATGGGGCGCCAGATGCGTTATCAGAACCTGGATCACACGGGGGACTGACACGGCCGCTGTATCGCTAAAGAAAAAAGGGCGGCTTGTGAAAGCGGCCCTTTTTTCTTGTTCGGCACCTCAGCACCTCAGCGGTCAGTGATTCAAAAATGCCATTTGGCGCTTTTCCACGATACGGAAAATGCCCACCAGAATGAAGGACACGCACAGGTAAATCAGTGCAGCAATCCCGTAGGAGGTGAAGGTTTGGTAGGTGGCCGCATTGGCATCGCGCGCGATCTTGAGCAGGTCAGGAACGGTAGCGGTAAAAGCCAGCGAGGTGGCATGCAGCATCAGCACCACTTCATTGCTGTAAGCAGGCAGCACACGACGCAGGGCTTGCGGCAGAATCACGCGGCGGTACAAGGTCCAGCCGGACATGCCATACGCACGGGCCGACTCCACTTCACCGGGAGGCATGGAGCGGATGGCTCCGGCAAAAATCTCGGTGGTGTAGCCAACAGTGTTCAAGGTCAGTGCCAGAATCATGCAATTGAAGCCGCTCATGAAGAAGGCTTCCAGTGCAGGTACGGATTTGACGATGGCCAGCTTGTACATGGCGGTGTAGATCAGCAGGATCTGCACGTACAAGGGGGTGCCACGGAAAAAGTAGGTGAAGGCACCGATAGGGCGCGATAGCCAGGCCTTGCCCGAGACACGGCCAATGGCCATGAAAATCGACAGGAAAAAGCCGATGGCAACCGAGATCACCAGCAGCCAAAGTGTCATGGCCAGACCCGAGAGCTGACCATTGCTTTGGTACAGATAGGCGCGCCAGAATTCGTTCAGAACATCCATTAGAACTGTGCTCCTTTCACGCCAATGTTGTAGCGTCGTTCCAGGTAGCCCAGTCCAATATTGCTGACGGCGGTCAGGCCCAGATAGATCAGGGCAGTGATGCCCACAAAGAGGAAGGAGTTGAAGGTCGCGTTACCGGCATTTTGCGCAATCTTGACCACATCGCTCAGGCCGATCAGGGACACCAGCGCGGTGGATTTGAGCAGGATTTGCCAGTTATTGCCCAGTCCGGGCAGGGCGTAGCGCATCATTTGAGGAATCTGGATGCGATGCAGAACTTGCCAGGCGCTCCAGCCACAGGCTTTGCCCGCTTCCATTTGGCCCTTGGGGATAGCCATCAGGGCGCCACGGAAGGTTTCGGCAAAGTAAGCACCATAAATAAAGCCCAGCGTGACCACCCCGGCTCCGAAGGGATCGATCTCGATCATGTCCCATTCCAGCCAGTCAGTCAGTTCGTTCAGCCAGATTTGCAAGCTGAAAAAGAACAACATCAAAAGCACCAGATCCGGGACGCCCCGGATCAAGGTGGTATACAAACCGCCCACCCATCGCAGCAGCGAGGTGCGGGACAGTTTCATCAGGGCAGCGACCAGACCCAGCACCAGGGAAACCAGCAGCGAGAGCACGGCCAGTTTGATGGTTTCCCAGGTGCCGACCAGCAACTGCGGCCCATAACCGTAAAGCAACATGGTTCAGGTATCCAGGTCAGGGCGCGATGCGAATGTTTTCTTTTTGGAAGTATTTGTCGGCAAAGGTCTGCATGGTGCCATCGGCCTTCATTTCACGCAGAACTTCATCAACGGTTTTCTTGAGTTTCTTGTTGCCCTTGCGAATACCCATGGCGATAGGCTCGTTCAGGATGGGGCTGTCGTCCACGGTGCTGCCAGTCAGCTCAAAGTCGGCACCGGCAGGCTTGGTCAAAAAGCCTTCAACGGCGTTCTGGGCTTCCTGGAAGGTGGCGTCCACGCGGCCACCGGCCAGGTCATTGAAGGCGTCGGTGTAGCTGGGGTAAGCCACGATGGTGACACCGTTGTTGGCCCAGTTCTGGCGCGCATAGGTTTCCATGGTGGTGCCTTGCTGCACACCGACACGCTTGCCTTTCAGGGATTCGGCGGTGGGCTCCAGACCGCTGCCTTTGCGGGCGGCCAGGCGAACCGGCACGATATACATGGGCTCGCTAAAGTCGATCACCTTGGCGCGTGCCTCGGTGGCGGTCATGGTGGAGTTGGCCAGATCGAATTTGCGGGCTTGCAGGCCGGGGATCAAGCTGTCAAAGGACTGATCGATCCACACGCACTTGGCTTGCAGGCGCTTACAGATTTCGTTGCCGATGTCGATGTCAAAGCCTTGCAGCTCGCCACTGGGGTCCAGAAACTCGAAGGGGGGATAACCCGCTTCAGTGGCAAAACGGATTTCGGACGGCCCGGCTGCATGGGCAGCAGCGGGCACCAAGGCACTGCAAAAAGCCACCATCAGGAGGCGGGCAAGCATTTTGTTCATGTGGAGGACTCCGGCAAATATCGACTAGCTTGTGGCATTCAATACAAATTCGGCCCTGCTGATGGAGGGCCGAAGAAAGACTGCAAATTTAACCCGTACGCCTTACTGGGGCAATGCGGGTTCCGCCCTAGGCAGTACGCAGCACTGGTTGATGTAGCCCATGACTTCGTCCAGATCGTCGGTCAGGACCAGCAAATTCAGGTCTTTCGGACCAATCAGGCCCATCTCCATCAATTGGTCACCAATCCATTCGATCAGGCCGGACCAAAAGGAAGTGCCGATCAGTACAATGGGTGCGGGTGGGACTTTGCCTGTTTGAACCAGGGTCATGACTTCAAACAGCTCGTCCAGGGTACCGAAACCGCCAGGCAGGGCAATGTAGGCCCAGCTGTGCATGAAAAAGGTGGCCTTGCGCGAGTAGAAGTACTCGAACTGCAGACTTTGTGTCTGGTAAGGGTTGTTGGTGGTTTCGTGAGGCAAGCGTATATTCAGGCCAATACTTTGCCCGCCTGCTTCGTACGCGCCTTTATTGGCGGCTTCCATCAGGCCAGGGCCACCACCAGCAATCAGGGTGACGCCCGCTTCGGCCAGACGACGGCCCAGTTCCTGGGCCAGTTCGTAGTAGGGATGACCGGGTTTGATGCGTGCGCTGCCGAAAACACTAACGCCAGCACCCATTTCTTTTAATGTATCGACCGCAGTTTGCAGCTCCTTCATGATGGTAGGAATCTGCTCAGAGGCCGGTAAACGGACGATTTTATTGTTAGACATGAAAAAAACCTTGTTGCTCGTTGATGGTTCCAGCTATCTGTACCGAGCGTACCATGCGATGCCCGATCTGCGAAACGCGCAAGGCCAGCCCACAGGCGCCTTGTACGGGGTCATCAATATGCTGCGCCGTCTGCTACAGGATTATCAAGCGGACTATATGGTATGCGTATTTGATGCCAAAGGCCGCACATTCCGGGACGATCTGTACGATCAATACAAGGCTAACCGGCCCTCCATGCCCGAAGATATGGCGGTGCAAATAGAGCCTATTCATAAAGCGGTACGCGCCATGGGCTGGCATCTGATTTGTCAGCCTGGCGTAGAGGCCGACGATATCATCGGTACGCTTTCCCGTCTGGCGGCAGAAAATGGCATCGAGACCGTGGTGTCTACCGGGGACAAGGACCTGGCCCAGCTGGTCAATGAGCATGTGCAGCTGGTCAACACCATGAGTAACGAGAAGCTGGATGTAGAAGGCGTTACCAACAAGTATGGGGTACGCCCAGATCAGATTATCGATTATTTGATGCTGATTGGCGACACCTCGGACAATATTCCCGGCGTTCCCAAGGTGGGGCCCAAGACGGCTGCCAAGTGGTTGGGCGAATATGGCAGTCTGGATGAACTGTTGCAGCATGCCGACAAAATCAAGGGGGTGGCCGGCCAGAATCTGCGCGACTTCAGCTCCAACTTTGAAATGACGCGCAAACTGGTCACCGTCAAACTTGATTGCGAAGTGCCTGGGTTTACGGGGGATTTCGAGGCGCTGGAGCCAGAGCCCCGCGACAACGCCGTGTTGCAGGATATCTACGAGACCTTCGGTTTCCGCACCTGGTTGCGTGAATTGACAGATGATCCCAAGCGCGTTCCTGCCCAGGATGCCCGTGTCGAGGCTGAAACACCTGCTGCGCCTGCCGAGCTGGATTACCAGACCGTCACGACGAAAGAACAACTACAGACCCTGCTAAGCCTGCTGGAAAAGGCCGAGCTGGTGGCCTTGGATACCGAAACCACCTCCCTGGACCCCTTGATGGCGCGTCTGGTGGGCTTGTCGGTGTCGGTCAAGGCGGGGCAGGCTTTTTATGTGCCGGTGGCTCATCGTGGCTCGCTGGATGTAGAACAGCTGGATAAAGACTATGTGCTGGAAACGCTGCGCCCCTGGTTGGAAAGCACAGAGGCGGCCAAGGTCCTGCATAACGCCAAATACGATACCCATGTCCTGCTGAATGAAAAAGTCAGCCTGCGCGGTATTCGCGAGGACACCATGTTGCAGGCTTATGTTCTGCAATCGCACAAGCGTGTCAGCATGGAAGAGCTGGCCTTGCAATGGCTGGGTCTGAAAGGCGCCTCTTACGAGGATATTTGCGGCAAGGGTGCCAAGCAGATCAGCTTTGACGAGGTGGATATTCCTGTGGCCTCGCAATACGCTTGTGAAGACGCGGATTACACCTTGCGTCTGCATCAGTGCCTGCGCCCTCAAGTAGCCAGGGAAGAGGGGCTGGAGCGTATCTATTTGCTGGAAGTGCAGGCGTCAGACGTGCTGACCATTGTGGAGCGCAATGGCGTCAAGATTGATGTGCCTACTCTGGCGCGCCAAAGCCACGAGCTGGGCCAGAAAATGCTGGAACTGGAAAACAAGGCTTACGAACTGGCCGACCAACCTTTCAATATGAACTCCCCCAAGCAAGTGGGCGAGATTCTGTTCGGCAAGCTGGGTATTCCGGTGGTTCGTAAAACCGCCAGCGGTGCCCCCTCTACCGATGAGGATGTGCTGACCCGTTTGGCTCAGGATTACCCCTTGCCGCAGGTACTACTGGAATATCGTGGCCTGGCCAAGCTCAAGTCCACCTATACGGACAAATTGCCCAAAATGGTGAACCCGGACAGTGGCCGTGTGCATACCCGTTATGCACAGGCTGCCGTCATTACCGGACGTCTGGCTTCCTCCGATCCCAACTTGCAGAACATTCCTGTGCGTACCGCAGAAGGCCGCCGTGTTCGCGCCGCTTTCGTGTCTGAACTGGGCAAAGTGGTGTCGGCTGACTATTCCCAGATCGAATTGCGCGTCATGGCCCATGTATCGGGCGACGAGAATCTGCAGCAGGTGTTTGAGCAGGGTGGGGACGTGCACACGGCAACCGCTGCCGAGATCTTCGGTGTGGATGCCAAGGACGTCAGCTCGGACCAGCGTCGTGCGGCCAAGGCGATCAACTTTGGTCTGATCTACGGCATGGGCGAATTTGGTCTGGCCAGCAATCTGGGCATTACTCGTGATGCAGCCCGTGCCTATATTGATCGCTACTTCGCCCGCTATCCTGGCGTGGCCAGCTACATGACGCGCATCAAGGCGCAGGCGCATGAGCAGGGTTATGTGGAAACCGTGTTTGGTCGCCGTCTGTGGCTACCTGAACTGAAGGGCGCGAAAGGGCCACGCATGGCCGGTGCAGAGCGTGCCGCCATTAACGCGCCAATGCAGGGCACGTCGGCCGACCTGATCAAGATGGCCATGGTGGCTGTGCAGCGCTGGCTGGAAGAAAAAGGGCTGCGCACGCAGATGGTGATGCAGGTACATGACGAGCTGGTATTCGATGTACCCGAAGACGAGCTGGATGTTCTGCGTGAAAACCTGCCGGGCCTGATGTGCAATGTCGCCAAGCTGGATGTGCCGCTGGTGGCTGAAGTCGGCGTGGGTGATAACTGGGAACAGGCTCACTAAGGCTTCCTGGCAAGCTAAAGGAAAAGGCGACCTGATGGTCGCCTTTTTTTTAAGCAGCAGAGCGGCTTGTTTTCACCGCCTGGCTGCAGCCTGTTTATTCCTCGTTGGAGCGTACTCGGTTGGGCAGCAACTCGTCGTGCTTGGCCAGAATTGGATAGGCGGCGGCGCTGACCAGATAGGAGTTGATGGTACGCACGTCGCGCAAAATCTCCAGGTACAAGGAGCCCTGCTCGGCGGAGTCCAACTGTCCGGCCTTGATCTTGCGAATATGACGGTCTCCCGCCGCCACTTCCAGTTCGCGGAAGAAGTCTTTTTCAAAGGCCAGGAAGCGGGCGGTTTTTACATCTTCGGCCACAAACAGGGCTGCTGCCTGACGCTGGTTGCGAATCAGCCTGTCCATGACTTTGCCGATTTCGGCCTGTTCTTCCGATTGCAGTATCCAGCCTTGTTTACGCAGCTTGGCCGTGTGGCTGAGCAAGCCATTGACGCTGATCGTGGCGGCGTGCGAGATATTGGTGGAGAAGGTCAGAATATCGTTCAGACGACGGGTATCCTTCTTGCTGAGGTTTTCCTGGTCCATACTGGCCAGATAGGTGGTGATCAGCGGCTCCAGACGGTTGACGGCATTACTGATATAGCGCGCATGGTTAATGCTTTGGGCGCTATTGTTCAGCATGTTCTGACGGGCCGTATCCAGGATTTCCTGCAGCATATCGGACAGACGCAACGCCTCACGCGCTGCATTGCCCAAGGCCACGGCAGGCACTTCCTGGGCGGACTGGTCCAGATACAAGGGCAGGCCGGGATCATCCGGGTCGGTGCGGCGGGGCAGATAACGGCTCAGCAGACGCGAATAGGGTTTGAGTAAAGGCAGGAACAAGGCTGCCACGGCCAGGTTGAAGAAGGTATGGAAGTTGGCCACAGCACGAGCTGGATCATTGGTGAACCAGCTCATCAAATCCGGAATCCAGGGCAGCAAAATCATGCCGACCAGACAACCAAACACACGTGTGCCCAAGTTGCCGATGGGCAGACGTTTGTTGGCTGGGTCCTTGGAGCCGCCAGCCCCTTCCAGAATCGGGTTGATAGCGGTACCCACATTGGCACCCAACACCAATGCGTAGGTCAGTTGCGGGTCCATATGCTGGTGACTGGCCAGCGAGATGATCAGCACCACAATGGCCACACTGGAGTGTGCGGCCCAGGTCAGCAGAGCGGCCAGCAGCATGCCCGTCATGGGACTGCCTGCCAGCGCTTCCAGAATGGTTTGCAGCAGGGGGGCGTCCTGAATGGGGGAGAACAAGCCCACCAGTTCATGCAGGGACAGCAGCAAGAGGCCCAGACCAATAAAGACGCGACCCAGGTCACGACGGCGTCCAGGCTCCTGCGAGCGGAACAGCCAGACGCCCAGAAGAATCAGGGCCGGGGCCAGCGCGGTCATTTTGAAGGACAGCAGTTGCACGATCAGCGTCGTGCCCACATTGGCGCCCAACATGGCGGCCAGGGCTGGAACCAGGGCAACCATGCCAGTGGCGGCAAAGCTGGTAATCATCAGTCCGGTGGCGGTACTGCTTTGAATGGCGGCGGTAATGGCCGCACCCGCAAAAAAGGCGCGGCGGGGGCGGCCCAGGGCATGGCCCATCCAGACGCCCAGCTCAGCACCAAAGGCGCGTTGCACACCGCTTTGCACCATGTGGATACCCCACAGGAGCAAGGCGATATAACCCCCGAAATCGAGAAGTGCGAAGATTTCTTTCATTGCTAAATAATAGCCCAGCGCATCTTACAAGCGTGAGCCTCAGGTATCAGTTAGACACATCTAGGTGTTGGAGGGTTGCCGCGCTTGTCGGGCAGCCTGATCCAGCCCGTGTGCAAACTGCGTTTGTTCCTGATCGGAGAAGGCCGACAGAAACAGTTCCTGCACAGCGCTTTGGTAGATCTACCACATCTGTTTGCGCAATGCCCGGCCTTCATCCGTGATGCTGGCAAAGGCGGCCCGACCATCTTCCGAGGAACGACTGCGCTGGACCAGCCCCTGGGCTTCCAGCCGGTCGATCAGTCGCGTCAGGTTATAGCGTTCTATGACCAGTCGATCGGCCAGCTCATGCATGCGACGGGTCCCCTCCGGTCCGCTTTCCAGTCCCCACAGCACGTCGTACCAGGCATAGGGTGGCAACTTTTCGGCAGCCAGTCTGCGTTCGATTTCTTTCAGGATGCTGCGGTGCGCGCGCACAAAGGAAAACCACAGATCAGTGTCGGAGCGACTCATCGTTCTTTCCCCCAGGAATTTGTTTTTTAGTTGCAATTGCAATCGTATGGGTGAGGGTCTGTCCTGCCCTGCGTCTTGTTCAGGCCGTGAGGACGTCGCGTGGCGGATCTGGCCTATCCACCTGGAGATTGTTATGAATCACGCTTTGCAGATCGCAGATGAGGACCCGCAAGAGACGACTGAGTGGCTGGAACTGGTAGCGGATTTGTCGGACGACGACATCTGGGCCCTGGCCCGTGGTGGTCACGATCCTGACAAGGTCTACG
The DNA here is from genome assembly GCF_052931795.1 of Alcaligenes sp. RM2. Taxonomy (NCBI): domain Bacteria; kingdom Pseudomonadati; phylum Pseudomonadota; class Betaproteobacteria; order Burkholderiales; family Alcaligenaceae; genus Alcaligenes; species Alcaligenes sp. RM2. The sequence goes on from NZ_JBRFIO010000002.1 coordinate 1,005,583, forward strand.
CCGCTTATGCCCAAGCCGCACGTAACAGCCATGGCGGGCCGACCGCAATTCTGGTGAAAACCGTGAAGGGTTTTGGTATGGGCGAGGCCGGTGAAGGCCAGAACATCAATCACCAGCTCAAGCAAATGAGCGCGGATGCCGTGCGTGCTTTCCGGGATCGTTTCCTGCTACCTGTTTCGGACGAGCAACTGGAAGCCTTGCCTTATCTGCGCCCCGAGCCAGGCAGCCCGGAAGCGGTTTACTTGCAGCAATGTCGTGCTGCTCTGGGCGGTTTTGTGCCATCGCGCAGAACTTCCGTTCCGGCCTTGGCTGTTCCCGCACTGGACAGTTTTGCCGCACAGTTGAAGGGTACGGGCGAGCGTGGTCTGTCCACGACCATGGCCTTTGTGCGTATTTTGAGCACCTTGTTGAAAGACCCGGTGCTGGGCAAATTGATTGTGCCCATCGTGCCGGATGAGTCGCGCACCTTCGGGATGGAAGGTCTGTTCCGCCAGATTGGTATCCACTCTTATTTAGGGCAGTTGTACACGCCACAGGATGCTGGCCAGTTGAGCTATTACAAAGAAGCCAAGGACGGGCAGATCTTGCAGGAAGGCCTGAATGAGTCCGGGGCAATCTCCTCCTGGATTGCAGCAGGCACGGCCTACAGCAATCACGGTGTGCCCACGATTCCGCTCTTTTGACCCCACCTTCTCCTATGAGCTGGCCGTGATCATGCAGGATGGTGTTCGTCGCATGTATCAGGATCAGGAGGACGTGTTCTATTACATTACCGTGCTCAATGAAAACTACCCGCATCCCGAGATGCCGGAAGGGGTGGAGCAGGGCATTATCAAAGGGCTGTATCTCTTGCAGGCGGGACCGCAGCAAAAAGCCAAGGCCCCGCGTGCGCAGTTGATGGGCAGTGGCTCTATCTTGATGGAGGTGCTGGCTGCCGCACAGTTGCTGCAAGAGGACTTTGGTGTGGCCAGCGATGTGTGGAATGCGCCCAGCCTGAACCAACTGCGTCGTGATGGCCTGGATACGGAGCGCTGGAACACCTTGCACCCGGAAAGCGAGCCGCGTATCCCTTATGTGCAGTCTTGCCTGGAAGGGCATGCAGGCCCGATTGTGGTTGCCACGGATTTGAAGTGGACCGGCACTTTATCGTGGTCTCGGCCTTGAAGGCCTTGGCCGACGAAGGTTCGGTGCCACGCTCGTTGGTTAGCGATGCTTTGCAGCGCTATCAAATCAATCCGGAAAAGACCAATCCCATGAAGCCTTGAGTCTTGCCAGTCCGGTCGTCTTTTTGGGCAAATGGCGACCGGCGGCGGGACACCAGCCAGCAAAGGGTGTGATGGCTTGATGTCTCCCCCGGTCAGGTCAGCTCTTTGCTGGCTGGTCCCTTTTCATGGCGGCGAGTCCGCCATTTTTCTCCATCAAATCTTCATCATTCTGTGCCACAGTGCGGCATGGATTATTCAATTTCTCTGGCCCGCCTGGCGGGCCTTGCTATCTCTGGGGTCGTGGGCAGCCAGGCTTATGCTCAAGCGCAGCCACATGAATTGGCGCGTGCAGATGGCAGCACCATTCATTATTACGTCCAGCCTGCCATCGCCCCTCAAGAAGGTGTGCATGAGCTGCTTCTGATTGTGCAAGGCTCGGATTGCAATAGCGTGGCGCACAAGAAAGTTGTTTGGGAAGCCCTGGCCAAGGCTCGTCCACAAGCCCAGGTGCTGGCGGTGGAAAAATATGCGCTGACGGCCGCGCTGCCTGATAGCGACGATCCCGAGCGTAGCGACTGCCCGACAGACTATATTCAGCGCGACCAGCCCCAACAGCGTGTGGCTGATCTGGAGGCGGTTTTAAAACAGCTGCAAAGTCAGACCCGCTATGACAAGCTTTTTGCCTTGGGTGGCAGCGAGGGAGCGGTGATTGTTCATTTGCTGGCGGCCCAGACTTCGCATCTGGATGCGGCCATCAGTTTTAATGGCGGCGGGCGCTGGTTCCAGGATGATGTGCTCTATAGCGCCTCGATCCAAGAGATGCCGGCTGCCGACAAGCAAGCCATGCTTGATGGCTTGGGCGAATTTTTGAGGCAGGCCAGGGCCGGCCTGGATACTCGGATGAGCGGACATGGACGTGATTGGTGGCGGCAGATGCTGAATCTGGATCAGGCCGAGGTGCTGCGACGGATTGCTATCCCCACTCTGGTGATTCAGTCCGGGCGCGATACCTCGGTCTCGCCGCAAGCCACTGCCCAGATGGTGGCACAGGTGGATAACCCGCATGTGGTGTGGCGCAGCTATCCCGATCTGGATCACGTCATGACGCAGGCCGATGGCAGCTCGGCCATGCCCCAGGTCGTGGGCGACATTGCCCAGTGGTTGAGCCAACTCAACACTGACACCCCTTAAGTCTTTTGTATGGTCGATGACGTGATGATTTGCCGTCATTGCCCTTTTTATATTGGAGTAGTGAATGAGCAAGATAGTCTTGCGCGCTGCAGTGCCTGATGACGCCCGCGAATGCCTGCGTATCCGGGGACTGACTCGTGAAAATGCTTTTTCTGAAGAGGATCTTGCCGCCTTGGGAATTACCGCCGAAAGCTGGGCCGCAGGTATTGAGGATGGTAGTTGCCCCGGCTATGTGGCCCTGGTCGATGAGCAGATGGCTGGCTATTGCTTCGGTGAAAGCGAGACCGGCGAGATCATGGTGCTGGCGCTGTTGCCCGACTATGAAAGCCTGGGTCTGGGCCGTCGTTTGCTGACCCAGATGATGCAGGATTTGCAGGGGCGTGGTTTTACGCGCCTGTTCCTGGCTTGTAATAGTGATCCTCAGGTGCGCTCCTATGGTTTTTATCGTCATTTAGGCTGGGCCGAAAGCGGCCAGCGTGATGAGCTCGGTGACGATATTTTGGAATATCACTTTGCTGATTAGGTTTGGATCTGTGTGTGGCCCTTTGTCCGGCAGCCGATACGCTAAGTTTGCGCCAAGGTATAAAAAACGCCCCAAAAGCCTGTGGGCTTTTGGGGCGTTTTATTTGGCTGTGCCGTTCAGGCCGCCTGGGATCTTAGACTGATTGAGCGCTTTGCAAAGCCTGAATGCGTGCAGCGATAGGGGGGTGGGAGGCGAAGATCGCACTGATCGAACGACCACCCGAAATACCGGAGGCTTCAAAGTTCTTGGGCAGTTCGCCAGGAGCCATGCCGCCCAGACGGGCCAGCGCGTGAATCATGGGCTGACGCGAACCCAGCAACTGAGCGGAACCGGCATCAGCACGGTACTCACGCTGACGCGAGAACCAGGCCACGATGATGGAGGCCAGCACGCCAAAAATCAGCTCAAACACAAAGACCGAGGCGTAGTAACCCATGCCCACGTCGCGATCATTGCGCAGTAGCACGCGGTCAACAAAGTAGCCGGCCAGACGGGCCAGAAAGATCACAAAGGTGTTCACCACGCCTTGGATCAGGGTCAGGGTGACCATGTCGCCATTGGCAATGTGGGCAACTTCGTGGCCGAGCACCGCCATGACTTCTTCTTCGGTCATGCCGCGCAGCAAGCCGGTGGACACGGCGACCAGAGCATCATTCTTGAAAGCGCCGGTGGCAAAGGCATTGGGCTCGCCTTCGTAAATGGCCACTTCGGGGCGGCCAATACCGGCACGGTCGGCCAGTTGGTGCACGGTATCGACCAGCCAGGCCTCTTCGGCATTGGCGGGGGCATTCGGGTCAATGACACGGGCGTTCACGCTTTGCTTGGCCATCCATTTGCTCATCAGCAAGGAGATAATGGCGCCGGTAAAACCGACCAAAGCCGAGAAGATCAGCAATTGAGTCAGGTCCAGACCTTGCGCGTTCAGGTAACGTCCCACACCCAAAATATTCATGGAGGCGCTGAGCACCAGCATGACGGCCAGGTTGGTGATTAAGAAAAGGACAATTCGTTTCATGAATGCGGATTCCGGTGTAACAGAAAAAATCGTGATCGTGAGAACACGATCTGCGCGAATTTTAGCCTTGATTCCAGGCGTTAAAATAAAATATTCAGCTTTTAGTCAGCTTTCGGGCAAGATAGTTTCTTGCGCCGAGGTTCTTGCTGTTGCGTAAGTGGTCTGGATATGGGGTTACCGGTCCACTTTTACAAGGTGGGGAGTATAGTAGTGGCTTTCCCTTATTACTGAACCTGGTTTGATCACATGCAGTCATTATGGATGCTGGTAGCCTGCGCCATGTTTGCCATTATGGGGGCCTGTGTCAAAGTGTCCGCCGATGCCGGGGCGTCGATGGCGCAAATTGTTTTGTTCCGGGGTGTGCCCTCGGTTCTTCTTCTGGTGTTCTGGGCTAAAAGCCGTGGTTTGAGGCTGGCTCCTCAAAGCTGGAAACTGCATATCCGGCGTAATGTCTCCGGGGTCAGTTCCATGTGGCTGGGCTTTCTGGCTCTGGCTAATCTGCCCTTGTCCACCGCGGTCAGCCTGAACTACACCGCTCCCTTGTTTATTGCTTTCTGGATGCTTGCCTGGGGTGGCACCCAGCGTGACCCTGTGCGTCTGATTGCCGTGTTGCTGGGCTTTATGGGCGTGATCGGTGTCCTGCGCCCCAGCATTACGCCAGACCAATGGTGGGCCGCCATGCTGGGCCTGTGTGCCGGCGCCTTGAGCGCGGTGGCCATGATGCAGGTACGTGCCCTGGGGCGCTCTGGCGAGCCGGAATGGCGCACCGTGCTGCTGTTCTCCTGTTTTGTCGTCTGTTCCAGCCTGGTTGGACTTTTGTGGGAAGGCTGGCGCGAGCTGAGCTGGCGCGCGTGGCTGGCCTTGCTGGGCGTGGGCCTGTCCGGTTTGTTCGGGCAATTGACCATGACGCGCGCTTTTGGCTTGGGCTCGGCCTTGTTGACCGCAGCCTTGCAATACACCACCATTATTTTCGCCGCCCTGATTGGCATTGCTTTCTGGGGTGATGTGCCTGACTGGTTAGCCTGGGCAGGTATGGCATTGATTATTGGGTCTGGTCTGTTGTCGGCCTGGCGTACCTACAGCGAGGATCGTATCTTGCGAGGTCAGGCCGCGACAGCGGAGCAGGCTCCCGTCAAGGAGGCAGAACGTGTTTGAATTTCTGATTAGCGCAGAGCAAGTCCAGGCCAATCTGAATAATTCGGAGTGGCTGATTCTGGATGTACGCCATGATTTGGCCGACCATCAGGCAGGACGACGCGCTTACGAACAGGGGCATATTCCGGGTGCCATGTTTCTGGATCACGAGCTGGATCTGGCGGCACCCAAGACGGGTCTGAATGGCCGTCATCCTTTGCCCAGCCGTCAGGAGCTGGCGCAGCTTTTGCAGAAAAACGGCTTGCGTGATGGTATGCAGGTCGTGGTCTACGACGCCCAAGGTTCTGTATTCGCCAGCCATATGTGGTGGATGCTGCGCTGGTTGGGGCATCCTCAAGTCGCCATTCTGGATGGGGGCTGGCAGGCCTGGCAGCAGTTGGGCGGAGCCGAAGAAAGCGGCCCGGCCAAGCCTGTACCAGCAGCTGCTAAATTGAGTGTGCCTGAGCAGGCTGCCATGCCTACTGTGCAGACCGAGCAGGTACTGAAAAACCTGTCCAAACCTATCTTTACCGTATTGGACGCACGTGCTGCCGAGCGATATCGCGGTGACGTGGAACCGATGGACCCGGTCGCAGGTCATATCCCCGATGCGCTTAATCGGTCGCATCTGAATAATCTGGGTGAACAGGGGCGTTTCAAACCGGCCGATCAGCTGCGCCAGGAGTTTCAGGACTTGCTGGGAGCGATTTCGGCAGAGATGGTTGTGCACCAGTGTGGTTCCGGTATTACAGCTTGTCACAATCTTTTTGCCATGGAGTTGGCCGGTCTGTCTGGCTCCAGCATTTATCCCGGCTCCTGGAGTGAATGGGTGAGTGACGCCAGCCGACCTGTTGCGCGCAGCTAGTTCAATGCCCTGAGTTTCTGGTGCTGAGAAAGCCGCTCCGGAGCGGCTTTTTTGCTGTGGAGCGGTCCCAAAGTAGAAAGTACTCCTTGGGAAGGGCAGCAAGCCGCCGCCTCCCGTACAATGCCACTTCCAATTGGGTCTCAGCCAGTCCTGACGGCCCTCATTGATCAGGAATAGTTATGGTTAAATCTCGCGATGATAATCAAAGCGCCCAGGCGCCAGCCCAGCAGGATTTCGAGTCCGCTCTGGCACAACTGGAAGCGCTGGTCGCTCGCATGGAAAGCGGGGCATTGCCGCTTGAGCAGGCTTTGCAAGCTTACGAGCAGGGCGTGGAGTTAGCCCAATTGTGTCAGCGCAAGCTGGACCTTGCACAAGAACAAGTCAGCGTATTGCAAGGCAATCTGCTGCGCCCCTTGTCCGGGGATGAAGCTGTTGGAGATAGTTAAGATGAGTTCTACCAGTTTTTCTGATTGGCTGCAGGCGCGGGTTGAGCAGACTGAGACCGTACTGGAACAATTGCTGCCCCCTGTCAGCCAGGAACCTGCTCGTTTGCACGAAGCCATGCGCTACTCCGTGCTGGGTGGTGGCAAGCGCGTGCGCGCTGCCTTGGTGTATGCCGCCGGTGAGGCTGCCTTGCAAGGCAAGCCTATGGCCGCTGCCCAATTGAAAGCATTGGAGTTGGCAGCGGCGGCGGTGGAATTGATCCACGCCTACTCGCTGGTTCACGACGACTTGCCGTGCATGGATGACGACAAATTGCGTCGTGGTCGCCCAACCACTCATGTTCAGTTTGATGAAGCGTGCGCCATGCTGGCTGGCGATGCCTTGCAACCCTTGGCCTTTGAGTTATTGGCACAAATGCCGATTGCCCCTGCGCTGATTGTGCAAGCCATTACCCAGTTGGCGCAGGCCGCTGGCAGTGCCGGTATGGCCGGTGGTCAGGCTATTGATTGCGCCAGCGTGGGCATTGCCCTGGACCGTGATCAGTTGCAAGAGATGCACAGCATGAAAACCGGCGCCATGTTGCAAGCCAGCGTTTTGCTGGGTGGTATTGTGGCGGGTGCTTCCTCTACCGTGCGTAATGGTTTGGAAGAGTACGCCCAGGCTGTGGGTCTGGCCTTCCAGGTCGTGGACGATATTCTGGATGTGACGGCTGATACCGCCACGCTGGGCAAGACGGCTGGCAAAGACGCCGCCGATAACAAGCCCACCTATGTCTCCATCCTGGGTATGGACGGATCGCGCGAGTTGCTCGGTGCTCTGAATGAGCAGGCCCAGTTGGCCTTGCGTCCTTTGGGACCTGCTGCGGCACGTCTGACACAACTGGCTGATTACATCGTGGGTCGCAATCATTAAGCGACGCGGGCCTGTGCTACTTTGGCACAGGCCGCGAAGCGTTTTACAATAGCCGATTGGCGATTGTTTTTAGACAGTCGTTTCACTTATTTGCCCGGATAGACGTCTTTAGTATGACAACCGTTTCCCTAGAGCAGATCCAGTCTCCCGCCGACTTGCGCCAGCTTGATCAACGTGATCTTCCCGAGCTGGCACGACAACTGCGCGAGTTTGTTCTGCAATCCGTATCCAAAACCGGTGGGCATTTGTCGTCCAATCTGGGCACGGTTGAATTGACCACTGCCTTGCACTATGTGTTCGAGACTCCCCACGACCGTATCGTGTGGGATGTGGGTCACCAGTCCTATCCGCACAAGATTCTGACAGGCCGCCGCGATCAGATGAGTGGTTTGCGTCAGCAAGATGGCATCTCCGGTTTTCCCAAGCGCTCCGAGTCCGAGTACGACGACTTTGGTACGGCGCATTCCTCAACCTCGATTTCCGCGGTACTGGGGATGGCCGTGGCCTCGCGCAATGCCGGGATCGAGCGTCAGCACATTGCCGTGATCGGTGATGGCGCGATGACGGCCGGTATGGCGTTTGAAGCCCTGAACAATGCTGGTGTAACGCCCGATGTAAATGTGCTGGTGGTGTTGAACGACAACGACATGTCGATCTCGCCGCCGGTGGGCGCCTTGAATCATTATCTGGCTCGCCTGATGTCGGGCCGGTTCTACGCCGCTGCCAAGAATGTAGGCCGTACTGTCTTGCAGCATGTCCCGCCTGTGCTGGAACTGGCGCGCAAGTTTGAAGGCCACGCCAAGGGGATTCTGTCTCCGGCCACGCTGTTTGAAGAGCTGGGTTTTAACTACGTGGGCCCGATTGATGGTCACGATCTGGATGCGCTGGTCTCTACCTTGAGCAATCTGCGTGATCTGGGTGGTTTGCAGTTCCTGCATGTGGTGACCCGTAAAGGGCAGGGCTACAAGCTGGCTGAAGCCGATCCGGTGCTCTACCACGGTCCAGGCAAATTCGATCCTTCTGTGGGTTTGGTCACGCCTACGACCAAGCCGCGCCCTACCTTTACACAGATTTTCGGTCAGTGGTTGTGCGATATGGCCAGGCAGGATCAACGTCTGTACGGTATTACTCCCGCCATGCGTGAAGGCAGTGGCATGGTGGAGTTCGAGCAACAATTCCCCCGTCGTTATTTTGATGTGGGCATTGCCGAACAGCACGCCGTGACCTTTGCCGGTGGCTTGGCCTGTGAAGGGCAGAAGCCGGTTGTGGCGATTTACTCTACCTTTTTGCAGCGCGGCTACGATCAACTGATTCATGATGTAGCCCTGCAGAATCTGGATGTCACTTTTGCGCTGGATCGCGCCGGTATTGTGGGCGCAGACGGGGCAACGCATGCCGGTAATTACGACATCGCCTTTCTGCGCTGCATTCCGAACATGGTGGTGGCCACGCCGTCGGACGAAAACGAAACCCGCTTGTTGCTGACCTGTTGCTATCAGCACCCAGGGCCCAGCTCGGTGCGCTATCCGCGCGGAGCGGGTATCGGTGCTGAAGTGGATCAGGAGCTCCATACCGTGCCGCTGGGCAAGGCCAATCTGCGCCGTCAGGGCAAGAATCTGGCCATTCTGGCTTTTGGTCCCGTGTTGCACGAGGCGCTGAAAGCAGCCGAGGTTCTGGATGCCACCGTGGTAGACATGCGTTTTGTAAAACCTATGGACGAAGCCTTGCTGCAAGAGCTGGCACAAGGCCATCAGGCATTTGTTACCGTGGAAGAGGGCTGTTTGATGGGGGGCGCAGGCAGTGCGGTGCTGGAGTTTGTCAGTCGTGAAGCGCTGGTGATGCCGGTATTGCAACTGGGCTACCCCGACGAATTCATCGACCACGGCGATCAGAAGAAAATTGCTCAGGATCTGGGTCTGGATGCCGCCGGCATCGAGCGCTCCATTCGTGCACGTTTCTCAAGTTTGCTTGAGGCGTGAGGCAATTTCTGCACAGTTTAGGGTTTAAATACCCCAATATGCGCGTTCTTATTAAGGTTATCGAACCTCGTGTGCGATAAGCGTAAGATAATAATTCATTATTGTTTTTATTTACGGTTGCGGCTCTGTCGTAGCTGAACCTGATGGATATGAATACAGTGTCGGAATCGCCTTTGGCCATGCCAGATGTGCAAAGCAGCACGGATACACGCCGTGTTGCGATTCAGCGCGTGGGTGTGCGCGGGGTGCGGCATCCGATGATGCTGGACCTGCAGGGGCAGGCCGTGCCCACCGTGGCGCAATGGGAGTTGACGGTGGCCTTGCCGCCCGAAGAAAAAGGCACCCATATGTCGCGCTTTGTCGCTTTGCTGGAAGAGTACCGCCGTCAAGCCATGACGCCCGCCGGTTTTGTGCAGATGGCCCAGGCCATGTTGCCTTTGCTCAATGCCGGACGTGGCGACATGACAGCCACCTTCCCCGTTTTCCTGGAAAAAGTGGCGCCCGTATCCGGTGTGGCCAGCCTGATGGATTACACCGTCAGCTGGACAGCACGTGTCGGTGTGGATGCCCAGCCCGAATTTGAGTTGTCCGTACTGGTTCCGGTTACCAGCCTGTGCCCGTGCTCCAAGGCCATTTCGGAGTACGGTGCGCATAATCAGCGCTCGCACGTTACCGTGCAGGCCGTGTTTGCGGATCCGGCTACGCTGGACTTGCCTACGCTGATCAAATCGGTTGAAGAGCAGGCGTCCTGTCAGCTGTGGGGCTTGCTCAAGCGCACTGACGAAAAGTACGTTACCGAATACGCGTACGACAATCCCAAATTCGTCGAAGATCTGGTGCGTGATGTAGCCGTCAGCGTGCGCAGCTTGCCCGGAGTGTTGCGTTATAGCATCGAAGCCGAGAATTTTGAGTCGATTCATAATCACTCTGCCTACGCAAGCGTGCAGGGCTAAGGCTTTTGGCTTGTCAGTCAGCCTTTCTTGGTGCTAGTATCTATGGTTTCTTGCTCGACCCGGATTGAATGGGCGGGCTGTCGCGCTTGGTGCCTGACTGGTTTTACAGCGGGTAGTAGGCGATATCCACAAGGAGTTGTTCCATGCGTCACTACGAAGTAGTGTTCATTGTGCATCCCGATCAAAGCGAGCAAGTGCCCGCCATGATCGAGCGCTATTCGGCGATTGTTACTTCCGAAGGCGGTGCTATTCATCGTCTGGAAGACTGGGGCCGCCGTCAACTGGCTTACCCAATCCAGAAACTGGTCAAGGCTCACTACGTGTGCCTGAACATCGAATGCGGTCAGTCCACCCTGGACGAGCTGGAGCATTCCTTCCGCTACAACGACGCTATCTTGCGTTACCTCATCGCTGGCACGAAGAAAGCCCCTGAAGGCGCTTCGGTCATGATGAAGTCCGTCGAACGCGAAGAAGCACGTAAAGCAAGTACTGAAGCCAGCGCTCCTGCAGCCGCTGAAGCCGAAGCTCAAGCTGAAGAGTAATAGCTCCGACTACGTGAACCAGTTCTCTCTTGCCGGTCAGCTTGTCGACATTAAGCCCTTGCGTTATACGCCGGCTGGTGTCCCAGCTCTGGAATTGGTCCTGGAACACGAATCTTCCGTAATGGAAGCCGGTCACTCCCGGCAAATCGCTTTGACGATGCAGGTAGTGGCTTTGGGAAATAATGCATTGGGTCTGGCAGACACTCCTTTGGGAGCCCGTTTGCAGCTACAAGGTTTTATTGCCCCAGCCCGTAAAGGTTCGACGCGTCTGGTGCTGCATGTACAGCAATATCAGCGTCACTTTCCGGGACAAGGCTCTGTTACGGTTTGACTGGTCTGGCTCGATCGTCGCGAAGTGTTCAACACCTCGCTTCACACTGAATTCTTCCGGGTATAGCCCGGTTACTAACGAGGCACAAAATGGCTTTCCGTAGAGGCAAAGACAAAAAACGCAAATTTGCACAACAGAACCCACTGTTCAAGCGCCGCAAATTCTGCCGCTTCACCGTCGCTGGCGTTGAAGAAATTGATTACAAAGATCTGGACACCCTGCGTGATTTCATCCAGGAAAATGGCAAGATCATCCCTGCACGTTTGACGGGCACCAAAGCTCACTACCAGCGTCAGCTGGACACCGCTGTCAAGCGCGCTCGTTTCCTGGCTCTGTTGCCGTACACCGACAACCACAAATAATCCAGAGGAACCTTAGTCATGCAAGTTATTTTGCTCGAAAAAGTCGCCAACCTGGGTAATCTGGGTGACGTTGTGCGCGTACGTGATGGTTACGCCCGTAATTTCCTGCTGCCACGCAAAGTTGCTCGCCGTGCTACGGCTGCCGCTCTGCAAGAGTTCGAAGCACGCCGTGCCGAACTGGAAAAGCTGCAAGCTGAAAAGCTGGCCGCTGCTCAGGCTCAGAACGAAAAGTTGAACGGCCAAGCTTTCACCCTGGTTCAAAAAGCCGGCGTGGACGGTCGTTTGTTTGGTTCCGTGACCACCATGGACATCGCCAATGCATTGCAAAATGCCGGCTTTGCCGACCTGGTCAAGACTCAGGTTCGTCTGCCAGACGGTCACCTGAAAGCCATTGGCGAGTACCCCGTTCAGGTTGTTCTGCACCCTGACGTGATCGCTGAAATCAACGTTGTGGTTCAAGGCGACGTAGCCTAAGACTAGCGCGTTGACGCATGGTACATTCTTTCATGGAGTGTATCTGCCAAGCTCAAAAAAGCCGGTGCAAGCCGGCTTTTTTGTTTTCTCTTCATTCTGTTTGAAGAGAGCCAGCACGCCTGCGGCGTGACTGTATTGCCGCATTCGGTCCTGTCAGCCCAGCACGCTGTTGAGCCTGACTGTTCTGACCCCAGATACACATACTGTTCAAGCCCGCACAACACATTCTGTTGGCTGCGGCGTCGATTTTTTTCCTTGATTTGAAGGTATATGCATGGAAAGCAAGTCAGCCAAATCCGATTCAACGCTGGATTACCTCAGGGTCCCGCCTCATTCCATTGAGGCGGAGCAGTCGGTGCTCGGTGGCTTGTTGCTCGATAATGCCGCGTTTGACCGGGTGGCCGATATTGTCACCGACGAGGATTTTTATCGGTTTGATCACAAGCTGATCTGGCAACACATTACCCGCTTGATTGGTCTGGCCCGTCCTGCTGACGTCGTCACGGTCTTTGAGTCCCTGTCGGTTGCAGGCAAGCAGGAAGAGGTGGGTGGGCTGGCCTATTTGAATGCGCTGGCTCACAACACGCCATCGGCTGCTAACATTCGTCGCTACGCCGAAATCGTGCGCGAGCGTTCCACTCTGCGCAAGCTGGTCACCGTGGCTGATGATATTTCCTCGGCCGCCTTCAATCCGCAGGGCAAGGAGGCCCGGCAGATTCTGGACGAGGCGGAAACCCGTGTGTTTCAGATTGCCCAGGAAGGGGCGCGTGGCTCGCAAGGCTTTCTGGAAATCCAGCCCCTGCTAAGCCAGGTGGTGGAACGTATTGACGAGCTGTATCACCGCGAAGGCGACTCGGAAGTAACCGGGGTGCCAACTGGCTTTATTGACCTGGACAAGATGACGTCAGGCTTGCAGCCAGGCGACCTGGTGATTGTGGCGGGTCGTCCTTCCATGGGTAAAACTTCGTTCTCCATGAATATTGGCGAGCACGTTGCGATTGCCCAGGGTTTGCCCGTTGCCGTGTTCTCCATGGAAATGGGCGCGGTACAGTTGGCCATGCGTATGGTCGGTTCGGTCGGTTTGCTGGACCAGCACCGTATGCGTACCGGCAAGCTGACAGCCGACGATTGGCCACGTCTGACACATGCCGTGCAGCAGGTGCAGGAGGCCCAGATTTACATTGATGAAACGCCCGGCCTGTCGTCCATGGAAGTGCGTGCACGGGCTCGACGTCTGGCACGACAGTGTGGCCAACTGGGCTTGATCATCATCGACTACTTGCAGCTGATGTCCTCAAGCGGTGGCGAGAACCGGGCAACGGAAATTTCTGAAATCAGTCGTTCCTTGAAAGGTCTGGCCAAAGAATTGAATTGTCCCTTGATTGCTTTGTCGCAGTTGAACCGAAGCCTGGAGCAACGGCCCAACAAGCGCCCAGTGATGAGTGACTTGCGCGAATCCGGCGCTATTGAGCAGGATGCTGACTTGATCTTGTTTATTTACCGTGACGAGGTCTACAACCCGGACTCGCCCGATAAAGGCACGGCTGAAATTATTATTGGTAAACAGCGTAACGGTCCTATTGGTTCGGTTCGCTTGACCTTCGCCGGAGCCAGCACGCGCTTTCTGGATTACATGCCCAATTAAAAAGCACAGTGGCTGCTTCAGTGCGCGGGCTTGTGAGGCCGTTTGCCAGATGTCAGGACAAAAAAGAGGCATACCTTGGTATGCCTCTTTTTTATTCATCGTTCAGCGTGTATGGGTAGTCAGGCGAGGAGGTTTGTCGTTCTCTTAGTTTTCACTCCGGGCCGCCAGCCGTTTCGCCAGCCATGCACACACCAGTAGCTGCCACTGGTGAAACAACATGATCGGCAAGATGATAGGCCCGACCATGGCACTGGGGAAAATGACATTGGCAATCGGGATGCCGCTGCTCAGGCTTTTATTGGAACCACACATCAGCAGGCTGACACGGTCCTCAAAAGAAAAGCCCAGCCAGCGCCCCAGGTTCCAGGCCAGCACTTGCGCCAAGGTCAGCAGAACGGCGTTGGACAGCACAATCAGTCCCAAGGCACTCAATGGGGTGGAGGACCACAGACCGCCCACCACCGCGCCTGAAAAAGCCGTATACACCACCAGCAGAATCGAGCCTTGATCCACGACTTTCAGTAGTTGCTGACGCTTCATGACCCAGGCCCCGATCACGGGACGCAGCATATGCCCGAAGACAAAGGGGAAAAATAGCTGCAGCATGATCTTGCCCACCGCCTCCAGCGACACGGTGGCCTGGGCGCTGGTGGCACCCGCCAGCATGATGCCGACCAGCAAGGGAGTGATGAACACGCCCAGCAAGGTGGAGGCCGAGGCGCTGCAAATCGACACCGGCACATTCCCTCTGGCCATTGCGGTCAGCGCCACGGCAGACTGCACGGTGCTGGGCAGGCAAGCCAGAAACAGTATTCCCAGGTACAGATTGTCGGTTAGCCAGGGACGCAGCACAGCCGCCACGCCGCTGCCCAGAATAGGGAAGAGCACAAAGGTGACGGACAGAATCAACAGGTGCAAACGCCAGTGGGACAGGCCGCCCCAGATAGCCTCACGAGACAGGCGGGCACCATGCAGAAAGAACAGCAGGGCAATCGCGATCTGCGTGATGTGTTGGAACAGAGGCACGCCCCAACCTTGGGCAGGCAGCAGACTGGCAAGTGCAACCGTGGCAAACAGCTTCAGCAAAAACGGGTCAATCGGTAAGCGCTTGATCATGCTTGATGCGCGCTCATGGAAAGAGCCATACGGTAGGCATAGCCCAGGGAGGAGGCATCAGCCTTGCCCTGTCCGGCAATGTCGTACGCGGTGCCGTGGTCGACACTGGTGCGGATAAAGGGCAGGCCCACTGTCACGTTCACGCCTTCGTCCAGACCCAGCAGCTTGATGGGAATCAGCCCTTGGTCATGGTACTGGGCCACCACAATATCGAACTCCCCTTGGCGAGCCCGCATGAAGATCGTGTCGCCGGGCCAGGGGCCGCTGGCCTGGATGCCTTCGGCGCAGGCTTGTTCAATGGCCGGTGTGATCTGCTCAATATCTTCAGAGCCGAATTTGCCACTCTCACCGGCATGGGGGTTCAAGCCTGCCACCGCCACACGGGGCTTGGCGATCCCGGCCTGGGTGCAGGCCAACTGTGCCAGCCGGATGGTTTGCAAGACGCGTTCTTTAGTAATCAGGGAGGGGACACGGGCCAGCGGTTCGTGAATGGTGACCAGAATGGAGCGCAAGTGTTCGTTAGCCAGCATCATGGCGTAGTGCTCGGTGTGGCTGCGCTCGGCCAGAATCTCGGTGTGGCCAGGGGCATCGATACCGCCTTTTTGCATGGCCAGCTTGTTCAGTGGGGCGGTGACGATGGCACGGATCAGACCGGCTTGGGCATCATCAATAGCGTGGCACAGGTATTCGTAGGCGCCGCGTCCGGCCTGAGCGTTAACTTCGCCATAGGGCAGATCGTCGGGCAGGGCTTGCCAGCGATTCAGGACGGCAATGAGCCCCTTGGGTGTGCAAACAGGCTGCTCCACCTCCTCGACGTGCCAGTCCTGGTCGGCGCCAATCAGTGTCAGGGCACGGCGCAGCGCACCCGCATCGCCATAGACTACGGCGGGGTGGGGCAGGCCTTCAACAATCAGGCGGGCAATAATTTCCGGGCCTATGCCAGCGGCATCGCCCATGGTAAGCCCGATGGGCTGTGCAGTACGTTTCATAACAGTCAATAAAAATCCCCCACGCTGCGTCTTTGCTGTGCTTGTTGGCCTTGATGCAGCCTGGCGGTAAAAAAAAACCGGGTCCTGGACCCGGTTTGAGTGAGTAGCGATTCGGTTTAGAGTGCGTCGCTGGCGTAGTCGGCCAGACGGGAGCGCTCACCACGTTGCAAGGTAATGTGGCCTGCATGCGGCCAGCCTTTGAATCGGTCTACTACGTAGGTCAGCCCCGAACTGCCCTCGGTCAGGTAGGGCGTGTCGATCTGGGCAATATTGCCCAAGCAGACAATTTTAGTTCCTGGACCGGCGCGCGTCACCAGTGTTTTCATCTGCTTGGGCGTCAGGTTCTGCGCCTCGTCGATGATCAGGAACTTGTTCATGAAGGTACGACCGCGCATGAAGCTCAGGGATTTGACCTTGATCTTGGAGCGCACCAGTTCCATGGTGGAGTTGCGCGGAGCCTCGGTGCCTTGTGGGTTGTTCAGGTTGCTGGAGGACTTGCCGGTGCCCAGGTGCAGGACTTCCAGGTTGTCTTCCAGCGCACCCATCCAGGGCTGCATTTTTTCTTCCTCGGTACCGGGCAGGAAGCCAATGTCATCTCCGACAGGCACGGTGGCACGGGTGATGATGATCTCGTTGTAGCGCTTGGTCTCCAGGGTTTGGGTCAACGCACTGGCCAGGGCCAGCAGCGTTTTACCCGTACCGGCATGGCCCAGCAGGGAGACGAAATCAAAATCCGGGTTCATCAACAGATTCAGGGCAAAGTTCTGTTCGCGGTTGCGAGCCGTAATGCCCCAGACGTTGTTCTTGCCGTGACTGTAGTCGCGCAAGGTGGCCAGTACGGCGGTATTGCCAGCGGTTTCGCGTACCTGGGCGTACAAGGGATCGTCGCCTTCGGTAAATACGAACTGGTTGACCATGAACTGGCTGCACAGCGGCCCGCTGATGCGGTAGAAGGTGGTGCCACCCTGTTGCCAGGACTCCATGTTCTTGCCGTGCTTGGTCCAGAAATTGTCCGGCAAGGGCATGACACCGTCATACAGCAGGTCGGAGTCATCCAGAACGTGATCGTGGCGGTAGTCTTCGGCCAGCAGGCCCAGTGCCTTGGCCTTCAGACGCATATTGATGTCTTTGGACACCAGCACCACTTCGCGTTTGGGCATGCTCTGGGTCAGGGCATTGACCACGGCCAAAATGGCGTTGTCCGCCTTGCCCAGCGGCAGCTGGATAGGCAGGGTGGTATCCAGAGCGCTGGTCTGGAAGGTGACGGCGCCACGCGCTTCGGTATTGCCGATGCCATCCAGATTGATGGGCTTGTCCAGACCATGATCGCCCACCAGACCTTCCAGGGAGCGGCTGACCTGACGCGCATTGCGAGCCACTTCAGACAGGCCCTTTTTCTGGTGATCCAGTTCTTCCAGCACCATCATGGGCAGGAAGATGTCGTGCTCTTCAAACTTGAACAGCGAATTGGAGTCGTGCAGCAAGACGTTGGTATCCAGCACAAACAATTTGCGCTGGGTGGGGGCCAGACGGGTGCGTTTGCTGGCTGCGCCGGCGACAGGCTTGGGGGGCTGGGCAGGGCTGGCGGCAGCGCTTTTGCTGGGAGCTGCTTTGGCCACACTGGCGGGCGCAGGCGCTGCTGCGGGGGCCGCGGGCGCCGTTTTGACGGGCGCAGGCTTTTTGGAGCGTGGCGTAGCAGCCGCTTTGCTGGTGGCGGCTTTGGGGCTGGCGGGGGGAGTGTCGGGTTCGTCTAGTGGTACGGGTGGATCGGCAAGGATGACACTGTCATCTTTTTCGCTAAGCAGGGTTCCCAGCTTGGTGGGCAACGTTGGTAGCGGCATATAACACGTACTCCTGGTTGTGTGCCGACCTGCAAGTCGGCACGGTAAGGTTTCAGGCGGCTTGCTGAACAGCCTGTAATACAGCTTGGACGTGGCCGGGCACTTTGATGCCACGCCATTCTTGAATCAACACACCTTGGGCGTCGATCAAAAAGGTGCTGCGCTCGATGCCACGTACCTGTTTACCGTACATGTTTTTCATTTTCATGACCCCAAACAGTTCGCACAAGCGCTCTTCGGTGTCGGCAAGCAAAGGGAAAGTCAGGGCTTGCTTGTCGATAAAACGTTCGTGCGAACTGAGCGAGTCGCGCGAAACGCCAATGATTTGTGCGCCTGCAGCCTGAAATTCGGGCAGGGCATCGCGGAAATTCTGGGACTCGGTGGTGCAGCCTGGCGTGTTGTCTTTGGGGTAAAAGTACAACACTGTCATTTTTCCTTTCAGGTCAGCGGCGCTGAACTCGCCCTGGGTGGAGGGCACGGAAAAGTCGGGGATGGGGGCACCAATTTGTAGGGCTGTCATGCTTTTTCCTGTATGAGTAAGGCGGCGACAACTTTGCGGCCTTCGGACATGAGGATATTGTAAGTTCTGGCGGCGGCCTGGGTATCCATGATTTCCACACCTATGCCCCACTGCAGCATTTCCTGCGTGACAGCCGGGTGCAGAAAGTGTTGGCGCTGGCCAGTCCCAATCAAGATCAATTCGGGGGCGTTGTCAGGGCGCGCCGGTGGGGCGTCGTCCAGAAAGGCCATGGGGTCTTGCTTGACCGATTCCAGTCCGGCAATCCGGCGCAGCAACGGGGCTGTCAGCTCGGTTGCGCTTTGAATGGCCAGGTCCTGCACAGGACCTTCAGGGCTAAAGAAGATGGAATGATCGTGGTTTTGAAAGTTGATTGCCACATAGTCCTCACCGTAAGCGGTGATGGCATTCATGGCTGGATTGTGTTCGCGTTGCAGTTGCACGATGAGTCTCTCCCGTTACAGGGTCGATGATAGCGCAAAGAGTCAGGGACGATGCGGCACCTGATCTGTTTGCAGTGATTCTCAGTAAGTCAATCATGGATTAAACTCTTTGATTTACTTCGCACCTTTTGGTTTGGGTCTTCGCTGTTTTCTTCTCAAGGAATGTCATGATTCGCTTTCCGCGCATCGAGCGTTTGCCGCCTTACGTGTTCAACATTACAGGCGAGCTGAAAATGGCCGCCCGCCGTCGTGGCGAGGACATTATCGACATGTCCATGGGGAACCCGGACGGCGCGACACCGGCGCACATCGTGGAAAAGCTGGTCGAGGCGGCCACCCGCCCGGACACTCATGGTTATTCTGTCTCCAAAGGCATTCCGCGTCTGCGCCGAGCCGTGACCAATTGGTACGAGCGCCGCTACAATGTGCACTTGGATCCTGATAGTGAAGCGATCGTTACCATCGGTTCCAAAGAAGGTCTGGCCCACTTGATGCTGGCAACCCTGGACAAGGGCGACACCGTTCTGGTGCCCAACCCCAGCTACCCGATTCATATATATGGTGCCGTCATTGCCGGCGCGAATATCCGTTCGGTGCCCATGGTCCCCGGCGTGGACTTTTTCGAGGAAATCGAAAAAGCCGTGCGGGAGTCCATTCCCAAGCCCAAAATGATGATTCTGGGTTTTCCCAGCAATCCGACGGCCCAGTGTGTGGAACTGTCCTTTTTTGAGCGTATTGTGGCGCTGGCACGCGAGCACAATATTCTGGTGGTACACGATCTGGCCTATGCCGACATTACCTTTGACGGCTACGTGGCCCCCTCCATCATGCAGGTGGAAGGTGCGCGCGATGTCGCAGTCGAGTTTTTTACCATGAGCAAAAGCTACAATATGGCCGGCTGGCGTATTGGCTTCATGGTGGGGAACGAGTCCTTGGTCAATGCCCTGGCACGTATCAAGAGCTATCACGACTACGGTACCTTCACACCGATTCAGGTGGCCGCCATTGCGGCGCTGGAAGGACCACAAGATTGTGTCAGCGAGGTGGTGGAGCAGTACCGCCGCCGTCGCGACGTATTGGCCAAGGGCCTGCATGAAGCAGGCTGGATGGTCGATGTCCCCAAGGCATCAATGTATATCTGGGCCAAGATTCCCGAGTTCTACAAGGACATCGGTTCGCTGGAGTTTGCCAAGCGCTTACTGAGCGATGCCAAAGTAGCCGTATCCCCCGGCATCGGCTTTGGTGAGTATGGCGACAACTATGTGCGCTTTGCGCTGATCGAAAACGAGCAACGTACCCGTCAGGCGGTACGCGGCATCAAAGAAATGTTCCGTAAGGACGGATTTGTTCAATGAGTCCTATCAAAGTAGGTTTGCTGGGTTTGGGTGTGGTTGGCAGCGGCACCTGGAACGTATTGAAACGCAATGCAGATGAAATCGCTCGCCGCGCCGGTCGCCGTATTGAGGTGGTCGCTATTGCTGTGCGTGACCTGGAAAAGGCACGCGCGCTGGTGGGGGACGAGGTGACCCTGACCACAGACGGCATGGATGTGGTGCGCAACCCCGAGATCGATATTGTGGTCGAGCTGGTGGGTGGCGACACCCTGGCACGCGAGTGGGTCATGGAAGCCATTGCCCAGGGCAAGCACGTGGTCACCGCCAACAAGGCGCTGCTGGCCAAGCATGGCAACAAGATTTTTGCCGCTGCTCACGAGCGTAGCGTCATGGTGGCCTTCGAAGCCGCTGTGGCCGGTGGTATTCCTATCATCAAGGCAATTCGCGAAGGCCTGACGGCCAACCGTATTCAGTGGCTGGCCGGCATTATCAACGGCACCACCAACTACATCCTGTCCGAAATGCGCAACCGTGGTGTCAGCTTTGCTGAAGCCCTGGCCGATGCCCAGCGTCTGGGTTACGCCGAAGCCGATCCTACTTTCGACATTGAAGGTGTGGATGCTGCGCACAAGCTGAGCCTGCTGGCCTCCCTGGCCTTTGGTATCCCCGTGCAATTTAGCAAGGCTCACGTGGAAGGCATTACCAGCCTGGCACTGGAAGACCTGCAACACGCACAACGCCTGGGCTACAACATCAAGCTGCTGGGTATTACCCGCGCCCGTGAAGAAGGTATCGAACTGCGCGTACACCCCACACTGGTTCCACTGCAAAGCATGCTGGCCAATGTCCAAGGTGCCATGAACGCGGTGCTGGTGCATGGCGATGCCGTGGGCCAGACCGTGTACTACGGTGCCGGTGCCGGCGCCTTGCCCACCGCCTCGGCGGTGGTGGCCGACCTTGTGGATGTGACCCGTCTGCAAACGGCAGAACCGGAACATCGCGTGCCTTACCTGGCCTTCCAGCACAACGCCATGTCCGATACGCCCATCCTGCCTATGGATGAAGTGGTGTCCTCGTACTACCTGCGTTTGCGTGTGGATGACCGTCCTGGTGTTCTGGCTGATGTGGCTCGCATTCTGGCGCAAGCCTCGATCTCGATCGGTTCCATGTTCCAGGAGCCAGCCGGTGAACAGGCTGACATCATCTTCCTGACGCATGAAGCGCGTGAAGGTGCCATCAATGGTGCGATCAGCCAGATTCAGAATCTGCCTTTTGTTCAGTCTGCCGTGACCCGTCTGCGCGTGGAGAACCTGTAATGAATTACATCTCTACTCGTGGCGGCATGAAGGCCCAGCCATTTTCGGACATCTTGCTGGAAGGCCTGGCTCCGGATGGCGGTTTGGCCATGCCAGAGAGCTACCCTCAAGTCAGTGCAGAAACGCTGGAGTCCTGGCGCGCCCTGAGCTACCCCGAACTGGCCGCCAAAGTGCTGGGCCTGTTCGTCACCGATATTCCGGCTGATGAACTGTCCGCCTTGACGGCACGTGCTTATGCCCCCGGCGTGTTCGACAGCGAGCAGGTGGTACCGGTCAAGGAACTGGAACCCGGTTTCTCCTTGCTGGGCTTGTCCCAAGGCCCAACTCTGGCTTTTAAAGACATGGCCATGCAGTTCCTGGGCCAGGTTTTCGAATACGTGCTGACACAGCGCAACAGCACCTTGAACATTGTGGGTGCCACGTCCGGCGACACGGGTTCGGCGGCTGAATACGCCTTGCGCGGCAAGCGTGGCGTCAGCGTGTTCATGCTCTCGCCTTACGGTCGCATGAGTGCTTTCCAACGCGCTCAGATGTACTCCTTGCAAGACGAAAACATCCATAACCTGTCGGTGAAAGGTGTGTTCGATGATTGCCAGGACATCGTCAAGGCCTTGGCGGGTGATCTGGAGTTCAAGTCCAAATGGCATTTGGGCGCCGTGAACTCCATTAACTGGGCACGTATTTCCGCTCAGGTGGTGTACTACTTCTGGGGCTGGCTGCGCAGCACGAACCAGGCGGGTCAGAAAGTCTCTTTTGCCGTTCCTTCGGGTAACTTCGGCAATATTCTGTCGGGCCACATTGCTCGTCAGATGGGGCTGCCTATCGCCAAGCTGGTTCTGGCCACCAACGAAAACAACGTGCTGGAAGAATTCTTCCGCACCGGTATTTATCGTCCCCGTGGTTCCGAGCAAACTTACGCCACGTCCAGCCCATCCATGGACATTTCCCGCGCCTCCAACTTCGAGCGCTTTGTGTTTGATCTGCTGGGCCGTGATGGTAGCAAGGTCAAGGCATTGTGGGAGCAGCTGGCCAAAGAAGGCCAATTCGACCTGAGCGAGCATCTGCCACGCTTCCAGGAAGAGTTCGGCTTTGTGGCTGGTGCCAGCTCGCACCAGGATCGTCTGAACACCATTGCTCAGGTGAACAAGCAGTACCAGACTCTGATCGACCCGCACACGGCAGACGCCGTCAAGGTGGCTCAGAACTTCCGCGAAGAAGGCATCCCCATGCTGGTGCTGGAAACCGCGCTGCCTGCCAAGTTCTCCGAGACAATCGAAGAAGCGATTGGTCAGCCCGCTCCGGTGCCTGCGCACCTGACCGGTCTGGCAGACTTGCCACAGAAGGTGGTGGTGATGGATTCGGATGTAGCTCAAGTACGTCGCTACATCGAGGAACACGCCCCAACCTGATGCCCGCTACCTGCGCTAGCTCCGGGCTGGCGCAGCCATAGCGGCTAGGTAGTAGTTTCAAACCCCGATTTTGATATTCCTGCTGGCCTGACTGATGTTCAGTTTGCTATGCAGGAAAGCAGAAATCGGGGTTTTTGCGTTTTTGGCCGGTTTTGCCGCAAGACTGGTCGGGCTGCGGTTTTGCAGCCAACTGAACTTTTTCTATCAGGCCTTCATCAAAAACACACGATATGCGGGCATGATGTCTATGGCCTTTGGTATAGGCAGATAGGCGGCTCGTCTATCGAACATAGAGAAAGGATAGAAAAATCATGAGTAAAACGACTCACGTTAAATTACGCCCGCTGGAGCGCGAAGACTTGCGCTTTGTGCATTTGCTGGACAATAACGCCAGCGTGATGCGCTACTGGTTCGAGGAACCTTACGAAACCTATGGCGAGCTGGCGGCTCTGTACGATGAGCATATTCACGATCAGCGTGAACGTCGTTTCGTTGTGGAGTGGGAAGGGCAGCCGTCCGGCGTGGTGGAACTGGTGGAAATTGATTATGTACACCGCCGGGCAGAGTTCCAGATCATTATTGCGCCGGAGTTCCAGGGCAAGGGCATTGCCTCGCGGGCGACCAAGCTGGCTATCGAGTACGGCTTTGGAGTGCTGAACCTGTACAAGATCGTGCTGATTGTGGACAAGGAAAACCACAAGGCCATTCACATTTATCAGAAGTTTGGTTTTCAGGTGGAAGGCGAGCTCAAGCACGAGTTCTTCATTAACGGCCAATATCGGGATGTGGTGCGCATGTGCCTGTTTCAATCGGAGTTTCTGGCCGCTCATAAGCCTGCGCAGACTTTGCTGACACCGTCGGCACAATAGTGTTTTGCCTCAATAGCGCTTGTGTTTAGAGTGTCTTAAACGAGGCCTTCGCTGATGGCCGGGTTTCTGGGCATGACTCTGTTTGATTGCCTTGATGCGTAGTGAGCGTTTGCTGGTTTGTGCAGGACCGCTTTGCAAAGGGCGGATGCCGTACTAGTCAGAATAGCTGCCAAAGCCGAGCCTACGGTTCAAGCCAGGCTACGCCAAGCAGAGCTAAGTCGGCGGTAGAGCAAGAGCTGGATAAACGGGTGGCAGGGAAGACGGTTACTCGGCAGATTCTTTCCAGCTGTGATGCGCTCAGAGCTGGTGCTTATAGATGTGCCGCTTTCAGACCGCTGCGCACAGCGCCTTCCAGCACACCGGGGTAGCCGGTATCGGTCCAGTCGCCTGCCAGGCGAATAGCTGGCCAAGGTGTCGCTACCGAAGGGCGACGCAGACCGGGCACAGCCGCAAACGTGGCCCGTTTTTCGATAATCAGCTCGCTGGCCCGTATGGCAGGCATGGCTTTCAGGTGCCGGGTCTGGCAGCGTACCTGCTCGATGATCGCGGCAATGGCTTGCTCGCGGTCCAGCGCTTGCAGGCGCACAGCATCGCTGATGACGATCCCCACCAGCGTTTCACCGCTGCCCGGTTTCAGGGCGCTGTGATCAAATAGCCATTGGCCACCACTGCCGCTTTTATCGTCCAGCATCAACATGGAATGGGGCAGATTCCAGGCCTGTTCCAATTCCAGATACAGGGTGGCAATAGGGATGTAGCTGAAGGCTTCCAGATCGGCCAGCAGTTGTTCGCTGGCCGGGCTGCTGGGTAGGCTATGCAGCAGGCGCGCAGCCTGGACGGGAGGGCAGGCCACAATGGCTGCATCAAACTGCAGGCCGTCAATTTGTACACCTGACTCTGTCAGTTCCAGTCTTTGTACTCTGTGGCCCAGCTGTAGCTGAATGTCACGCAGGGCGGGCTCGCACCAGAGCTGGCTTAAATCCATCAAGGGAATCAAGGTTTGGCTGGCTTGCCGGGGACCGCCCAGGCTGTCGCGCAAGACATGGGTAAATAGTTGGGCGCAGGCTTGCTCAATGGGCGTGTTCATGGCCGCCACGCAGAGCGGCTGCCAGAACAAACGGATGACCTGGCTGTCTTGCTGATGCTGCTCCAGGAGCTGCAAAACCGTCAGACCATCCGGGGTGCGCCATTGCTGTTTCATCAGCCAGCGGCAAAAACGTGCCAGCTTGATTTTCTGCGACCAGCTCAGGCCCTGGGCGCCCAGCAGGCCAGTCAATAAATGGAAGGGGGCAGGCAAGGGGCGATTGCGCAGGCGAAAGCGCCCATCGGCCGAGATCACGTCCAGATCCTTGCGTTCCAGGCGGGATGCTTCGTCCAGTCCGATTTCCCCCATTAACCCCAGAATGACGGAGTAGGCGCCCAGCATGATGTGCTGGCCATTATCAGTATCACGCCCCAGATTGGGGCTGTGGATGCGGCGGGCACGCCCGCCTATATGGCGCGAGGCTTCAAAGACACTGACCTGATGGCCTTGCGTCTTCAGCCGCCAGGCGGCAGCACAGCCCGCCCAGCCCGCCCCGATAACCGCGACTTTCATCGGCCCAGTTTGCGTTGCAAGCTGCGGCCGCCCGATACCCAGGTTTTCCAGGCCAACCAGAATTTGCGAATGGGTGTCAGCGAAATGCGCTGTTCCAGTACATGCCAACGATCATTGGCAATTTCCACCAGCAGGGCATGGTAGATGGCGGCCATCAACAGGCCTGGGCGTTGTGCCCGGCGATCCACAGCGGGCAGGGCACGCATGGCCTGGCGGTACAAGTCCTGGGCGCGTTCGGTTTGAAAGGCCATCAGGGCCTCGAAGCGCTCCGAATGCTGTTGATCCAGGATCTCGTGAGGTGACACACCGAACTTGTCCAGATCTTCCTGGGGAAGGTAGATGCGGCCACGACGAGCGTCATCGCCCACATCACGGATGATATTGGTCAACTGAAAAGCCAGGCCCAGTTTTTGGGCATAATCGCTGGTCTGTTCCTGGGTTTGGCCAAAAATACGCGCCGATAGCAGTCCCACCACGCTGGCGGCGTGCCAACAGTAGCGTTCCAGCTCGCTCCAGCTTTGGTAGCGCACCTGGTCCAGATCCATTTCCATGCCGTCAATCACGGCCAGCAGTTCGTCCTGAGGCAGGTCGAACGCTTTGATATGGGGCGCCAGAGCCTGCATGACCGGGTGATGGGCACGGCCTTCGTACAGATCGGCCACTTGCGTGCGCCACCAGACCAGCTTCATGCGGGCAACCGATTCCTCGTGAACCTCGTCCACCACGTCGTCCACCTCGCGGCAAAACGCGTACAGCGCCGTGATGGCACGGCGGCGTTCAGGCGGCAGAAACAAAAAGGCGTAGTAAAAACTGGAGCCGCTCTGGGCTGCCTTGTTCTGACAATACTCGTCTGGGCTCATGGACGTTCAGGGTCGGTAAGGGGTACGGCTCAAGCCGCGGGTAATCAGGCGTAGCCAGTCCAGGCGGGACAGGGTGGGACGATGGCTGAAGACATCAAACTTTACCGCTTCCAGGCGTTCCAGAATACGCAGGCCGCCCAATACCATCATTTTCAGTTCCAGGCTGATGCGCCCGGACAGATAGCTGGACAGCAGCAGCCCGGCTTGCAGGCGTTGACGGGCATCGGTAACCAGCAACTGCATCATTTCCTGCCAGCGGGCATCGGCCTCGGGCTGACGCAGCAGCTGGGTACGGGCCTGGATGTAATCATCATCCAGATCATATTGGGCCAGCAGGTCTTGCGGGATATAGACACGGTTCTTGTGCCAGTCCAGTGCCACGTCCTGCCAGAAATTAACCAGTTGCAGTCCGGTACAGGTGGAGTCGGCCATCTCGACCAGCTCCGGGCTGTGGGCTTGATATAGATGCAGCATCAAACGGCCGACCGGGTTGGCCGAGCGGGTACAGTAATCCAGCACCTGGGCCATATCGCTATAGCGATGAGTGGTGACATCCTGGCGAAACGCAGACAGCAGGTCCAGAAAAGGCTTGAGCGGCAACTGGAAGTTGCTGATGCTGCTGGCCAGAGGGACAAAAATTTCACTGTGCGGGGTATCGGCCAGGACGGGCTGGTGATATTGCAGTTGTTCTATTCCGGCTTCGAACTGCGCCAGCAGTTCCAGGCGCTCGGCAGCGCTTAAATCGCCTTCATCAGCAATGTCGTCGGCGCTGCGGGCAAAACGATAAATATCGGTGACCGGTCGGCGTAGCCGACGAGGTAGCAGCACAGAGGCGACAGGGAAGTTTTCATAGTGCTCGATAGACATAGTCCGCCAGTATACGGCTTTCGTTTCCACTAGGGCTGGTTTAGACTTTCGTATTGCTTCGGGGAGAACCATGCCACGTCCTATCTCGGCCACCATTCATATTGCGTCACTGCGTCACAATCTCGATATGGTTATTCAGAGCCTGAATAACGCCACGGCTCCATCCGGCGTAAAACGGCCCCATATCTGGGCCGTCATGAAGGCCAATGCTTACGGTCATGACATCGAAAATGCGGTGCGGGCATTCAGTGCCGCCGAAGGCATGGCGATGCTGGACCTGAAAGAAGCCATACGTTGTCGGGCTGCCGGTTGGACCGGCCCCATCATGTTGCTGGAAGGTTTTTTCCAGCCTGAAGATCTGGATGTGCTGGCCGAGTTTGGCCTGACCACTGTCATTCATTGCCACGAGCAGCTCAAGATGCTGGAGCAGTGGAAGGGCGGGGTGGCCTTGAATGCCATGGTCAAGCTCAATAGCGGCATGAACCGTCTGGGTTTCAGCGTGGACGATTACCCCGCCGCCTTCGAGCGCGCTCAGCGTCTGCAAAAAGCGGGCAAGCTGGGAATCGTGGGGCGCATGACGCACTTTGCGCGCGCTGACGACAATATCGACGCCACGCTGGAGCAGATTCGCTGCTTTAACCGGATCACCGACGGCTTGCCGGGCCCGGTCAGTGTGTGCAATTCAGCGGCAACACTAAGCCCTGACCTGGGTGCATACATGCCCTCCGGTCCGGATCACTGGGTACGCCCCGGTATTTGTCTGTACGGCAGCTCTCCTTTTGCGGACATCAGCGCCGAGGACTTCGGCCTGCAGCCTGGTATGACTTTGGCGGCAGAGCTGATCAGCGTGCGCGGCGTCAAGCAGGGCGAGGGCATTGGCTACGGCCATACGTACATTGCCGAGCAGGCCATGCGTATTGGCGTGGTGGCTTGTGGCTATGCCGATGGTTACCCGCGTCACGCGGGAACCGGCACCCCGATTACCGTGAACGGTGTGCGCACTCGTTTGCTCGGTCGTGTGTCCATGGACATGCTGGCAGTCGACCTGACCCCGGTGCCCGCCGCCGGTGTAGGCAGTCAGGCGGTGTTGTTCGGTCAAGGCGGGCCCAGTGTGGATGAGGTTGCTGCGGCAGCCGGAACCCTGGGCTACGAATTGATTTGCGCGGTCGCCCCACGCGTGCCGCGCGTCATCCAGGATTAACACCAACAAGGCATAGCCATGAAAAATAAATGTGTACTCGTTACCGGCGCTACCAAAGGAATCGGCTGGGCAATCAGCCAAAGGCTGGCTGATGCCGGGGCCCACGTTGTGGGTCTGGCCCGCCACACCGAAAGCATTGATTTCCCCGGATATCTGTACTCCTGCGATTTGAGCAATGCAGGCGAAACCGAGGAAATGCTGCGCGTTATCCGCGAAAAATATCCCGTTGATGCGGTTGTGAACAACGTAGGTATGGTCGCGCCCGAACCGATTGGTCAGGTGGACCTGGGCAATCTTTATCAGGTGTTTGACCTGAATGTACGTGTGGCGGTGCAAGTGGCCCAGGCTTTCATCCCTTCGATGAAAGCGCGCAAGGAAGGCCGCATCGTCAATATTTGCAGTCGTGTTGTGCACGGCGGTTCCGATCGCACCAGCTATGCCGCGGCCAAAAGTGCCTTGCTGGGTTGTACCCGCACCTGGGCCTTGGAATTGGCTCCTTACGGCATTACCGTCAATGCGGTCTCTCCTGGTCCGATCGAAACCGAATTGTTCCGTGCCAATCATCCCGTCGGCAGCGAAGCCGAACAGCGCAGTCTGTCCTCCATTCCTTTGGGACGTTTTGGGCAGGCGGCCGAAGTGGCTGCTGCGGTTACCTTCTTGCTAAGCGATGAAGCTGCTTATATCACCGGCCAGAACCTGGGCGTGGATGGCGGTGGCAGCTTGGCCGGACGTTAAGGAATTTCTATGGCCACCAGTACTCGTGCGGCCCGCAAGGCCAAAGTTGTATTTGTTTGCACGGAGTGCGGGGCAGATACACCCAAGTGGGCGGGCAAATGCCCTGCCTGCGGGGCTTGGAACAGCTTGCAGGAAACGGTAGAGACACCGGCTGCGGCCAGTGCGCATCGTTTTGCTTCCCTGGCTGGCTCCAGCCCGGTCCAAAGTCTTTCAGATGTGCAGGCACGGGAACTGCCGCGTGTGCCCACAGGCATAGGCGAGTTCGATCGTGTCCTGGGCGGTGGCCTGGTGGAAGGCGGCGTGATCCTGATCGGGGGCGATCCCGGTGTCGGTAAATCCACGCTGCTGCTGCAAGCCATGGCAGCCTTGGCCCAGCAAACCAAAGTTCTGTATGTGACGGGCGAGGAATCCGCCGAGCAGGTCGCCTTGCGTGCTCGCCGTTTGGGCGTGCCTACCGAAGGTGTGGATCTGCTGGCTGAAATTCGACTGGAATCCATCAGCCAGGCCTTGCAGTCGCACCAGCCTAGCGTAGTGGTAATCGATTCGATTCAAACCCTGTATTCCGATCAGCTCAGTGCGGCCCCAGGCTCGGTATCGCAGGTGCGTGAATGTGCGGCGCAGCTCACCCGTCTGGCCAAGCAAAGCGGTACTTCCATGATTTTTATCGGTCACGTCACCAAAGACGGGACCTTGGCCGGTCCGCGTGTGCTGGAGCACATTGTGGATACAGTGCTGTATTTCGAGGGGGATACCCATTCCTCTTTCCGCATGGTGCGCGCATTCAAGAACCGCTTTGGCGCGGTAAATGAATTGGGCGTGTTTGCCATGACGGAAAAAGGCTTGAAAGGAGTCAGCAATCCTTCGGCCCTGTTCTTGTCCCAGCATTCCCAGTCAGTAGCCGGTTCCTGCGTCATGGCCACCCAGGAAGGCACACGGCCTTTGCTGGTGGAAATTCAGGCTTTGGTGGACTCGGCCCATGTACCCAATCCGCGTCGCCTGTCTGTGGGGCTGGAAAGCTCCCGTCTGGCCATGCTGCTGGCGGTGATGCACCGACATGCAGGCGTGGTCACTTACGATCAGGACGTGTTCGTGAACGCTGTAGGGGGCGTCAAGATTACCGAGCCAGCCGCTGACTTGGCTGTGTTGCTGGCTATTTTGTCTTCCCTGAATAACCGCCCCTTGCCACGGGGCCTGGTCGTGTTTGGGGAAATCGGCCTGGCCGGTGAAATTCGTCCGGCCCCGCGTGGACAGGAGCGTTTGCGCGAAGCGGCTAAATTGGGCTTCAGCATTGCCTTGATTCCCAAGAGCAACGCCCCGCGTCAGGCGATCGAAGGCCTGGAAATCTGGGCGGTAGACCGGGTGGAAGACGCTGTCGACCGTCTGCGTAATCTGTAACCGTCATGATAAGTATTGAGTTGATCCTGGCCTGCTTGCTGGGAGGCGCGCTTATTGGCTATACCGGCGGGGTCCTGGGGATAGGTGGCGGCTTGCTGGCTATTCCATTGCTGGGCCTGATTCTGGGTATGGACCAGCAAACCGCTCAAGGTACGGCTCTGATCATGGTGGTGCCTGCGGTGCTGCTGACCGTGCGTCAGTACCATCGTCGCAACCACATTGATTTTCGTCGGGCAGCACTGGGGGCGATCTCCTCCATCATCTTTACCTGGCTGGGCGCACGTCTGGCTCTGGGCATGGATGCGATCTTGCTGCGTCGCATTTACTCTGTATTTGTGATGGCCATTGCCCTGTATTATTTCGACCAGAGTTTGGGTTTTTCCCGGCGGCGTCGTCGCAGTGACAAGCCGCGTCCGGACCCGGAGTCGTTTGGCCAGCTGTGGTATATCGCGGTAGGCATGATGGCGGGCTTGGCCGGAGGCGTGTTTGGTGTGGGCGGTGCGGTGCTGGTGGTGCCGTTCCTGACCAGCCGTATGGGTTATAGCCAGACCGGTGCGCAAGGCTTGGCACTGTCCATGATTATTCCCGGCACGTTGGTCGCCTTGGCGACGTACGCGTTTCATGGTCAGGCTACCTGGCAGGTCGGCATACCGATGGCGATGGGCAGCCTGCTGCTGGTGCCGTTTGGCGTGCGCTTGGCCTATCGTTTGCCCGAGAATCGTCTGAAGTTTATTTTTGCCTGCATGCTGGTATTGATCATGGCCCTGTTGCTGGTTCGTGCCTGAGGAGCTGCTGTGAGCACCCAATCCGAAACTGTCTATTCTTTGCCCGGTGGCGGTGCCTTGTTGGCTCCGGAGCTGGCCAATCAGCTGGATCTGGAACCCGAGGCCTTGCAGCGCTGGTTCGAGGCCACCTCGTATGGCGACCAGGCCAGCAAGGTGGGGCAGGGGGGGCGTCAGGCCGCCTGGTTTGTGAACGGGCCCTTTGGTCAGGCGGTGCTGCGTCACTACCGCCGTGGTGGCCTGGTGGCTCGCTTCAATGAGTCTTCCTACTTGTGGCAAGGGGCATCGCGGACTCGCAGCTGGCGAGAATTTCAGGTGATGTCTTATTTGCACAACAAGGGCTTGGCCGTCCCCAAAGTGCTGGCGGGCGCATGGTGGCAGCAAGGTTTTTGGTACCATGCGGCCTTGATAAGCCAGCGTGTGCCCGATGTGCAGCCTTTGACTCTGTGCCTGGACCGTGCCTCCCCCGAAGCGGTGGCACACGAGATTGTCCGCATGCACCAATTCGAGGTTTGGCACGCTGACCTTAACGCCTACAATATTTTGCTGGATGCGAATGACAAAGTCTGGCTGATCGATTTTGACCGTGCACGACAGGGGCCCGTCAGCCCCGCCCAGGCGCTGGGTAATGTGCAACGCCTGAGACGATCTTTGCTCAAAGTGTGTGGGCCGCGTGGCGATCAGTGGTGGCAGCAGATGTTTTCTGCTTACCGTCACCAAACGCAGCGTTAATTACGACTACGGGCTTTAAAAAAGCTTTATCATCTCGCCTTTTGGGTTTTTCGCTTTCGATAGGAAGGGGACTCGTGATGTCTTTTGGGATGAACACACCACAGGTACTCGCAGGCCTGCTGGCCGCTGCTGCCATCATGCCTGTTGCACAGGCACAAAATCAGGTTGTTAACGTCTATAACTGGGCTGAATATACGGCCCCCGACACCTTGTCCGGCTTTCAGAAAGCCACGGGCATTACCGTGCGTTATGACGTTTACGACAATAACGACACTTTGCAAGCCAAGTTGTTGACGGGCAAGTCGGGGTACGACGTGGTGGTTCCCTCCACGCATTACGCAGCGCGTCAGATCGAAGGCGGTTTGTTCCAGAAGCTGGATAAAAGTCAGATTCCCAACTGGTCCCATCTGGACCCGGACATCATGGCGCTGCTCTCCGATGTGGACCCCGGCAATGAATACCTGATTCCCTGGGGCTACGGCACCAATGGCCTGGGCTACAACGTCACTAAAGTCAAAGAGATCATGGGCGAGCAGGTGGACCTGGGCAACTGGGACATGCTGTTCAAGCCTGAAAATGCCGAGAAGCTGAAAGGCTGTGGCATTTCCATTCTGGACGAAGCCGCCCAGGTGTTCCCGGCCGTGCTGCACTACATTGGCAAAGACCCCAACAGCAGCAATGAAGCCGATTACCGCGAAGCCCTGGACTTGCTCAAGCAAATCCGTCCTTACGTACGTCAGTTCAGCTCCTCGGGCTATATCGACGAGCTGGCTGCGGGCGATCTGTGCATGGTCTACGGTTTCTCCGGCGACGTGATGATCTCCGCTGATCGTGCGCGCCAGGCTAAAAAGCCGTACGCCATCGACTACTACATTCCGCAAGGCGGGGCGCCGGTCTGGTTTGACACCATGGCCATCCCCAAGAGCGCGAGCAATGTGAAAGAGGCCCACGTCTTCATCAACTACATTGAAACGCCGGAAGTCCATGCTGCCATTACCAACACCATGTTCTACCCGAACGCCAATAAAGATGCGCGCGAGTTCGTGGTCAAGGAAGTAGCTGACAACCCCATGATTTACCCTTCGCCCGAAGTCTCCAAGACTTTGTTCGTCATCAAACCACAGCCACTGAAGGTGCAGCGTCTGCAAACGCGCCTGTGGGCTGAACTCAAGTCTGGACGTTAAGGCATCATGCAAGATATCCGTACCGGAACCTCGCCCTGGATGGATGGCGAGGATGCTTTCGTGCGTGTGGACGAAGTCGTCAAGATTTTTGGCGATACGGTGGCCGTACAGTCTGTAAGTCTGGACGTCGCCCGTCACGAAATTTTTGCGCTGCTGGGTAGTTCAGGCAGTGGCAAATCCACCCTGCTGCGTATGCTGGCAGGTTTCGAGGAGCCGACTTCCGGTCGGATTTATCTGGACAACGAGGATATTACCGACCTGCCGCCTTACCGGCGGCCGGTCAATATGATGTTCCAGTCCTACGCGCTGTTTCCGCACATGTCGGTTGAGGCCAATGTGGCTTTTGGCTTGAAGCAGGAAGGCGTGCCCCGCAACGAAATCCACGAACGCGTATTTGAAGCCCTGGATCTGGTGCAGATGGCGGGTTTTTCACGCCGCAAACCCAATCAGTTGTCAGGCGGCCAGCAACAGCGTGTCGCTTTGGCGCGTAGCCTGGTCAAGCGTCCCAAGCTGCTCTTGCTGGATGAACCCATGTCCGCATTGGACAAGCAGATTCGTCAGAAAACCCAGATTGAACTGGTCAAGATTCTGGAGCGTGTGGGAGTGACCTGCATTATGGTGACTCACGACCAGGAAGAGGCCATGACCATGGCCAGCCGACTGGCGGTAATGTCCGATGGGCAGATCATCCAGTCCGGTACGCCTTACGATGTGTACTCCTTCCCGAACTCGCGCTTTGTGGCGGGCTTTATCGGTTCCACCAATTTGTTCACCGGCGTAGTGACGGTGGACGAACCGGACCACGTTCATATCGAGTGCGAGGAGTTAAACCGCCCCTTGTATGTCAGCCACGGGATCAGCGAACCGCTGGGCATGGACGTGTATGTGTCCATTCGTCCCGAGCAGATCAAGGTGAGTCGTGAGTTGCCTTCCGAGGACACCAACTGGGGCCACGGCATCGTGACTCATGTGTCCTGGATGGGTAGCTACACCCGCTACCAGATTCGTCTGGACGCCGGCATGTTGATCGAGGCGCAAATGCCTAGCGGCACCTTGGCCCAGCCAGATGCTCCCGGCGTGGACGAAGAGGTCTACGTGTCCTGGTCCGACGACAGCGCAACGGTACTGAGCACATGAAGAACCTGTCCTGGCGCAAACTGCTGCCCACCAGTCGCACGCTGGTGGTCGCACCCACATTCCTGTGGATGATCCTGTTTCTGCTGGTGCCATTTTTGCTCGTGCTCAAGATCAGTTTTGCCGATCTTGATTTCGGGGTGCCGCCGTATACGCCCTTGGCCCAGTTTGCCGAGGAAAGCATTTCCTTTGTACTGAACCTGCGCGGCTATATCCTGCTGTTCAGCGACAATCTGTATTTGGCCACCTACGTCAGCTCCTTGAAGATGGCTGCCGTCACCACGATCTTTTGTATCCTGATCGGCTACCCGGTGGCTTACTACATTGCGCGCTCTTCACCCGCCGTGCGTAGTCTGTTGTTGCTGGCGGTGATTCTGCCTTTCTGGACCTCCATGCTGCTGCGTGTCTACGCCTGGGTAGGCATCTTGCGTGGCGATGGCCTGCTCAATCAGGTCTTGCTGTGGATAGGCATTATTGATGCGCCGCTGGAAATCTACCGCACCGATCTGGCCGTCTATATCGGTTTGATCTATGCCTATCTGCCATTTTTCATCCTCCCTTTGTATGCGAATCTGGTAAAGCTGGATATGCGCTTGCTGGAAGCGGCTTACGATCTGGGCGCACGTCCCTGGTCGGCGTTCTGGAATATCACCTTGCCCATGTCCATGTCCGGCGTGATTGCCGGTGCCATGCTGGTGTTTATTCCGGCCGTAGGCGAGTACGTGATTCCGGAAATGCTGGGTGGGGCTGACACCTTGATGATGGGCCGTGTCATGTGGACCGAGTTCTTCAATAATGCGGACTGGCCGATGGCTGCTGCCGTCACTTGCGTGATGGTCCTGCTCTTGATCATTCCCTTGATTTTCTTCCAGTACAGCCAGATGCGACAGATAGAAGCGCAACGGGGAGGCCGCTCATGACCAAGCCTAATCCCTGGCTGCGTGCCATCGTCCTGACGCTGGGCTTTGGTTTTCTGTACATTCCTATCCTGTTCCTGATCGTCTTTTCATTTAATGAATCGGCCATCATGACGTCCTGGTCGGGTTTTTCCTTCCGCTGGTACGAATCCCTGTTTCAGGATAAAGCGCTGCTCAGTGCTGCCAAGCTGTCTTTCCTGATAGCCGTGCTGACCGCGACCATGGCCACCATTCTGGGCACCTGGGCCGCCTATGTGCTGGCCCGTATGGGACGCTTCAAGGGCTTTGCTCTGTATATCGGTCTGGTCAGTGCACCGCTGGTCATCCCGGAAGTGGTGCTGGGTATTTCCCTGCTGCTGATGTTTGTGGAGCTGAACTCCCTGTTTGGCTGGCCGGAACAGAACGGTATCTTCACTATCTGGATTGGTCACGTGGTGCTGTGCACCGCGTACGCGACCGTGATTCTGCAATCGCGTATGCGTGAGCTGGATCGCTCTCAGGAAGAAGCGGCGCTTGATTTGGGTGCCACCCCCTTGAGGGCGTTTTTCCAGGTGGTCCTGCCTTCGATCGTGCCTGCCTTGATGGCGGCCTGGTTGCTGGCCTTTACCTTGTCGCTGGACGATGTGGTGATCGCCTCCTTCCTGTCCGGTCCGGGCTTTACCACCTTGCCGGTGGAAGTGTTTTCGCGCGTACGCTTGGGTCTCAAGCCCGAGATCAATGCGTTGGCAACCCTGCTGATTTTGGTGATTGGTATTTTTGTTGTAGTCGCCAGCCGCTTGCAGGTACGCCGCGAGCGTCGCGCCTGATTGATAAGGAGTATTGCCGTGTTCACGATGTATGGTTTGAAAAATTGCAGCACCTGCCAAAAGGCGATTGCCTGGTTTGAGCAAAACGGTCTGCCATTGAACTTTGTGGATTACCGCGAACATCCCTTGGAAGCGGCCCGCTTGCAACAATGGGCGCAGGAGCTGGGTGGCTGGCCCAAGCTGGTTAACCGCGCCTCCATGACCTGGCGTAATTTGCCTGCGGAACGTAAAGAGCCGCAGGACGATGCCCAATGGCTGGCCTTGATTGCTGAATTTCCGGCGCTGGTGCGCCGCCCCTTGCTGATTACGCCCGAGGGCGAGGTCAGCGTGGGTTTCAACGAAGGCAAATTTGCCGCACGTTTTCTTAAATAAACCAAGGGGGGCCAAGCCCCCCCATTTTTATATCTGCCATGTACACACAGACCGAACTCAAACAACAGGTGGCTCAGGCCGCGGTTGATTACGTCCTTCCTTTCCTGACCCCGGATTCCATTCTGGG
Source organism: Alcaligenes sp. RM2 (assembly GCF_052931795.1). Classification (NCBI taxonomy): domain Bacteria; kingdom Pseudomonadati; phylum Pseudomonadota; class Betaproteobacteria; order Burkholderiales; family Alcaligenaceae; genus Alcaligenes; species Alcaligenes sp. RM2. Next base: position 1,041,701 of record NZ_JBRFIO010000002.1, read on the forward strand.
TGTGGGTACGGGTTCCACGGTTGATTTGTTTATTGATGCTCTGGCGGCGCACAAACATGCCTTCAAGGCTGCTGCTTCCAGCTCGGAGCGCTCGACCGCTCGCCTGCAAAGTATGGGTATTGCAGTGCAAGACTTGAACACCATCGAACGCATGGACTGGTATGTGGATGGTGCCGACGAAATCGATGCGGCGTTGAACATGACCAAGGGCGGTGGTGGCGCTTTGACCCGCGAGAAAATCGTGGCTTCGGTCTCGGACAAGTTCCTGTGCATTGTGGACGATTCCAAACTGGTGGATCGCCTGGGTGCGTTCCCCTTGCCGGTGGAAGTCATCCCCATGGCCAAGAATGCCGTGGCTCGCCAATTGCGCGCCTTGGGCGGTAATCCCGTCGAGCGTACGGGCTTTGTCACCGATAACGGTGGCCTGATTCTGGACGTGTCCGGTTTGTCGATTGCAGACCCGGCTGCTCTGGAAGCCCAGATCAACAATATGCCCGGTGTGGTGTGCTGTGGCCTGTTCGCGATTACCCCAGCCAGCGTGGCCTTGATTGCCGGTCAACAGGGTGTGCGTACCCTGCCTGGCGACGGTTTCTGAATTTTAATGTCTCTGTCATAATCGGTGCTTAATCTATGCACGGATTAAGCGCTGGCGCGAGCCATTTTGCTGTTACAGAAGGCCACTATGAACGAACATACCAATAAGCAGTTTCACTCCGATCTGGAGGCCACCCGTTCGCTGTTCTTGCAGATGGGCGGTATTGTTGAATCTATGGTTCGCAGTGCGACCGAAGCCCTGCAAACCGGGGATATGTCGCTGGTTGACCAGGTTCGCGAGCGTGAAAAAGAAATCAACCGCCTGGAAGTGGAGATTGACGAGCGCATCACCAACCTGATCGCCCGTAATCAGCCCACTGCCATTGACCTGCGCATGCTGCTGTCCATCTCCAAAATGCTGACCGATATGGAACGCTGCGGGGACGAGGCCGAGCGCATCGCCAAGATGGCTCGCCGTCTGCACGAAGGTACCGCTGGCTACGAGCCCGTGGTGGAACTGCGTCACATGAGCTCCTCAGTCGCTGGCATGATCAACGATGTGCTGGACGCCTTTGCGCGCCAGGATGCCGTACACGCAGCACAGATTGTGCGTAGCGACAAGGAAGTGGATCGTGAGTGGAAGGGTTCGCTGCGTCACATCATCACTTACATGATTGAAGATCCACGCACGATTTCGCACTCCATTGATCTGATCTTTATCGCCCGTGCGCTGGAGCGTATTGGCGACCACGCCAAGAACATGGCTGAACGCGTGATCTACATGGTGCGTGGTGACGACGTGCGTCACACCGGTGTGAAAAACACCGAGCGTACTGCACGTGGTGAACCCTTGCCAGAACCGGAATCCGAAGACAAAGCCTGATTCCGACCCGGGCCTTCTTGCTGCAAGCCTTGCATGGTGTCATGCAAGGCTTGTTTGCTTTTCAAAAACCAAAACCGTAGCCTTTGGGGGCTTGGTCAGGATAGAACTGGGTACGTAGCAGGACCGCATCCTGCACCGTTATCAACACTGCCGAGTCCCACCAGGGCGGGGTCAGCGTTGGCAAGGCCAGCAGATAGCCCTGTACGCCGTGCGCACCGGACTGGCGCACAAACTCCAGATCAGCCTCGTCCTCGACACCTTCGATGATCACGTAGGGGCTGTAATCGGCGCAGACATTGACCAGATTGCGCAGCAAATGGGCTGGCTGACCGGGGCTGCGTGCCCGCAGCAAGATCGAGCGGTCAATTTTGATAATGTCGGCATGGGTCTGCACCAGAAAGGCGAGGGTGCTATTGCCCGATCCCGTGTCGTCCAGAGCAATCCGTACCCCCAGGTTTTGCAGTTGGGCAATCAGGCGCAGCGCCGTGGGCTTGTGGGCGATGGTGCCGGTTTCCGTCACCTCCAGAATCAGGCGCTGGGCCACATCCGGGCGACTGTCCAGATAGCTGAACAGATCCTGCCACCACAAATCGTCCTGCAGGGAGCCTGCGGAGATATTCACTCCCAGACAAAGACCAGGTTTTGTACTGAGCAGCTCTACCACACTGCCCAAGACACTGCGATCCAGCCGGGACACCAGACCTAATCGCTCCAGAGCGGCGATGGCCTCGGGTAAAGAGTAATCCGCCGTGCCACAGTGACGAATCAAGGCTTCTTCATAAAAGTCCTTGTTCTTGTGTTTTTCACCCAGGTGATAGATGGGCTGAAAGGCCAGGGCCAGCAGCCCATTTTGTAAATCATCCAGCATGCGAACTGCCAGACTCATATCGTCCCGGTACGTCTTGGCCCAAACTTTGTGCCAGGCGGCCAGCGTGGCTGGATGATTATGAGAGCAGGGGTTGGGAGCGGGAGGGTGGAGCTGATTCGTGTCGTACTGACGGCTATCGTAGTGGTAAGCCATCTGGGTGTGCAGGTAGATGCGGTGCTCATCCTGGGTGATGGGGTCACACTCCAGTGCCGCACCCAGCAATTGGGCCAGGGCATTGGGATGGGTACGCTGAAAGCGGTGTTGCTTGCCCAACTGCTTCAAAGCAATCAGGACAAAATCTCCCCGGATAAAGATTTCATTGGCAGTCAGCCCACAGTCCAGCAGCCTTTGCTGCACGGTATCCAGCACAAAAGCATGAAACTGCGGCCCATACAAAGCCTCCAAATAGCTCAGGTTGACCAGCCACAGGCGCAAGTGAGTGGAGTACTGGTCAATCTCGGGTAGGTCTAGGCGGCACATGAACTTCTTTTCCTGTGGGTAAAGCAGTAAGCGGCGGTGCTGTGCAGGGCTCGGCGCAAGGCTGCTCAGACATGGACACGTGATGGGCCGGTGTGGCTTGGGCACTGTATGCGCATCAAGGCCAGCCGTGATTTTGTGCCTTAGGGCTTCAGGTAACTGTAGAAAAATCCCATTTCTTTTGATTTTTGACCAGTCTGAAACTAACTTGTCGCGCAGCGTTTCATTCAATTACGTTTTGGCTGCGTGTTGAAGGCGGGGCTATTTGATAGGAATGCGGGGAAAGGCGGGGGAGTCGGGGGCAGAAATAAAGAAACCCCGGAGCACGATGGTAATGCTCCGGGGTTTGGGTGCGTGTCCTGAATCGGGACTTAAGCGGAAGGGGCGGTAAAACCGTCGGCTTCCACGTCCTTGTCTTCAAACAGATATTGCTCCATCTGTTCTTTCAAATACGTGCGGGCACGGGCGTCGGCCAGGTTCAGGCGGTTCTCGTTCACCAGACGGGTTTGCACGTCCATCCAGTTGGCCCAGGCCTGTTTGGAAATCGAGTGCCAGATCTTGGTGCCCAGCTCGCCGGGGTAGGGGGGAAACTCCAGGCCCTCGGCTTCCTGTTTCAGCTTCACACAGTGAATCATGCGTGCCATATGTGTTCCTTTTCAATCAAATGCTTGGATGGGCGTATTGTACTTAGGGGCGCAGGAGGGTCAAACCGGCTTACAGCTTTTTAATAAAGACCATGCTGTTGCGCGAACGGTTGTAATGCGACTGCTTGCCCTTGGGCAGATCGGACACACCACCTTGTACAAAGCCACGCTTGATAAACCAGTGAGACGTGCGGGTAGTCAGCACAAACAGACGCTTGAAGCCGGCCGCACGGGCCTTGGCTTCGGTATGGCGCAAGAGAATTTCACCTTCGCCCGAGCCTTGCCATTCCGGGTGCACGATGAGACAGGCCATTTCGGCCATGCTTTCTTCTTCGTACGGAATTAATGCCACACAGCCGTAAATAATGCCGTCGTGCTCCAAAACCGTGAACTGCTCCACCTCGCGCTCGATGACCGAACGGCCACGGGGGACCAGGGTGCCGTCAATTTCAAGGGGTTCGATCAGTTGCACGATTGCACCCACATCGTCCAGATTGGCCGGGCGCAAATCGTCCAGTGTGTCTTCCACCACCATGGTGCCCACCCCATCGTGGGTGAAGATCTCCAGCAAAATGCTGCCGTCCTGCTTGTAGGGCACCAGGTGCGCACGGGCAATACCGCGTTTGACGGCTTGCGAGGCGTAGCGCAGGAAGGTGGAGCAGTCCTCGTCCAGCTTGCCCGAGGCCAGCAGGGAGTCGGCATCGGCACGGGCCAGCTCCGAATCGATATCCAGATTATTGGAGTGCCCGATATGCTCCGGGGTCAGGAAAATCAGCTTTTCAGCGCGCAGGGCGATGGCCGTGCTGGTGGCCAGATCTTCCATGTCCAGGGTAAAGGCCTCGCCAGTTGGAGAAAAACCCAATGGGGAGAGTAGAATAAGCGCTCCTTGGCTCATGATCAGCCGCATGGCGTCCACGTCCAGTTTGCGTACCGCGCCAGAATGCTTGAAGTCCAGGCCATCAATTACGCCCACCGGACGCGCGGTCACAAAGTTGCCCGAAATGATGCGAATCTGGGCATGTGACATGGGGGTGTTGGGCAAACCCTGGCTGAAAGCGGCTTCAATATCCAGGCGAATTTCACCAGCGGCTTCTTTGGCGCATTCCAGAGCGACCGCACTGGTTGGCTCGGTACCGCGACCAAATTGCGTGGTTTCGCCTTTCAGGCGCAGTTGCTCATTGACCTGGGGGCGGGAGCCATGCACCAGCACCAGCTTGATGCCCAGTGCTGACAGCAGCGACAAATCCGGGATCAGGGTGTAGAGCAGTCCATCGTTGATGAGCTCGCCCCCAAAGGCCACCACGAACGTCTTGCCACGAAAATCGTGTACATAAGGCGCCACTTCCCTGAACCATCGCACAAATTGTGCCTGGGATTCATCAGGTGGTTCGATGGCGTTGTACGAGTCGGGGATGTCTGTGTTCATTGCGGGGGATCTTTGCGTCCAAATGGTTTCAAGCCAAAATTATAATGATGTCTGTACCAGAAACTACCTTTCATGCACGAGTCCGACGAATTGACTGAAAACCCACACTCTTTACCAACAATTTCTTATCCTGATGACCTGCCAGTCAGCGCCCGACGGGCCGAAATTGCGCAGGCGATCAAAGACCATCAGGTGGTCATTGTGTGTGGTGAAACCGGCTCGGGCAAAACCACCCAATTACCCAAAATCTGTCTGGAGCTGGGCCGTGGCCTGCAGGGCAAGATTATTGGTCATACTCAGCCGCGCCGTCTGGCCGCCACGTCGGTCGCCAAGCGTATTGCCCAGGAGCTGCAATCGGAGATTGGTGACTGGGTAGGGTACCAAATCCGCTTTAACGACAAGACCGGACCGCGCTCGGCCATCAAATTGATGACAGACGGGATCTTGCTGGCCGAGTCCCAGCGCGATCCCCTGTTAAGCCGCTATGACACGATCATTATTGACGAGGCCCATGAACGCAGTCTGAACATCGACTTTCTGCTGGGTTTTTTAAAGCAACTGTTGCCACGGCGTCCGGACCTGAAGCTGATTATTACCTCGGCCACAATTGATGCCGAACGTTTCGCGCAGCACTTTGCCCACAAGGGCAAGAAGGCGCCTGTCATTGAAGTGTCGGGCCGTCTGTATCCCGTCGATATTGTGTACCGCCCGATTCTGGACCCGTCTTTGGTCGATGCCGAAGAACGCCGTTCCGCCTCCGAGGAGGAGCGGGATCTGATGCAAGGCATTGTGGATGCAGTGCAGGAATGTGCCCGGCATGGTACGGGCGACATTCTGGTCTTCCTGCCTGGTGAGCGCGAAATCCGTGAAGCCACCGAGGCGCTGGAAAAAGAAAAGCCCATCAATACCGTGATCCTGCCCTTGTTTGCGCGTCTGTCGCAGGCGGATCAGGAACGTATTTTCCGACCCAAAGGCAATGCGCGCCGTGTGGTGCTGGCGACCAATGTGGCAGAAACCTCGCTGACCGTGCCCGGCATTCGCTTTGTGGTCGATAGTGGTCTGGCGCGTATCAAGCGCTATTCCTGGCGCAACAAGGTCGAGCAACTGCGTATTGAAGCGATCAGTCAGGCCTCGGCCAGCCAGCGGGCAGGGCGTTGCGGTCGTATTGGCCCCGGTATCTGTATTCGTCTGTATGACGAGCAGGATTTCAAGAGCCGCCCCCCCTTTACGGATCCCGAGATTTTGCGCTCCTCGCTGGCCTCGGTGATTTTGCGCATGAAGGCCTTGCATCTGGACGATGTGGAAACCTTCCCCTTTGTGGAGCCGCCCACTGGCCGTGCGATTGCCGATGGGTATCAAATTCTGCAAGAGCTGGGTGCGCTGGATGAACAGCAGCGCCTGACCAAGGTAGGCCGTTCCCTGGCCAAACTGCCTGTGGACCCGCGTGTGGCCCGCATGATTCTGGCCGGTCATGAACATCATTGTTTGACGGAAATGCTGATCGTGGCCTCGGCCATGTCCGTGCAAGATCCGCGTGATCGTCCTGTCCATGAGCGTGAAGCAGCCAATCAGGCCCATGCCCGTTTCAACGACGACAAGTCCGAGTTCCTGTCCTATGTAAAGCTGTGGAACTGGTTGGAAGAGCTGTCGCAGGAACAAAGCTCGCAGCGCAAGTTTGCCAATAGCGTCAAACAGGCTTTGTTGTCCCCTTTGCGTATTCGTGAATGGCGGGATGTTCATACTCAATTACGCAGTCTGGTACAGGAGCAGCGCTGGGTCGCCAACCCCTCGGCAGCCACGTATGAGCAGGTGCATCTGGCCTTGTTGACGGGCTTGATCGGCAATATTGGCTACAAGAGTGAAGAAACGGGTGTCTATCAAGGTACGCGTGAATTGCGCTTTGTGATTCACCCCGGCTCCAAGCTGGTCAAGAAAGCAGGCCGCTGGATACTTGCGGGCGAGCTGATGGAAACCACGCGACTCTTTGCCCGCTGTGTGGCGCGTATCGAGCCGCAGTGGATTGAAAAAGTCGGTGCCCATTTGCTGCGCAAAACCTGGGGCGATCCGCGCTGGGAGAAGAAAGCCGGGCAGGTAGTGGCCAATGAGCGCGCTACCTTGTATGGCTTGCTGATTTACAGTGGCCGTCGCATTCACTTTGGCCGCATTGATCCGGTGCAGGCACGCGAGTTGTTCTTGCGCCAGGCTCTGGTGCCAGGCGAGATCGACTCCAACCTGCCTTTCCTGCGTCATAACCGTCAGCAGATACAGGCGGTAGAGCGTTTGGAGCACCAATCCCGCCGCCCCGATATTCTGGTGGACGAAGAACTGATTTACGCGTTTTACGATCAGCGCATTCCCAAGGACGTGTACCAGACCGCCACATTGGAAAAGTGGTTCAAGGGCTTGTCCAAAGAAGAGGCCAAGGGCCTGGAGCTGAACCGCGACGAATTGATGCAGCACGACGCAGCCGGCATCACCACCGAGGTCTTTCCGCGCTCCGTTGAATGGCAGGGCGTGAAGATGGCGCTGGATTATCACTTCGAGCCGGGCTCGGTGCGCGATGGGGTTACCTTGAGCGTTCCCTTGTTCGCCTTGAACCAGATCGACGCTGCGCGTTGCGAGTGGCTGGTGCCCGGCATGCTGAAAGAAAAAGTGCTGGCTTTGCTGAAATCCTTGCCGCAACGCATCCGCCGCCATTGTGTGCCGCTGCCCGATTATGCTGCCGCTTTTCACCAACGCTGGTTTGAAAAAGCAGCCGATCCGGGCATGAGCCTGCTTGACGCCATTTCGCAGGATATGTGGACTCAGCTCAAGCAAAGGCCGCAGCGCAGTGACTTCAAGCCCGAGACGCTGGCGACGCACTTGTTCATGAACTTCCGGGTCATTGACGAGCATGGCCGCATGTTGTCGGGCGGGCGCAATCTGGATCAGCTCAAGGCCGAGCATGGCCGTCAGGCCCAGGCCTCCTTCCAGCAAATGGCCGCCAGCGACGAACAGGTAGCGCAAGTGCTGGATCACGAGCAACTGACCAGCTGGAGCTTTGGTGAACTGCCCGAGCTGATGGAAATCAAACGCAAGGGGCGCAGCTTTATTGGCTACCCGGCCTTGATCGACAAGAAAACCCATTGCGATCTGGATGTGTTCGATGACCCGGCCCAGGCCCAGCGTCAGCACCGTCAGGGTTTGCGCCGCTTGTTCCGTTTGGCCCTGCGCGAGCAGGTGCGCTTTCTGGAAAAGAACATTACGGACCTGACTCGTATCAGCATGCTGTACATCAATCTGGGGACGCAGGAGCAATTGCGTGACCAGATTATTGATGTGGCTCTGGAGCAGTCCTGCATGATGGAGCCCTGGCCCAAGAACCAGGCCGAGTTCGAGGCTCGCGTGCAGGAGGGCCGCAGCCGTCTGGGTCTGGTGGCCCAGGAAGTGGCGCGTCTGGCCGGGCAGATTCTGACTGAATGGAGTGCCGCCCAGAAGAAACTGGCGCAAATCAAGGCCCACCCCGAGGCTTTGAAAGACATACAGCAGCAATTGAACGCCTTGATGCCTACCTTGTTTCTGGAAAGCAATGAATACGCGCAGTTGGCGCATATGCCGCGTTACTTGAAAGCGGTACAAACACGGGTGGACAAGCTGCGTGCCGATCCGGCTCGCGATCAACGCCTGATGCAGGATATGTCGGTTCTGCTGACCAAGTACCAGCGTGCCGTGGCCGCGCTGAAAGGTGCGACTGATAGCGGTTTGCGGGATTTTCGCTGGATGCTGGAGGAACTGCGCGTGTCCTTGTTTGCGCAAGAGTTACGCACCCCCATGCCGGTTTCGGTCAAGCGTCTGGAAAAAGCCTGGGCGGCGCTGCAACGCTAAGACGGTAGCCGTTTGAGATCTGCAGGGCGATATTGGGCATTGGGATGCGCCCTTGCAGATCATGTGCTTTGGGTTTGAATGCCTTGCAATACGTTTCAAGGTATTCACCCGTAGCGCCATTTCAGCCTCAACAATGTCCATAGGCTTCAGTACAATTCCATCATGAGCGAAACCACCCCTTCCTTTGTCCATTTGCGATCCCACTCGGAGTTCTCCGTGGTGGACGGCATCGCCCGTATTCCCGAAATGATCAAGAAAGCGCAGGCCTATGGGCAGCCTGCACTGGCTTTGACGGACTTGTGCAACTTGTTTGGACAGATCAAGTTCTATACCTCGGCGCGTAAAGCCGGGCTGAAAGCCATCATGGGCTGTGATATCTGGCTGCAAAACGAGGAAGACCGCGAAAAACCGTCGCGCTTGTTATTGCTGGTGCAAAACGAGGCCGGTTACTTGAGCCTGTGTGACATTCTGACCCGCGCCTGGCTGGGCAACCAGTACAAGGGGCGGGCAGAGGTACAGCGCGCCTGGCTGAAAGAATGTAGTGGCTTGATTGCCTTGTCCGGTGCTCGTATGGGTGATGTAGGCCAGGCTCTGGCCGATGGCAATCTAGATTTGGCCCGTGATTGCGCCCGCCACTGGGACAGTCTGTTCCCGGGCGCTTTCTATATTGAGTTGCAACGCAGCGGTGCGGACGGCGACGAGCTGTATGTACAAGCTGCCATGCGCTTGGCCGCGGAGCTGGACCTGCCCGTGGTAGCGACGCACCCGATTCAATTTATTGCACCCGACGATTTCCGCGCGCATGAGGTGCGGGTATGTATTGCCGAAGGCGAGCAGTTGGCCAATCCCAAGCGTGTGAAGCGTTTTACGCAAGAGCAATATTTTCTAAGCTCGGACGAAATGCAGCAGCGCTTTGCGGACGTTCCTGCTGCGCTGGAAAACACGTTGGAAATTGCCAAGCGTTGCAACCTGGAGCTGGAACTGGGCAAACCCTATCTGCCCGATTTTCCCACGCCCGATGGCATGTCGCTGGGCGACTTCCTGATTCAGCAGGCCAAAGATGGTCTGGAAATCCGCTTGAAGCAGCTGTATGCCGACCCCGAGGAGCGCGAGAAGCAACGCCCCACCTACGAAGAGCGTTTGATGTGGGAGTGCAACACCATTATTTCCATGGGCTTTCCCGGCTACTTCCTGATCGTGGCGGACTTCATTAACTGGGGCAAGCACAATGGCGTGCCCGTAGGGCCGGGCCGGGGTTCGGGGGCGGGTTCCCTGGTGGCTTACAGCATGGGGATTACTGATCTGGATCCCTTGCGCTATGACTTGCTGTTCGAACGTTTCCTGAACCCCGAGCGGGTATCCATGCCTGACTTTGACGTGGACTTTTGTCAGGACAACCGCGAACGTGTTATTGATTACGTTAAACAGAAATATGGCCGTCAGGCCGTCAGCCAGATCGCCACGTTCGGTACTCTGGGCGCAAAAGCCGTGGTGCGCGACGTAGGCCGTGTGCTGGAATTGCCTTACAGCCTGTGCGATGGCTTGTCCAAACTGATTCCTTTCAACCCCGCCGATCCCTGGACGCTGGAACGTGCGCTGGCCGATGAGCCGGCCTTTCGCGAGCGTTACGAGAACGACGAGGAAGTCAAAGCCCTGATCGATCTGGCCCGTCCCTTGGAAGGCCTGACCCGTAGTGTGGGCATGCACGCCGGGGGGGTCTTGATTGCACCCGGCAAATTGATCGATTTTTGCCCGCTGTATGCCCAGTCTGGCCCGGACGCCAACGCCGTGTCGCAATACGACAAGGACGACGTGGAGGCTGCCGGCCTGGTCAAGTTCGACTTTCTGGGGCTGCGTAACCTGACGATTCTGGACTGGGCCGTGCGCTATGTACGCCAGTTCAATGCGGACAAGCGCGAGTTCGACATCATGGCCTTGCCATTGGATGACGACGCCTCCTACAAGCTGTTGTGTGAAGGTAATACGACAGCGGTGTTCCAGCTGGAATCGCGTGGGATGAAGGAGCTGCTGCGCAGTCTGCGGCCTTCCACTTTTGAAGACATTATCGCCATGCTGGCCCTGTATCGTCCGGGGCCGCTGGAGTCGGGCATGGTGGTGGACTTCGTGAACCGTAAACACGGTCGAGCCGAGGTCGATTACTTCCACCCGGATCTGGAAAGCACCTTGAGCAGCACCTACGGAGTCATCGTCTACCAGGAACAGGTGATGCTGATCTCGCAGATTATCGGTGGCTACTCGCTGGGTGGTGCCGACTTGCTGCGCCGTGCCATGGGCAAGAAAAAGCCCGAGGAGATGGCCAAGCACCGGGTTCTGTTTGAGGAAGGGGCGGTCAAGAAAGGCCACGACCCTGAATTGGCGGTCAAGCTGTTTGACCTGATGGAAAAGTTTGCGGGCTATGGCTTTAACAAGAGTCACTCTGCTGCTTATGCTCTCATTGCCTATCAGACGGCCTGGCTCAAAGCCCACCATCCGGCCGAGTTCCTGGCCGCGACTTTGTTGTCCGATATGGACGATACCGACAAGGTCCAGATTTTCTGGAAAGATGCGCTGGCCAATGGCGTGGAAGTCTTGCCGCCAGATATCAATGCGTCCAACTATCGCTTTGAGCCTGTGCAGGATAGCTATACGGAAAAAGGCTTGCCGCCACGCACCATGCGCTATGGTCTGGGCGCCGTGAAGGGTACCGGTCAGGCTGCGGTTGAAGCGATTGTGGATGCTCGCAAGCAAGGCGGTCCTTTCACCAGTCTGTTTGATTTCTGCCGTCGTGTAGACCGCCATCAGGTGAACAAGCGCACCATTGAAGCCTTGGTGCGTGCCGGCGCTTTTGACACGATTGATGAAAACCGCGCCGCTTTGTTGGCCAGTATCGGTGCCGCTACCGAAGCTGCCGAACAGGCCGAACGTAGCGCCAACCAGTCTTCGCTGTTTGATGACGACTCCAACGATATTGTGGAAGGCGAGGTTGCGAAAGTGGCTCCCTGGAGCCTTCAAGATCGCTTGCGTCAGGAAAAGACGGCACTGGGCTTTTACTTCAGCGGCCATTTGTTTGACGCCTGGCGTGATGAGGTCCGCCGTTTTGCACCGACACCGTTGGCACGTTTGGAAGCGTCGCGTAGTCCGCAGTGGTTTGCCGGTGTGCTGTCAGCGGTGCGTGTACGCATGACACGTCGCGGCAAGATGCTTTACGCCATGCTGGATGACGGCTCGGCGCAGCTGGAAGTGGCCATCTTCAATGAGCTGTTTGAAGAGCATCGCCAGCGTCTGAAAGAAGACCAGTTGATCATCATCCAGGGCAAGGTCAGCAACGACGATTACACCGGCGGCTTGCGTATCAATGCTGATGCTATTTTTGACTTGCAGCTGGCCCGTGAAGCCCGTGCCAGTTGCCTGAGCATCGGCCTGAACAATAATGCCGACGCACAGCGTCTGCAAACCTTGTTGGCACCACACTGTGCCCAGGAGCAGGGCGGGGTGCCGGTCGAGGTACAACTGCTGCGTCCCGATTATGAGTGCGTGGTGCAGTTGGGCCCGCAGTGGCGTGTTCGTCTGGCGGATTCCCTGCTGGAGCAGCTGGAAGGCTGGGACGCCACGCGCGAGGTGGAGATCAGCTACCGATGAGGCCCTTGCGCATTCTGCACTCGGAAGCTGCCACCAGCTTTGGTGGTCAGGAAAACTACATCCTGCGAGCCATGCGCATCTTGCGCGAAAGGGGGCATCAGGTGGAGGCCGCCTGCCAACCCCACGCCCAGTTGACCGAGCGCCTGCGCGACGAGGGTTTTGTGGTTCATACCCTGTTGATGGATGGCCCGGCCAATTACATGCGCGGTGTGCGCCAGTTGCGTCGGGTCTTGCGCCAAGGTCAGTTTGATGTGCTGAACAGCCATAGCCGCCGTGACACCATGCTGGCCGGTGTGGCCGGGCGCCTGGCGGGAACCCCCTTGATTGTGCGTACGCGCCATCTGGCCAAGAAAGTGGGCTCCTTGATGTCTTACACCATCGTGCCCAAACGGGTGATTACGCCCAGCGATTATGTGCGCGATCACCTGATCGAGCGGGGCGTGAAACCTGGGCATGTTCGGGTGGTCTATCCCTGTGTCGATCCCAGCGTGATTGATTCAGCGCCCCTCCTGGATTTGCGTGCCCAGTTGGGTTTGGCGTCTGATACCTTGCTGGTAGGTTGCGTTGCCGTATTGCGGCGCGAAAAAGGCCATCATGAACTGATCGCCGCCATGCAGCCTTTATTTGATCGCTACCCTCACTTGCACTTGGTGCTGGTGGGGGGCGGCTCTCCGGGCTATGAACAGTTGCAGGCCTTGATCGCGGAGCTGGGCCTGCAAGGGCGGATTCATATGCTGGGCGCTCGTGCAGATGTGCCCTCGATTCTGCCCAATCTGGATATTTTTGCCTTGGCGACCCATATGGAAGCGTCGGGCACTGTTTTTGTGGAGGCTGGAAGCGCCGGCATTCCTGTGCTGGGCAGTCGCGTTGGCGGGGTCCCGGAGATGATGCAAGAAGGCCGCAGCGGTTTGCTGGCGGATTTGCACGACCCGGAGCAGTGGCGTGCCGCCTTGGAAAAAATGATCCGGAGCACGGAGTTGCGTCAGGAAATGGGAGCCGCAGGGCGCCTGTTTTGTCGTAGCGACGAGCGCTTTACCCCGGTTGCCATGGGCGACCGGCTGGAAGGCGCTTATTATGCTTGGTTAAAGGAGCTTCAGGGATGAAAGTGGCAAGCACCGTGCCCGTCATGATGTACCACCATGTCACCCCGGAAGGGGGCATGATCAATGCCAGTCCCGAGCATTTCGAGCAGCATTTGCAATGGTTGAAGAAAAACGGCTGGACCAGCCTGACAACCGAGCAATTTGTAGGCCATCTGCAAGGGCAGGGCGTACCGCCCAAATCGGTACTGATTACCTTTGATGACGGCTACCTGGATAACTGGGTCTACGCTTATCCCTTGTTGAAAAAATATGGCTTCAATGCTGTGATTTTCCTGGTGACAAGCTGGATCAATGAGGGGCCTGTGCGCCCTTATCTGGGCCAGGGCCAGGACGTGCCCGAATGCCCGGATCATCGTGAATGTGAAGCGCGTATCGAGCAAGGTCGTAGCGACGAGGTGATTTTGCGCTGGAGTGAAATCCACGCCATGCAGGCTGATGGTGTGTTCGAGTTCCACAGTCATACTCATACCCATACTCGCTGGGACCTGAGCGAACAGCGCGATCAAAAGAACGACAAGATGCGTTGGGAACTGGAGCAATCCCGTCAGACCTTGAAGGCCAATATGGGTATGGTCTCTGACCAGCTGTGTTGGCCGCAAGGCTATTTTGATCCTGATTATGTGCAGGTCGCCCAGCAAGCCGGTTTCCGCTATCTGTATACAACGCGCGCCTTCGGCTCCAACCAGCCTGGTAGCGATCCTTTGCACATTTATCGTTTCGCCGTGCGTGACACGACGGGCGTATCGGTAGGACGCAGGCTGAATGTTGCGGTACATCCCGTGATCGGTCCGATTTTCAACAGGTGGAAAGCATGGCGTCGTCGTCAACGACAGAAGTAGGGCAAAGCGCCGCGTCGAGTTCTGGCAAGCGCCTGTCCGTTATCCTGATCACGAAAAACGAGCAGGCGCATATTCGTGCCTGCCTGGAATCCGTTGCCTTTGCGGATGAGATTATTGTGGTGGACTCGGGCAGTACGGATGAGACGGTGGAAATCGCCCGTTCCATGGGAGCGAACGTGACGGTCACCCCGGATTGGCCCGGTTTTGGGCCGCAGAAGAATCGGGCACTGGATCAGGCCACGGGCGAGTGGGTGCTGTCCATTGACGCGGACGAGCGCGTTACGCCCGAGCTTGCACAACTGATTCAGCAGGAAATGATCCAGCCGCGTGGTACGGCTTACCGGATTGCCCGCCTGTCAGAGTTCGCTGGCCGCTGGATGCGCCATAGCGGTTGGTGGCCAGACCGGGTATTACGACTGTTCAAGCGTGGTACAGCCCGCTTTAACGACGCCAAAGTCCATGAAAGCGTGCAGACCGAGCATCCAGTCCTGATCTTGGATGGGCATTTTCTGCATTACCCCTACGCCAGCCTTGAAGTCTTTATCGACAAGATCAACCGTTATTCCTCGGATGCGGCCCGTCAAATGCAGGCCAAGGGCAAGACCACCAGCCTGCCGGGCATTGCTGGCCATGCCAGTTGGACTTTTGTGCGTCACTATATTGTTCGACGGGGTTTCCTGGATGGCCCGCAAGGCTTCATTCTGGCGTGTATGGCCGCTTCTGGCAGCCTGTTTCGATATAGTAAGCTGTGGTATTACACCCGTCAGAAGTCTGATTAGCCCCTTATAATGCCGCCTATGATTCCGATTC
The DNA here is from genome assembly GCF_052931795.1 of Alcaligenes sp. RM2. Taxonomy (NCBI): domain Bacteria; kingdom Pseudomonadati; phylum Pseudomonadota; class Betaproteobacteria; order Burkholderiales; family Alcaligenaceae; genus Alcaligenes; species Alcaligenes sp. RM2. The sequence continues at coordinate 1,056,788 of NZ_JBRFIO010000002.1, forward strand.
TTATGTACCACCAGGTCGGGGTGCCTGCTCCCAAGGGCTCGCCTTACCGTGGTTTGACCGTGCATCCTACTGATTTTCGGCGCCAGATGACTTGGCTCAAGCGCTTGGGTTACCGTGGTTTATCCATGGCGCAACTGATGCCGTACCTGCGGGGTGAAAAGCAGGGCAAGGTTGTGGGGATCAGCTTTGATGATGGCTACCGTAACGTCTTTCAGAACGCCATGCCGGTGCTGGATGAATTGGGCTTTACGGCGACCAATTACATTGTGGCGCGGCATCTGGACGGTTCGAACTTCTGGGACCAGCCCAAAGGAGTGCCGCATTCCGGTCTGATGTCCTTGCCAGAACTGCGCGCCTGGGTGAACGCCGGTCATGAAGCCGGTTCGCATACGCTGGACCATGTGCATCTGACCGATGTGTCCTCGGAAATTGCCCATTACCAGATCGCGCAATCCAAGGCAGAGCTGCAGGACGTGCTGCAAGTGGAAGTCAGCGCGTTTTGCTATCCCTATGGCGATCAGAATCAGGCTATTCGTGAACAGGTGCGTCAGGCTGGTTATCTGAATGCCACCACGACCAATCGCGGTCTGGCTCGTTCAGACGATGATTTGTTTGACTTGCCCCGTGTGACGGTCTCGCGTTCCACCAATATTTTGCGCTTCGTGCAAAAGTGCGTGACACGCCTGGAAGACAAGCGTCGTACGGTTTCCCGCTCATGAGCTCAGATCAAACCCGCGATCTTCCCGCTGCGATTCCCGAGCGCCTGCGCATCGCTTTTGTGGTCGACCGTTTCGGTAACCGCTTTGGCGGCGCTGAAGCGTATGGGGTGGAGCTGATGCGCGAGCTGGCCGAAAAACACGAAATCACTGTGTTTGCGCGCGAATATGACAGTCGCTGTGATTTGAAGCTGGCCTATGTGCCTATTCGACATTGGTCGCATTGGCCGGGCTGGATACGCGGCATCCTGTTTGCCCGTCAGGCCGCCAAGGCCACGGCGCAAGGTTTTGATATTGTGCACTCGCACATGAACGGCTGGTGCGGGGACGTGGAAGTAGTGCATGTCACCCCCGTGCGGTTTAACTGGCGCGTGCGGCCTTTGCCTTTGTTGAAAAAACTGGGCTCTTACTTCAGCCCCAGGGTCTGGGGGTATCTGGGCCTGGAAAAACGCCGTTTGCGCCCCGGCCCTCATGCCGTAGTCGCCGTTTCGGGCCTGATTGCCGAACAATTGCAGCAAGCTTATGGCAGCGTGCACGACTATCCCGTCATTGCTCCCGGTGTGGCCTTGCCGCAAGCCGATGCCCAAGGCCAGGAGCGCACCCAGGTTCGCGAGTCTTTGGGTTTTACGAACGATCAGGTTGTCTGTCTGTTGGTGGCTCGTAATCCGCTGCGTAAAGGCTTGAATACGGTGCTGGAAGCCTTGGCGAAACTGCCTTCCCATTATCGATTGCTGGTGGTGGGCGGAAAGCCGGGTTTGCGTGACCAGATACGCCAGCAGCTTCAGGCTCTGAATATGCAGGATCGCGTTATCCTGCAGGGTGAAACCTCTAACGTCGAACCTTTTTATCGCGCTGCCGATATTTACGTGCATCCCACCCTGAATGACAGCTTTGGCATGGCACCGCTGGAAGCCATGTCCTATGGCTTGCCGGTTGTCCTGAGCCCGGCTCCGTGGTGCGGCTTTGCCCAATATGTGCAGGGCGGCTATCACGCATTGCTGCTCAGCCATCCGGAGGATGCTCAGGAACTGGCTCGGGCGATTGAGAAAATCAGCAAGGACCCGGCCATGGCCAGGAATCTGATCGAGAACTCGCGTGAGTTATTGGTGCAATTCAGCTGGCCTGCCGTCGCGACTCGCTATCAGGACCTGTATCAAAAAGTGTTGCTTCGCCGCCAAGATTAAAGGCAGGTGCAGCCAGGTTTTCTCTTTTACCGAGATTAAATCGTCAAAACTGCTGTTCAGTCATTGTTCAGCTTACGCAATAGCGGATACACTTTGTGGCCTGTAGATGCTCGATCTGAGTATTTGTCTGTCATTCACAGCCGCTGACGGAGCGAGTTTTGAAGGTCCTGATCACTGATATTCACCATGGTAATGGCGGTGGCCATGTCACCTATATTCTGGGTTTGTTGCGCGGTTTGGCCCATCAGTGTGAATTCACTCTGGCGGCACCGGCAACGGGCCGACTGTATCGGGAAGCGTCGCAGATACCCGGTGTAAGAGTGTTGCCAGGCCTGTATACCGCCCGTATCGGGACGGCCTTGTCGGAAATCTGGAACCTGCGCCGTTTTTTGCAGCGCGAAGCCTTCGATATCGTGCATTGCAATGGCAGTACCGATCATCGTCATGTCATGATCGCCTGCAAAACCTTGTCGAATCCTCCCGTTATTATCTGGACCAAACACAATACCAAGCGCCTACACAGCATGGGTAACCGTTTGCGGGCGCGCTTTGGGACTGATCTTTGCATTGCTGTCAGCGATTATGTTGCCCGCCAACTCGCCAATTCTGATTATCGGCGTTGCAACGTTGAGCGGATTTATCACGGTCTGGACTTGGAGCATTATTCCCCGGTTTCCGCGCAGGAAAAGCAGGCTGCACGCCAAGCACTTTTCGGCGCTGATTTGGCAGAGAACAGTTTGGTGCTGGGCTCAGTGGGTGGCACGGATCTGGAAAAAGGTTGGTTGCTGCTGGTTGAAGCAGTGTCCCGTCTGGAGCCGGAACTCAAGCAGCGCGTTCGGATTGTGGTAGCAGGTGATCCACCTGCGCAGGCTGTTCGGGAGCAAGTGCAGGCTTTGGGCTGTGCCGAACAATTGGTTTTCCCCGGCTTGGTTAAGGATGTGCGGTCGATCCTGGCTGCCTGTGATGTGGGGTTTGTGCTTTCATACAAAGAGTCGGCCTCGTACGCGTGCTACGAATCCTTGGCTTTGGGGCTGCCCGTCTTGATCTCCAATGCGGGTGGTTTACCGGAAAGCATCGAGCATTTGCATGAGGGTTGGGTGGTGCCTTGTGGAGACGTGGCAGCCATTGAGGCGCATGTCCGAGACATGTTATGTCAGAAGTACTGCTTGCATACCGTGGGCAAGCGTGCCAGGCAGCGCGCAGAAAACCGTTTTGATGCGCAGCGTTTTTCGGTGGATACCTATCAGGCCTATTTGAAGGCGCGGGCGCTATAAAGTCAGGTGCAGGCCAAGCCTGTAGTAAAAAGCGTTCTGAGTGTATTTCAGAACGCTTTTTTTATGCTTAGTTGTTGAGGGACGGAGCAGTGAGTGTTTCCAGCTCCGTCAGCCAGATCAAGGCATCTTCCCGCTTTTCCCCACACATTTCCGGCGAGGCTTGCAAGCCCGAGCAACAGGCAGGGCGTTCGGGTTGGCCAAAAATCCGACAACGTAGCTGTTCGTCCAGCTGAACGCAAGGCACACCCGCAGGCTTGCCGTGGGGCATGCCGGGGATAGGACTGGAGATAGAGGGGGCGATACAGCAGGCCCCACATTCAGAACGGCAAATCATGCCCAGCCTCGGGACCAGTACACCAGAATCCCGACATATTCCTTGATGATGGAGCGGCTGGATTGCAGGGCCATCAGATTGGGTTTCCACATGGAAAACTCGGGGCTGTTCGGAACCGTTAGCTGTGGGGCGGCACCAGCCGCAATGACATCGACCCCTTGCTTGCGGAAAATTGCCATGGCGCGCGGCATGTGCAGGGCAGAGGTTACCAACAAGACTTTCTTGGCCTGCTTTTCTTGCAGTAGCTGGGCGGTGTATGCACCATTTTGCTGGGTGGTCAGGCTTTCGTTTTCCATCAGTGTGGCCGAGGCGGGCACATCCAGATTAGTCAGGGTGTTGGCCATGACCTTGGCTTCACTGATGCCGCCGTCCAGCGCGGCTCCCGACAAGACAATGTAAGGTGCACGGCCCGCTTTATACAGATCGGCCGCTCGTTCTACCCGCGCCGATGTTTTCTGTGCTGTTTGGGGCAAGAACCAATTGCTGCGGTTTTGAGCGGTGTGGCCGCCCAGAACCACAATGGCATCGGCTTGCGTTACCTGCTCAGCCGGCTGATAGGGATACATTTTTTCCAGATAACCGCCCGCATACAGACTGGTGGCAGGCAGGGACCAGGCGCCGGTCCAGAGCAGTCCGGCCAAGGCCAGAGCGGCGGCGGTTTTGCGCAGGCGCAAGATAAAGAGCAGCACCGCCACAAGTAGTAGGGCGGCAAACAAATTCAGCGGAATGACCAGGCTGGTCAGGATGCTCGATACATTCATGGGTGCTCCCGCTCTGACTCCAGCACTTGCACCACCTCGTCCAGCGTTGGCCATTGGCCATCGCGCCCCAGGCAAATCGCCCGTGGCGACCAGGGACCGGTGTCTTCAGGGTTGGTGACGCCACATAAGGTCAGCTGCTGGGCCTTGATGGCTGCCGCGACATGGGAGACGCCAGAGTCATTGCAAATAACCCACTGCGCCTGTTGGCAAAGCCGCGCAAACGCTCCTAAAGGCAGGGGCGGCAGGCAACGTGCGCTGGGCGCATTTTGCAGGGCAGCCTCATGCTCGTTGGGCGGGGGGCACATAATGACGGTTTTGCCTTGGGCTTGCAGATGGCGGGTCAGTTGGTCGAAATACGGCCAGACTTTGACGCGGCCTTTGTGCAGTCCCGTTGCGGTAGGGGCGATCAGAATATAGTCACCGGGGCGCAGGGCGGCTTGGCGTAGACTGTTGTCGCCTTCTTGCCGTTGCAGGGGGCTGAGCGTCAAATCCAGGGTGGCTGGGGCTTGTTCAGGCGCCGGGTTCAATTTCCACAGCGCCAAAGCCTGCTGAACAATATAGAACCAGGATTGCACCGCATGCAACTGCTTTTGCGGCTTATTTAACGGCCATCGTAATAAAAGGCTACGGCCATCGTCCCGGTAACCGCAGGCTGGCAGACCTGCCAGTTTGAAGCTGAGGGCACTGCTCAGCGAATCGGGCAGCAGCAGGCCATACGCTTGGCGATGGCCGTGCTGGCGACGATAACGGCGTATGGCCTTGGCATCCTGGTGCCAGTGGCTGCTCATGGGGATGAAGCCATGCAAGGGGTAAGCCGACAGCAGTTCGCGGGCCCAGGGACGGGCGCAAACCACGACGGGCAAACCGGTATCCAGCAGAGCCTGTAAACACGGCAGGCTCATGCATACATCGCCTAGCCAATTAGGCAATCGTAAATAAAGGGCAGAGGGATCAGACATGAACAGGACAACTAGGCAGAACCAACAAGTGCGGAGGCGCTCGACTCAGGCAATGAGCGTTAGAATAAACACAATTAGATAGTATATAGGGTGTCCTCGTTGTCCAACGCCATAGAAACCAAAATCAAGCCTGCTGGGCACGATCCTGTCAAATCCGATCTCTGGAAGCGCATTTATAGCCGTTTGCTGCCTTATTGGAAGGTGGCGGTGCTGGCGCTGATCCTGGTCAGCATCTCCTCAGCTACCCAGCCAGTGCTGGCGGTGATCATGAAGCCTTTGCTGGATGATGGCTTTACGGGTGCCAATCCGGACTATATGTGGTCCATCCCGCTGGCGGTGATCGGGCTGATGTTTGTGCGCGGCGTGACCAGTTACGGCAGTTCTTATTTGTTTGCCTGGATCGCCAACAAAATGTTGCTGACTTTACGTGGTGACATGTTCTCCCGCTTGCTGGGATTGTCCGATTCGGAGTTCAAGCAGGGGGATACTGGCCGTTTGCTGAACCGCTTCACGATTGATGCCGGCACCATGACTGGCGTGGCCACCGAGGTGGTCACCGTCGTAGTGCGTGAAACCTTGACCGTGATCGCCTTGTTGGGTGTTCTGCTTTACATGTCCTGGCAATTGACCGTGATCGTGTTTCTGGTCATGCCCGCCTCGGTCTTTGTGGCCAAACTGGTGTCGCGTCGCCTGCGCCGCATCAACCGCGATACCGTGAACATGAATGCCGAGCTGACTCGTGTGGTCAGTGAAGCTATCGATGCCCAACGTGTCATCAAGCTGTTTGATGGCTACGAGCGCGAAAACACCCGTTTCATGTATGTGAATGCGCGCCTGCGCCGCTTCGCCATGCGTGCAGCTTCTGCGGATGCCGCTCTGTCGCCTATTACACAGTTGTTTGTGTCGATTGCCGTGGCCGGAGTGATTTTTGTCGCTCTTTACCAGGCCAATACCGGCACGCTGACTATCGGTAGCTTTGCCGCTTTCATGGCTGCCCTGGGACAGATTTTTGATCCTATCAAGCGTTTGACCAATATCACCGGCACGATGCAGCGCATGCTGGTGGCGGCAGAAAGTGTCTTCAAGCTGGTTGATCAGGACCCGGAGCCCGATACCGGGACTCGAGAGTTCACGCAGCCTGTGCATGGTCATATCGAGTTCGACTCGGTGTCACATCGTTTCCCCAACGCGCATCGCGATACCTTGTCCGAGGTCAGTTTTGCGGTGCAGCCCGGCCAGACCATTGCCCTGGTTGGCCGTTCCGGTAGTGGCAAGACCACACTGGCCAATATGTTGCCGCGTTTCTTGATTCCTAGCAGTGGGCAAGTGCGGGTAGATGGCATTCCCTCCGAAGAGCTGACCTTGCGTAGCTTGCGTAGCCAGATTTCTTTGGTTAGCCAGGATGTGGTGCTGTTTGAGGCGACGATTGGTCAAAACGTGGCCTATGGTGCGGGAGCCGATGTTACGCCGGAGCGTATCTGGGAAGCGCTGGAGGCAGCCAATCTGCGCGAGTTCGTGGAAGGCTTGCCACAAGGTCTGGATACGATGGTGGGCGAGAATGCCAATTCCCTGTCTGGTGGCCAGCGTCAGCGTCTGGCCATCGCCCGTGCCTTGATTAAAAATGCTCCCATTCTGATTCTGGATGAGGCCACCTCGGCTCTGGATAATGAGTCCGAGCGTCAGGTTCAGATGTCGCTGGAGACCTTGATGAAGGGCCGCAGTACCTTGGTGATTGCGCATCGTCTGTCTACCGTACAAAATGCGGATCAAATCCTGGTGCTGGACGAAGGGCGGATTATTGAGCAGGGCCGTCACGACGAATTGCTGGCCCGCAACGGTGTGTACGCCGGTTTCTACCAAATGCAGTTTCAGTTCAACGAATAAGCAGCCTGGGGCTGCACGATAAGGAACATCATGAAGAAAATCATTCTTGCGCTGGCCGGGCTGGCTGTGTTGGCAGGGTGTGCCAAGCAGGGTGCGGAACTGCGAGAACAGGATTTGCGTCGTCCCAGCTATTTCAAGACGGAGCGCCGCATCAATACGGACTTTGTGGGTATTCAGCGTGCCTTGTTCAAGCATCAGGCCGAGTGTGGCAAAGCAGCGGTTTTCAAAATGGATGAGCGCCAGGCCAGCTACGGCACTTTGCGCTACGAACTGGAACCGGGGGCGGGCTGGGATAAAAGTATCCTGATCGATCTGACCATGATGCAAAAGGGTTGGGTAGACGCAAAGGTTTACGCTTACCGCGCTGATGTGAAGCGAGAGATTCAGGAGATCTTCACTTCAATTCGTGCTCCAGGTGTGTGCAACCCGGACGATGCACCAAAAGAAGTGCTGCCCGAGGATGATTTTGTACCGGTTGCGCCGCTGTAAGTGTCCAAGCTTTGTGCTGGGCAACTCGCTCAGCACATGAGGCGCCCTGATCGCAGGACAAATCTGTCCTGCTCGTGACCCGCTTTTTCAGGCGGGTTTATTGTTTTCAGTCCCTCTCAATGAACAGAGATGATTATGGATCTTGCCTCTACACCCCCAGTCAGACAGACAGCCTCGACAGCAGCGATGCTTTATCTGATTTGCGGCAAGATTGCGGCGGGTAAATCCACCCTTGCTAAAAAGCTGTCCGAGCAGCCCAAGACCGTGCTAATCAGCGAAGATTTCTGGCTGGCTAACGTATACCCCGGTCAAATTGCGTCTTTGGAAGATTACGCGCGCTGTTCAGCGCAGTTGCGGGCGGCCATGGCACCGCATATTGCTGCTTTGTTGCAGGCTGGGATGTCTGTAGTGCTGGATTTTCCGTCCAATACCTTGGCAACACGCGCTTGGGCGCGGGAGCTGATTGAAAAATCGGCTGTGGCTCATGAACTGCATTATCTGGATGTGGCAGATGAACTGTGCAAAGCACGTTTGCATGCCCGTAATGCCAGTGGTGAGCATCCCTTTGAGACGACCGAAGCGCAGTTTGATTTGTTCAGCTCTTACTTTGTGGCACCTCAGGAGTCAGAGGGCTTTCATATCATCCGCCATCAGATCAGCGAATAAGCCGGGGCGTGTTTTTCTGCTGCTAGTTGCCGCATGCCAGAAGATGTTTGCTGGTTTGCTTGTATCTGTGCCTGAACTTTGCGGGTGTAGGAGCGTGTCCGAGCACGCAGCAGACCTTGCCGTACAAGAGCTTATGTAGGGGATTGGCTACTCAGCCAACCCCAATGCTGACCAATTACAGCAAAATAATGTCGTACTGTTCCTGGGAGTAGTGTGGATCTACTTCCAGAGAAATAGGTTTGCCAATAAAGTCGCCCGCCACGGCCAGGTGCTGGCTTTCTTCTTCCAGAAACAGGTCCACGACCTCTTGAGCCGCCAAAATACGAAATTCTTTGGGATTGAATTGTTTGGCTTCGCGCAGGACCTCGCGCAAGATTTCATAGCAGACTGTGCGGGCCGTGCGGACGGAACCTCGCGATTGGCAGGTGGGGCAGGGCTCGCATAGTTGGTGCGCCAAAGAGTCACGCGTACGTTTGCGCGTCATTTCCACCAGACCTAATTGACTAAAGCCATTGATCGTCACGCGAGTGCGGTCTTTGGCCAGCGCTTTTTGCAGCTCCTGCAAGACAGACTCCCGGTGAGCAGGGTCGTCCATATCAATAAAGTCCAGGATGATGATGCCACCCAGATTGCGCAGACGCAGCTGGCGGGCCAGGGCAATCGCTGCTTCCAGGTTTGTTTTGAAGATCGTGTCGTCAAAGTTGCGACCACCGACGAAACCGCCGGTATTCACATCCACCGTAGTGAGTGCTTCGGTCTGATCGATAATCAAATAGCCGCCGGACTTCAAATCTACCCGACGCGACAGGGCGCGATTGATTTCTTCATCCACATGGGCTGTATCAAACAGAGCGCGACTGCCTTTGTGGTGACTGATGCGCTCAAGCACCGAGGGCGTGTAAATCTGTGCCCACTCCTTCATCTCCTGCACGACGGTGCGTGAGTCCACGATGATGGATTGGGTGTTGGGCGTCACCATATCGCGTAAAACACGTTGCGCCAGGCTCAAGTCCGTATAAAGCACAGAGGGGGCGCCTTGCTCGCGGATACGTTCCTGAATACGTGTCCACAAAGTACGCAGATACTGCTGGTCTGCACTGATCTCTTCATCCGTCGCGCATTCGGCCTGAGTCCGTACGATGAAACCGCCTTTCTCATCCTTGGGCATAAGACGACTGACACGCTCGCGCAGCTCGATCCGGTCTGCATCCGAACCAATCCGTTGCGATACGCCAATATGAGGATCAAAAGGCAGATACACCAACATGCGGCCCGCAATACTGATTTGTGTTGATACACGAGCACCCTTGGTACCCAAAGGATCCTTGATGACTTGTACTAATAGAGACTGACCTTCGTACAAGAGCTTTTCAATCGGCGTGGTGGGACTACCCTGATTACGCTCGGTGCGATTCTGGCGTAAGTCCGCGACATGGATAAACGCCGCGCGTTCCAGGCCAATATCAATGAAGGCACTTTGCATGCCGGGCAAAACCCGTGCCACCTTTCCCAGATAGACGTTCCCCACATAACCGCGTTGGATGCTGCGCTCGATATGAATTTCCTGGACAGCACCTTGCTCGACCAGGGCAACACGGGTTTCAAACGGAGTGACGTTAATCAGGATGTCTTCATGCATAGTAATTTCGCTCAGGAATATCTGTTCCGGGCTAGTGTAGGGCCAAGTCGGTGAGGCTGCTATGCCTTTATGACTATATAGAGAGTTTAGGGAGGATGAATGCTTCGCTTGTCTTTGTTTTGGAGACTGCTTGGGGAGGTTTATGGTGCTAGCCGCTCTATGTAGGTCGCCACTCGAGGCCCCGGGTCCGGGTGTTGGGGCGGACTACTTGCCGGCGCAATGCGCCGGTCCCCTTGTCGGGGTCACAATCGGGGCGCAGTCTGAACTCGCCCAGTGATTGGTCCCCTGGACCAATCACAAACTTTGGGCTCAAACAGCAGACTGCTTGCATCCCCGATTGTGACTCCGACTGCGGCAAGTACTCTGACTCGCCCCAACACCCGGTCCCGGGGCCCCGAGTGGCTAGCAGCCCTGCATAATGCTCGATCTTGGAGGCCATTCAATTCGTTATCTATATATAGACACTGTTGGTTGAAGGCACAGGGCCGATGCAGTGTTCGTGTGGCCGTTCTTTTGTCCGCCATCTATCCATCCAGCAACCAACCAACCAACCAACCAACCAACCAACCAACCAACCAACCAACCAACCAACCAACCAACCAACCAACCAACCCATCGACTGGCGACTGTTCTTTGGAGGGAGTTTTTCTTCTATCTATATAGAAGAGGATAGAGGGAGGAGTTGTCAGAGAACGGGGGAGATGATTTAACGAATTTCCGTGAGGAAAATAGCTTTCTGTTCGTGTTTTGCTCTGAAGAAGCTTGAAGCCTCCTGCCTGAAGGCAAAAAGTCGAAATAAGCTAAAAAATATTTTTATAGTTATTCTTCATAGTTATCAATGAGCTAAGGTTTTTTTTGGCGGTTTCTCTCCTGAAATACCTAGGAAAATCCCATAGAACGCTTGCAAAGCGGAAAATCCTCGTGCTATAGTTCTTTTCTCGCTGCAGCACACAGGGTTTTCCCCGAAGCGCCGCAGAGAGCAGTTAGACAAGTTTCACCGCCTTGGCCAAAAGGCCCGCACCGAAGCTTGAATGACTGGTCAGGAAACTGACAGGGTGTAAAACCCGGAGCTTGACAAATCAGAAAATTCTGTGTTAAAGTTCTAGGTTCTGCTCCAGAGAATGCAACGTTAAGTTTTTAAGCGGTTTTGCAGGTTGAAACGGTTTTGAGAATTTACCCTTGTTTGTGAAGTTGGATAGTTAACCTCACGGTTGATTGTTCAGTAGGTAAGAAAGAACGAAAGTTCTGGTTTAAGCGGGATAAGTTAGACGGTTTTAAAACTTTCTAACTTCTTCAAAAAAACGCTTGACACACTACCTGATCTGCTTCATAATCTCGTTTCTCTGCTGCTAACACAGCAAGGCACGAAGCGCCAAGCGCGACGAGCCAGCCGGGTTAGTCAGTAGAACGACAGGCAACTGTCACTGCTCTTTAACAATTAACAGCCGATAAGTGTGGGCGCTTGGAATGAGCGAGTCGAACCCTTCG